>NZ_JBICVG010000005.1:0-500351 GCF_043198875.1 Streptomyces sp. NPDC048718
CGCCCGGTTACATTCCGAACCCGGAAGCTAAGCCTTTCAGCGCCGATGGTACTGCAGGGGGGACCCTGTGGGAGAGTAGGACGCCGCCGAACAATCATTGTGGGGAAGCCCCGCACCTTATGGTGCGGGGCTTTTCTGCGTTTACCGGCCGATACCGCGAGGACTCCCGGTCGGGAGCCCTTTCCGCGCTGCGGTCAGAGACGGCCGGCGGCCTTCAAGGCCAGATAGGCGTCCGCGAGAGCGGGGGCGAGCGCGTCGGGGAGCGCGTCCACGACAGTGACACCGTGACGCTTCAGCTGCTCCGCCGTACGCAGCCGCTGAGCCTGGGACTGCGACGCCGCGGCGGCCTCGTACACGCCCTCGACCGTGCCGCGGGACGCCGCCATACGAGCGATGTGCGGATCGGCCGGAGACGCCACCAGGACGGTGTGGCGGCGGGTGAGCCGAGGCAGCACGGGCAGCAGCCCCTCCTCGATCGCGGCGGCGTCCAGACCGGTCAGCAGGACGATGAGCGAGCGGCGCGGGGCGCGGGACAGAGCGGTCGCCACCAGACCGCGGGCATCGGTCTCGACCAGCGAGGGTTCGAGCGTGGCCAGCGCGTCCGTGACCGCCGGCAGCACCTCGCGGGCGGAACGGCCCTGGACCTGGGCGCGCAGTCGGCGGTCGTACGCGACGAGATCCACCCGGTCGCCCGCCCGCGACGCCAGCGCGGTGAGGAGAAGTGCGGCATCCATCGCCGCGTCCAGACGCGGGACGTCGCCGACCCGGCCCGCGGACGTGCGACCGGTGTCAAGGACGACGAGAAGATGACGGTCCCGCTCGGGGCGCCACGTGCGCACGGCGACCGCCGACTGACGGGCGGTGGCCCGCCAGTCGATCGAGCGGGTGTCGTCGCCGGGGACGTACTCCCGGAGACTGTCGAACTCGGTGCCCTCGCCCCGGCTCAGGACACTGGTACGGCCGTCGAGTTCGCGCAGCCGCGCCAGCCGCGAGGGTAGATGCTTGCGGCTGGTGAAAGGCGGCAGCACACGGACCGACCACGGCACCTCGTGATGGCCCTGGCGGGCCGCCAGACCCAGCGGGCCGTACGAGCGGACGGTGACGCGCTTGGCCCGGCGGTCGCCGCGACGCGTCGGGCGCAGGACCGTGGAGGCCCGGCGGGCCTCGCCGGCGGGGACCGTCAGCTTTTGGCGGGCCGGGTCCTGGCCGGCACTCGGTGCCCAGGCGTCCCTGATCAGGGCACGAAGCCGGCGGCGCGAGGGGTTGGTGACCGTGAGCTGGACATCCGCACCGTCACCCAGTCGAACAGACGTATCACCGCTTCGGGTGAATCGGAGCGTTCGCACTGGCGCGGCCATCGCGTAGTCGCACAGAATTGCTACCGAGAGCGGGGCGTTCACCGCCAGCATCCCCGTCCAGCTGGGGGCGAGGATGCCGACGGGGAGCGATCCGAGGGCGGCGAGCAGGGCGGTTCGTCCGGTGAGGGCCATGGGGCGCCGTTCTCAGCGGGGGACGGGGACGTGGGCGAGGATCGAGGTGAGGACGGAGTCCGCGGTGACTCCCTCCATCTCGGCCTCGGGCCGCAGATGGACGCGATGGCGCAGGGTGGGCAGAGCGAGGGCCTTCACGTCGTCCGGGGTGACGTAGTCCCGGCCGGTCAGCCAGGCCCAGGCGCGGGACGTGGAGAGCAGGGCGGTGGCTCCTCGGGGGGAGACACCGAGGGCGAGCGAGGGGGATTCACGCGTGGAACGGCAGATATCGACGACGTAGCCGGCTATCTCGGCCGAGACGGTCACCTTGGCGACGGCCTCCCGGGCGGCGGCCAGCTCGGCCGGTCCGGCGACGGGGCGCAGACCGGCCGCCTTCAGGTCGCGGGGGTCGAAGCCCTGGGCGTGGCGGGTGAGGACGGCGATCTCGTCCTCGCGTGAGGGCAGCGGGACCGTCAGTTTCAGCAGGAAACGGTCGAGTTGGGCCTCGGGCAGCGGATAGGTGCCCTCGTACTCGACGGGGTTCTGCGTCGCGGCGACGAGGAACGGATCGGGCAGCGGGCGGGGGACGCCGTCCACGGTGACCTGACGCTCCTCCATCGCCTCCAGGAGGGAGGACTGGGTCTTCGGGGGCGTCCGGTTGATCTCGTCGGCGAGCAGCAGATGGGTGAAGACGGGGCCGGGCTGGAAGGAGAACTCGGCGGTCCGGGTGTCGTAGACGAGCGAGCCGGTGATGTCGCTCGGCATCAGATCGGGGGTGAACTGCACGCGCTTGGTGTCGAGTTCGAGCGCCGAGGCGAGCGCCCGTACCAGAAGGGTCTTGGCGACGCCCGGGACTCCCTCCAGCAGGACGTGGCCCTTGCAGAGCAGGGCGACGACGAGACCGGTGACGGCGGGGTCCTGGCCGACCACGGCCTTCCCGATCTCGGTGCGCAGGGCCTCCAGCGAGGCGCGGGCGGCGTCCGAGGTCGGCACGGTCTCGGGGGTCGGGGCGCTCATGAGGTGCGTACCTCTCTTTCGAGGGCGTCGAGTTGGTCCGCGAGGCGGATGAGGGCGGCGTCGTCGGCGGGAGCCGGGCCGAAGAGGAGATCTCGGGAGTCGGCCGCGCCGGCCGGGAGCCGGGTGGAGAGGGCCGGGAGCAGCAGATCGGGGGAGTGGGCGTCCGCGGTGGGGACGCCGAGGAGCGGGGCGATCCGGGTGCGGGTCGCGGTTCGCAGGACGGTCGCCGCGCGGTCGCGGGCGTCGGCCTTGCGGTAGAGGCGGGCGCGGCCCTCGGTGGCCTCGGCGGCGCGGACGGCGACGGGAAGCCATTCGGTCACCAGGGGGCCGAGACGGCGGCCGCGCCAGAGCGCGGCGAGCAGGGCCGCGAGGGCGAGCTGGAGGGTGGCCCACTGCCAGCCTGAGGGGATCAGCGCGAGGAAGGCGGCCATCGGGTCGTCGGCGCCGGCCTCGGAGTCGTCGGGCAGATCGGTGAGCGAGGGGAGGTACCAGACGAGGTGCGGGTGGGATCCGAGCAGTTGCAGGGCGAGGGAGGCATTGCCGTGCCGCGCGAGATGTTCGTTGGTGAAGAGGTCCGTCGAGCCGATCAGGAGCGTGTCTCCGGCGCCCGGGCCGGGGACACGGACCAGGGTCGGCAGGCCCTTGGAGAGGTAGCAGGAGTCGGCGGTGGCCGTGCCGGTCCGGTAGCGCGTGCCGCCGAGGTCGGCGTCGCCGGCGCGGCGGGCGGCGGGCAGGTCGCAGCCGGGCCTCAGCGTGGTCACCGGGGCGCTCGTCCCGGCGACGATGCCGGGGGCGAGGGCGGAGAGGGCCGGGTCGCCCGGGCCGAGGAGGACGGTGCGGCCCGCCGAGCGGGTCGTCGTCTCGCGCAGCTCCGACAGCTGTTCCTCGGTGAGCAGATCCGGGGCGGTGACCAGCAGCGTCGTGTCGGCGCCCGCGGCGGCGGTCGCGTCGGCGAGCGTGCCGGCCACGTCGACGGTGACACCGCTGGACCGGAGGAGTTCGGCGACGGCCCGGCTGCCCTCGGGGTCGGCGGAGCGCGGGTCGAGGCGCATGTGGTGATCGGCCGTGTGGGCCGTGGCGAAGAGGACGCCGCCGATCAGGAGCAGCACGGCGATCAGGACCGGCACCCGGGCGCGGGTCCACAGCAGGCGGGGGGAGATCGAGGTCGAGGTGGGACTCGTGGTGGTCCGGCTCATCGCGGCGCCTGGGTGAAGGAAGCGGAGGCGGCGGCGCCGTCGAGGGACGGCTTGGCCCGCTCCAGGGCGGTGTCCAGCGCTTCGACGCGGCGGTACGCGGACTCGTCGGCGGTGCGTCCGCCGTATGTCACATCGTCGAAGGCACGGGCGGCGGAGCGCAGGCCGTCGGCGTGGGCGGGCAGGGCGCGGCCGGCTTCCGCGGCCGCCTCGTCGGCGGTGCGGCCGGGGCGCGGGTCGAGCAGGGTGCGTTCCTCGAGGGAGCGGACGATGGCCCGCATGCGTTCCTGGACGGCCTGGTTCCATTGGCCGGCGGCGGCGTGGCGGGAGGCCGCGGAGCGGTGTTCGGCGGCCGTGCGGGCCTGTTCGCCGAAGAGGACGTCACCACCCGAGGACGGTGAACGGCGGGGGGTGCCCAGCCGCCACCAGAGGGCGGCGGCCAGGGCGAGCACGATCAGGACGACGGCCACGACGCCGACGACCCCGCCCGGGCCCGCCCCGGACACCGAGTCGAACAGGCCGCCGACCCACTCCCAGAAGCGGTCCAGTGCCCGCTGGAGGAAGCCGGGATCGTGCTCGTGGTACATCGGCTTGGACAGTTCCCGCTCCGCCGCCTCCTGGGCGGGGACGCGCGGGATGTCCACCGGTATTCCGCTCTTGGCCGTGCCCCCCGTGGCCGTCACGCCATCAGTCCCCGTAGCCGGGGAGGCCGGCCGCCCGGCCGAGTTCGATGTCCAGTGCCTCGCGGCGGATGCGCTGGTCGACGTAGAGGAGGACCGAGACGCCGGCGGTGATCGGGTAGACGATCGCGTTGGTGATGACGCCGCCGATGCCGGTGATGATCAGGAACGACCAGTCCTTCTCGATGCCGCTGGTGTCGAGATGGGCGAGGTTGTCGAGGGAGAGGGCCATCGCGAGGGTGGTGAAGGGGATCGCGAGGATCATTCCGACCAGGGCCATCAGCAGATTGGCGAGGACGGTGATGCCGAAGATGCGCCACCAGGTGCCCTGCACCAGCTTCGCCGAGCGCTTCATCGAGGCGATGACGCCCTGCCGCTCCAGCATCAGGGCGGGCGAGGCGAGGCTGAAGCGGATCCACAGCCAGACGACGACGAGGAGGGCGGCGAGGCTGCCCAGCGCGGTGACGGCTTCGCTGTCGAGGAGAACGCCGGGCAGCACGCCGACGATCATGACGGCGAGGCCTATCAGCGGCACCAGCAGGCTCAGTCCGAGCAGCGGGAGCAGCCGCGGCCGGGCCTCCCGCCAGGCGGTGCCGAGGTCGATCGGCTTGCCGAGGACGGCACGGCTGATGACGACGGTGAGAAGGGCGGCGCTCAGCAGCGTGGCGATCGCGGCGATCACGTAGGCCGGGACCATTCCGATGGCGCTGATCCGGAGCGACTCGAGCGTGTGGTCAAGGGTCTCGGCGGGGCTCGCGTTCGGATCCAGCGGCGTCTGGGTCGGCACCAGATAGCGCTGGCAGAGGATCTGCGCGATCTGCATGACCGCCGCGACGGAGACGGTGACGGTGAGCACGGTCCGCCAGTAGCGGCGCAGGGTCGTCACCGCGCCGTCGAGGATGTCGCCCATCGTCAGCGGACGCAGCGCGATCACCCCCGGCTTCGCGATCGGGGGCACGTTCCACGGGCCCTGCGGCGGCATGCCGCCCCAGGCGGGACCGCCCTGCGGCGGGACCGGGGCCGGGGGCGGGGTGCCGGGGGTGGGGGCGGCGGGCGGCTGCCACTGGCCGGCGGGCGGCTGGTTCGAGGACCACTGCGGGGTGGAACCGTTCGTGTCGCCGTCGGAGGAAGCGGACCCGGGCGAGGCCCAGCCCGGAGTGTCGTTCACGGTCGTCCACCTCGAGATTGGTCGCGGTGCCGGATCGCCGAGCCGGCTCTGTCACAGCGCCCGTCCGCCCGGCGGGGCGGCGGACCGGAGCCATCGTGCCACGCGCCGCCGTCACCCCGGGCGGCCCGGGCCCGTCCTGGGCGCCTTCTCCCGCTTCGGGACGCGTTCCCGGGTCCGGGCCGCGCGGGGGATGCGGTCGTCCGGGGCCGTCCTCTATACCCGTGGACATGTCCACCGACCCGAGCGAGTACGAGAAGGCGATGCCGGCTGTCGAGGCCGCCCTGCGGAGGCTCGAACGGGCCGTCGGCAGGACCCGTGCCTGCTTCGCCGGGCGTCCGTACGGGGAAGTCCGGCGGGCGCTGGTGGCGGCGCTCGACGACGAGGGAGCCAAGGGGGTCCCGTCGGAGGTTGTCCACCGGATCGCCGAAATGATCTCCGAGGAGGGAGCGGAAGGCTGAGAGCCGGGCCTCCCATGGGCGTCGCGGGAGGCGCGGGGTACGGTGCAGGGCGGCACAGGGGGGCCACCGGGGGTGACTTCCGCACCCGGCATCGACACCCACGGACACCGGCGGTTCTCCGCCGGCCGTCACGGACGTCGCCGCTGGTCGGTGAGGTATCTCACCAGCCGCCAAGGGACTGATACGGAAATGGGATGATGTCGATATGAAGGGACGCGTTCTTGTCGTCGACGACGACACGGCACTCGCCGAGATGCTCGGGATCGTGCTGCGGGGTGAAGGTTTCGAGCCGTCGTTCGTCGCGGACGGAGACAAGGCGCTCGCCGCTTTCCGTGAGGCCAAGCCGGATCTGGTGCTGCTCGATCTGATGCTGCCCGGCCGGGACGGCATCGAGGTGTGCCGGCTGATCCGGGCCGAGTCCGGCGTACCGATCGTCATGCTCACGGCCAAGAGCGACACGGTCGACGTCGTCGTGGGCCTGGAGTCCGGGGCCGACGACTACATCGTCAAGCCGTTCAAGCCGAAGGAGCTCGTCGCCCGTATCCGGGCGCGGCTGCGGAGGTCGGAGGAGCCGGCGCCGGAGCAGCTGACCATCGGCGACCTCGTCATCGACGTGGCCGGTCACTCCGTGAAGCGCGACGGGCAGTCGATCGCCCTCACGCCGCTGGAGTTCGACCTGCTGGTCGCCCTGGCCCGCAAGCCGTGGCAGGTGTTCACCCGTGAGGTGCTCCTGGAGCAGGTGTGGGGCTACCGGCACGCCGCCGACACCCGTCTGGTGAACGTGCACGTCCAGCGGCTGCGCTCGAAGGTCGAGAAGGACCCCGAGCGCCCGGAGATCGTCGTGACCGTGCGCGGTGTCGGATACAAGGCAGGACCGAGCTGACATGAGCCAGGGCAGTACTGCTCCGGACAACGGGGACCGGGGGGTCCGTGCGGGGCGGGCTGCCGGACCGGAGTGGGGAGACCGGCCGTTCCGCCGCCTCCTCCAGGACGGGACGCCGGGCGCGCCCGTCTTCCGGCTGCTCGCCCGCTGGGTGCGCAGGCCGCTGCTGCCCGCCGTACGGCTGTGGCGGCGCAATCTTCAGGTGCGGGTGGTCGCGGGCACCCTCCTGATGTCGCTGGGCGTGGTGCTGCTGCTCGGCCTGGTCGTCATCGGCCAGGTCCGCAACGGTCTGCTCGACGCCAAGGAGAGGGCCGCGCAGAGCCAGGCCGCCGGCGGGTTCTCCGCCGCGCAGGACCGGGCCGCGACCACCCAGCCCCAGCCGGGCGGCGACCAGGACGACAGCGGCCGCGCGGGACCGTCGGTGAACTGGCGCTCCACGCTGGTCGAACAGCTCGCGAGCGGCGGCCAGAGCGCCTTCAACGTCGTCGCGCTCTCCCTGGAGACCGGGGAGACCGCGAGCCGCGGCGCCCGCGCCTCCGGCGAGGTCGACCCGACCACCAGCATCCCCGCCGATCTGCGGCACAACGTCGCGCAGGGCACCAACACCTTCCAGACGTACGCCCGGATCCACTACACCAGCGGCAAGGCCACCGAGCCGGGTCTGGTGGTCGGCAAGCGGCTCAACGACGCCGACGGCACCCCGTACGAGCTGTACTACCTCTTCCCGCTCAACCAGGAAGAGGACTCCCTCGACCTGGTCAAGGGCACCCTGGCGACCGCCGGGCTGTTCGTCGTCGTGCTGCTCGGGGCCATCGCGTGGTTGGTGGTGCGCCAGGTCGTCACCCCCGTACGGATGGCGGCCGGGGTCGCCGAACGGCTGTCGGCCGGCCGGCTCCAGGAGCGGATGAAGGTCACCGGCGAGGACGACATCGCGCGCCTCGGCGAGGCGTTCAACAAGATGGCGCAGAACCTCCAGCTGAAGATCCAGCAGCTGGAGGAGCTGTCGCGGATGCAGCGGCGGTTCGTCTCCGACGTCTCGCACGAGCTGCGCACCCCGCTGACGACCGTGCGGATGGCCGCCGACGTCATCCACGAGGCGCGGGTCGACTTCGACCCGGTCACCGCGCGCTCCGCCGAGCTGCTCGGCGACCAGCTCGACCGGTTCGAGTCGCTGCTCGCCGACCTGCTGGAGATCAGCCGCTTCGACGCGGGCGCGGCGTCCCTCGAAGCCGAGCCGATAGATCTGCGCCAGGTGGTGCGGCGGGTCATCGGCGGCGCCGAGCCGCTGGCCGAGCGCAAGGGCTGCCGCATCGTCGTCGTCGGCGACGAGCAGCCCGTGGTGGCCGAGGCGGACGCCCGCCGGGTCGAGCGGGTGCTGCGCAACCTGGTCGTGAACGCGGTCGAGCACGGCGAGGGCCGGGACGTGGTCGTCCGGCTCGCCGCGGCGGGCGGGGCCGTCGCCGTCGCCGTACGCGACTATGGCGTCGGTCTGAAGCCGGGCGAGGCGACCCGGGTCTTCAACCGCTTCTGGCGGGCCGATCCGGCCCGCGCGCGGACCACCGGCGGTACGGGCCTTGGCCTGTCCATCGCGGTCGAGGACGCGCGGCTGCACGGCGGCTGGCTCCAGGCGTGGGGCGAGCCGGGCGGTGGCTCGCAGTTCCGGCTGACGCTGCCGCGCACCGCCGACGAGCCGCTGCGCGGTTCGCCGGTGCCGCTGGAGCCCGAGGACTCCCGGCGCAACCGGGAGCAGGCGGCCGCGGTCGGCACCGGTGGGTCCGGCGCCGGGGTGCCGGCCCAGTCCGGTGCGGGCCGCACAGGGCTGTCCGTACCGCCGCGGCTGCCGTCGGTGCCGCGGCCGTCGGCCGACCCGACGGCCCTGCCGGGCAGCGGTGCCCGGGTGGTCGCACGGCCCGCGGGGGCGGACGACGAAGGCGAGGCGATGGCGCCGGCGCGCGCCGAGCGGGAGGACACGACAGGTGGGCGCTGACCTTCGAGGGAAGCGGAAGACCCGGGGGCGGGGACGGTCGGCGGGCGGCGGTGCCGTGGTGCTCGCGGCATGCGGCGCGCTGCTGGTGTCCGGCTGCGCGGGCATGCCCGACAGCGGTGACGTACAGGCGGTGAAGGCGTCCAACGCGGGCGACTCGCAGGTACGGGTGTACGCGGTCGCGCCGCGTGACAACGCCGACCCGGAGGAGATCGTCGACGGCTTCCTGGAAGCCATGACCAGTGACGACCCCGGCTTCGCGACGGCCCGGAAGTATCTGACCAAGCGGGCGGCCCGGTCCTGGAAGCCGGAACAGAGCATCACCGTGCTCACCAACGCGCCCCACCGGGGGCAGGCCGACCGGCCGGGCGACCCCGACACCCAGGGGCGGACGTTCCCGCTGTCGGGCCGCCGGGTCGCGCAGGTCGACGCCCGGCACGCGTACCGGCCGGAGGTCCCCTCCGCCTTCGACACGGGCATCCACGTGGTGCAGCAGCCCGCGTCGGACGGCAAGTCCAAGGAGTGGCGCATCGACTCCCTGCCGCCGGGCCTGGTGCTCGGCGAGGCGGACTTCCTGCGCAACTACCGGGCGGTCAACAAGTACTACTTCGCCTCCGACGAGAACTGGGTCGTCGCCGACCCCGTCTACATCCGCCAGCGCCAGGACCCGGTCACCCGGATGGATCCGGTGACCCAGACCGTCAAGGCGCTCCTGGAGGGCCCGACGAAGTGGCTCGGGCCGGCCGTCGAGTCGCGCTTCCCGTCCGGCACGGAGCTGGCGAAGGACGTCTACTCCCTCACCCCCGACGACCAGTCGACCCTGAAGATCCCGCTCAACGACAAGGCCGACCGGGTGAGCACGGTCGTCTGCAAGGGCATGGCGGCGCAGCTGCTGTTCACGCTCGGCGACCTGACCTCGGTGCGGGTCGAGCAGGTCGAGATCCAGGGCAGCACGGGCGCGCTGTGCCTGCTCGGCAAGGGACAGGCGGAGCAGGAGTTCTCGCCGGTCCGTGACTCGGGCCGGGGCGAGAGCCCGTACTTCGTCGACGAGCACCAGCGGCTGATGACGCTGGCGGACGGTGGCCGGCAGGCGCAGAAGCCGACCGAGGTGCCCGGCCCGTTCGGCAAGGGCACGGTGCGGCTGGGCCCCGTGGCGGTGGACCGCGCGGAGAACCGGGCCGCCGCCGTCCTCCAGGACGGGCGCGAGCTGCGGGTCGGCTCCCTCACCGCCGACGACGAACTGCCCGATCCGGTCGTCACCAGCACCGGGGCGCGGCCCGAGGACCGGCTGTCCGCGCCGAGCTGGGACGGCCGGGGCGACCTGTGGGTCGCCGACCGCGACCCGCTGAAACCGCGACTGTGGATGGTGCCGGGCGGGCAGGGCGAACGCGTCGCGGTCGGCACCCCCTGGCTGCGGGGCGGCGCCCGGATCGAGTCGCTGCGGGTCTCCGCGGACGGGGTCCGGATCGCGCTGCTCGTGACCCGCGACGACCACACCACCCTCCAGATCGGCCGGGTGGGGCGGAGCGTCGTCGACGGGCGCGAGGAGGTCACCGTCACGGACCTCCAGGACGCGGCGCCCCGGCTGGAATCGGTCACCGCCGTGTCCTGGGCGGGACCGAGCCGGCTCGTCGTGGTCGGCACCGAGGCCGGTGGCGTGCAGCAGGTGCGGTACGTGCAGACGGACGGCTCCACGTCCGCCACGTCCGTGCTCCCGGGCCTGAACGGGGTCACCTCGGTGGCCGCGCCGTACGCCGACCAGAGCGCGCCGGTGGTCGCGGACTCCCGCGACGACGGCATCGCGCGGCTCGCCCCGGGCACGAACTGGCAGCCCCTGCGGACGCAGGGCAGTCTGCCCGTCTACCCGGGCTGATCGGGCCGGGCGGACGTCCGGCAGTCCTCCGGAGCCGGTCCAGCGGCTTGGGGAGGGGCTCCGCGCCCGTTGTCCACAGCCTTCCACCGCCCGTTGTCCACAGGGGTGGCCAGGCGGATGGCGGGGGAGGACAGTGGGGCCATGCGGGGGTGGTGGCAGGAGATCGCCGGGCTGGTGCTGCCGGTCTCCTGCGAGGGCTGCGGGAGACCGCGTACGGCCCTGTGCCCCGCGTGCGCGCACGCGCTGACCGGGGAGGGGCCCAGGCGCGTGCGTCCGTCACCCGAGCCGGGGGGACTTCCGGCCACCTATGCGGCGGTGCCGTACGAGGGAGCGGTCCGCACGCTGCTCCTCGCCCACAAGGAGCGGGGCGCGCTGCCGCTCGCCGGGCCGCTGGGCGCGGCGCTCGCCGGGGCCGTCACGGCCGCCGCGGGGCCCGTGGAGCCGTTCGGGACCGGCCCGTGCCTGCTCGTACCGGTGCCGTCCTCGCGGCGCTCCGTACGGGCGCGTGGCCATGATCCGACGCGTCGCCTGGCGATGGCCGCGGCCGGACGGCTGCGGCGGGCCGGACGGGCGGCGCGGGTCCTGCCGGTGCTGCGGCAGCGCCGCGCGGTGGCCGATCAGGCGGGCCTCGGCGCGGCCGAGCGGCGCGCCAACCTGTCGGGCGCGCTCACGCTCGCTCCGGGCGGAGCGGGGCCGCTCGCCGAAGCGGTCCGGACCGGCGGGCGCGTGGTGCTCGTGGATGATCTGATGACGACGGGAACGACGCTCGCGGAGGCGGCGCGGGCCCTCGCGGCGGTGTGTTCCGCCGGATACTCCGTACACCCTCCGTTCACCATTCACGGATTGCCGGGCAACCCGGAAGAAGCGACGCCGCACCCCCTATTCGAACGGCTCACGGCTGCCGTACTCGCATCCTCTCCGGCCTCGTTCGAATTAAACCGGAACTCTTCGAGAACCCGCGACGTTGCAGGTGGTGAGTGGTGAACGCACGCGAATGGCGGTAAGTGGCCGTACCGGGTGCCGACATCCGTCCGAACGAGCTATGTTCGGTTGTGAGGAATGGCGAATGCCACGGCCTCACCGAATGCGCGAGCGTGCCTTCAGAACGGGAGTTCAGGGCGAATTCATCTCGGGCCGGTGGGGTAGGGGTGCTTGTCGACTGGGGAGGAGGAAGGGCGAGTCGCCAAGTCCGGGGCTCCGGTAAACGCCGGGGTCTGGTGCAAAAGGGAGACGCTCGCCGGCCGAGGAGCCGTGGCGAGCGATCCGGGAACGGAGTTCTGCGTGGACATCGTCGTCAAGGGCCGCAAGACAGAGGTGCCCGAGCGGTTCCGGAAGCACGTGGCCGAGAAGCTGAACCTGGAGAAGATCCAGAAGCTCGACGGCAAGGTGATGAGCCTCGACGTCGAGGTGTCCAAGGAGCACAACCCGCGGCAGGCCGACCGGTCGGACCGCGTGGAGATCACCCTGCACTCCCGAGGCCCGGTGATCCGGGCGGAAGCCGCGGCCGCCGACGCGTACGCGGCGCTCGACCTCGCTCAGGACAAGCTCGAGGCGCGACTGCGCAAGCAGCACGACAAGCGGTTCACCCGCAGGGGCACGGGCCGGCTGTCGGCGGCCGAGGTACCCGACGTGGTGCCCGGGGCCGCCCAGTTCAACGGCAGCGGCGAACTCGTCGTCGAAGAAGGCGAGAACGTGCCCACCACGATGATGGGCCCGATCGAGGTCCAGGGCGAAGGGCCGCTGGTGGTCCGCGAGAAGACCCACCGCGCCGCCCCCATGAGCCTCGACCAGGCGCTCTACGAGATGGAGCTGGTCGGGCACGACTTCTACCTCTTCGTCGATTCCGACACCAAGCAGCCCAGCGTCGTCTACCGGCGGCACGCCTACGACTACGGCGTCATCCACCTGGAGAGCGACCCGCTCGCCGAGGGCGGTGGCGCGGGAGGCGCGCTCGGCGGCTGATCCCCCGCCCCCGGCCCGCCCGCGGACCGAGGTGACCGCGGACGACCACGGCACGACTGCCCCCGAGAGCGCCCCGCGCGCTCCGGGGGCACCTCTGTGCGACCGTGCGTGACCCCTCGGGGTCAAGGGATCATCGGGGGAGCGCCGCGGCATGGAATCATGACGGGCACGTCAACCGCTGCTCCCCGAGCAGCGGTTGGGACACGACAGGCGATTCAGCACACGACTTCAGGCCACGGCCTTCAGGGGGAGGAACGATGGCGGACCGCTTCGGACCGGTACACGGCGGGCGACAGCCAGGGAGCACGATCGCCCCGGAGGGATCGGATCCGGACGGCGGTGCCGCGCGGGACGAACCGATCCGGGTCCTCGTCGTGGACGATCACGCGCTGTTCCGCCGGGGCCTGGAGATCGTCCTGCGCCAGGAGGAGGACATCGAGGTCGTCGGCGAGGCGGGGGACGGCGCCGAGGCCGTCGACAAGGCCGCGGACCTGCTTCCCGACATCGTCCTCATGGACGTCCGGATGCCCCGTCGCGGCGGCATCGAGGCCTGCACCTCCATCAAGGAGGTCGCTCCCAGCGCCAAGATCATCATGCTGACGATAAGCGATGAGGAAGCCGACCTCTACGACGCGATCAAGGCGGGCGCGACCGGCTATCTGCTCAAGGAGATCTCCACCGACGAGGTCGCCACCGCGATCCGCGCCGTCGCGGACGGGCAGTCGCAGATCAGCCCGTCGATGGCCTCGAAGCTCCTCACCGAGTTCAAGTCGATGATCCAGCGCACCGACGAGCGGCGGCTCGTGCCCGCGCCCCGGCTGACCGACCGCGAGCTGGAGGTCCTCAAGCTCGTCGCGACCGGCATGAACAACCGGGACATCGCCAAGGAGCTCTTCATCTCCGAGAACACCGTGAAGAACCATGTCCGCAACATCCTGGAGAAGCTGCAGCTGCACTCCCGGATGGAGGCCGTGGTCTACGCGATGCGGGAGAAGATCCTCGAGATCCGCTGACGCGCGGGGCGGGACCGGGCGGGAGCCCGGCCCCGCCCCCGGCCCGGTCCTTGCCGGGTCACCGGGTCAGCCGAGGGCCTTCACGAGGGCCGGGGCGAGTTCCGGGGCGTCCACCCGCTCCACCGCGACCGCGTCGCAGCCCACCCACTCGGCGGCCTCGGCGAGGGCCCGCGCCACCGCCGGGACCGCCTTCGGGCCGTCCAGGGACACCTGCCGGGCCACCAGGGTCCGGCCCTCGCGCGCCGGGTCCACCCGGCCCACCAGCCGGCCGCCGGCCAGCACCGGCATCGCGAAGTAGCCGTGCACCCGCTTCTGCCGGGGCACGTACGCCTCCAGGCGGTGGGTGAAGCCGAAGATCCGCTCGGTACGGGACCGTTCCCAGATGAGCGAGTCGAACGGCGAGAGCAGCGTCGTACGGTGCCGGCCACGCGGCTCGGCCGCCAGCGCCGCCGGATCGGCCCAGGCGGGCTTCCCCCAGCCCGCCACCGTCACCGGGACGAGCCCGGAGTCCGCCACCACCGCGTCGAAGGCCTCGCCCTTGATCCGGTGGTAGTCGGCGAGGTCCGCGCGGGTGCCGACGCCGAGCGCCTCGCCCGCCTGCCGCACCAGCCGCCGCAGACACTCCGCGTCGTCGAGGTCGTCGTGCAGCAGCGCTGCCGGGACGGCGCGCTCCGCCAGGTCGTACACCCGCTTCCAGCCTCGCCGCTCGGTGACCACCACCTCGCCGTACATCAGCGCGCGCTCGACGGCGATCTTCGTGTCGGACCAGTCCCACCACTCGCCCTTGTTCTTGGCGCCGCCCAGCTCGGTCGCGGTCCGCGGGCCCTCGGCCCGCAGCTGCGCGATCACCGTGTCGTACGCGGTGGGGGACAGCTCGTGACCCCAGTGCGGGCGGGCGCGGTAGGCGCGGCGGCGGAAGGCGAACAGCGGCCACTCCTCGACGGGCAGGACGCACGCCGCGTGCGACCAGTACTCGAACGCGTGTCCCTCGCTCCAGTACGCGTCCTCGACGGTGCGGCGGCCGACCGCGCCGAGGCGCGCGTACGGGATCAGCTCGTGCGAGCGGGCGAGGACCGAGATGGTGTCCAGCTGGACCTGGCCGAGCCGGCGCAGCATTCCGCGCACTCCGGCCCGGCGATCGGGGGCCCCGAGGAATCCCTGGGCGCGCAGGGTGATCCGGCGGGCTTCGTCGGCGGACAGTTCGGCGGCGGGGCGGGGGGCGGCCGGGGTGGGCGTCGCGGTCGTCATGGCGGCACCCTAGGGGGTGGCACCGACAGCGGGCGGGGCGTTGGTACGACCGCTCCTTCCCGCCACTGCCCCGCCGCCCGGAGCCGCCGCCGGGCCGTGGCTTGCTCGTGGCACGCGTGGCCCGGGACCGGTCACGGGCCGGCCGTCAGGACACGGTGGAGGTCCTCGGCGGAACGGGCGCGGGGAGATACGGAAGCGGTGACGGCAGCCCCACGTCGGCGGGGAGCAGCGAGCCGAGCCAGCTGTCCCGGGCCGTGCCGTCCTTGAGGATCCCCGCCCGCTCGACGCCCTCGACGGTGAAGCCGGCCCGCTCGGCGACGGCCCGCGAGGCGATGTTGCCGACCTCCGCGCGCCACAGCAGCCGGTGGACGCCGAGCCCGGTGAAGGCCCAGTGCGCGAGGGCGCCGACCGCCTCGGTCATATAGCCCCGGCCGCGGTGCTCCGGGGCCAGCCAGTAGCCGACCTCCCGGATACCCGGGGAACAGGCGTGCAGTCCGGCGGCGGCGATCAGCGGCCCGCCCGTCAGCGGCTCTACGGCGAACGCGTACTCCCCGTCCAAGCGCCAGCCCTCCGGCGCGAGGCGGGTCACGAAGAGTTCGGCGTCCTCGCGCGTGTACGGGGCGGGGACGGCGGTCCAGCGCTGGACGGCGGGGTCCTGGCAGACCTCGTACACCACCCCGGCGTCGTCCGGGGTGAAGGGGCGCAGCCGCAGCCGTGCGGTGGTCAGGGTGATGGGCTCCATGACGGAATTCTGGTGACCTGCCCCGACCTGTGCGAACGGTTTTCGCGCGAGGCGGCACCTTCGGGCGGCCTCGCGCGTTCTCCCTGTCGGGAGCCGTCACGGACGGAAGCCGTGGTTCCGGCCTTGCGGGCCTCCCTCCGTGACGGCGGTCTCGCTTACGATGGCCGTTGCGGTGGGGACCACCTGCCGTGCCCGCGCCCGAGTCATCACCGACCAGTGCCAGGCCCGACCGGCAAGGAGACCAGCCTCAGTGTCCGTCTTCCAGAAGCTCATGCGTGCAGGCGAAGGCAAGATCCTGCGCAAACTGCACCGCATCGCGGACCAGGTCAACTCCATCGAAGACGACTTCGTCAACCTCTCCGATGCCGAGCTGAGGGCCCTCACCGACGAGTACAAGCAGCGGTTCGCCGACGGCGAGAGCCTGGACGACCTGCTCCCCGAGGCGTTCGCGACCGTCCGCGAGGCGGCCAAGCGCGTCCTCGGCCAGCGTCACTACGACGTGCAGATCATGGGCGGCGCCGCCCTCCACCTCGGCTACGTCGCCGAGATGAAGACCGGTGAGGGCAAGACCCTCGTCGGTACGCTCCCGGCCTACCTGAACGCGCTGTCGGGCAAGGGCGTGCACCTGATCACGGTGAACGACTACCTGGCCGAGCGCGACTCCGAGATGATGGGCCGGGTGCACCGCTTCCTCGGTCTCGAGGTCGGCTGCATCATGGCCAACATGACCCCGGCGCAGCGCCGCGAGCAGTACGCCTGCGACATCACGTACGGCACGAACAACGAGTTCGGCTTCGACTACCTGCGCGACAACATGGCGTGGTCCCAGGACGAGCTGGTCCAGCGCGGCCACAACTTCGCCTGTGTCGACGAGGTCGACTCGATCCTCGTCGACGAGGCCCGTACGCCGCTGATCATCTCCGGCCCGGCGGACCAGGCCACCAAGTGGTACGGCGACTTCGCCAAGCTGGTCACCCGTCTCGTCAAGGGCGAGCCCGGCAACCCGCTCAAGGGCATCGAGGAGACCGGCGACTACGAGGTCGACGAGAAGAAGCGCACCGTCGCCATCCACGAGGCCGGTGTCGCCAAGGTCGAGGACTGGCTGGGCATCGACAACCTGTACGAGTCGGTGAACACCCCGCTCGTCGGTTACCTGAACAACGCCATCAAGGCCAAGGAACTCTTCAAGAAGGACAAGGACTACGTCGTCATCGACGGCGAGGTCATGATCGTCGACGAGCACACCGGCCGTATCCTCGCCGGTCGCCGTTACAACGAGGGCATGCACCAGGCCATCGAGGCCAAGGAGGGCGTGCCGATCAAGGACGAGAACCAGACGCTCGCCACGATCACCCTCCAGAACTTCTTCCGCCTCTACGACAAGCTGTCCGGCATGACCGGTACGGCGATGACCGAGGCGGCCGAGTTCCACCAGATCTACAAGCTGGGCGTCGTTCCGATCCCGACGAACAAGCCCATGCAGCGCAAGGACCAGCCCGACCTCATCTACCGGACCGAGGTCGCCAAGTTCGCCGCCGTCGTCGACGACATCGCGGAGAAGTACGAGAAGGGCCAGCCGGTCCTCGTCGGCACCACCTCCGTCGAGAAGTCCGAGTACCTCTCGCAGCAGCTCAGCAAGCGCGGTATCCCGCACGAGGTGCTCAACGCCAAGCACCACGAGCGCGAGGCCACGATCGTCGCGCAGGCGGGCCGCAAGGGCGCCATCACCGTCGCCACGAACATGGCCGGCCGCGGTACGGACATCAAGCTCGGCGGCAACCCCGACGACCTCGCCGAGGCCGAGCTGCGCCAGGCGGGCCTCGACCCGGTCGAGCACGTCGAGGAGTGGTCGGCGGCCCTGCCGGGCGCCCTGGAGCGCGCCGAGAAGGCCGTGAAGGCGGAGTTCGAGGAGGTCAAGGAGCTCGGCGGGCTGTACGTGCTGGGCACCGAGCGCCACGAGTCGCGCCGTATCGACAACCAGCTGCGCGGTCGTTCCGGCCGTCAGGGCGACCCGGGCGAGTCCCGCTTCTACCTGTCGCTGGGCGACGACCTGATGCGTCTGTTCAAGGCGCAGATGGTCGAGCGCGTGATGGCGATGGCGAATGTGCCGGACGACGTCCCGATCGAGAACAAGATGGTCACCCGTGCCATCGCCTCCGCGCAGGGCCAGGTCGAGAGCCAGAACTTCGAGACCCGTAAGAACGTCCTGAAGTACGACGAGGTCCTCAACCGGCAGCGCGAGGTCATCTACGGCGAGCGCCGTCGCGTCCTGGAGGGCGAGGACCTCCAGGAGCAGGTGCGTCACTTCATGGACGACACCATCGACGACTACATCCGCCAGGAGACCACCGAGGGCTTCGCCGAGGAGTGGGACCTCGACCGGCTGTGGAACGCGTTCAAGCAGCTCTACCCGGTCAAGGTCACGGTGGAGGAGCTGGAGGACGCGGCGGGCGACCGCGCGGGCATCACGGCGGAGTTCATCGCCGAGTCCGTCAAGGACGACATCCACGAGCAGTACGAGGCGCGTGAGAAGCAGCTCGGCTCGGACATCATGCGCGAGCTGGAGCGGCGCGTGGTCCTGTCGGTCCTCGACCGCAAGTGGCGCGAGCACCTCTACGAGATGGACTACCTCCAGGAGGGCATCGGCCTGCGCGCGATGGCCCAGAAGGACCCGCTGGTCGAGTACCAGCGCGAGGGCTTCGACATGTTCAGCGCGATGATGGAGGGCATCAAGGAGGAGTCCGTCGGCTACCTGTTCAACCTGGAGGTCCAGGTCGAGCAGCAGGTCGAGGAGGTCCCGGTGCAGGACGCGGCCGAGCGGGACGGCAGTGCCCGTCCGGAGATCCGCGCCAAGGGTCTCGACGCCCCGCAGCGCCCCGACCGGCTGCACTTCTCCGCGCCGAAGGTCGACGGCGACGGGTCGGTCGTCGAGGGCGACTTCGCCTCCGAGGACGCGGTCGCCGGTGACGGTCTGACGCGCGCGGAGCGCCGCAAGGCGCAGAAGAGCGCGGGCGGACGCCGCCGCAAGAAGTAACCCGCCCTTCGGCGGCCCGGGACACGGGCCGCGAGTGCGGGGGAGGGGGCCGGTCGCCGATGAGGCGGCCGGCCCCCTCGCGTATGCGCTCATTCGGGGAGGGAGAGCGTCAACGGCCGGCCAGGGTGTCCGCCTTCAGCCCCGCCCTCGCCCCCGCGTCCAGTCCCGCCTCCGGGCCCGGTCTCCCTCCCGCCTCCGGTCCCGGCTCCCGTCCCCGTGCGGGGCCCGGCGCGGTTCTCGGTACGGGCCCGGGCCCCCGGACGCCCTCCGCCAGGTCGTCGAACTCCACCGCGGAGCAGCGCCAGCGGAGGTCGGGGCCCTGGACGAGGCGGAAGGCGAGCGCGCGGAAGCTGTCGCCGGTGGCGACGATGGCGAAGACTTCGAGAGCGCCGCCCTCGGACCGCCGGCAGCCGCAGCGGTGGAGGGCGGGGCGCCAGCGGGTGGACCGGAAGGGCGGCCGGGGACCGGCCTCGACGAGCCGGTCGTACGCTTCGCCGGCCGCGTAGCCCAGCATGCTGTGGACCGGGCGGTCGCCGCTCAGGACGGCCAGCAGGCGCTCGGCGAACAGGACGTGCGGCGGTGCGGTCCGCCGCGGTGCCGTTCCCGCGCGGCCGCGCGGACCCGTGCCGGCGGGGCCGGAAGGGCCGCGGGTGCGCCGGGCGCGTGTGTTCATGGGATCCCCGTTCGTCGCGGTGTCGATCGCGGTGAGTAACCGGGCTTCGAGCGAGCGTCGACCCTGGTCGGGGATCTTGTACGGGGCCTCCGGAGGCACCGGCAAGGGAGCTTTGGGGCGCTTTCGATCACCCTGGGTGATTCACCTATCAGAGCGAACGAGACGGTCCGGGACGCACCCGGTCGCCGCCCCCGGGCAGGCACCACGCACGTATCCTGAGGGCATCTCCGACTACGAAAGCGGCCAGCCATGCGCGTGTACGTCCCTCTGACCCTCCCCGGTCTCGCACAGGCGCACAAGGCGGGCGAGGTCGGCCCCGGCCCGCTCACCGCCTACGCCGTCACCCCCGCGCTGCGCGAGTGGTACGTGAGCGACGACATCGAGGAACTCGAGTACGCGGCCCTCAACCGCGCGGCCGCCGCCTCCCTGCGGCTGCTCGCCGCCGACCCCTCGGCCGCCCGGCGACGCGTGGTCGTCGCGGTCGACGTGGCCGACCGGGACGCCGTCGTGGACCCGGACCGGGGCCTGGACGCGGGCGCGCTCGGCGAGGTCCGGATCGCCTCGGCCGTCCCGCTGGCCAAGGCCGCCGCCGTACACGCCGACGCCGACGACGCCGAGCCGGACGTCTCGGCCGCCGCCGCCGCGCTCGGCGCCGCCGACCAGGGCGACGACGACGCCCAGTTCACCGTCGACGGGGCCGAGGACCACGAGCTGCTCTGGTTCGGCGTCCAGGAGATCCCCGCGATCCTCGGCTGAGCGGCACCGGGCCCGAACCCGGGCCCGCACCCCCTGACGGTCGGCTGTGCGTTCCACGACCGCTCACGGTGTCGGACCGTGCCGGTACCGTGGACGTCCATGGGGAAGCACACGAAGCATCTGGTCTGGGACTGGAACGGCACACTGCTCGACGACATCGGCGCGGTCATCGGGGCGACCAACGCGTCCTTCGCGGAGGTCGGGCTCGAACAGATCACTCTGGAGCAGTACCGGGAGCTGTACACCGTCCCGGTGCCGAAGTTCTACGAGCGGCTGCTGGGGCGGCTGCCGACCGAGGACGAGTGGAACGTGATGGACGGCTCGTTCCACCGCCACTACTGGGGCCTGGCCGACGCCTGCGGGCTCACCGCCGGCGCGGCGGACCTGCTCGCCGCCCGGCAGGCGTCCGGGTTCACCCAGTCGCTGCTGTCGCTCGCGCCGCACGACGATCTGATCCCGCTGGTGCGCCGGCACGGGATCGCGGACCGTTTCGTCCGGATGGACGGCCGCGTCGGCAAGAGCACGGATGGCAAGTCGGGGCACATGGTGCGCCACCTCGCCGCCCTGGGGGACGTGGCGGCCGAGCGCGTCGTCGTCATCGGCGACGCGGCGGACGACGCCGTGGCGGCCCTGCACGTGGGCGCGAAGGCGGTCCTGTACACCGGCGGGTCGCACAGCCGGAAGTCCCTGGAGCGGGTCGGCGTGCCCGTTGTGGACTCGCTGGCGGAGGCCGTGGCCGTCGCCGACGAACTGGTCTGAGACCGGGCCCGGGGCCGGGCGGGGCGGGCGTGAGGGTTGCCTCGCGCCTTCACACCGCCCGGGGCCGGGTGTGAGAGTGGCGGCCATGCCGAGACGTGGTCGCCTTCTTCGTTCCCTCCGGATCAGGTTCGGGGCCGTGCGGACGGACTTCGGCGGGTGCCGAGAGGAAGGCGGGGCGGACCTGCACCATGCCTGGACGGAGGCGGGGGCGCTGTGCGGCATCCCGTCCCGGCGGCTGGAGCTCTGCCGGTGCCTGTTCGTCGCGAAGCGGTCGTCGCGTACGTGCGCGGAGTGCCGCGTCAAGGCGATCGAGGCCACGCTGGGCCCCTGAGGCCCCTGAGGCCCCTGAGCGCCCATAAGGGCCCGTAAGGCCCCTCCCAGCCACGCGCCCCGCTCCCGTACACGCGCAGAGCCGCCCCCGGCTCCTCGCCAGGCCCGGGAGCGCCCCGCGTCACGCCTCCGTGCCCTCGGCCGCCTCCGCCGCGCGCAGCACCTTCAAGAACTCCCGCATCCAGGTCGGGTGGTCCGGCCAGGCCCGGGAGGACACCAGCCGGCCGTCCACCACCACCGCCGTGTCCTGGAAGCCCGCCCCCGCCGCCTGCATGTCGAGTTCGAGCGCCGGGTACGCGGTGACCCGCCGGCCCTCCAGGCTGCCCGTGGCCGCCGTCAGGAGCGGGCCGTGGCAGATCTGGGCGACCGGCTTGTCCGCGTCGAAGAAGGACTTGAGGATCTTGCGCAGCTCGGGGTCGTTGCGCAGATACTCCGGGGCCCGGCCGCCCGGGATCACGACGGCCGTGTACGCGCCCGGGTCGACCTCCGAGAAGGCCAGATCGGCCGGCCAGGTGTAGCCGGGCTTCTCGGTGTACGTGTCGTACCCCGGTTCGAAATCGTGGACGACGAAACGCAGCCGTTTGCGCGCCGGGGCCGCGATGTCGACCTCGTACCCCTCTTCGAGCAGCCGCTGGTATGGGTACATCACCTCCAGCGATTCCGCCGCGTCCCCCGTCACGATCAAGATCTTCGCCATGGTGACTCCCACGTCCCGGTCTCGGATGGCCCATGCCGGCCGATTGATTCCCACGGCCCCGCCGACGGCCTCCCGAAGCGGTTCCCGGGAGCCGGATCACCGCCGGAGCCTCGGGGAACCATGCGTCGCTGTCCAGATCGTCAAACTTCCGGCCCTGGTTTTGTACACATAAGGCTCATGACGGTCGGGGGGGCGGGAGCGATAGGCTTTCGTCGTGATCAGCGCGATACGCCGAGGGGGCAGCGGAGCCCCCGGCTGCCGCCCGGTACGCCACAGCGGCCGGGTCGTCGGTGCGTTCGCTGCTTCTTTCCGTCCGGGTACGGCACCTGCCGCACGCGCCGTGGCCGTAAAGCGCCCGGACATCTCTCATAGCGGCACGATGTCCTCGCCGACCGGTACCACCGCGGCGTGGCGCTGTGCCCTTTCTTCCACCGACGTCACGCAACGGCGCGCGACAGGAGTCAGAGGACATGCAGACCAAGCTGGACGAAGCCAAGGCCGAGCTGCTCGATCGGGCCGCCCGGGTAGCTGAGAACAGCCCGGTCGGGGGGCTACTTCCGACAGGGCCGCAGAAGGGCCGGCGTCCGGACCACGCGACGCTGCTCGACTACCTCCAGCGCTACTACCTGCACACCGCTCCCGAGGACCTGACGTACCGCGACCCGGTCGACGTCTTCGGTGCCGCGCTCTCGCACTACCGGCTGGCGGAGAACCGCCCGCAGGGCACCGCCAACGTGCGCGTCCACACCCCGACGGTGGAGGAGAACGGCTGGACCTGCAGCCACTCCGTCGTCGAGGTCGTCACCGACGACATGCCCTTCCTCGTCGACTCGGTGACCAACGAGCTGTCCCGCCAGGGCCGCGGCATCCATGTCGTGATCCACCCGCAGGTCCGCGTCCGCCGCGACGTGACCGGCAAGCTCATCGAGGTCCTGACCAAGGACCCGAAGGCGAAGGACGGCAAGGCGGCCAAGGGTGAGCAGGGGCACGACGTGCTCAGCGAGTCCTGGATCCACGTCGAGATCGACCGCGAGACCGACAAGGCCGACCTGAAGCAGATCACCAGCGATCTGCTGCGCGTCCTGTCCGACGTCCGCGAGACCGTCGAGGACTGGGAGAAGATGCGCGAGGCGGCGCTGCGCATCGCCGACGGCCTCGCCGACGAGCCCGCCGCCCCCGACCTGCGGCCCACCGAGGTGGAGGAGGCCAGCGAGCTGCTGCGCTGGCTCGCCGACGACCACTTCACCTTCATCGGCTACCGCGAGTACGAGCTGGTCGACGGCGACGCCCTGACCGCCGTACCCGGCACCGGGCTCGGCGTCCTGCGCTCCGACCCGCACCACAGCGGCGACGACAAGCACGCCCACCCCATCTCGCCGTCCTTCAGCCGGCTGCCCGCCGACGTCCGCGCCAAGGCGAGCGAGCACCGTCTGCTGATCCTGACGAAGGCCAACAGCCGCGCGACCGTGCACCGCCCCTCGTACCTCGACTACGTGGGCGTGAAGAAGTTCGACGCCGACGGCAACGTCGTCGGCGAGCGCCGCTTCCTCGGCCTGTTCTCTTCGGCCGCGTACACCGAGTCCGTGCGCCGCGTCCCGGTCATCAAGCGCAAGGTCCAGGAGGTCCTCGCGGGCGCCGGCTTCGCGCCGAGCAGCCACGACGGCCGCGACCTGCTCCAGATCCTGGAGACCTACCCGCGCGACGAGCTGTTCCAGACCTCGGTCGACCAGCTCCGCTCCATCGCCACCAGCGTCCTGTACCTCCAGGAGCGCCGCCGGCTGCGCCTCTACCTGCGCCAGGACGAGTACGGCCGCTACTACTCGGCCCTCGTCTACCTGCCGCGCGACCGCTACACCACGCGCGTGCGGCTGCGGATCATCGACATCCTGAAGGAGGAGCTGAACGGCACCAGCGTCGACTTCACGGCCTGGAACACCGAGTCGATCCTCTCCCGTCTGCACTTCGTCATCCGCGTCGAGCCCGGCACCGAGCTGGCCAAGCTCACCGAGTCCGACGTCGACCGCATCGAGGCCCGGCTCGCCGACGCCACCCGCTCCTGGGCGGACGGCTTCGCGGAGGCGCTCAACGCCGAGTGCGGCGAGGAGCGCGCCGCCGAGCTGCTGCGCCGCTACGGCAACGCCTTCCCCGAGGGCTACAAGGCCGACCACTCGCCGCGCGCCGCCGTCGCCGACCTGGTCCACCTGGAGGACCTGGCCGGCAGCGACAAGGACTTCGCGCTCTCCCTCTACGAGCCCGTCACCTCCGGCAACGGCGAGCGCCGCTTCAAGGTCTACAAGACCGGCGACCAGATCTCGCTCTCCGCCGTCCTGCCGGTCCTCGGCCGGCTCGGCGTCGAGGTCACCGACGAGCGTCCGTACCGGCTGCGCTGCTCGGACGGCACCGCCGACGCCTGGATCTACGACTTCGGTCTGCGGATGCCCGCGCCGACCGCCAACGGCGGCAGCCTCGGCGACGACGCGCGCGAGCGCTTCCAGGAGGCCTTCGCCGCCACCTGGACCGGCGCCGCCGAGAACGACGGCTTCAACTCGCTCGTGCTGTCCGCCGGGCTCACCTGGCGCGAGGCGATGGTGCTGCGCGCGTACGCCAAGTACCTGCGCCAGGCCGGTTCGACCTTCAGCCAGGACTACATGGAGGACACCCTCCGTAACAACGTCCACACCACCCGGCTGCTGGTCAACCTGTTCGAGGCCCGCATGGCGCCGGAGCGCCAGCACGCCGGCACCGAGCTGACCGACGGTCTCCTGGAGGAGCTGGACGGCGCCCTCGACCAGGTCGCGTCCCTGGACGAGGACCGCATCCTGCGCTCCTTCCTCACCGTCATCAAGGCCACGCTGCGGACGAACTTCTTCCAGAAGACCCCGGAGGGCGTCCCGCACTCCTACGTGTCGATGAAGTTCGACCCGCAGGCCATCCCGGACCTGCCGGCCCCGCGCCCGGCGTTCGAGATCTGGGTGTACTCGCCGCGCGTCGAGGGCGTCCACCTGCGCTTCGGCAAGGTCGCCCGAGGCGGTCTGCGCTGGTCCGACCGGCGTGAGGACTTCCGTACGGAGATCCTCGGCCTGGTCAAGGCGCAGATGGTGAAGAACACCGTCATCGTGCCGGTCGGCGCCAAGGGCGGCTTCGTCGCCAAGCAGCTCCCGGACCCGTCCGTGGACCGTGACGCGTGGCTGGCCGAGGGCATCGCCTCGTACAAGATGTTCATCTCCGCGCTCCTCGACATCACCGACAACCTGGTCGGCGGCGAGGTCGTGCCCCCGGCGGACGTGGTCCGCCACGACGAGGACGACACCTACCTGGTCGTCGCCGCCGACAAGGGCACCGCGAGCTTCTCCGACATCGCCAACGGGGTCGCCGAGTCGTACGGCTTCTGGCTGGGCGACGCGTTCGCCTCGGGCGGCTCGGCCGGTTACGACCACAAGGGCATGGGCATCACCGCCCGCGGCGCCTGGGAGTCGGTCAAGCGCCACTTCCGCGAGCTGGGCCACGACACCCAGACCGAGGACTTCACGGTCGTCGGCGTCGGCGACATGTCCGGTGACGTCTTCGGCAACGGCATGCTGCTCTCCGAGCACATCCGCCTGGTCGCCGCCTTCGACCACCGCCACATCTTCATCGACCCGACCCCGGACGCGGCCACCTCGTACGCCGAGCGCCGCCGGCTGTTCGAGCTGCCCCGCTCCTCCTGGGCCGACTACAACCCGGAGCTGCTGTCCGCGGGCGGCGGCGTCCACCCGCGCAGCGCCAAGTCGATCCCGGTCAACGCGCACATGCGGGCAGCCCTCGGCATCGCCGACGGCGTCACCAAGATGACGCCGGCCGAACTGATGCGGGCCGTTTTGCACGCGCCGGTCGACCTGCTGTGGAACGGCGGCATCGGCACGTACGTGAAGTCCTCGGCCGAGTCGAACGCCGACGTCGGCGACAAGGCCAACGACCCCATCCGCGTCGACGGCCGGGACGTGCGCGCCCGGGTCGTCGGCGAGGGCGGCAACCTCGGCGCGACCCAGCTGGGCCGTATCGAGTTCGCCCGGTCCGGCGGTCCCGAGAGCACCGGCGGCAAGATCAACACCGACGCCATCGACAACAGCGCCGGTGTGGACACCTCCGACCACGAGGTCAACATCAAGATCCTGCTGAACGGCCTGGTCACCGAGGGTGACATGACCGTGAAGCAGCGCAACCGGATCCTCGCCGAGATGACCGACGAGGTCGGCGCCCTGGTGCTGCGCAACAACTACGCGCAGAACACCAACCTGGCCAACGCCGTCGCCGAGGCCGCCTCGCTGCTCCAGGCGCAGCAGCGGTTCATGCGCCGCCTGGGCCGGGACGGCGCGCTCGACCGCTCGCTGGAGTTCCTGCCCAACGACCGGCAGATCCGTGAGCTGCTCAACAGCGGCCGCGGTCTGACCCAGCCGGAGCTGGCCGTCCTGCTCGCGTACACCAAGATCACGGTGGCCGACGAGCTGATCGGCACCGACCTGCCGGACGACCCGTACCTGCGCGGTCTGCTGCACGCGTACTTCCCGACGCTGCTGCGCGAGCAGTTCACCGAGGCCGTCGACACCCACCCGCTGCGCCGGGAGATCATCACCACGGTCCTGGTCAACGACACCGTCAACTCCGGTGGCTCGTCCTTCCTGCACCGGCTGCGCGAGGAGTCCGGCGCCTCGATCGAGGAGATCGTGCGCGCGCAGACCGCGGCTCGGGCGATCTTCCGCCTGAACGAGGTCTGGGACGCCGTCGAGGCGCTCGACAACAAGGTGGCCGCCGACATCCAGACCCGGATGCGGCTGCACTCCCGCCGGCTCGTCGAGCGCGGCACCCGCTGGCTGCTCAACAACCGGCCGCAGCCGCTCCAGCTCGGCGAGACCATCGAGTTCTTCGCGGAGCGGGTCGAGCTGGTCTGGCAGCAGCTGCCGACGCTGCTGCGCGGCGCGGACCACGAGTGGTACCAGTCGATCCTGGACCAGCTCACCGAGGCCGGTGTCCCGGAGGACCTGGCGGTCCGCGTGGCCGGCTTCTCCTCCGCCTTCCCGACGCTCGACATCGTCGCGATCGCGGACCGCACCGGCAAGGCCCCGCTGGCGGTCGCCGAGGTCTACTACGACCTGGCCGACCGGCTGCGGATCAGCAACCTGATGGACCGGATCATCGAGCTGCCGCGCGCCGACCGGTGGCAGTCGATGGCCCGTGCCTCGATCCGCCAGGACCTGTTCGCCGCGCACGCCGCGCTCACCTCGGACGTCCTGGCGGCCGGGAGCGACGAGGCGACGCCGGAGGAGCGGTTCACGGCGTGGGAGGCCGCGAACACGGCGATCCTGGGCCGGGCGCGCACGACCCTGGAGGAGATCCAGGGCTCGGACGCCTTCGACCTGGCGAACCTGTCGGTCGCGATGAGGACGATGCGCACGCTGCTGCGTACGCACAGCTGACCCGTTCAGGGGCAGTGAAAAAGGGGGCGCCCCCACCGGTTTTCGTACCGGTGGGGGCGCCCCCTTTCGTTCCGGGAGTGCGGGGCTACGCGTTCGGGGGCACCGTCGCCGTCCACAGGCGGCGGGCGGCGAGCGCGGCGGCGGCGAGCAGCACGCCGTTGCGCAGCGCCATGACGGTGACGCCCTGCCAGGTGCCGGTCACGACGTCCATGTAGAGGACGGGATACGCGAGCGAGCTGAGTGCGGCGGCGGGCAGCAGCAGCATCGCCACGGGGCGCATGACGGTGGCGCGGAAGGTCAGACAGACGGCGCCGAGGCCGAGCAGCCAGATCAGGTACTGGGGGCTGATCACCCGGCTGGTGACGGTGAACATCAGCACCGCCGCGAGCGCCGCGTCCGCCGGGGTGGCCGCCGTCCACGTCCGGGCCCGCAGCCGCCACAGCAGCAGCCAGATGAAGGCGAGGGCGGTCAGCAGCAGCGCCAGGTGCGCGAGGGTGGACACGTACGGGCCGACGTACTCGAAGGCGCCGTAACGGAGTTCGACGAAGCCCTGCCACACTCCGGCGGCCCGGGCGAGGGCGAGGCCGGTGCCGGTGACCGACTCGATCTGGACGCCCCGCCCGCCCTGTTGCCGCAGGAAGTCCAGCGAGCCGGTGAACATCAGCGCCAGCGTCGCCAGCAGGGTGGCGGCGGTGATCGCCGCGGCCATCCAGGTGTCGCGGGTGGTGCGCCCGCGCGGGGTGCCGATCAGGGCGAGCGCCGGCCACACCTTGATCATCGCGCCGAGCCCGGCGAGCACCCCGCCCGCGCGGTGCGCGAGGGCCCGCCGGGACCGCAGCGCGAGCAGGGCGAGGACCGCGAGGGCGGTCGGCATCAGGTCGTAACGGGCGAACGGCAGATGGAGCAGGAGCGGCAGGCCGAGCACCCAGTACCAGGCGCCGTGGGTGAGCCGGTCGCGGTCGGCGACGGCCAGGGAGAGCACGACGACCGCGTCCGCGAGCAGGACGAGCAGCACGAACGCCTGGAAGTACGTGAACCAGGGCAGGAGCGCGGGGGAGATCACCGCGAGCGCCGCGCCCGGCGGGTACTGCCAGGTGACGTCGCCGGGCGGGAAGGTGCCGTGCGCGAACAGGCCGTACCAGTAGTGGTAGAGCGCGTACACCTCGCTCGCGACCCCGCCGATGCCGAGCCGGTCGCGCCACAGCAGGAACAGCATGCCGGCCCGGGTCACCGCCCAGGTGGCGGCGAGCGCGAGCAGCGGGCCGCGCCCGACGGTCACGAAGGTGGCGGCGGTGAAGGTCTCCGAGTCGAACGGCGAGCGGGTGAGGCGGGGGCGCGCGGTGGTCGTGGAGACCGTACGGGAGGTGTCGGAGACCATAGGGGAGGTATCGGCATCGGCACTGCCACCTGAGGCGGTGCCGGTGCCGGCAGCGCCCGCGGCGGGGTCGACGGTGTCGACGGTGTCGTGCGGAGGAGGATCGTTCGTCATCCCTCCGCACTTTAGGGGGCTATGACCTATTTACGGCCGGTCTTGCCCGTCGTGCCGGTGAATTCCTCGTACGCCGCCACGACCTCGTCCGCCGGACCGTCCATGCGGAGGACGCCCGCCTCCAGCCACAGCGCGCGGTCGCCGGCGCCTCGTCGATGAGCAGGACGTCGTGGGTGCGGGCGGCGGCGATGGAGAAGCGAAGCCGGGCGCCCATGCCGGAGGAGTACGTGCGCATGGGGCGGGAGATGGCGTCGTCGCGTTCGTTGATGCCGGAGAACTCGACGATCTCGTCGTAGTGGGCGGCGATCTCCCGGCGGCTCATGCCCATCGCGAGCCCGCCGAGGATGACGTTGCGTTCGCCGGTGAGAGCTGCCGTACGGGAGGCCCCGTACGAGGCCCCGTACGGGACGGGGCTACTTCACCGCGCCCGCCATCACCCCGGACACGAACTGCCGCTGGAACGCGAAGAACACCACCAGCGGGATCACCATCGACACGAACGCGCCGGGCGCCAGCACGTCCACGTTGTTGCCGAACTGGCGGACCTGCTGCTGGAGCGCCACCGTGATCGGCGGCGAGCCGGCGTCGGCGAAGATCAGCGCCACCAGCATGTCGTTCCACACCCACAGGAACTGGAAGATCCCGAGCGACGCGATGGCCGGCCCGCCCAGCGGCAGCACCACCCGGGCGAACAGGCGCAGCTCGCCCGCCCCGTCCAGACGGGCCGCTTCGAGGAGTTCGCGCGGGATCTCGGCGAAGAAGTTCCGTAGCAGGAAGATCGCGAACGGCAGCCCGAAGGCCGTGTGGAACAGCACCACCCCCAGCGTCGTCTCGAAGATCCCGAGCGTCCCGAACAGCTTCGACACCGGTACGAGCGCCACCTGCACCGGCACCACGAGCAGCCCCACGACCAGCAGGAACCACCCGTCCCGGCCGGGGAAGTCCAGCCAGGCGAAGGCATAGCCGGCGAACGAGCCGATGACGATCACGAGGAGGGTGGCGGGCACGGTGATCAGGATCGTGGAGCCGAGGGAACCGGTGATCGTGTGGTTCGCGAGCAGATCGCGGTAGTTCTCGGTGGTCAGCTGCGCCGGGGCGGTGAACACGTGCCACCAGCCGCTCGCGGCGATGTCGGACGGCGAGCGGAGGGAGGAGAGCAGCAGTCCCGCCGTCGGCATCAGCCAGAACAGCGCGACCAGGACCAGGAAGACCCGGACCGCGCCCGAGGCGGCCCGCGCCGCGACCCGTGCCGCGATCCGCGCCGGGGCCCGTGACACGGCGGCGCGCTTGGCGGGCGTCGCGCTCCCGGCGGAGGAGGCGGAGGACAGGGGGCTCACCGGCGGTTCTCCCTTCGCATCCGGCGGATGTTGAAGGCCATCACCGGCAGGACGAGCAGCAGGAGCAGGACGGCGATCGCCGAGCCGACCCCCAGGTCCGCGCCCGTGCCGAAGGACGAGCGGTAGAGCTGGAGGGCGAGGACGTTCGCGTCGGCCAGCGCCGAGCCGGGCGCGATGACGTAGACCAGGTCGAAGACCTTCAGGACGTTGATCATCAGGGTGACGACGACGACCCCGAGGACCGGCGCGAGCAGCGGGACCGTGATCCGGCGGAACACCTGCCACTCGTTCGCCCCGTCGACCCGCGCCGCTTCGAGGAGCTCGCGCGGCAGCCCCGCGAGGCCGGCCGCGATCAACACCATCGCGAACCCGGCCCACATCCACACGTAACTGCCGATGATCGCCGGGGTGACGAGCGTGGGACCGAGCCAGGACACTCCGGCGTACTGCTCGCGGAAGTTGCTCGCGGGCAGCCGCAGCACGGCTCCGTCGGCGGCGGCCGGCAGCCGGAAGGCGCCGTCCGCGCCCGCCGTGGCCCGCGCCACCACCCGGCCGTCCTTCACCGCCTCGATCCGCAGCCCCTTGAGGCCGAGCTCCCGGGGGTCGACGGTGCCCGGTCGTCCGCCGCCGCCCGGGGTGAAGTCCAGCCACGCGACTCCGGTGACCGGTCCGCTGCTGCCACCGGCGGCGGTGTCCGTGTTCGCGCCGGTGCCGGTGCCGGTGCCGGTGTCCGGGGTCGAGGTCGGGGGCGCCTCCGGGGTACGGGCGGGGCGTGCGTCCTTCGGCATGCGCGCCGGAGCCACCCCGACCAGCGGCAGCAGCGCGGGCGTCCCGGCGTGGACCGGGGCCTTGGTCTCGTACGCCCCGCCGCCCGCCGCCTTCAGCGGATGCGTCGGCAGCGGGCGGGCGCGGGGGAAGGACGACGACTCGGCGAAGGTGTCGTGCACGCCCACCCAGACGGCGTTGGCGACACCGCGCTCCGGGTCCTGCTCGTACACCAGCCGGAAGATGATCCCGGCGGCGAGCATCGAGACCGCCATCGGCATGAAGACGACGAGCTTGAAGGCCGTACCCCAGCGCACCCGTTCGGTGAGCACCGCGAAGATCAGGCCGAGGGCGGTGGCCACGGTCGGCGCGACGGCCACCCAGATCAGGTTGTTGCGCAGGGCGGTGCGGATCGCGTCGTCCGTGAAGAGGGTGACGTAGTTGTCGAACCCCGCGAAGGAGTCGCCGCTCTTGTCGAAGAAGGAGCGCTGCACCGAGTAGCCGATGGGGTAGACGACGAGCGCGCCGAGCAGGAGGAGGGCGGGGAGGAGGAAGACGGTGGCGGTCAGGGGCGAGCGGGGGCGCAGGGACCGCCGCGTGGACCCCGACCGATCGTCGCGACGAGGGGCTTCGGGCTGTGCGGCGGGTCCGGAGGGGGCGGGGGATCCGGACGGCGCGGGGGATCCGGGAGGTCCGGCGGAACCGGCGGTCCCCGTGGACCCGCCGGGGTCGCCGGATCCCCCGGACGAGGGGGAGGCGGTGGTGCCGTGCTCGCGGTCCACCGCCGATCAGTCCTTGTACGCCTTGACTGCCTCGGCTTCCAGCTTCGCCTGGGTGCCGGACACGTCCTTCGGGTTCTTCAGGAAGTCCTGGAGCGCCTTCCATTCGCCCTTCCCGGGCGTTCCGCCGAACGCCTGGGGCATCTGGTCCGACATGTCGAAGCGGAAGTCGTCGCCCGCCCCGATCAGCGCCGTGGCGATCGTCCGCTGGACGTCGTTCGGGTAGGCCGCCTTGTCCAGCGACTTGTTGGGGGAGAGGAAACCGCCCTCGGCCGCCCAGATCGCGGCCGCCTCGGGCGAGGCCAGGAAGGTGAGGAGCGCCTGCGCCCCCTTGCCGTCCTTCAGCGCCACGGCCGCGTCGCCGCCCGTGACCACGGGCGCCGTGCCGCCGGCGACCGCCGGGAACGGGAACACCTTGGCGTCCGTGCCGATCTTCGCGCCCGTCTCGGCGATGTTGACGGTGGAGAAGTCACCCTCGAACACCATCGCCGCCTTCGCCTGGTCGCCGCCGGTGAAGGTCTGGGAGACGGAGACCGGGAACTCGGTCTGCAGCGCGCCGTTCGTGCCGCCCGCGAGCAGCGACGGTTTGCCGAACAGCTCGGCCAGCGTGGTCAGCGCCTTGGCGACGGACGGGTCGGTCCACTTGAGTTCATGGCGGGCCAGCCGGTCGTACTTATCCGGCCCGGCCTGGGAGAGATAGACATTCTCGAACCAGTCGGTCAGCGTCCAGCCGTCCGCGCCGCCCACCGACACCGGGGTGACCCCGGACGCCGAGATCGTCTCGGCGGTGGAGATCAGTTCCTTCCAGCTCTTCGGCTCGCTCGCGCCCGCGTTCTCGAACGCGGCGGAGTTGTACCAGACCAGCGACTTGTTCGCGGCCTTGAAGTACACCCCGTAGGGGGTGCCGTCGACGGTGCCGAGGTCCTGCCAGCCCTTCCCGTAGTGGGCGGCCAGCTGCGCCTTGGCCTCCGGGCCCAGCGGCCTCAGCCACTTCCGCGCGACCGCCTGCCGGATCGCGCCGACCTGCGGCAGCATCGCCACATCGGGCGGGGAGCCACCGGCGATCTTCGTGCCGAGGAAGTTCACGATCGGGTCCTGGGCGGGCACGAACGTGACGGTCGCGCCGGTGCGCTTCTCGAACTCCTTGAGGACCTTGGTGAAGTTGGTCTGCTCCGGCCCGGTCCAGACGGCGGCGACCTCCAACTTCTGGCCCTTGAGCGACGGCAGCGTGAGCCCGGAGTCCGCGGAGCCGTCGCCGATGCCCGCCGAGGGGCGGTCGTCGTCCGTCCCTCCGTTCCCGCCCCCGCACGCCGTCGCGGTGAGGACGGCGAGCGCCGTCACCGCGACGAGTCGAAGAGTTCGCCCTTTGCTCTGACGCATCCGAGCCCCGCCTCTCCCGCGCTGTCTGGTCCGTGGGGTCCGGTCTACGCCTGGGGGCCGGGGCCCGCAATACCGCCTTCCGTGTCAAGTGCGCGATTGTGATGGGCTCGTGACGTGACGTCAGGTGAGGGGGTGGGGTGCGGCGGGGCGGAGCGAGGGGGCGGTGAGGGTTCGGCGGGGGTACGAAGAGGGACGGGGTGGAGGTGCGGCAGGGGTACGGCGAGGGGCGCGGCAGGGCGTGCTGAGGCGCACGCCGGAGCGCTTTCGGGGGCGCGCGTCAGGGGCGCTCAGGGGCGCGGGCCCGGGTGAGGCCGGGGCGCTCAAGGGCATGCCGGGGCCCGTACGAGGGCGCGAGAGGTCTCGCCCGTACCGGATCCGGATCCGGGGAAGGGCGCCGACGGCCCGGCACACGGCCGTCAGGCGGGTGCCGGGGACGTCAGCGGAGGTATGGGGGTGGCCTGGACCGAGCGGGCCGCCCGGTCCAGGGCGCTGGCCAGCAGGGCCAGGTCCGTCGGGCCGTTGCCCAGCTCGCGGATCGGCCGGCGGGCCGGCGGATCGCCCATCCGCTCCCACTCCACCGGGACGACCGTGGGCCGCTGGGTCGCCGTGCGCGGGATGCGCCCGGTCACCCGGCCCGTCTGGAACGGGGTCACCCGGCCGTCCGGATGCCCGAGCCGCCCCCGGCCGGGCTGGGGCCCGTCCGGGCCGCCGCCGGGTGCGGCGGGCGGCGGGTCGAGGACGATCCGCAGCCGGGCGCCGTGCGCCAGTTCCGTGTCCGAGGTCCGGTCCGGCTGCGCCGAGGCCGCGACCAGATGGACGCCGAGCCGCGCCCCGCCCCGTGCCACGGCCTCCAGGGCCCGCATCACCGATCCGGCCGCCGGCCGTCCCGGCGCGCCGAGCGCGGGCGCCACCAGCGCGTCGTAGTCGTCGACGATCACCACGAGCCGCGGCAGCGTCCCCGCCCCGTCGGCCGGGCTCCCGACACCGGTACCGGCACCTGCACTGGCGCCGGCTCCCGGTGCGGCCGAGCCGCCCGAGGACCGGGCGAGCCGCGTACTGGGCGTGTCGCCGAGAGCGCCGCCGCTGTCGCCGCCGGTCCGGTACGTCCGGGCGCTCGCCTGGTCGTAGAGGTCGGCCGACGGACGGGCGAGCCGTCCGCTGGGCGTGTCCCCGAGCCCGCCGCCGTCACCGCCGGTGCGGTACGTCCGGCTGCTCGGCCGTCCGTGGAGGTCGGCTGCCCCGGCCCGGGGCAGCCGCCCGCTCGGGGTGTCCCCGAGAACGGCGGCGCCACCCAAGGACCCGGCCGCGCCACCCGTACGGGAGTCCCCGGAGCGCGCCTCCGGGATCCGCGCCGTCGCGCGGGACGCCGACGACGTCAGTGCGGAGGCACCCGGGGCGGACGAGCGAGACGGGGCAGACGAGCCAGACGAGCCAGACGAGCCAGACGAGACGGAAGCGAGAGCGGAGGAGGACGAGGAGGGAGACGAGGACGCGGACGAGGCCGGGGCCGCGGACGGCAATGACTCGGCGGGGCTCGGCGCGCGCTGGCCGACCAGCCGGCCGGCCGAACGCCGGTCGGCGAAGTCGGTGTCCCCGAGCAGCTCGGCACGCCGCTTCAGCTCGGCGTTCAGCGCCTGCGCGAACTCCCGCATCCGTACCGGATCGGAGGCCACCAGATGCTCGGTGACATGCGGCAGCTCCGTGCACACCGCGAGGCCCTCGCCCCGGCCGCCGCCCGCCCCGTCGACCAGGAGCAGGCCCAGCCGGTCCGGCCGGCCGCCCGCCGCGAGGGAGGCGGCGATCGAACGCAGCAGCTCGGTGCGGCCGCTGCCCGCCGGGCCCTCGATCAGCAGATGCGGGCCCTCCTTGGTGAGGTCCACGGCGGCCGGCCCGTGCGGGCCCGCGCCCAGCACCGCCGTCCCCTCCGGGGCCGAGGCCCAGCGGGCCATCAGGGACGCGGGGGTGGCCCGGGCCAGACCCAGTTCGTCCAGGAGCCGGGACGACGGCGGCAGCGCGGCGGCGGTCCGCCCGCCGTCCGCGGCGGCCGTGTCCGGGCGCAGCGGCGCGAGGGCGCGGCCGAACCGCTCCGCCCAGGCGACCGACACCGCGTCGAGCACCCCGACCGTGCCGTGCCCGGCGACCCGCCCGCCGGCTGTCCGCAGCAGCCGCAGCGCGGTCGCCACATCCCCGCTGAGCAGGGCCGCCGCCCCGCACTCACGGAAGGCGAGGGAGGACGCGCACGCCGCTTCATACGTCGCGGCGACCGGTGAGGCGGGCGACGCGGACGGCGCCTCGGCCAGCGCGATCAGATGGATCCCGGCGGCGGCGCCCGCCACCGCGAGCCGCGCCGCCGTCTCGCGCAGCGTGGCGGAGCCCGGATCGCCGTCGACGACCACGACCGTCACCGGTCCGGTGTGCCGGGTGGCCGCCTCGGCGATCGCGGCGCGGTCGGCGCTCGCCCAGCCCGTGCCGAGCGGCCCGTCGTCGAGCCGACGGGTCAGTTCGGCGAGCCGCGCGTGGGCCTGGTCGCGGTCGTACGCGAGGAGCAGCCGGCAGTCCTGGCCGTGCGCCGGGCGGGTGTGCGGCAGCCAGCCGAGCCAGCCCCAGTTGCGGCGCCGCTCTTCCAGGGGGCGGCTGCGGTCGGCGCTGACCAGCACGATCTCCAGGTCGCCGGGGGAGTGCAGCGCGGCGAGCTGGGCCACCACCGAGCGGGCCAGGCCGTCGAGACGGGGCGCGGGTCCGGCGAGGCCGAGCGCACCGGCCTCGCGCAGTCCGACCGTGACGGGCACGCCGGACAGCTCGGCCCGGTCGGTCGTGCCGAGGCGGACCACCAGGGCCTCGGGATGGTCCAAGCCCCGCTCCCACAGGCGCGGGCCGGGGCCGAGGGCGGCGAGCAGGACGGCCGCCGGGTCGGGCCAGCTGTCGGCCGGGGCGCGGCCGGGGCCACCAGGGCCGCCGGCGAGGCCCTCGGGGAAGGCGGGCACCGGCGTCACGCCGTACTCCGCCTCCGGCTCCTCCCGGCCGCCCGCGAACCGCCGCGCCCAGGCGCCGATCCCGCGCTTGCGGGTCTGCCGGGTCCGGCCGTGGTGCTCGAACCCGCCGTGGGAATCGCCAGGGGACTCACCGTGGGCTTCGCCGGGTTCCGCCACGCGCGCGTGCCCGTCCCGGTCGGCGTCCCACGCCCCGTTCCCGTTTACGTTCCTGTTCCCGTTTCCGCCCTCGTCCGCGGCGGACGTCCCGTCGAGGCGCCGGTTGCCGCCGTGCGTCGGCGTCTCGGACGACGCCGTACTCGTACCGCCGAAGGGTTCGTACGACTGCCCGAGCGGGGGGAGGGCCGGCGCGCCCCCCGGCGTACCGGCCGCGGTGCCGCCCGTGTTGCCCGGGCCGCCGTTGCTCGGGCCGCCCGCGTTGCCCACGTTGCCCGCGTTGCTCGGGCCGGCCGGGGTTCCGGCGTACGCCACCCGCAGATGGCCCTCGCCGTCCGAGACGGTGGCCAGGGTGTCCTCGGGGCCGCCCGCCGGACCGGTCGTCAGACGCAGGGCGGACTCGCCGACGCGCAGCAGCGAGCCCGGCGCGAAACGCACCGGCCGCGCACCGACGGGCGTGCCGTCGAGCGTCGTCCCGTTGGTGGAGCCGGGGTCGGCGACCGTCACCCGGCCGTCCGGGGAGACGGTCACGGTGCAGTGGGTACGGGAGACGTCGGGGTCGTCGAGCGGTACGTCCGCGTCCACGGAACGGCCGATGACGATCGCTCCGCCGTGCAGCAGATGGACACCGCCGGCGTCGGGACCCGCGACCACATGGAGCCGGGCCGGGGCCTTCTCGCCGACGTGCTCGTCCGGCCCGGGCGGGCCCGGTACGTGGAGGGACAGCACGCCGCCGTCGACCAGCGGCGGCTCGCCGAGCAGGCAGCGCCGGGTGTCCAGCCGCTCCCCGCCCGCGTACAGCACGGTCGCGTGGGACGAGGGGGTCTCCGGGCCGGAGGCGGCCGTGGCGAGCGCGGCGGCCACGGCGGCCAGCTCGGTCCCCGCGGGGGCGGTGACGAGCACGTCACAGGTGCGCCCCGCACCGTGGTCGGCATGGCCGGCGTGCGGTGCGAGGACGGTCAGCCGGATCTGCATCGCCGTCAGCGGTCCCTTCTGCGCGGCGCGCCCGGCAGGGGAATCACCCACTCGCTCCCCCCACCCGAACGCGGACGCGTCGTCCGGTCAGGTCGGCACGGTGCGCGCGGGCTCCCTACCCTCGACACGACGTGCTGTACGCATCCTCGCACCTGCCACCGACAACCCGCCCCCGGGTGGCCACCAAATGATCTTGTCCGGTCACCGATGGGCCGAAAATGGCCTGGTTGCGTACGTGCGTGGTTGCACCGCACCGGCGTTCGGGCTGCTCCGGCGACCGTCGCACCCGCGTTTTCGGCCGCGCTCGCGACGGTGCTCCCGGCAGCGCTTCCGCCGGCGCTTCCGGCAGCACCTCCGACGACCCCGAAGCCGTCCTCGTGGCGGCACCCCTGACGCCGCCGGGGGTGTACCCGGGGGGAGTGCGGGGGAGTGAGTGAAGGAGCCCCTGGAGACCCTCAGGGGATCACCCAAGGGATCACCCAGGGGTTCTCCCGGGCCCCAGGTGGCAACCCTGCCTCCGCTTTCGGCGTCTTGCCGCACGGGCGCGGGTGTCAGGCCCGCCGCCCGTCCCGTCCGCCCGCGACGCGTACCCGCGACGAGTGCCCTGACCGGCTCGCGGGCCCGGCCATGATCGACCGGTCAGGCCCTAAAGTGGGTCGGACACCCTGACGGGCCCCGGAAGGGTCCCGGACGCGTCCGAGGCGCGGGTCCGGACGGGGTACGGAAACACACAGGGACTGCGGGGACACTCGGCGACACCCCGGGACCACGATCAGCAGGGAGCGCGTGACGTGCGGCCTATCGGCAGCAAGTACCTGCTCGAGGAGCCGCTCGGCCGCGGCGCCACGGGCACCGTCTGGCGAGCCCGCCAGCGGGAGACGGCCGGCGCGGAGGCGGCGGTCCCGGGCGAGCCCGGCGAGACCGTCGCGATCAAGGTCCTCAAGGAGGAGCTGGCCAACGACGCGGACATCGTGATGCGTTTCCTGCGCGAGCGGTCCGTGTTGCTGCGGCTCACCCACCCCAACATCGTGCGCACCCGCGACCTGGTCGTGGAAGGCGATGTCCTCGCCCTGGTCATGGACCTCGTCGACGGCCCCGACCTGCACCGCTACATCCGCGAGAACGGCCCGCTCACCCCCGTCGCCGCCGCGCTCCTCACCGCGCAGATCGCCGACGCCCTCGCCGCGAGCCACACCGACGGCGTCGTCCACCGCGACCTCAAGCCCGCCAACGTCCTGCTCCGGCAGGACGGCGACGGCATGCACCCGATGCTCACCGACTTCGGCATCGCGCGCCTCGCCGACTCCCCGGGCCTGACCCGCACCCACGAGTTCGTCGGCACGCCCGCGTACGTGGCGCCCGAGTCCGCCGAGGGCCGCCCGCAGACCTCCGCCGTCGACATCTACGGCGCCGGCATCCTGCTCTATGAGCTGGTCACCGGCCGGCCCCCGTTCGGCGGCGGCACCGCCCTGGAGGTGCTGCACCAGCACCTCACCGAGGAGCCGCGCCGCCCCTCCACCGTGCCCACCCCGCTGTGGACGGTGATAGAGCGCTGTCTGCGCAAGAACCCGGACGAGCGGCCCAGCGCCGAGAACCTCGCCCGAGGGCTGCGGACCGTCGCCGCCGGCATCGGCGTGCACGCCACCCCCGACCAGATCGAGGCCGCCGACGGCGTCGGCGCGCTGCTCGCGCCCGACCCGGCCCCCGCGCCGGTCCCGGGCGCCGGGAACGACCCGGCCGGCGCCACCCAGGTGCTGCCCGCCGGTTCCGCCGCCCCGGCGGGGATCGGCCGGCAGGGCTCGTACGACCCGGCCGCGCCCACCAGCGTGCTGCCGGCCGGCGGACCGGCCGGTGCGGCCGACCCGACCGCCGTGCTCCCCGCGGCGGGCCCCGGCCAGGGCGGCGCCGACCCGACCCGGGCCATGCCCCCCGTACCGCAGGACCCGCCGGGCGAGCAGCCGCACCCCTGGCAGAACCAGCTGCGCGCGGCCCGCGACCGCAACGAGCAGACGGAGATGCAGTACCTCGACCCGGGCGAGGACCCCCTGCGCCGGCGCCCGCAGCGCCGACCCCAGCCCCAGCAGCCTCCACAGCAGCCGCAGTATCAGCAGCAACCGCCGCCGCAGCAGTACCAGCAGCCGCCCCGGCCGCCCCAGCCGTACCAGCAGCCGCAGCGGCCCCCGCAGGCCCCGCCGCCGGCGCCGTACCAGCAGCCGCATCCGCAGCAGTACGCTCCCCAGCCGCCGCAGCAGCAGTACGCGCCCCCGCAGCCGCCCCCGGCGGCGCCCGCGCCCGCGCCCGCACCCGCGCCGCGCGAGCCGCGTCCGCCGCGCCAGCGCAGCGCCAACCCGATGCGCATCCCGGGGCTCGGCTGCCTCAAGGGCTGCCTCTTCACGATCGTGCTGTTCGTGGTGGCGGGCTGGCTCGTCTGGGAGCTGACCCCGCTCCAGGACTGGGTCGCCCAGGGCAAGGGCTACTGGGAGGCGATCGGCGACGGCATCTCCTCGCTGAGCGACTGGATCTCCTCGGTCACCCAGAGCACGGGAACGGGCCTGGGCACGGGCGGCGACACCACCGGCCAGTGATCCCGCCGGCTGCCGGCCGGTCGGTGACCGGCCGGTAGGCGGTCGCTAGCCGGTCGCTGGCCGGTCGCTAGCCGGCCGGCGGATCGGACGACCGGCTGCCGGACGCTGTCACCGCCCGTCGCCGCATGCCGGGTCGGCGCCCCCGGCCCCCCGGTCTGTCGTCGGCTGCCGTCGCACGGCCGGCGCACCGGCGGGCCGACGCCGCCCGACCGCCCCCGGCCGCACCGCCGGCTCGACCACCCGACCGCTTCACGTCGACGGGAGCGCCGGCCGCACCGCCTCCTGCCCCGCAGGTCGCCGCGCGGTCCGCGGCACCCGTACTGTCTCCCCTACCGTCGCGCGTATCGCGCCCCGCGGTGACCCGCTTCCGCCCCGCCCATGCCACCGTCTCCACCGAGTGGTAACCGGGGGTAACCGGCGGGGCGGGGTGCCCGGAGACGGATCAGGTCATCGACATGTCGACTTCCGCGGGGTGTTTTCCCCTCGGAAGTGCCGGTCTGACTCTCCGGACGCGTAACTTTGTCGCGAACCGCAGCCGCTGAGGGAGCAGTCTTGGCACGGAATATCGGCAGCCGCTACACGGCCCACCAGATCCTCGGCCGGGGCAGCGCCGGCACGGTGTGGCTCGGCGAGGGCCCCGAGGGCCCCGTCGCCATCAAGCTGCTCCGCGAGGACCTCGCCGCCGACCAGGAGCTCGTCGGCCGCTTCGTTCAGGAACGCACCGCCCTGCTCGGCCTCGACCACCCGCACGTGGTCTCCGTCCGCGACCTCGTCGTCGACGGCAACGATCTCGCGCTCGTCATGGACCTGATCCGCGGCACCGATCTGCGCACCCGCCTCGACCGCGAACGCCGGCTCGCGCCCGAGGCCGCCGTCGCGATCATCGCCGACGTCGCCGACGGCCTCGCCGCCGCGCACAAGGCCGGCGTGGTCCACCGGGACGTCAAGCCCGAGAACATCCTGCTCGACATGGAGGGCCCGCTCGGCCCCGGCGGCGCCCACCCGGCGCTGCTCACCGACTTCGGCGTCGCCAAGCTCATCGACACCCCCGGCCGCACCAAGGCCACCCGGATCATCGGCACCCCCGACTACCTCGCCCCCGAGATCGTCGAGGGCCTGCCGCCCCGCGCCGCCGTCGACATCTACGCCCTCGCCACGGTGCTCTACGAACTGCTCGCCGGGTTCACGCCGTTCGGCGGCGGCCACCCGGGCGCCGTCCTGCGCCGCCATGTCACCGAGACCGTCGTCCCGCTGCCCGGCATCCCCGAGGAGCTGTGGCAGCTGATCGTCCAGTGCCTGGCCAAGGCCCCGGCGTCCCGGCTGCGCGCCTCCGAGCTGGCGACCCGGCTGCGGGACGTACTGCCCACCCTCAAGGGCATCCCGCCGCTCGACGTCGACGAGCCGGACGCGGACCCGGCGGGCGAGGCGGGCGGCGCGCCGGACGCGTACGACACCCGGCCGAACAGCGAGCCCGCCCCGCGCCGGGCCGCCGTCCCGCTGGTGCCCGGCGCCTCCACCGACTCCAACCGCGACACGCACACCTCCATGCGCGTGCCCGCCCCCGACGAGCTGTCCGGCGGCCCCCTCGGCACCGCCCGCGCCCCCCGCTCGGCGGGCGCCCGCCGCCCCGGCTCGGCCCGCCACAAGGCGGACGCGGTCCGCAAGCGCCGGATCACCCTGGGCGTCGCGACGGCCGTCCTGGTGGCCGCGCTCGGGGTCGGCGGCTATCTGGCCGCCTCCGGGGACGCCGACGCGCCGCCGCGCGACGCGCAGGAGACGACGCGGAGCGCGCAGCCGTAACGACGCGCGGGCCCGGCCCGGCTGGGCCCGCGCGGGGGCCGTACCCGCCCGCCCGCGGGGCGCCCGGGCGGTGTTCGTATGGCGGGCGCACGGCGTTCGTACGGCGCCCGTGCCGCGTTCGAGCCGTGCGTGAGCCGTGTGTGGGCCGGGTCCGGCGGGCATATGCGGGGATCCACAGGTCCGGCTCCGCGCCATGAGCCGTTACGCTGGACGCGTGGCAGTCGTCGATGTATCCGAAGAGCTGAAGTCCCTCTCCTCGACCATGGGGTCGATCGAGGCCGTCCTGGACCTCGAAAAGATGAGGGCAGACATCGCCGTGCTCGAAGAGCAGGCCGCGGCCCCGTCCCTGTGGGACGACCCCGAGGCGGCGCAGAAGATCACGAGCCGGCTCTCGCGCCTCCAGGCCGAGGTCCGCAAGGCCGAGACCCTGCGTGGCCGCATCGACGACCTCGCGGTCCTGTTCGAGCTGGCCGAGGAGATGGACGACTCGGACACCCGGGCCGAGGCCGAGGGCGAGCTCGTCAGCGTCCGCAAGGCGCTCGACGAGATGGAGGTCCGCACCCTCCTGTCCGGCGAGTACGACGAGCGCGAGGCGCTGGTCAACATCCGCGCCGAGGCGGGCGGCGTCGACGCCTCCGACTTCGCGGAGCGCCTCCAGCGCATGTACCTGCGCTGGGCCGAGCGCCACGGCTACTCGACCGAGATCTACGAGACCTCGTACGCGGAAGAGGCCGGCATCAAGTCGACCACCTTCGTGGTCAAGGCCCCGTACGCGTACGGCACCCTCTCCGTCGAGCAGGGCACCCACCGCCTCGTCCGCATCTCCCCCTTCGACAACCAGGGCCGCCGCCAGACCTCCTTCGCGGGCGTCGAGGTGCTCCCGGTCGTCGAGCAGTCCGACCACGTCGACATCGACGAGTCGGAGCTGCGCATCGACGTCTACCGCGCCTCCGGCCCCGGCGGCCAGGGCGTCAACACCACCGACTCGGCGGTGCGCATCACGCACATCCCGACCGGCATCGTGGTCTCCTGCCAGAACGAGCGCTCCCAGATCCAGAACAAGGCGAGCGCCATGAACGTCCTCCAGGCCAAGCTCCTGGAGCGCCAGCGCCAGGAGGAGCGCGCCAGGATGGACGCGCTCAAGGGCGACGGCGGCAGCTCCTGGGGCAACCAGATGCGTTCGTACGTCCTCCACCCGTACCAGATGGTCAAGGACCTGCGCACCGAGCACGAGGTCGGCAACCCGCAGTCCGTCCTCGACGGCGAGATCGACGGCTTCCTGGAGGCCGGTATCCGCTGGCGCAAGCAGCAGGAGCAGGCGGACGCGTAAGCCCGCCGGGGCATCCGCCCCCGCACCACGCACCACGCACGTACGGCCCGGGGCCCAGCTCACCAGATGAGCGGGGCCCCGGGCCGTTCGCCGTATCCGGGGCGGTCGTGGGGTCACGGGAGACTCGCGGGAACCGGGCGGGAACGCACGGTCGGGTGGTCGGCGATTCGCGCGCGCAAGCGATGAGGTGATCGTGCTGGCGCTTTGTCGACAAGGGAACTGGCTTGGAAGGGGCGGGAGTTCAGGTTTACGTCACAGTTGCATCGCCGCAGGGCGGGCGGATCGGGAGGTTTCCGGCATCGCACGCGCAACGGCCTTGACGAGCTCTTTGAAACTCGGAAGGGTGGCGCGCGGCACGCGTGTCTCCGGGGCGTGCGTGGACGGGGGCAGGTCCGGATTCCACGGTGATCGCCCCCAGTGCCCGGGCCCCGGGCCGCGGCTCTACGGACAAGATGAGCTACTGGGGGTAGCAAGCACATGACGAAGAAGACGCGGATCCGTATCGCACGGATCGCGGCCGGCGCGGTGATCGCGGCCGGCGCGTCGCTGACGGCGGCCGGTGCCGCTTCGGCGGCCGGGGTGGGCATCGGTTTCTCTTCCGAGATCCAGGGTGACGGCCCGGGCGACGACTGCGGCGCGAACCCGGAGGGCTGCGACCCGGGCAACGGCACTGGCGGTGACAACGGCACTGGCGGTGACAACGGCACTGGCGGTGACAACGGGACCGGCGGTGACAACGGCACTGGCGGTGACAACGGCACTGGCGGTGACAACGGGACCGGCGGTGACAACGGGACCGGCGGTGACAACGGGACCGGCGGTGACAACGGGACCGGCGGTGACAACGGCACCGGTGGCGACAACGGGACCGGCGGTGACAACGGGACCGGCGGTGACAACGGGACCGGCGGTGACAACGGGACCGGCGGTGACAACGGCACTGGCGGTGACAACGGCACCGGTGGCGACAACGGGACCGGCGGTGACAACGGGACCGGCGGTGACAACGGCACCGGTGGCGACAACGGCACTGGCGGTGACAACGGGACCGGTGGCAACAATGGCACCGGCGGCCACAGTGGCACCGGCGGCAACAACGGCACCGGCGGCGACCAGGGCACTGGCGGCAACGGCGGCGACCACGGCAACGGCAACACCGGCAACACCGGCAACGGTGGCCACGACAACGGTGGCGACGCCAACTGCACCGTGACCGTCGACGGCGCCGAGTGCGCCGACGGCGCCGGCACCAGCGGTGGCGGCAACGACAACGGCGCCAACAACGCCGGCTCGCAGCCCGTCGAGCAGGGCCAGGTCAAGGAGGAGCTCGCCGAGACCGGTGCGGCGGAGACGTCGTTCCTGATCATCGGCGCCGCCACCATGATCGCCGGTGGCATCGGCTTCCGGATCCTGCCCCGCCTCGTCGGTGGCGCTCGCGCCGCCGTCTGAGACCGCTGACCCCGCGGGCCCTTAGGGTCCCAGGGGACACGGTCCGCTGAGACCGGACGCGAAGGGCCGGGGCGCCTCACCAGGCGCCCCGGCCCTTTCCCGTACTCCGTACCCCGCGTACTCCGGTTGCTCCGAACGCTGTACGTACGTCGGTGTGGTGTCTCCGTACGCCACTCGCACGGCGCGACGCGTCCGCGCGCACGCCCTCGGGTGCCTCCATACGCCCCGTACGCCTCATGCGCTCCTGATCGCGGGGCCTTACGGCCTTATGGGCTTACAGCCCCCGTACCGCCACCAGCAGGGCCGTCGCCGCCACCAGGGCGACCACCAGGGCCAGCAGCATCGCCGGCGTCACCCCCGTCGGCTGGGGCAGACGCTCGCGGTTCGCGCGGCAGACGGGGCAGCGGCCCTCCGCGACGGGCGCCGCGCAGTTGGCGCACACCAGTCGGTCATAGGTCATGCGCTCTCCTCCTCCCGCACCGGGCTCCTTCTCGAAGAACGTCCGGGGCGGCCCCGGCGTTCCTCTACCACTGTGCCAGCTCCGGCGCGTTTCGGCGCGCCCCGGGCCGGGTCGCCCGGAAGGACGAAAAGGATAAAGGACACAAGCGCGGTCCGCGACTGCGCGGGCCATGTCCGTTCGCGTATGGTCACGCACACCTACTCCCGGCCGACCGTGGTGCATCCGTGATCCGATTCGACAACGTCTCCAAGTCCTATCCGAAGCAGAACCGCCCCGCGCTCCGGGACGTTTCCCTGGAGATCGAGAAGGGGGAGTTCATCTTCCTCGTCGGTTCCTCCGGCTCCGGAAAGTCGACCTTCCTGCGGCTGATCCTGCGCGAGGAGCGCGCCAGCCACGGGCAGGTGCACGTCCTGGGCAAGGACCTCGCCCGCCTTTCCAACTGGAAGGTGCCGCATATGCGCCGCCAGCTGGGCACGGTGTTCCAGGACTTCCGTCTGCTGCCCAACAAGACCGTGGCCCAGAACGTCGCCTTCGCCCAGGAGGTCATCGGCAAGCCGCGTGGCGAGATCCGCAAGGCCGTCCCCCAGGTGCTCGACCTGGTCGGCCTCGGCGGCAAGGAGGACCGCATGCCGGGCGAGCTGTCCGGTGGTGAGCAGCAGCGTGTCGCGATCGCCCGGGCCTTCGTGAACCGCCCCATGCTGCTGATCGCGGACGAGCCCACCGGCAACCTCGACCCGCAGACCTCCGTCGGCATCATGAAGCTGCTCGACCGCATCAACAGGACAGGGACCACCGTCGTCATGGCGACCCACGACCAGAACATCGTCGACCAGATGCGCAAGCGCGTCATCGAGCTGGAGAAGGGCCGACTCGTCCGCGACCAGGCCCGCGGCGTCTACGGCTACCAGCACTGACGGGCGGGAGAACAGCCATATGCGCGCTCAGTTCGTGCTCTCGGAGATCGGTGTCGGTCTTCGCCGTAATCTCACGATGACCTTCGCGGTCATCGTCTCCGTCGCCCTCTCGCTGGCCCTTTTCGGCGGCGCCCTGCTCATGCGCGAGCAGGTCAGCACGATGAAGGACTACTGGTACGACAAGGTCAACGTCTCCATCTTCCTCTGCAACAAGAGCGACGCCGCCTCCAGCGCCAAGTGCGCCAAGGGCGCGGTCACCGCGCAGCAGAAGAAGGAGATCGAGTCCGACCTCAAGAACATGAAGGAACTCGTCGAGACGGTCCATCACGAGACCGCCGACGAGGCGTACAAGCACTACAAGCAGCAGTACAGCGATACGGCGATCGCGTCCGTCGTCACCCCGGACCAGATGCAGGAATCCTTCCGGGTGAAGCTGAAGGATCCGGAGAAATACAAGGTCGTGGCCACGGCCTTCGCGGGCCGTGACGGTGTCGAGTCGATCCAGGACCAGCGGTCCATCCTGGAGACCCTCTTCAACATGATGCGCAGCGTCAACTACGCCGCTGTCGCCCTCATGTTCCTGATGCTCATCATCGCGCTGATGCTGATCATCAACACGGTCCGGGTGTCCGCGTTCAGCCGCCGCCGCGAGACCGGCATCATGCGGCTCGTCGGCGCGACCAACTTCTACATCCAGATCCCGTTCATCGCGGAGGCCGCGTTCTCCGGCCTCATCGGCGGCCTCTTCGCGTGCGTGCTGCTGCTCGGCGGGCACTACTTCCTCGTCGACCACGGACTCGAACTGGCCCAGCAGATGCCGCTGGTGAACTTCGTCGGCTGGGACGTCGTCCTCGCCCAGCTTCCGCTGGTCCTCGTCATCGGACTGCTGATGCCGTCCATCGCGGCGTTCGTCGCATTGCGCAAGTACCTGAAGGTGTGACCGCCCGACCTCGTACCGCCCCGGCCCCGGGTGACCTCGGGGCGGGGGCGGGGGCGGGGCGGCAGGGACGCCAGGGGCACCGGATCACGGAGGGCGCCGTACGGCCAAGGGCCTTACGGCGCCCTCCGCTTGGCATCCGGTTGTCCTAGAGTGGCCGCATGCGTGCCGGTGCCGGCCCCGAGTTCTGCCGACGGTCCCGCGGAGTTCTCCGTGGGGCCGTCTTGACGTTGGTGTTCACCGGAGTGATCGGTACGGCCGCGGCCACCGGCGCCCTGCCGCGCCGCCCGGCCGCCCCGGAGCCACCCGCCGCGGCCGGTTCCCCGGACCTGTCCCCGCCGTCCGGCACGGCCCTGAACGCCGGCCTCGGCCCCGGCGGCTCGGGCGGCTCCGGGGGGCCCGGCTCAGGCTCCGCCGTCGTGCCCGTCGACCGTGACGCGCTGGCCCGCGCCGCCGCCGACGCCCTCGCCGACGGAAAGTCGGGCAAGCAGGCGGCCGAGGAGTTCGTCTCGCGCAGCGGCGACCGGTGGGGCGCGGTCTACGACGAACGCGAATACGCCGAGTTCGAGCAGAGCCTGCACGGTTCGTACACCGGCGTCGGACTCTCCGCCCGCCGCGCGGGCGCGGGCGGTGTCGAGATCAGCCGGGTCCTGCCCGGCGGCCCCGCCGCCCGCGCGGGACTGCGGGCCGGCGACCGGATCACCGCCGTCGACGGGAGCCCGGTCGGCGACCGGTCCGTCTCCGAGGTCGTCGCGCTGCTGCGCGGCGACGAAGTCCCCGGCATTCCGGCCACCGGCTCCACGGCACCTGGCACCACGGTCACCCTCGGCGTCGAACGCGGCCGGGCGGCGTGGTCCCAGTCGCTGCGCCGGGCCCGGCTCGTCACCGACCCCGTCACGATCCGCCGCCTCGACGACGGCGCGGTCCTCGTCCGCGTCACCGCCTTCACCAAGGGAACGGGCGAGCGGATACGCACGGCCGTGCGCACCGCACCGGCCGGCACCGGGATTCTGCTCGATCTGCGCGGCAACTCCGGCGGCCTGCTCGCCGAGGCCCGTACCGCCGCCTCCGCCTTCCTCGACGGCGGGCTGATCGCCACGTACGACATGGACGGCAGCCAGCACGCCGTCTACGCGGAGGGCGGCGGCGACACCGCGCGGCCCCTGGTGGCGCTCGTCGACGGCGGCACTATGAGCGCCGCCGAACTGCTGACCGGCGCCCTGAAGGACCGGGGCCGGGCCGTCACGGTCGGCTCGCGCACCTTCGGCAAGGGCTCCGTGCAGATGCCCGAGGCCCTGCCCGGGGGTTCGGTCGCCGAACTGACCGTCGGCCACTACCGCACCCCCGCCGGGAACGCGGTGGACGGTCACGGCATCACCCCGGACGTCCTCGTGCGGCAGGCACCGGGGGCCAGGGCGGAGCAGCGGGCCGAGGAACGGGCCCGCACAGTATTGAGTGGCCTCGGAGGGGGCTCGTAGTGCGAAAATGACCGCACTATGGCTAAGGGACTCGTCAACGTGCAGGGCAAGCCTGCGAAGAAGAAGACCCAGGACAAGGGGCCGGAGCGCAAGCTCATCGCGCAGAACAAGAAGGCGCGACACGACTACCACATCCTGGACACCTACGAGGCCGGTGTGGTCCTCATGGGAACCGAGGTGAAGTCGCTGCGGATGGGGCGGGCGTCGCTCGTGGACGGATTCGTCCAGATCGACGGCCACGAGGCGTGGCTGCACAACATCCACGTCCCGGAGTACGTCCAGGGCAGCTGGACCAACCACTCGGCGAAGCGGAAGCGCAAGCTGCTGATGCACCGTGCCGAGATCGACAAGCTGGAGCAGAAGGCGTCCGAGACGGGTCACACGATCGTGCCCCTGGCGCTGTACTTCCTGGGCAGCCGGGTGAAGTGCGAGATCGCGCTCGCCAGGGGCAAGAAGGAGTACGACAAGCGGCAGACGCTGCGCGAGCAGCAGGACACCCGTGAGGCGAGCCGCGCGATCTCGGCGGCCCGGCGCCGGCAGCGGGCCGCCAAGCTGGGGTGACGCCCCGGGAATAGGCTGGCGACCGTCGGCGTTGGTCACGTACGATGGGTCGTGCACCCCACCGAGGGTGCGCGATTTGAAAAATCAACATGGGGATGATCGGTTTCGACAGCGGATGTCGAAGCAGGGGAAGCGTGTCGAGGAAGCGGCAATGATCTCGTAAACCACGCGCCGAAACCTATAATCGCCAACACCAAGCGCGATTCCTTCGCCCTCGCTGCCTAAGTAGCGACTTGCGAAGTGTCAGCCCGGGGCTGTTTCCGACCCGGATCCTGGCATCATCTAGGAAACTAAACCTTGATCCCGGTCACGGGGTGAAGAGGGAAATCAAACAGTGACTGAGCCCGTTCCGGACTTGTCTGGGTGATCCGGAGGGCTGAGAAAATCGCACCAGACTGCACACGGAGAAGCCCTGGTTCCGCACCGTTGGACGCGGGTTCGATTCCCGCCATCTCCACTCATCCCATGTGGGCGAAGGCCCGGTGGTCCCCAAGGACCGCCGGGCCTTCGTCATGTCCGGACCTCTCCGGGCTCGCCTGTCCGCGGGGCCGTCGTGTCCCCGTCCCGGTGCCCTACCGCCGTACCACGTCCGCGTGACCGAACCTGCCCCCGCTCAGGCGCGGCGGCGGGTCGTGACGCGGGCGGTCAGGGCCAGGGCCGCAGCCGTCGTGGGGACGAGGAAGCCGTATGTGACGGACGGGGCGTGGTCGACGAGCCAGCCGCCCGTGGCCGAGCCCGCCGCGATGCCGCCGAGCAGGGCGGTCACGGCGAGGGTCATGCCCTCGTTGAGGCGGCCGTCCGGAGTCAGCCGCTGCACCTCGCCCATGCCCGTGACCATCGTCGGCGCGGTCGCCATGCCCGCGACCAGCAGCGCGCCGGCGAGGACGAGCAGGGAGCCGGTGAGCGCGGCGGCCAGCAGGGGCAGGGTCATCAGGACGGTCATCGCGGCGAGGCAGGCCGCGAGCGGCGCGGCGCGCCGGACCCGGCCGTAGACGAGGCCCGCGATACAGGAGCCCGCCGCCTGGAGGCCCAGCACGGGCCCGGCCCCCGGCCCGTCGACGAAGGCGAGGGTGGAGACCTCCATCGAGCCGAAGACGGCGCCCGTGGCCAGGAACATCACGAGCAGCGCCGGCATGCCGGGCGCGCGCAGCGGCGAGAGTCCGCCGATGGCGGAGGGCGGGGCGGCGGGCGGTTCCGTGGCGCGCTGCGCGGTGAACAGCACGGTGCCGGTGAGCAGCAGCGCCGAGCCGATGAGCGCGGCGGCGGACGGGAACAGCGCCGAGCACAGCAGCGCCGCGAGCACCGGGCCGAGCATGAAGCACAGCTCGTCGGCGGCCTGCTCGAAGGCGTTGGCGGTGTGCAGGGAGTCCGGGTCGTCCTTCAGCAGATACGCCCAGCGGGCCCGTGCCATGCCGCCGAGGTTGGGGGCGGTCGAGGAGAGCACGGTGGTGACGATCAGGACCCAGGCCGGCGTCCGGACGTGCACGCACGCCACCAGGGCGAGCTGCCCGACGGCGGCCCAGGCGGCGGCGGGCAGCGCGACCCTGGCCTGGCCGTACCGGTCGACCAGCCGGGCGACCCACGGCGCGGTCAGCCCGCCCGCGACCAGGCCGGCGGCGCTGACCGAGCCGGCCAGGGCGTACGAGTCGTAGGAGCGGGCGATCAGCAGGACGATGCCGACCCCGAACATGCCCACGGGCAGCCGGGCGACCAGATTGCCGAGAACGAAGGCGCGGGTGCCGGGCAGGGCGAAGAGGCGGAGGTAGGGATTGGTGGGGGCGGGGCGCTCCGGACGCTCCTGGTAGCGGGGAGCGAGGGCGGGGCCGGCGGGCGTCAGGGTCACGTCGACAGCGGGGAACGCGGCGGGCGCGGGGACCCTGGCAGGCGTGGGGATCGGATCGTGCATGGACCAAGGCTCGGTTGGCATGGCCCTGCCGGTCCAACACCAAATCGGTCGCCATTCACGCACTTTTGTTGTTGAATGCCGCGGTGTCTCCCGCGAACGATCTCGACCCCCGGCTCCTGCGCGCCTTCACCGCCGTCGCGGCGGAACTCCACTTCACCCGCGCCGCCGCCCGCCTCTACATCGCCCAGCAGGCGCTCAGCCGGGACATCCGGCGGCTCGAACGCGACCTGGGCACCGAACTGTTCGCGCGTTCCACCCGGCAGGTCGAACTCACCCCGGAGGGCGTCCGGCTGCTCCCGTACGCGCACAAGGTCCTCGCCGCCCACGACGAACTCGCCGACGCCTTCCGCGGCGCCCCCCGCCCCCTCCTCGTCGACCTCAACACCGCCGGCCTCGCCCACGACCGGGTGCTGGCCCGCGCCCGCGAACTCGCCCCCGACCTGGAACTGATGCCCCGCTACGAGAGCGGACTGACCGGCGCCGTACGGGAGATCCTGGCCGGCCGGCTCGACGCCTCCTTCGGCCGGTACGGCGGACTGCTGCCGGACCTGCGGGCCCGGGTGGAGGCGCGGTTCGTCCGGTACGTGCCGATGGGCGTCCTGCTGGGCGAGAGCGACCCGCTCGCCGGTCTCACCGAGGTCCCGCTCGGCGCGCTCGCGGGCCGAGCCGTCTACGCGGGCGCCGGCAACGACCGTACGCCGGAGTGGACCGACCTGGCCGTACGGCTCTTCGAAGGGCGCGGCATCGAGGTCGCGCCGCCCGCGCCGATGATCATCGGCAAGGAGGAGTTCCGACGGGTCATGGCCAAGGACCCCGTGCCCGTTCTCGCCGCCGTCGACTTCCCGCATATGCCGGGCAGCGTGCTGCGTCCGCTGGTCGACCCCGTACCGCTGTCACCCGTGAGCCTGGTGTGGCGCAAGGGACTGCGCCACCCCGGCCTCGACGCGCTCCGCCGCGCCGCCGCCGAACTCGGCGCGAGGGAAGGCTGGCTGACCCGTCCGGAGGGGGCCTGGCTGCCGGAGGGCGAGCCGGGACTGCCGTAGCCCGGCGGCCGGAGGGGCTCGGACCGTCGAGGTCCGGCTGCCGGGAGAGCAGGGGCTGGTGTGGCCCGGTGTGGTGGGGGCGCCCGGTGCGGTGGGATGGGGAGGGGTGGGGCGCTTGAGTACCCGTACTCATGCGCCGCCGTCCCGGGCAGGGGCAGCCTGAGGGGCATGGACACGGCGAGCGGAAGCGCGGCGGACGCGGCGGGGGAGAAGCGGGGCCGCGCCTGGTACCGGCGGGTGCGCCGGGCCGACAGCGCGGTGGCCGTGCTCGTCGGCATGGGAAACCTCCTGCTGTGCTGGTGGCTTCTCCTCATGGACATCGGCTCGGGCATCACCTTCGGAGCGCCCGACGCGGTCACACAGGCGGAGACGGACGCCACGCACGCGTTGATGGCGCGGATGTACGTCGGCTGGCTGGTGGGCGGGCTGCTGGTGTTCGCCCTGCTCCGGATGGGGCGCAGCGTAGCCAGCCATCTGTTCTTCCTGGTCGTGCCACCGGCCGCGCTCTTCATCTATGTCGCGGCGAATCCATGACGGGCGGAGTCCCACCCGCGCCTTCGCGCCGCTTTGGCATATGCCCGGTTGTCGGGCCCGCGGTCCGTGGGGTCCACCCGGGCCGCCGGGTCCGTGGGCCTCGGCCATGGTCCTGGCCGGCTGCGATTTCCCGTCGCACCCCGCGTACGCGCGCGTCTACGGTACGCGGATGACCTCCATAACGATCAGACGCGCGGACCCCGCAGACCCCGCCGAGGCGGCGGGCCTCGCCGCCGCCCTGCTGCGCAACCGCGCCTCCATGCGCCCCTTCGAACCGAACCGCGCCGAGTCGTACTACACGCCGGAAGCCCAGGCCGCCCGGCTGGGCGACGGCGGCCTGCGCTGGTTCGCCGTGGACGAGAGCCAGGACCGCGAGTGCCGGGACGGCCGGATCGTCGGCTCGGCGACGCTCTCCGGGATCGTCCTCGGCCCCTACCGCAACGCCGCACTCGGCTACTGGACCGACGCCGAATACGGCGGCCGGGGCCTGGCCACCGCCCTGACCGAGGAGGTGTGCCGGGCCGCCCGCGAGGAACTCGGCCTGCACCGGATCGAAGCCGGCACCCTGCTCGACAACCACGCCTCCCAGCGCGTCCTCGTCAAGTGCGGCTTCGAACGGATCGGCACCGCGCCCCGCTGCCTCCACATCGACGGCGCGTGGCGCGACCACCATCTCTTCCAGCGGATCCTGCACGACGACCCGCCGCCCCCGTCCGTCTGACGGCGGGCGCGGGCGGATCGTCGTCGGCAGCCGCTACGTGCGGACCCGCAGCATCGGGGCGCGGGCGTGGGACTTCCGGGGGCCCGGCCGGAAGATCATGATGATCAGACGGGCCCCCGGTGCCGTGAGCGGCTGGGCCGCGCAGATCGAGACATGCCCGGCCCCCAGCAGCGCATGCCGGATCGGACGCTCGTCGCCGTCCGGATGGATATGCGCGCCGCCCGCCTCCCACAGCGGCCCGAGATCCGGATCGGCCCGGACCTCCCGCTCGATCTGCCGCAGCGTCGCGTCGTCACGGCGCGCGGCCAGCGCGGCGTGCAACTGCGGCAGGATCAACGGCGCCCAGCCCGCACGCCAGTCCACGAGCACCGCGTCACGGGCCGACTTGTCGAGCAGCATCCAGCGCATGGTGTTCGACGGAGCCACACCACCCGGGTACATGTCGGCGAAGTGCCGGTTGTGCGCGAGCAGATTCCAGGACGCGTCGGTCACGTACGCCATGTGCCGGATCCCGTCCACGGCCTCCTGCCACACCCCCGGCACCTCCAGGCCCGAGGACGGATGCAGCGGCCCCGGAGGGTCGCCGATCCCCGCGTACCGGCACAGCGACACCCACTCCTGCTCGTTCAGACCGAAGAGACGGGCGACCTGACGCAGATAGTCGGCGGGCGGATTCGGGTAACGGCCGGTCTCCAGCCGGTTGTACGTGTCGATGGCCCGGCACGTCAGCTCGTCGACCTGCTGCTGCGACAGCCCGCGGGCACGGCGGCCGCGGCCCGTCGGGCGGGACAGGCCATGGGCCTCGGGGGCGATCAGCTCACGGCGCTCCTTGAGCAGGGCGCGCAAGGCCGTTTTGTTCACCGCACCCTCCCCGGGGGGCCTGGTTTCTCCGTGTGTGAATTCGTAGGAAAAACGATTCGTAGATATTAAACCGTTCAACGTTCATGCTGTGGGTGCCCCCGGCGTTGACCTGCGGGGACACCAGGACAACCGGACCGGCTACCCCCCGAGCCGCTCCGGTTCAGGTCGGCCCGGGCGACTCCCCCGTACGCCCGGGCCGACCCTCTCTCTTTTTTTGTGCCTCCTTCGCCTCCGGGGTGCTGGAGTCGGACTCACAGCACCGATCGTGCTCGGCCCACTCGTTCCTCGCGGGCCTGTGCGCGTTCGGCACTGTTCCCCCGACGCACCCCTTCGGCTCACTCGGCCGTACGCGGCGACCTGCGGTCAGGCGTAACGGCAGGGAGGTGGCCCGCACTTGGTGGTGGCCAAGGTGGGCTTGCGGGTGGGTGCGGCGGCTGGTGTGTGGCCCGCACTCGCGGTGCCTCTGGGGGTGGGCCCGCACGTGCGCGAGGTGGTTGGGGGCTGGGCTTGCGGGTGGGTGCGGCGGCAGGTGCGTGGCCCGCACGGGCGTGAGACGGCAGGGATCCGGCCCGCACGTAAGTGCGGCGGCGGGGGCTGGGCTTGCGGGTGGGTGCGGCGGCAGGTGCGTGGCCCGCACGTGCGCGAGGCGGCTACGGGTGGGCGCATGTTGTTTGCGTCGCGTTGGCCTTTTTGTGCCTCCTTCGCCTCCGGGGTGCTGGAGTCGGACTCACAGCATCGATCGTGCTCGGCCCACTCGTTCCTCGCGGGCCTGTGCGCGTTCGGCACTGTTCCCCCGACGCACCCCTTCGGCTCACTCGGCCGTACACAGCAACCCGCACCTAGACGTAACGGCAGGAGCGTGGTCCGCACTCGCGGTGCCTCCGGGGGCCGGCCCGCACGTGAGTGCGGCGGCTGGGGGCTGGGCTCGCGGGTGGGTGCGGCGCTGGTGCGTGGCCCGCACGGGTACGAGGCGGCTACGGGTGGGCGCATGTTGTTTGCGCAGCGTTGGCCTTTTTGTGCCTCCTTCTCCCCCTGCCTTCGGCGGGGGGACCCCCACGGGGTGCTGGAGTCGGACTCACAGCACCGATCGTGCTCGGCACTGTTCCCCCGACGCACCCCTTCGGCTCACTCGGCCGTACGCGGCGAGCCGCACAAAGACCTAACGGCAGGTTCCCGGCCCGCACTCACGGTGCCTCCGGGGGCCGGCCCGCACGAGTGCAAAGCGGCAGGGTGAGCCCGCACTTGTCGGCGCGGGGCGGGGGTGAACGTCCGGTGCCTGGGTTGCCCAAGGTCAGCACGCCCGCCCTTGTCGTTGCGAAGAGGTGCGGGGTGCCCTTTACGGGCGAGTGAGCCGAAGGGTGCCGCGGGTGTCGAAAGGGAGAGCGCGCGCAGGCCCGCGAGGAACGAGTGGGCCGAGCACGGTCGACCGTCGACACACGCACCAGGCACCCGGAGGCGAACCGAGCCACAAAAAAGGCCAACGCGACGCAAACAACATGCGCTCGCCCGTAGCCGCCTCACTCACGTGCGGGCCCGCGCCTTGCCGCCTCACTCACGTGCGGGCCCGCCCTCCGCTGTGTGCTCGTGCGCGCCCGCCCCCACCGCCTCGCCCCGCGCGGGCACCGGGCACCAGGCACCCGTGGGGGTCCCCCCGCCGAAGGCAGGAGGAGAACCGAGCCACAAAAAAGGATGCGGACTGACAGGGGGCTCTGCGTCGCGTACGCTCGACGGCTGCCCAGTGCACGTCAGAAGGGGGCCCCGGTGGCCGCGCAGGAAGCCGTCGACACGGTCAGAGACCGTGAGATCGGTGTCGAACAGGAACATCTGGATCAGGTCTACCGCCGCCTGGAGGAGAAGATCCACGAGGCGGAGTTCCTGATGAACGACGCCGCCCAGCGGGGCCACGTCGGCACCCCCGGGGCGCTCGCCGAACGGGATGCCCAAGTGTTCCGGGCCGGCATCCATCTCAACCGGCTCAACAACGAGTTCGAGGACTTTCTCTTCGGCCGGATCGACCTCCTCTACGGCAAGGACGGCGAGAAGGGCCCCGACGGCGCGTACACCTCCGTCGAGCCCGCCGAGGACGCCATCCGGACCGACGACGACGGCCGTACGTCCGCCGAGGTCGGCGAGACCCTGCACATCGGCCGGATCGGCGTTCTCGACGCCGACTACTCCCCGCTGGTCATCGACTGGCGCGCGCCCGCCGCCGCGCCGTTCTACCGGGCCACCCCGGTCGACCCCGGCCGGGTCGTCCGCCGCCGGGTCATCCGGTCCAAGGGCCGCAAGGTCCTCGGTGTCGAGGACGACCTGATGCGTCCCGAGCTGACGGCGACCCTCGACGGGCAGACCCTGCCCGTCATCGGCGACGGCGCGCTGATGGCCGCGCTCGGCCAGGCCCGCAGCCACACCATGCGGGACATCGTCTCCTCCATCCAGGCCGAGCAGGACCTGGTCATCCGGGCGCCCGCCGCCTCCGTGACGTACGTCGAGGGCGGGCCCGGCACCGGCAAGACCGCCGTCGCCCTGCACCGCGCCGCCTACCTGCTCTACCAGGACCGGCGCCGCTACTCCGGCGGCATCCTCATCGTCTCGCCGACCCCGCTGCTCGTCTCGTACACCGAGGGCGTGCTGCCCTCGCTCGGCGAGGAGGGCCAGGTCGCCATCCGGGCGCTCGGCTCGCTCGTCGACGGGGTCGAGGCCGACGCGTACGACGAACCGTCCGTCGCCCGCGTCAAGGGCTCCTCGCGGATGCTCGCCGTGCTGCGCAAGGCCGCCCGCGGCGCCCTGGAGACGCCCGCGCCCAAGGCCGTCGTACAGCCGGAACTCGGGGACCCCGAGGAAGGCGGGCCCGAAGCCGCCCCGGCCGGCACCCCGACCCGGCTGCGGGTCGTCGCCTTCAACCGCCGCCTGGAGCTGGAGGCCGACGACCTCAAGCGGATCCGGCACAACGTGCTCGGCGGCACCGCGCCCGTCAACCTGCTGCGCCCGCGCGCCCGCCGGCTGCTGCTCGACGCGCTGTACGCCAAGTCCGGTGCCGCCGGCCGGCACAGCGATCCGCAGCTCGCCGCCGAACTGCGTTCCTCCTTCGACGAGGACGTGTCGACCGAGGACTCCTTCCTCGCCTTCCTCGACGCCTGGTGGCCCGAGCTCACCCCCCGCGGGGTCCTCGACGCCATGGCCGACGAGAAGCGGCTCGGCCGCTGGGCCCGCCGGATCCTCAACCCCGGCGAGACGCGCCGGCTCGCCCGCTCGCTGCGCCGTCCCGGTCTGTCCGTGCACGATGTGGCGCTTCTCGACGAGCTGGCCACGCTGCTCGGTACGCCGGCCCGGCCGCGCAAGAAGCGCGAGTACGACCCGCTGGACCAGCTCACCGGCCTGGAGGAGCTGATGCCGGTACGCGAGGAGACCCAGCGCGAGCGCGCCGAACGGCTCGCCGCCGAGCGCGTCGAGTACGCCCACGTCATCGTCGACGAGGCCCAGGACCTCACGCCCATGCAGTGGCGCATGGTCGGCCGCCGCGGCCGGCACGCCACCTGGACGGTCGTCGGCGACCCGGCCCAGTCCTCCTGGTCCGACCCCGACGAGGCCGCCGCCGCCCGCGACGAGGCCCTCGGCACCCGGCCGCGCCGCCGCTTCGAACTCACCGTGAACTACCGCAACCCGGCCGAGATCGCCGACCTGGCCGCCAAGGTCCTCGCCCTCGCGATGCCCGGCAAGGAGTCGCCGCGCGCGGTGCGTTCCACGGGCGTCGAGCCCCGCTTCGTCGCCCTGCCGGAGCAGGCGGCGATGGCGAGGACGGTGCGGGCGGAGGCGGAACGGCTGCTCGGCGAGGTGGACGGCACGGTCGGCGTGGTCGTCGCCATGGACCGCCGCAAGCAGGCGGCGGGCTGGCTCGACGGGCTCGGCGACCGGGTCGTCGCGCTCGGCTCCCTGGAGGCCAAGGGGCTGGAGTACGACGCGACGGTGGTCGTGTCGCCCGCCGAGATCGCCGACGAGTCGCCGGCCGGACTGCGGGTGCTCTACGTGGCCCTGACCCGGTCCACGCAGGCGCTCACGGTGATCTCCGGCGAGCGCGACCTGCCGGACGAGGACGGCGTGCCGGACCTGCTCCGGGACTGAGGCGTACGAGGCGGGGCCGGGTCGAACCGAGGCGGGGCCGGGGCGGACCGGGGCGGGTGGCAGGGTCGGGGCCGGCCGGGGCGTACGGGCGGGGCGGTCGCACCCGGTCATGTCCGGTCGTACGGGCCTGGCCCCGCCTCCCCGCGGCCGCCGTCCACGACAGCCCTCCACGAGCGCTCTACGACCCCGAGCGACCCCGCCCCTGCGGCCGTCCGGGGCCGGTTCGAACGTCGACACGCACTTCGGGAATCACGTACCAAGGTGGTTTGTTAGCCTTGTCGGTGGCACCGGCTCGATCCAAGCCCCCGGGCCCAACCTTCGTCCCTTAGAGGGACCACTTGCCGCGAGGCGAGCATGGCGGGTCGGTGCCACTTGAACTCGATACACAGTCGAGGCCCCGGTCACCTCCAGGTGACCGGGGCCTCTTCTGCTTCCTTCCGGTCTCTCGAATGATGGAAGAAGTTTTCCGGAAACGAAATGACCGCAGTTACCTGCTACTGGCAGGTAGGTGCGACGATCGAAGGATGCCGCCGGGCGACCAGCCTGGGCGGCGTAGCAGCGTTAACAGGGAAAGCAGAGGAACACGGTCATGGCAACGGCGCCCAGCGTCTCGTATTCGATGACGGTCCGCCTGGAGGTGCCCGCGAGCGGCACCGCGGTCTCTCAGCTCACCACGGCGGTCGAGACCCACGGCGGTTCCGTCACCGGCCTCGACGTGACCGCCTCCGGCCACGAGAAGCTGCGTATCGACGTCACCATCGCCGCGACCTCGACCGCCCACGCCGAGGAGATCGTCGAGCAGCTGCGCGGCATCGAGGGCGTCGTGCTGGGCAAGGTCTCCGACCGTACGTTCCTGATGCACCTCGGCGGCAAGATCGAGATGGCGTCCAAGCACCCCATCCGCAACCGTGACGACCTGTCCATGATCTACACCCCGGGCGTCGCCCGCGTGTGCATGGCCATCGCCCAGAACCCCGAGGACGCCCGCCGCCTCACCATCAAGCGCAACTCCGTCGCAGTCGTGACGGACGGTTCCGCCGTCCTCGGCCTCGGCAACATCGGCCCGAAGGCCGCGCTGCCCGTCATGGAGGGCAAGGCGGCCCTCTTCAAGCGCTTCGCCGGCATCGACGCCTGGCCGCTTTGCCTGGACACCCAGGACACCGACGAGATCGTCGCCATCGTCAAGGCGATCGCCCCCGGCTTCGCGGGCATCAATCTGGAGGACATCTCCGCGCCCCGCTGCTTCGAGATCGAGGCCAGGCTGCGCGAGGCCCTCGACATCCCCGTCTTCCACGACGACCAGCACGGCACCGCCATCGTCGTGCTCGCCGCGCTGACCAACGCCCTGCGCGTGGTGGGCAAGGACATCAGCGGCGTACGGGTCGTCATGTCCGGTGCCGGCGCCGCCGGTACGGCCATCCTCAAGCTGCTCATCGCGGCCGGCGTCAAGCAGGCCGTCGTCGCCGACATCCACGGTGTCGTGCACGCGGACCGCGCCGACCTCGTGGACGCCGCCCCGGACTCGCCGCTGCGCTGGATCGCCGACAACACCAACCCCGAGGGCGTCACCGGCACCCTCAAGGAGGCCGTCGCCGGCGCCGACGTCTTCATCGGCGTCTCCGCCCCGAACGTCCTCGACGGGGACGACATCGCCGCCATGGCGGACGACGCCATCGTGTTCGCGCTCGCGAATCCGGACCCGGAGGTCGACCCGGCCGAGGCTCGCCGTACGGCCGCCGTCGTGGCCACCGGCCGTTCGGACTTCCCCAACCAGATCAACAACGTGCTGGTCTTCCCCGGTGTCTTCCGCGGTCTCCTGGACGCCCAGTCCAGGACCGTGAACACCGAGATGATGCTGGCGGCCGCCACCGCGCTCGCCGATGTCGTCACCCGGGACGAGCTGAACCCGAACTACATCATCCCCTCGGTCTTCAACGACAAGGTCGCCGGCGCCGTCGCCGGTGCCGTCCGCGAGGCGGCGAAGGCGGCGGCCGCCGGCGCCTGACCGCGCCCGAGCGGCTCCTGACAGGGGCTTGGGCGACTTCCGCGTACGGCGCCCGGCCGGGTAGCCCTCCGGTGGCCGCCCGCTGTCGCCCGCCGGCGTCCGCTGCCCGGCGGGTGGCGCGCCGGAGTCTGCCCGGCTCCCGGCTCCCGGCTCCCGGCTTTGGCGCGTGGCCGGCCTCCCGGCCGCGTACGGCCGGGCTCGTCGCGCACGGGCGCGCTCCGGCCCCGACGGCCCCCGCCAGGGCCTTGGACGGGTCGGCGGAGCCCTGCACGGACCGTGACCGGACCCGAGGGGCCCCTGGGGTGCGTGTCGCGGGTCGGCGCACCCCAAACCCGCCTTTAGGGTGGTAGTTCGGCTCCGTACCGGCGCGTCCGCCGGACGGGGGCGACGCGACGTCACCAGGGTGGGAACCGGCGCTTTTCGTGTGACCCCAGGGGGTGCCGGATTGGCGTTCCCGCCGCTGGTGGGGGCAGGATGCGGTCTGGGCGCGCGGGTCTGGGACCGGACCCGGGTCCAGGGAGTGTCCGAGGGCCCTGGCAGCATGCTTCGCAGTGCCCACTCATGCGGCCTCGCGCCGCATGGCCCGCCTCACAGGCAACCCGCCTCACAGGCAAGAAGAAACACGGGAGTAACGAAATGAACCGCAGTGAGCTGGTGGCCGCCCTGGCCGACCGCGCCGAGGTGACCCGCAAGGACGCCGACGCCGTTCTGGCCGCGCTCGCCGAGACCGTCGGCGAGATCGTCGCCAAGGGCGACGAGAAGGTCACCATCCCCGGCTTCCTGACCTTCGAGCGCACCCACCGTGCCGCTCGCACCGCCCGCAACCCGCAGACCGGCGACCCGATCAACATCCCGGCCGGTTACAGCGTGAAGGTCTCCGCGGGCTCGAAGCTCAAGGAAGCCGCCAAGGGCAAGTAAGGCCTGGAGGCAGCACGCCGAAGGCCGCGGAAGCGGCTCAGGCGGGCGAAGAGGGCGGCCACCCTGTCAGGGGGTGGCCGCCCTCTTTTTCGTGCCTCAGAAACAAGCGGAAGCCCCTTCTCCGGGCCCGTGCGGGCGGAGAAGGGGCTTCCGTGTCGATTCCAAGCCGGTTTTCAGCCGGTTCCGGGCCGGTTCAGGGCCCTTGCCGGGCCCTTGCCAGGCCCCTTACCGGGCCGGCTTCCGCCCGTCCGGGCGAGCCGGTCAGACGAGCGCGCTGCCCGGCAGCTCGACCTTGGCACCCAGTTCCACGAGCTTCTCCATGAAGTTCTCGTAGCCGCGGTTGATCAGGTCGATGCCGTGGACCCGGCTGGTGCCCTGCGCCGCCAGAGCGGCGATCAGGTACGAGAAGCCGCCGCGCAGGTCGGGGATGACCAGGTCGGCGCCCTGCAGCTTGGTCGGGCCGCTGACGACCGCCGAGTGCAGGAAGTTGCGCTGGCCGAAGCGGCAGGCGGAGCCGCCCAGGCACTCGCGGTACAGCTGGATGTGGGCGCCCATCTGGTTGAGCGCGGAGGTGAAGCCGAGCCGCGACTCGTACACCGTCTCGTGCACGATCGACAGACCGGACGCCTGCGTCAGCGCTACCACCAGCGGCTGCTGCCAGTCGGTCTGGAAGCCGGGGTGCACGTCCGTCTCCAGCGCGATCGCGTTCAGCGAACCGCCCGGGTGCCAGAAGCGGATGCCCTCGTCGTCGATCTCGAAGGCGCCGCCGACCTTCCGGTACGTGTTGAGGAAGGTCATCATCGAACGCTGCTGCGCGCCGCGCACGTAGATGTCGCCCTCGGTCGCCAGCGCCGCCGACGCCCAGGACGCCGCCTCCAGGCGGTCGGACAGGGCGTGGTGGTTGTAGCCGCCGAGCTGGTCGACACCGGTGATCCGGATGGTCCGGTCGGTGTCCATGGCGATGATCGCGCCCATCTTCTGCAGTACGCAGATGAGGTCCTCGATCTCCGGCTCCACGGCCGCGTTGGACAGCTCGGTGACGCCCTCGGCGAGGACGGCGGTGAGCAGGACCTGCTCGGTCGCGCCCACGGAGGGGTACGGGAGGGCGATCTTGGTGCCGCGCAGCCGCTGCGGGGCCTCCAGGTACTGCCCGTCGGCCCGCTTCTCGATCGTGGCGCCGAACTTGCGCAGCACGTCGAAGTGGAAGTCGATCGGCCGGCCGCCGATGTCGCAGCCGCCGAGGCCGGGTATGAAGGCGTGGCCGAGGCGGTGCAGCAGCGGGCCGCAGAAGAGGATGGGGATGCGGGACGATCCGGCGTGGGCGTCGATGTCGGCCACGTTGGCGGACTCGACGTGCGTCGGGTCCATGATCAGCTCACCCGGCTCCTCGCCGGGGCGGACCGTCACACCGTGCAGCTGGAGCAGTCCGCGGACCACGCGGACGTCACGGATGTCGGGCACGTTGCGCAGGCGGCTCGGCGCGCTGCCGAGCAGCGCGGCGACCATCGCCTTGGGCACGAGGTTCTTCGCGCCGCGGACGCGGATCTCGCCCTCCAGCGGGGTGCCGCCGTGGACAAGCAGGACATCGTCAGTGCCGGTCATGAATCTCGCGTTCCGGGTCGTAGGTCGGATGGGCCAGTCAAAAGAGTAAGGGGCGCGGGGACCCCACTCGGGTGGGTGAGGGGGGCTCGCGAATGTAATGAATTCGGCACAACACCCTCCGCTCTCGTGATCTTGCGGAGTGTCACCGTCCGCTTCTTCCGGTTCCTCCTCAAGGGGGGCCGCGACGGTGCACGGCTTGACCTGTGGTGGCGTACGTCTGCCCCGGACCGGGCGGGGCAACCCCGTCGATCCCCGTCGGTGCCCGTCGTTCCCCGTCGTTCCTCCGGGATCCCGGAGGCCTCCGGCGATCCGGCGATCCCGGCGATACCCGAACGCCGCCGGCGAAGATGCGGGATCATGGCTCGCATGACGGAGGTGTCCTCGCTCACAGGCCGGCTGCTCGTCGCCACCCCCGCGCTCGCGGACCCCAATTTCGACCGCACGGTGGTCCTGCTGCTCGATCACGACGACGAGGGCTCCCTCGGCGTGGTCCTCAACCGGCCCACCCCTGTGACCGTCGGCGACGTCCTCGCCTCCTGGGCCGCTCTCGCGGGCGAGCCCGGCGTCGTCTTCCAGGGCGGGCCCGTCTCGCTCGACGCCGCCCTCGGCATCGCCGTCATCCCCGGCGACGAGGGCCCGCTGGGCTGGCGCCGGGTGCACGGGGCGATCGGCCTCGTCGACCTGGAGGCCCCGCCCGAACTCGTCGGCCCGGCCCTCGGCGCCCTGCGGATCTTCGCCGGGTACGCGGGGTGGGGGCCGGGGCAGCTGGAGACCGAGCTGCGCGACGGCGCCTGGTACGTCGTCGAGTCCGAGCCCGGCGACGTCTCCGCCCCGCGTCCCGAGACGCTGTGGCGGCAGGTGCTGCGCCGGCAGCGCGGCGAGCTGGCGATGGTGGCCACGTACCCGGACGACCCCTCCCTCAACTGAGCCGCTTCCGGGTCGTACGGACCTCGGGGCGGGCGCGTGCGGCGGTCCGTGGCGGTCCGTGGTGGCGCGCGGCGGCGGGTGCGACGGGGGTGTGGTCGGGGTGCGGACCGGCGCGCGAACGCGGGTGGGCGCGGGGTCGCGCGCGGCCGAAAGAGGGGCGTACGCGGGCGGGCCTGGGGGCGCTGCCCACCCAGTACCCTTGGGTGCCATGAGCACTCTCGAGCCCGAGCGCGGGGCAGGTACGGGGACCCTCGTCGAGCCGACGCCGCAGGTGTCCAACGGTGACGGCGACCACGAGCGCTACGCCCATTACGTCCAGAAGGACAAGATCATGGCGAGCGCCCTCGACGGCACTCCCGTGGTGGCGCTGTGCGGCAAGGTCTGGGTGCCGGGCCGCGATCCGAAGAAGTACCCGGTCTGCCCGATGTGCAAGGAGATCTACGAATCCATGGGCGCGGGCGGCGACAAGGACAAGGGCGGCAAGGACAAGAAGTAGTCCTCCGACGCCAGGCCGGAAGGCCGTACGGCCCCCGGCGGGCGCCCCTTATGGGGCGGACCCGCCGGGGGCCGTTTGTCATATGCCGACCGGTGGCGGTGGTGGTGGCGGGAGTACTTGTGGCGCCTCCGGCCCGCGTCTACGCTCACGCGTGTTGTGCCATGTGGAACGACCGTTGCGCATGCTGCAACAGCGGTGACCTCGATACCCGGGCTCGGCGGCACGGTGAAGGGCGGATCTGGTGGACCCGATGGACCGAATGGACCCGGTGGGCTCGGCGAACCCGGTGGACTCGGCGGATCGGATGGGCTCGGCAGCCTCGGCGGACTCGGCGGGTGACCGCCCCGCGTACCCCGGCCTCGACCTGATCCCGGCGCCCCGGGAGGCGGTGCGCCGGGGCGCCGCCCCGGGGTACGTCACGCTCGACGAGCGCACCACCCTCGACGCGGGCCCCGGCACCCACCGCGCCGCCCGCTGGCTGCGGTCCGCACTCGGCGCCGCGACCGGTCTGCCGCTGCCCGACGGCACGGGGCCGCGCGCCATCAGGCTGCGGATCAGCGCGGACGTGGAACGGGAGCACGGACCGGAGGGCTACGTCCTGTCCGTCCTGCCCGCGGAGGGTTCCCTCGCCGGTCCCGCCGGAGCGCCCGACGCCGCCGGAGCGCCCGCCACTGACACCGCCGTCGTCATCGAGGGCGGCGGCCCCGCCGGGGTGTTCTGGGCCGCCCAGACACTCCGTCAGCTACTCGGGCCCGAGGCGTACCGCGCGGCACCCGTGGCGCCCGCCGGGCACACCTGGGACCTCCCGTGTCTCACCGTCACCGACAGCCCCCGTTTCCGCTGGCGCGGTCTCATGCTCGACGTCGCCCGCCATTTCATGCCGAAGACCGACGTACTGCGTCAGGTCGACCTGATGGCCGCGCACAAACTGAACGTCCTCCACCTCCACCTCACCGACGACCAGGGCTGGCGGGTGGAGATCCGGCGCCACCCCCGGCTCACCGAGGTCGGCTCCTGGCGGCCCCGCAGCAAGTGGGGCCACCGGCTCTCGTCGCAGTGGAACGAGACCCCGCACGGCGGGTACTACACCCACGACGACCTCCGCGAGATCGTCGCCTACGCCGCCGACCGGCACATCACGGTCGTTCCCGAGATCGACGTCCCCGGCCACTCGCAGGCCGCCATCGCCGCGTACCCCGAACTCGGCAACACCGACGTCGTCGACACCGCCGCCCTCGGCGTCTGGGACACCTGGGGCGTCAACCCGAACGTGCTCGCCCCCACCGAGGCCGTACTCCGGTTCTACGAGGACGTCTTCGAGGAGATCCTGGAACTCTTCCCCTCGCCCTTCGTCCACATCGGCGGCGACGAGTGCCCCAAGGACCAGTGGAAGGCGTCGGCCACGGCCCAGGCCAGGATCGCGGAGCTGGGCGTGGGCGACGAGGACGGGCTCCAGGCGTGGTTCGTCCGCCACTTCGACCGCTGGCTCGCCGCGCGCGGCCGCCGGCTCGTCGGCTGGGACGAGATCCTGGAGGGCGGACCGGCGGCCGGCGGGGCACCCCTCGCGGACACGGCGGGCGGGACGACCGGGCTCGGCCTCACCCCCGGCGCGACCGTCTCCTCCTGGCGCGGCTACGCGGGCGGGATCGCCGCCGCCGAGGCGGGCCACGACGTCGTCATGTGCCCCGAGCAGCAGGTGTACCTGGACTACCGTCAAGACCCGGGCGAGGACGAGCCGATGCCCATCGGCTACGTGCGCACCCTGGCCGACGTCTACCGATTCGACCCGGTCCCGCCGGGCCTCTCCGAGGCGGCCGCCGCCCATGTCCTCGGCACCCAGGCCAACGTGTGGACCGAGGTGATGGAGAACCGGGCCCGCGTCGACTACCAGACCCAGCCCCGGCTCGCCGCCTTCGCCGAGGTCGCCTGGTCCCGGCTGCCCGCCCCCGACGCCCGCGACCTGGCCGGATTCGAACGCCGGATGACCGCCCACTACCGGCGCCTCGACGCGCTCGGCGTGGAGTACCGCCCGCCCGGCGGGCCCCGCCCCTGGCAGCGTCGCCCGGGCGTGCCGGGTCGCCCTCTGGAGGGAACGCCCCCGAACGTGTGAGACCCGCCCGCCCGGCGACCCGCCGCGCCCCGCCCCGCGCCACCGCGCCTCCGTGCCACGGTGAAACGGGGCCTTGGGGCCGCCGCACCCGGAACCTCCGCTTCACGGACCCTCGCGACGTACGGTTCGGAAGATGTGCCAGAGTTGCAACGTCCAGGCTGGGAGGACGTACCGTACGCCCACACAGGCGTGAGCGCCGGGACGGTCGGGGAACTCCGGGACACCGGGAAGGGGCAGCGGGTTGACCACGCACGCACCACAGACGGCACCACACACGGCGCGGTCCGTGACGTTGCCCGTGTCGCTCGACGAGGCCGTGGGGGCGCTCACCGCCATGCCGGCCGCCGTGCCCGTGGCCGGCGGCACCGACCTCATGGCCGCCGTCAACCGCGGCCGGCTGCGCCCCGCGGGGCTCGTCGGCCTCGGCCGGATCAACGAGATCCGCGGCTGGCAGTACCAGGACGGCCACGCCCTGCTCGGCGCCGGACTCACCCACGCCCGCATGGGACGCCCCGACTTCGCGGCGCTGATCCCGGCGCTGGCCGCCGCCGCGCGCGCCGCCGGCCCGCCGCAGATCCGCAACGCGGGCACCCTCGGCGGCAACATCGTCTCCGCCGCGCCCACCGGCGACTCGCTGCCCGTGCTCGCCGCGCTGGAAGCCGAGCTGGTCGTCGTCGGCCCGCTCGGCACCCGTGAGATGCCGGTCAGTCATCTGCTGGCCGGCCGGGACCTGCTGGCCCCCGGTGAGCTGGTCGCCTTCGTCCGGGTCCCGCTGCTGCACGCCCCGCAGGTCTTCCTCAAGGCCACCGGCCGCACCGGTCCGGCCCGCGCCACCGCCTCCGTCGCCGTCGTGCTCGACCCGGCGCGCCGCGGGGTGCGCTGCGCGGTCGGCGCGATCGCGCCGATGCCGCTGCGGCCGCTGGAGGCCGAGCAGTGGATCGCCTCGCTGGTGGACTGGGACGGCGAGCGGGGTCTCGCGCCGGAGGCGCTGACGGCGTTCGGCGAGTACGTGGGCGCCGCCTGCGTGCCGGACCCGCAAGGCGACGAGAAGGTGCCGCCGACCGTACTGCACCTGCGGCGCACGGTCGCCGCGCTGGCCCGACGGGCACTGGGGAGGGCGCTGTCGTGAGCGACGCACACAAGGACGACAACCGTACGAGCGGATGGGAACCGGTCCCGCAGAGCGAGGGGTACGACGGCGACGCCACGGCGTTCGTCCAGCTGCCGCCCGAGTTCATGCTGGAGGGCACGCCCCTGGAGGCGCCCGGCCACGGGTACGTGCCGCCGATGATCACCCCGCTCACCCCCCTCGCCCCCCACACGCCGACGACGCCGCTGACCCCGTTCACGACGGGGGACCCGGCGGCGGATCCGGCGACGGGTCCCGTGGCGGCCGGCAGCTGGGAGGTCCAGCCGCCGGTGGTGGCGGAGCAGACGCCGTACGAGTCCTGGGCGCAGCAGCACCAGCAGCCGGGGGCGGCCGGGCCGGGGCCGGTCACGTACGCGGGGGCGTCGGACACACTGCCGGGGGGCGCTCTCGCGCCCTGGGCGGAGCACGTACGGGAGTACGCGCAGGAACAGCACGTCCAGGAACACGTTCAAGAGCACGTTCAGGAACACGTCCAGGAGCACCTCCACGAGCACGTCGGGGAGTACGCGCCGGAGTACGCTCCCGAGCCGGTGCACGCCCCCGGTCCGGGGCCGGAGCAGATGCCGGAGCCCGAGTCGGAACCGATGTCCGAGCAGGTGCCGGTCCCGGCGCCCGTGGCGGAGTTCGTCCCGGAGCCGGCGGCGGAGCACGTACCGGAGCCCGTCCCCGCATCCGTTCCCGCATCCGCCCCCGTACCCGAGCACGAGCCTGAGGCCGAGGCCGGCGCGGTCCCGGCGCCCGGCGTGGCGTTCGTACCGGAGCAGGCCCGGCCGCCCGTGACGGACGCGCCCGCCGCGGCCGCGGAACCCGCCGTACCCGCAGAACCCCCCGTACCCGCCGCACTCGCGGAACCGGCCGTCGCGGTCGAGCCCGCCATGGACGAGCTCGGCGTGCCCGCCGGCCCCCCGATGGGCAACGACGAACACCCGCACACCTCCTACGTGCTGCGCGTCAACGGCGCCGACCGCCCCGTCACCGACGCCTGGGTCGGCGAGTCGCTGCTCTACGTGCTGCGCGAGCGGCTCGGCCTCGCCGGCGCCAAGGACGGCTGCTCGCAGGGCGAGTGCGGCGCCTGCAACGTGCAGGTCGACGGCAGGCTCGTCGCGTCCTGCCTGGTCCCGGCGGCCACGGCGGCCGGCAGCGAGGTGCGGACCGTCGAGGGCCTGGCCGCGGGCGGCGAGCCGTCCGACGTCCAGCGGGCCCTCGCCGCGTGCGGTGTGCAGTGCGGTTTCTGCATCCCCGGCATGGCGATGACCGTCCACGACCTGCTCGAGGGCAACCACGCCCCGACCGAGCTGGAGACCCGGCAGGCGCTGAGCGGCAACCTGTGCCGCTGCTCCGGCTACCGGGGCGTCCTCGAAGCGGTCCGCGAAGTCGTCGAAGCCCGCGCGGCCGACCCCGACCCGCAGGCCGGCGCCGGCGGCGACGAGGCCGCCCGGATCCCGCACCAGATCCCGCACCCGTACGACGGAGGCACGGCGTGAGCAGCGACCCGACGACCATGGACCCCGAGGGCCCGCGCGTCCACGGGATCGGCGTCTCGCTCCCGCAGGCCGACGCGCGGGCCAAGACCGAGGGCACCTTCCCCTACGCCTCCGACCTGTGGGCCGAGGGCCTGCTGTGGGCGGCGATCCTGCGCTCCCCGCACCCGCACGCGCGGATCGTGTCGATCGACACGTCGGCGGCGGCCGAGATGCCGGGCGTACGGGCTGTGATCACCCACGCCGACGTGCCCGGCGCCACCACCTACGGCCGGCGGGTCGCCGACCGCCCCGTCTTCGCCTCCGACCTGGTCCGCCACCACGGCGAGGCGATCGCCGCCGTCGCCGCCGACCACCCCGACACGGCCCGGCTCGCGGCGGCGGCCATCGCGGTCCAGTACGAGGTGCTCGAACCGGTCACCGACCCGGAGGCCGCGTTCGCCGCGCAGCCGCTGCACCCCGACGGCAATCTGATCCGGCACATCCCGCTCCGCTTCGGCGACCAGGAGGCCGTCGGCGAGATCGTCGTCGAGGGGCTGTACCGGATCGGCCGTCAGGACACCGGCACGGTCGGCGCGGAGGCCGCGCTCGCCGTCCCGCGCCCCGGCGGCGGCGTCGAGATCTACACCTCCTCGACCGACCCGCACACCGACCGCGACCTCGCCGCCGCCTGCTTCGGCCTGCCGCCCGAGCAGGTCAAGGTGGTCGTGACCGGTGTCCCCGGCGCCACCGGCGACCGCGACGACCCCGGCTTCCAGCTTCCGCTCGGGCTGCTCGCGCTGCGCACCGGCTGCCCGGTCAAGCTCACCGCCACCCGCGAGGAGTCCTTCCTCGGCCACGCCCACCGCCACCCCGCCCTGCTGCGCTACCGCCACCACGCCGACGCCGAGGGGCGGCTGGTGAAGGTGGAGGCGCAGATCCTGCTCGACGCCGGCGCCTACGCCGACTCCTCGTCGGAGTCGCTGGCCGCCGCCGTCTCCTTCGCCTGCGGTCCGTACGTCGTCCCGCACGCCTTCGTCGAGGGCTGGGCGGTTCGCACCAACAACCCGCCGTCCGGCCATGTGCGGGGCGAGGGCGCGATGCAGGTGTGCGCCGCGTACGAGGCGCAGATGGACAAGCTGGCCGGCAAGCTCGGCCTCGACCCGGTCGAACTGCGCATGCGCAACGTCCTGGCCACCGGTGACATCCTGCCCATCGGCCAGACCGTCACCTGTCCGGCCCCGGTCGCCGAACTCCTGGCCGCCGTACGGGACTTCCCGCTGCCCGAACTCCCCATGGACGCCCCCGAGGAGGACTGGCTGCTGCCCGGCGGCCCGGACGGCGCGGGGGATCCCGGCGCGGTGCGGCGGGGCGTCGGCTACGCCCTCGGCATGGTGCACATGCTCGGCGCCGAGGGCACCGACGAGGTCTCCACGGCCACCGTCCGGGTCCACGACGGCATCGCCACCGTCATCTGCGCCGCCGTCGACGCGGGCTCCGGCTTCGCGACCCTGGCCCGCCAGATCGTCCAGGAGACGCTGGGCGTCGAGGAGGTCCATGTGGCCGCCGTCGACACCGACCAGCCCCCGGCCGGACCGGCCACGCACGGCCGGCACACCTGGGTCTCGGGCGGCGCGGTCGAACGCGCGGCGAAGATGGTCCGTACGCAACTGCTCCAGCCGCTGGCCCACACGTTCGGCATGTCCACCGAACTCCTCCAGATCAGCGACGGCCGCATCACCTCGTACGACGGGGTGCTGTCCACCACCGTCGCCGAGACGCTGGAGGGCAAGGAACTCTGGGCCACCGCCCAGTGCCGCCCGCACCCCACCGAGCCGCTGGACGACTCCGGCCAGGGCGACGCCTTCGTCGGCCTCGCGTTCTGCGCCATCCGCGCCGTCGTGGACGTGGACGTGGAACTGGGCACCGTACGGGTCGTGGAGATGGCCGTCGCCCAGGACGTGGGCCGGGTCCTCAACCCGGCCCAGCTCGCCACCCGGATCGAGGCGGGCGTCACCCAGGGCGTCGGCGCGGCCCTCACCGAGAACCTCCGCACCTCCCGGGGCATCGTCCGGCACCCCGACCTGACGGGCTACGCCCTGCCGACCGCCCTGGACGCCCCGGAGATCCGCATCGTCAAGCTGGTCGAGGAGCGTGACGTCGTCGCCCCCTTCGGCGCCAAGCCCGCGAGCGCGGTTCCGGTCGTCACCTCGCCGGCCGCGGTCGCCTCGGCGGTCCGCGCGGCCACGGGCCGCCCGGTCAACCGCCTCCCGATCCGCCCGCAGGCGGCGGTGGTCACCTCTTGACGCCCTGATGTCCTGAATTACACGCTCCGCCCCGGGCCTGTCGAAGGCCCGGGGCGGAGCGTTTTTAGTTGTGCTCCCGTCGCACTCCGTCGTGTTTCGCCATCTGGCTTGTTTCAGTTGCAAAGTCGAGAGCCTGATTCGGTCAGACTTTTATGAAAGTTGACGTTTCGCATACGACGGTTGGTCGGCCTGGTGCCCTGCTCACAGTGGGGAACGACCGTGCGAAATCAGGGTCCGAGGCGTTCGCGAGACTCATGGATTCAGCCAGACCTTCCCTGCGCCGCTCCGACGGCAACTGGCGCTCCATTTCTTTGCATTAGCGTGGGTGGCGCGCGCGGTCGCCCGGGGGAAGGGCGCCGGCGGACGGCGACGGTTCGCCGGACGGGGGAGTAGCAGCATGTCTTTCGACGAGGAATGGGCGTCCGCCCGCGAGGCGGCGCGAGAACGCATCGCGATGCGTCTGAATCAGGCGGACCCTTCCCGAGGCGGCGCCAGTGACGCGGATCTGAAGGTCCGGCAGGACCACCTCGGCGCCATCGGGCGCGCCGCCTACGAACTGCACGGCCGTCTCGCCCGGGACGGCAAGCACGCGAGTGCCACCACCGAGGAGGCGGGCGGCGATCTGACGGACAACGGCTTCCTCACGGGCATCGCGATGAACACCGTGCAGCGGACCTGGAGTTCCCAGCTGCGCACGCTGGTCGACGCGTGCGCTCACATCTCCAACCATCTCGACTACAGCGCGGCCCTGCATGCCCGGGATGACCAGGACATCCGTACCTCGATCAGCCGGTCGAAGATCGACGAGTACCTGAAGTAGGGGGGACGGTCATGCTGACGTACGCCAGTGTCATGCGGGCGTCGCTCGCCACACTCAAGGCGGCGGTCGAGGACTGGGCGGAGATGAAGTCCAGGCTGGACCGTCTCGCCGAGGACGCGCGCACCACAATGGCCGCGAAGGCCAAGGACGAGGACTGGCAGGGTACGAATGCCGGGGTCGCCAAGCCCTTCATCGACAAGACCGCCAAGGAGTTCGGCGACGCGGCCAAGTCAGCCGACGGCATCCACAAGGTCCTTCACGAGGGGTACGAGGCCTTCAAGAAGGCCCAGGACGAGCTGAAGAGGATCACCGACAGCGAGGCTCCGGCCCAGGGGCTGGTCGTGCGCTTCAACGGAACCGTGGAAGCGGCTCACCCGGTCGCGGAGACGGCCGGCCCGGAGGCGCGGAACGACCCGGACCACCGCGCCCTGGTCCACAAAGAGGAACAGGCCATCGGCGCCTTACGACGGCGCATCGACGCCATCCTCGACACCTGCGACGAGGCCGACGTCGCCTGCTCCAACGCGCTGAAGGCGGACGCCACCACCGACCCGCACGACTTCAGCGCCCCGAAGTACACCAGCCTCGACGCCGAAGAGGCCGACCGTGCTCTCGCTCTCGCCAAGAAGGGCAAGGGTCTCTCGCACGCGGAGCTGGAGCGCCTCAACGAACTGCTGGCGGACAACAGCGGTTCCAAGGTGTTCGCGCGGGCGTTCTACGACGGGCTGGGCCCGAAGCGGGCGCTGGAGTTCTTCGGGCAGCTGTCGGTGGACACCACGGGCCCCGACGGTGGGCCGGACAAACAGCGGGTCGCCGATGTGCAGGACCTGCAGAAGAACCTCGGCCTCAACCTGGCCCAGGCCACCCAGGGCGGTGACCAGTGGGCCGAACGCTGGTCCAGGGATCTGCGGAAGCTCGGCACCGAGCCCATCCCGCTCGGCAAGAACGACTACCACCCGCCCTACGGATACCAGCTGCTCGGCGGCATTCTGCGCAACGGCGAGTACAGCCCCGCGTTCCTCAAGCCGATCGCCGAACACGTCACGCAGCTGCACGCCAAGGACCCGTACATGTTCGGCAACAACACGCTGAACGACGGGATGAAGAACCCGTACAACCCGTCCGGGGTCAACGGCTCCGGCTTCGACCCGATGGTCTCGGTCCTGGAGGCCCTCGGCCACAGCCCGGAGGCGGCGAAGCAGTTCTTCCTGGCGGACCCGCCGACGGCCTACAACGAGGACGGCTCGGTGAACCACACCGCCGTCACCCCGTCCACGTCCCCGGTGGACCTCTACCCGGACGACCCGGACAAGTCCTTCACCAGCTACCTGGACTTCTTCCAGGACGACCACTACGAGTCCTTCCCCGACACCCCGGGGCGGGCCCCCGGCGGCGACTCGGCGACCTACCTGCCCGACGCCCTGGGCCACGCGCTGGAGGCGGCCACGACGGGGCACGCGTGGGACGACGCGAGTGCGGGCCTGCACCGCGACGCCGACACCGCGAAGATCATGAAGGAAGTGGTCGAGGACTACGGCTCCGGCGGCGACCTGATGAAACGGCACGAGGCGCTGACCGACAGCCTGGGCCGCATGGGCGCCGCGTACATCGACGACCTCAACTACTCCACGATGAATTTCGGCAACTCGGCGGACTTCGTCGGGCGGGACGAATTCTTCCCCCACAGCAGCGACGGGAGTGCGCGGACCGACTTCGGGCAGGGGGCGAGTGTCAACTTCATGAGGGTCGTCGCGGGCGACAGTGAGGGGTACCGCACGATGACGATGGCCCAGCAGCTGTTCACGGCCGGCGGCATCCATGCGATGGCGGACGACAGCGAAAAGGCCATTGAGTTCGCGAACAACGGTGCCAAGGTCCACGGGATCCTCGACGAGTCGAGAGCGACGGCGATCGGGGTCGAGTTCACGGACATCGAGGATGCCAAGAACCTGGAGATGGAGAAGACCGCCGAATGGCGAAAGGCCGCCGTGGGCGGCTTGGTCGGTGCGGCGGTCGGCTTGGGTACCGGGGCACTGGTGGGTCCGGCCGCCGGAGTCGTCACGGCCACGGTGGTGCCGATGATCGTGGAGAACGTGGGTGGGGCGGTCAACACTTCGTACGCCACGGACACGCTTCAATATCTCAAGGACAACGAATACGAGAATGACGAGGAGGCTCGGAAAGGCATTGAGGGCCTCTATGCGGCAGGGCGGGAGGGTGCCGTCCGGCCACTCGTGAATTACGCCGATTCGCTCGACTTGAGCGCCCCGCAGAAGGCGGATCTCATCCGAGACCTGGAGTCCTCTTACAAGGCCGGGGCCGCTGACATCGCTGGCGCCGAAGGGAAGGTCCGGTGAGGCTGACTCTTCCGGGGGCGGTCAAGGCGACCGCGGTGATATCGGCGGTCCTTCTGGCTGTGGCGTGTGAAAGCGCGCCCGGCGAGCAAGGTGGAGAGAGCGCGTCGCAGAAATCGATGAAGGTGTGCCGAGATGCTCTCGGTGCCAAAGATGTAGAGGCGCTGAAGCGAGGCTTGGGGGATGATGTGAGGGTGTCGGCGGCGCCTTCCTCCAGCTTGCGTCACGCCATGCTCGAAGATGCGCGCCGCTGGGAATCAAAGCCGACAGAGTTCAAGCTTCCTCACCTCTATGAGCGCTGCCTGTTGACCTGGTATAAGAGCGAGAAGGTGGCCCTGAATATCCGGGCCCACATGAGATGGTCGTACTTCACCATGGATATGGCGGATCAGGGGGTATCCGGCATGCGCGAGATCGCGGATGGTATTTACTCGGATCCTCTCACGCGCGACAGCTATTCGATTATTTTCCCTTGCCGCGTGGCCGGCTCCCCGCCGGGTCAGCGCGCGGGCCTGCCCTTGGAGATTGAGTTCGTGGGCAACAGGGCCAGCGAGGAAGAGCCGGGGCTGCCGGGCCGGGTAGTGGCCTCCTTGGCGCGGGATGCTCAGAAACTCCTGGGGTGCAAGGACTCCCCTCGGATCCCCGACAGGCTCTCGCTTCCCAAACCTCCGTCCTCGAAGGCGTTCTGACGGCTGCTCGCGTGCCCTCAGCCTTCGGCGGCCTCCCCGCCCCGGGTCAGCTGGGAGGCCAGCAGCGTCGCCGCGCGGGTGATCAGGGCCGCGAGGAGGATCGTGCCGAGGCCCTCGACGTGGAGGTCGGAGATCTTCGGGCCCAGCCAGGACAGCAGCCACCAGATCAGCGCGTCCTCCACGAAGCCGAGCGCGCCGAAGAACAGGAGCGCGAGCGGTGGGACGCGGCGGGAGGGGCCGATGAAGATCAGCTGGGTGAGGATGACGAGGACGACGGCCGCGTAGCCGTAGGAGAGGAACGCGTCGGAGGTCTCCGCTCCCAGGCTGATGCCGGGCAGGACTCCGACAGCGATGCCGACGCCGAGGGCGCCGCCCAGCTTGCGTCTTCCTTCATCGATCATGCCCGGACTGTGGCACGGCGGCGGGACGGGTGGGAAGAGCCGTAGACGGGGGCGTTCCGGACTCCCGGGTTCCCCGCTTTCGAGGGAGCCTGCCCAGGAGTCCGGGCGCGTGGAGACCGTGATCGGATTCGAACCGACGTTGCTCGCTTTGCAGGCGAGTCCCTGAACCACTCGGGTACACGGTCGCGGTGGTGACGGGAACGACGCTACGGGCCCGGCACGGGGCGTTCAACGGATCCGGGCGGGCTGCCACAGGGCCGTCATACGCTCGCCATGCGCCCGCCATAAGGCCAGGTCGCGCGGGCCGGAGGTCGTACGACCATCGGGGGGACGAGGATCCGACTCCCGACAGGGGCCATCGCGTCATATGCCCCTTACTCTTGGCGTATGAGCGCCCTTGAACCACGCGACGCCGGCGCGGACGCCGACGTCGCACCCGCCCCCGCCGCCCTGCCGCCCCTCCCGGAAGGCGGCGGCTCCGTGCTGGACCGGGCTCATCGGGCGCTCAGCATCGGCATCGTGTCCGTCGTCCTGCTGATCGCCTTCGAGGCGACCGCCGTCGGCACCGCCATGCCCGTCGCCGCCCAGGAGCTGGACGGCGTCTCCCTCTACGCCTTCGCCTTCTCCGCGTACTTCACGACCAGCCTCTTCGGCATGGTCCTCGCCGGCCAGTGGTCCGACCGCTCCGGCCCCCTCGCCCCCCTCGCGGTCGGCATGAGCTGCTTCGCGGCCGGACTGCTGATGTCCGGCACGGCCGCGACGATGTGGCTGTTCATCCTCGGACGGGCGGTGCAGGGCCTCGGCGGCGGGCTGGTGATCGTCGCGCTGTACGTGGTGATCAGCAGGGCGTACGAGGAACATCTGCGGCCCGCGATGATCGCGGCGTTCGCGGCCGGCTGGGTCGTGCCGTCCGTCGTCGGCCCGCTGGCCTCCGGCACGATCACCGAGCAGCTCGGCTGGCGCTGGGTGTTCGTCGGCATCCCCGCCCTCGTCGTCTTCCCGCTGGCCCTCGCGCTGCCCGCGATACGCCGGACCGCGTCCGGGCCCGCCGACCCCACGGCCCCCGTCCCCGGCTGGGACCGGCGGCGGATCCGCCTCGCGTTCGCGATCTCGCTCGGCGCGGGGCTGCTCCAGTACGCGGGGCAGGAACTCGGCTGGCTGTCGCTGCTGCCGGCCGCCGCCGGTGTGGCGCTGCTCGTCCCCGCCATCCGAGGGCTGCTGCCGCGCGGCACCGCCCGGGCCGCGCGCGGGCTGCCGTCCGTGATCCTGCTGCGCGGCATCGCCGCCGGTTCGTTCATCGCGGCCGAGTCCTTCATCCCGCTGATGCTGGTCACCGAGCGGGGCCTCAGTCCCACGCTCGCCGGACTCTCGCTCGCGCTCGGCGGTGTGACCTGGGCGCTGGGCTCGTGGGTGCAGTCCCGGCCGCGCACCGAGCCGTACCGGGAGCCGATGGTCGTCGGCGGCATGGTGCTGATCGCGCTGGGCATCCTGGCGGCGCCGAGCGTGCTCATCGACGGTGTGCCGGCCTGGGTGGTGGCGGTCGCCTGGGCCTTCGGCTGCTTCGGCATGGGCATCGCGATCTCCTCCACCAGCGTGCTGTTGCTGAAGTTGTCGCCGCCGGAGGAGGCGGGCACGAACTCCGCCGCCCTCCAGATCTCCGACGGTCTGTCCAACGTCCTGCTTCTGGTGGCGGGCGGCGCGGCCTTCGTGGCGCTCGGCGGGGGAGCGGCGGGGAACGTCCACTTCGCATCCAGTGATTTCGCGTCGCACCCCGGGGCCTTCGTGGCCGTCTTCCTGCCCATGGCCGCCGTGGCGGCGGTCGGTGTATGGGTCGCGACCCGGCTGCGGGCCGTACCGGCGGAGGCCTGAGCGGGCCCAGAGCGGGCCAGGGACGGGCCCCGACCCGGCCCTGACCTGCGGCGGAAGCCCGGGCCGGGTACCGCACCCCGCCCGGAAACCCCGTCGCTCCCGGCCCGTACCCCCGCCTACGATCGACGGGTGAACCGTGACCGGATAAACCCTGACACCGTGACGCTGACCGTCACCCCCGCCCTCGCCGATCTCGCCGACGCCCGCGGTGCCGGCGTCGAGGAGCTGGCCGCCGAGGCCCTGCGGCGCTACGTGGCCGACGAGGCCACGCGCACGCGCGTCGCGGCGACGGGGCTCGCGCAGCGCCACCAGAGCCTGCTGCGGAGGCTCGGGGAATGAGCACGATGCCGACGCGGAACACGACGCCGGACACGACCCCGACCCGGAGCGTGACACCGGACACGACCCGCTTCCTCACCGTCGCCGAGGTACGGGACATCGCCCGGCTCGCCTTCACCGGCGAGGGCGACCCGGAACTGCGCGCGCCCGGGCTGCTGGAGTCCGCGGTGCACCGCCCCCGAGCCCGCATGTTCGGCGAGAGCGCGTACACCGGCCCGTACGAGCAGGCCGCCGTCCTCTTGCACGCCCTCGCCTCGAACCACCCCTTCGTCGACGGGAACAAGCGCGCCGCCTGGCTCGCGGCGGCCACCTTCCTCGCCGTCAACGGGATCGATCTCCGGCACGCGGACCTCGATGAGGCATATGACCTGGTCGTGGGTGTAGCGAGCGGAAAAGTGGCGGATATAGAGGACATAGCGGGGCGATTGCAAGGCCTTTGCCCGGCCATGTGAGGACTCTCTCAAGAGCCCGCGGCACCGGCTCGCGCGTTCCGGATCGGGGTGGCGGCACCGGTAAGGTGGCCCGGTTGTCATATCTGGACGAGCGTCGAACCGGAGATCGTGACTACTACCACCGCCTCCCATCACCTCTCTCCCGCCTTCCCCGGACGAGCCCCCTGGGGCACCGCCAACAAGCTGCGTGCCTGGCAGCAGGGCGCGATGGAGAAGTACATCCAGGAGCAACCCCGTGACTTCCTCGCGGTCGCCACGCCCGGCGCCGGCAAGACCACCTTCGCCCTGACCCTCGCGTCGTGGCTGCTGCACCACCATGTGGTGCAGCAGATCACGGTCGTCGCCCCCACCGAGCATCTGAAGAAGCAGTGGGCGGCCGCGGCGGCGCGCGTCGGCATCAAGCTCGACCCGGACTACAGCGCCGGGCCGCTCAGCAAGGAATACGACGGGGTCGCGATCACCTACGCCGGTGTCGGTGTGCGCCCCATGCTCCACCGCAACCGCTGCGAGCAGCGCAAGACCCTCGTCATCCTCGACGAGATCCACCACGCCGGCGACTCCAAGTCGTGGGGTGAGGCCTGCCTGGAAGCGTTCGAACCCGCCTCCCGGCGGCTCGCCCTCACCGGCACGCCCTTCCGCTCCGACACCAACCCGATCCCCTTCGTGACCTACGAGGAGGGCAACGACGGCATCCGGCGTTCGTCCGCGGACTACACGTACGGATACGGCAACGCCCTGGGCGACGGAGTCGTCCGGCCGGTCATCTTCCTCTCCTACAGCGGCAACATGCGCTGGCGCACCAAGGCCGGCGACGAGATCGAGGCCCGCCTCGGCGAGCCGCTGACCAAGGACGCCGTCTCGCAGGCCTGGCGTACCGCCCTGGACCCGCGCGGCGACTGGATGCCCAATGTGCTGCGCGCCGCCGACCAGCGGCTGACCGAGGTCAGGAAGTCGATCCCGGACGCCGGCGGCCTGGTCATCGCCTCCGACCAGGACTCCGCGCGGGCCTACGCCAAGCTGATCCGCGAGATCACCGGCACCAAGGCCACCGTCGTGCTCTCCGACGACACCGGCGCCTCGAACCGCATCGACGAGTTCAGCGAGAACACCGACCGCTGGATGGTCGCGGTCCGGATGGTGTCGGAAGGCGTCGACGTACCCCGGCTCGCGGTCGGCGTGTACGCGACGACGATCTCGACCCCGCTGTTCTTCGCCCAGGCCGTCGGCCGCTTCGTGCGTTCCCGCCGGCGCGGCGAGACCGCGTCCGTGTTCCTGCCCACCATCCCCAGCCTGCTCGGCTTCGCCACCGAGATGGAGGTCGAGCGCGACCACGTCCTCGACCGGCCGAAGAAGGAGGGCGAGGAGGACCCGTACGCCGAGTCCGAGAAGGAGATGGCCGAGGCCGAGCGGCAGCAGGACGAGGACACCGGCGAGCAGGACATGCTGCCCTTCGAGGCGCTGGAGTCCGACGCCGTCTTCGACCGGGTGCTCTACAACGCCGCCGAGTTCGGCATGCAGGCCCACCCCGGCAGCGAGGAGGAGCAGGACTACCTCGGTATCCCCGGGCTGCTCGAACCCGACCAGGTGCAGCTGCTCCTCCAGAAGCGGCAGGCCCGGCAGATCGCGCACAGCCGCAAGAAGCCGGACAGCGAGGCCGACCTGATCGAACTCCCGGCGGAACGGCGGCCCATCGTCTCCCACAAGGAGCTGCTCGAACTGCGCAAGCAGCTCAACACCATGGTCGGCGCGTATGTGCACCAGAGCGGCAAGCCGCACGGGGTGATCCACACCGAGCTGCGCCGGGTGTGCGGCGGCCCGCCGAGCGCGGAGGCGACCGCCGGGCAGATCCGGGAACGGATCAAGAAGGTGCAGGAGTGGGCCACCCGGATGCGGTGAGCCCAGGGTGATCCCGGGGTGATCCGCGGGGAGGCCCCGGGGTGATCCGCCGGGTGGCCTGTGGGGTGATCCCCGGGGCGGAGACCTCGTGGCGACCCCCTCCACGAACAGCGAGTGAGGCCCGTACGCCGATGGCGTACGGGCCTCACTCATGGCAAGGCACGGCCCCCACGGTCGGCCTCGCACAACCCCTACGTTACGAGGTCAAACCGGGCGCCGTTGTCCGCCAAAGTCCCTTGTTCGGGCGACTTAGGTCCCGAACCGCGCGTATCAGGTCGCACACGCCCGGATTCTGGACGAGGTCTTCCGCTGAGCGGAGCGGATCGCTACTCTCCCGGCTCAAGCAACCGCCCCGTGGCAACGCCGCCACGGAGCGCAGCCGGTGTACACCCGTCCTGCCGGCGGCCGCTGACGTGCGTCGCCGATGGGACCGGTGCCGCGCCCCCGTGAGCGCCGCCCGCTGTCACTCACTCCGAAGGAGAGGGCGTCGTGACCGCGGAGACCTCCCAGACGCTCGACCGGGGACTTCGAGTCCTCAAACTGCTCGCCGACACCGACCACGGCCTGACCGTCACCGAGTTGTCCAACCGACTCGGCGTCAACCGCACCGTCGTCTACCGTCTGCTGGCCACGCTCGAACAGCACGCCCTCGTCCGCCGCGACCTCGGCGGCCGCGCCCGGGTCGGCCTGGGGGTCCTGCGCCTCGGGCGCCAGGTGCACCCCCTGGTGCGCGAGGCCGCGCTGCCCGCGCTGCGCTCGCTCGCCGAGGACATCGGGGCGACGGCCCATCTGACCCTGGTCGACGGGGCGGAGGCGCTCGCCGTCGCCGTCGTCGAGCCGACGTGGACCGACTACCACGTGGCCTACCGGGCGGGCTTCCGCCACCCGCTGGACCGGGGCGCGGCCGGCCGCGCGATCCTCTCCGCCCGGCAGGGCGAACTCGCCGAGTCCGGCTTCACCCTCACCCACGGCGAACTGGAGGCGGGCGCGAGCGGCGCCGCCGCCCCGCTGCTCGGCGTGACCGGCATCGAGGGCAGCGTCGGCGTCGTCATGCTCACGGACGCGGTGCCGGAACGAGTCGGCCCTCGGGTCGTGGACGCCGCCCGCGAGGTCGCCGAAGCCCTGCGCTAGACGACGGAACGGCCGCTTCGGGGCGGCGGGTTGGCGGGAGGCGACGGTTCCGGGGACGGGCCTCGCCTCCCGGCGTATGCCCCGGATGTCTCTCTAGAGGGGTGAAGACCGGCGCCCGGGCGGTGGTCAGGCCCAGGCGGTCATCGCCCCGCCGTCATCGCCCGCGCGGATCCGTCGCGCGGCGGGTGAGGCCGTGGACGCCGATCGCCACCGTCCAGACCAGCAGGGGCAGCGCGGCGACCCGTTCCATGCCGCCGAGGCCTAGGCCCAGGTAGTGGCGGGACAGGAACAGCCCGAACCCTGTGATCGCCACGACGCCCAGCGCCGTGCTGCCCCACCGCAGCGCCGCTGGAGTGCTCCGCTCCAGGGCGTAACCCGCCAGCACCAGACCGGTGTTGCCCAACACCATGATCAAGAGGGCGCCCAGGACGTGCTGGTTCTCATGGGCGTCGGCGGGAAACAGTCCGGCCAGCGCGAACCCCACGCCCGCTGCGGCCAGCAGCACCCGGGACACGGCGGCGAGCGGCCCCCGACGCCACGGCGCCCCGCCCATCAGGACTCCGCCGGCCAGGAAGAGCACACCCAGTGCGATGAACGACCCGTTCATCAGGGCGTGTTCGGGCGAGCAGATGTACCGGGGCTCGGGCTGCCGCTGTACGGCGCACAGCGCGTTCCCCAGGTCGCTGATGTTGTTCCGTGCCCAGCTGTACGGCGTGGCCCACGCCGACTCGACGATCGCGTGGACGACGAAGAACTGCACCACGCCCACGATCCACGCCGCGTACCCGATCCGGACTCTCATCCGACCCCCTCGGTCGTATCCCTCGGCCGTATCCCGAGCGCACAGTCGATCACGCGGGCCCGGTACGCGGCACTGAGGTAAACCCCCTGGGACGAGTGGAGTTCACCCGCCCCTGAGGGCGGGCCACCCCCCTCGGGGGCGGGGCGGGCTGGTGCCGGTCAGGGGGTCGGGCGCGGGGGCGGGGTGGGGCGTGGAGTGGGGTGTGGGGTGAGTCGCGGGGCCGGTTGCGGGCCCACGACCAGGTCGCCGAGCGCGGTCCGCTCATGGCGTACGGATCTACCGGCGCGGACCGTACGTATCAGGCCGGCCGTCCGTAACCCCGTCGCGTGCCCGGATGCCGTCGCGCTGCTCACCCGCAGCGCGCGGGCCAGCTCCGTGGTCGAGCGAGGCTCGGCGAGCAACCGCAGCAACTCGGCCCGGGTGCGCCCCAGTACGGGAGTGAGCGGGTCGTCCGAGCCGTCCGAGCCGTCCGAGCCGTCCGAGCCGTCCGAGCCATCCGGGCCGTCGGGTGCGAGCGGGGCGGGCGGGTGGCCGGAGCCCGCCGGGTAAGTGAGCACCACGGGGCGGGCGGGCAGGTCCTGGAGCAGGGGACCCGCCGGGTGGTGGAAGGTCGGCACCAGCACCAGGCCCCGCCCACCGAGCCGGACCGCGCGCCCGCCCACTGGGCCGCCCGTAGGCCGCTCCCAGGATCCCCGACTCCCTTGAGATGTAAGGGTGGTGGCATCCGGAGGCGCCGGCCATCGCCAGACGCTCCCGTCGAACACCGAGCCCGGTGCGAGCGCCGTCAGCGCGGCTCCCAGACCGTGTTCGGCGACCGTCAGGGCGTGCCGGGCGAACTCCTCGCGGTGCAGATCCCGTACCAGTGGCCAGACCGGCGCGAGCACTGCCTCGTACGCGGCCCGCTGGGCGCGCCGCACGACGCGCCAGGACGCCTCCTCGCCCGCGTGCAGCCCCCGGACCCAGCGGGGCGGCACCCCGGCCCCGTACACCCGCTCCAGCTCCGCGCGGACGGTCTCCGGGCAGGCCGTCCGGATCAGCTCGAAGCTCTCGTCGAGCGTGTCGGCGAGGACGTCGAGGAACGCCGGCGGACGACCGGCCGGCACCAGATCGGCGAGCGGCCCGGCGGTCGCCGGCAGGGCGCGCAGGACCCGGCCGCGCCAGCGGCCGAACAACGGGTCCCGCCCCGGCGCGACCGCCGTCGTCAGGGCCGCGTGCAGCTCCTGGAGCGGCGCCGGACGCGGCGCGAAGCGGACCCGGGACAGATCCTCCGTCGTGAAGTGGACACACAACACCCGCACAACTCCCCTTCTCCCGCCAGCCTTTCGGCCCAGGCCTGAAGCTTCGCGCCGTGGCGGCCCCCGCTTCCAGCATGCCGGTATGACCTCACGACGTACTCTCCTTCGCGGCGCCCTGCTCGGCGCCGCCACCGCACTCCTGCCCGCCACCGGCTCCCTGCCCGCCACCGCGCGGGCCGTCACGCCGGGGCGTACCGCGATCCGGCTGCCCGCGCCCACCGGACCCCACCCCGTCGGCCTGCGCACCGTCCACCTCACCGACCCCTCCCGTACCGACCCCTGGGAGGGCGGCGTACGGGAGGTGATGCTCACCGTCCTGTACCCGGCCCGCGACGTCCGGGGCCGCCCCCGCGTCCCCCAGCTCACCCCGGCCGCCGCCCGGGCGTTCGCCGAACTCGCACCCGCGGTGCACTCCGGCCTGCCCCCAGCCGGAACGGTCGACTGGGGAGCCGTCCTCACCCACGGCCACCTCGAAGCGCCGCCGCTGCCCGGCCGCCGCCCCGTGCTGCTGTACAGCCCCGGCGGCGGCGACTCCCGCACGCTGGGCACGAGCCTCGCCGAGGACCTGGCCGGCCACGGCTGGACGGTGGTCCTCGTCGACCACCCCGGCGACGCCAGTCAGGTGGAACTGCCGGGCGGGGTACGGATCACGGCGCTGCGCGGGGAACCCGACCCGGCGACCTTCCGCACCTTGATCGACACACGTGTCGGGGACCTCCGGCTCGTTCTCGACCGGGCCCTCGGCGAAGGGCTCGGCGGCCTGCCCCCGGCCCCGGCGGCCGGGATCTACGGACACTCGGCGGGCGGCACCGCCGCCGTCTCCACCGCCCACGCCGACCCCTGGGTCCGCGCGGTGGCGAACCTGGAGGGCTACCTCGATCTCGACCCCCTGGACGGCTTCGGCCGGCCCCTCCTGCTCTGCCGCACCGACGGCTTCGCCGGCGCCGAGCGGCTGACCCGCTCCTGGACAGGCCTCACCGGCGAACGGGTCCTGCTGGCCGACAGTGGCCACTGGGCGTTCACCGACTACGCCTCCCTCGTCCCCGCGCTCCAGGCCGCCGGACTCGTGACCCCCACCACCCGCACCGCGCTCGTCGGCACCGCCCCGCCGACCGCACGACTGGCCGCGCTCCGCCACCGCCTGCGCGCCTTCTTCGCCCACCACACCGGACCGGGGTCGGGCACCGGGCTCTGAGGGGGCCTGCCGGGGCGGGGCCTGCCGACGGCCCGCCCCGGCAGACGTTGTGGCTACCGAGGGCTCCGGCTGCCGACTACCCGGCCGCCTCTTCGGATGTCCTGTCTTCCCTGACTGCCCCAGGCGGAGGTCTCGGCTCTGGTCTCAGCCGCCCGTCCCGGCGCTATTACGGGCGGCTTCGTTCGCCCCGGCTTGCCGACCCGCCCTGCTCTTCTCGACCGTGCGGCCCCACTGGATTCCCTCCCACCCCCACCCCCCACCTCCTCCTCTCCCCTTCTTCCGGCCAACCTGGCCCCTCCCTGGCCCCACCTGCCACCGGCCGGGTGCTGCGGCGTGTTCGGACCACTCGGGCCACCGGGCGGAGTGCGAAGGTGCCCCCGGACCACATCCAGCCCCCGGTCAGGGCGCGGGGGCGTACCCCCGGACCACCGGCTGACGCCCGCACCGCCCCGACCCATCCGAGCGGCCTCGGCCGCCCCGGCAGTGAGGCTGACGCCCGCACCGCCTCCGACCGCCCCGCCGGCCTCGGCCGTCCCGGCGGTGGGGCCGACGCCCGCACGGCCCCGGCCGACCGGGCCGCCCCCGACCCTCTATGGGCAGGCGGCCGGGGACCCGCCCGCCTGCCCCCATCCGTGCACCCGCCGGGATCGGCTTCGCGAGCTGGTACCGCCCCCCGAACTGCCGGGCCCCGCCCGTGCACCCGCCGGGTCCTGGCGGGTGCACGGGCCGTCATGGGCGGGCGACCAGTAGATTGGGGGCGTGTTCTCCCCACTCGCCCGTCTCCCGCGCACCCGAGCCCTCGCGCTGTGTGCCCTGCCCGTCGCCGGACTGTTCGCCGCCGCCGGAATCGCGCCGCTGCCGTTCGCCATCGCGCAGCCCGGCACGACCGCCGACGTGCTCGGCAAGGACCAGGGGCGTGAGGTGATCACAGTCTCCGGCGCCCCGGTCCGCGCGACCGAGGGACAGCTGAGGATGACCACGATCCTGGCGACCGGGCCGTCCGCGTCCATCGGTTTCTCCGAAGTGGCCGACGCCTGGTTCCGCACCGACCGGGCGGTGCTGCCGAAGTCCTCCGTCTACCCGACCGGGGAGTCCGACCAGGAGATCCAGCAGCACAACCTCGGCGAGATGAAGGAGTCGCAGGACGCCGCCGCCCTCGCCGCCCTCGGCTATCTCAAGCTGGACCCGGCCAAGGTGAAGGTGGACCTGAACCTCGCCGATGTCGGCGGCCCCAGCGCCGGACTGCTCTTCTCCCTCGGCATCGTCGACAAGATCCACGGGAACGGCGACGGCGGCGATCTGACCGGCGGCCGGACCATCGCCGGCACGGGCACCATCTCCCCGGACGGGACGGTCGGCGCCGTCGGCGGTGTCGCTCTGAAGACCCAGGCCGCCGCCCGCGACGGCGCCACTGTCTTCCTGGTGCCGAAGAGCGAGTGCTCCCAGGCCCAGGCCGAACTGCCGAAGGGCCTGCGGCTCGTCCCCGTCACCGCGCTCAGCGACGCGGTGTCGTCGCTCCGCGCCCTCGACCAGAAGCAGGAGTCGAAGGTCCCGAGCTGCTAGGGCCCGTACGGGCCGCCGGGCCGGACTTCACGTCGACCCCGTTCTCGTCCCCGGTCCCGCCCCTGGTCCTGTCCCTGCCCCTGGCACCGTCGCTGTCGGCGTCGCCGTCGTCGGCGGGCCTGGGCGGGTCGTCCAGCTCCCGCCAGACCGGGAACACCAGCGGTGACAAGGTGGCCAGGAAGAACGCCCCGCCGACCCAGAGCAGCGCCGCCGTGATGCCCGCGCTGTCGACCAGGAAGCCGGCGGCCAGACCGCCGAGCGGGGTGGTGAGCAGGACAGCCGCCGTACTGGCGCCGCCGACGCGGGTGCGCAGCTCGTCGGGTACCACCTCGTAGAAGACGGTGCCGAGGATCGGGTTGAGCACCCCGGCGCCGAGCCCGCCGAAGGCCGCCGCCACGACGAGCGGCGGGGTGGTGTGGGTGAAGGCCGCCGTGAGGATCGGCGCGGTGGATATCAGGAAGCCGACGGTGTAGACCGGCCGGCGCCGGAAGCGGTGGCCTATCGCGCCGTAGAGCAGTGCGCCCGCCAGGGCGCTGCCGCCGAAGACGGCGACCAGCAGCCCCTGCGCGGCCGAGCCGCCCAGCTCCTCGCGGGCGTGGATCGGCAGCAGTACCGAACTCCAGCTCATCGAGAGCCCGTTGGTGATCATCACCATCAGGTCGACGGCGAGCAGAAGGCGGGTGCGCAGCAGGAAGGAGTAGCCCTCGCGCAGGTCCGCCCGGTAGGTGGCGAGGTTCAACGTCGGCGCGTCGCGCTGGGGTTCGGCCGAGGGGATGCCTCGCAGGCCCGCGAGGACGAGCAGCGACGAGGTCAGGAACGTGGCGCCGTCGACGTACAGCACGGTGTCGGCCCCTATCAGGGCCACGAGCAGTCCGCCGACGGCCGCGCCGGTCATCCGGGCGCCGCGCGAGACGGCGTCGTAGAGGCTCGCGGCGCGGCTGAGCGGGGTACCGGCGCGCCCGGCGAGGTCGGGGACGAGAGCATTGCGTGCGGTCTCGCCGGGTGCGTGGAAGAGGCCGGTGACCGCCATCAGCGCGCACAGCATCCAGAAGCGCAGCAACCCCACATGGTTGAGCAGCGGGATCGCGGCGAGCGCGAGGGCGCAGACCAGGTCGGAGACGACGGAGACCCGCCGTCGGCCGATCCGGTCGATGACCGGGCCGCCGGCGATGGCGGAGACGACGACCGGGGCGGCGGCGCAGAAGGCGACCAGGCCGGCTTTCCCGGCGCTTCCGGTGGTCTCCAGCGCGAACCACGGGACGCCGATGAGCGTGAGCGAATTACCGCTGATGGACACGGCGTTGGCCGCCAGGACGGTGGCCAGTGGCGCGCGGGCGTGGGTGAGTGTGCGCACGGTGCTTCCCCCCGGATGCGATGGATGTGCGGCTCGGCCGGATGGACGGCTCGGAAGAGTGCGGTGTGGATGGCAGAGACGGTGCGGATGGTGGGGCAGTGCGGGCAGTGTGGGTGGCGCGGTCGGTTCGGATGGTGGAGGCGGCGGTGCCGGTGGGGGTGTCCGGACGGATGTCAGACGGACGCCGAGCGGCAGGCGAGAGCGGCGCGGGACACGCCGGGGGCGGCGAGCTTCAGGCCGAACTCTACGAGCTTCCAGCCCAGTTGGACGCGTATCGGGGTGCGGGGAGTCGTCGGAGTGGTGTCGGTGTGGGCGGCCCCGGCGGCGGCCTGCCGGAGCTCGGCGGCGGTCAGGTGGTGCAGGGTGAGGTGGACGTCGGAGTGCATGGCTGAATGACCCTTCCGGTCGGCTGGGGTGCCAGGGGTGTGGTGGATCGGACGCGCGAGGGCATGAGAGGGCGGCGAGGGGGCGCGCGAGGGCGCGAGAGGGCCCGAAGGGGGTGCGGGGAGGCGAGCGGCGCGAGACGAGAGGGCCCGTAGGGGGGCGAGGGCGCGAAGGCGCGGGGAATGAACGCGCGGGGGAGGGGCGCCGCGAGGTGGGCGCCGTGGCGTGCCGGACGGGCGGGCCCGCCAGGCGAACGCCATGGCGGGGAGCGTCAGTTGGCGCCGTGCTGCGGGAAGGTGTGCAGGTGCATCCGTATCCGCTGGGTCTCCGCGTCACCGGCGCCGGCTCCGCGGTACTCCTCGATCAGGTCGTGGATCTTCTGGTTGAGCTCACTCGCGTGCTCGGCCGAGAGATGGAGCGTGAAGTCGCTCATGTCGGAGGACTCCCGCCAGATCTCGTCCCACTGGTGGCGGGTGCCCAGGTAGGTGTTGAGCTCCTGGGTGTGGATGTTCGAGATCTCGTGGAGGTAGACCTCGACGGCGCCCTGCACCTCGGGGCTGGGGTCGTTGTAGAGGTTCCCGTCGAAGATGGTGCCCCCCGCGGTCGCCTTCCACCAGCGCTCCCGGCCCTTGCCGAGTTCCGGCGCGTCCTCGACGAAGCCGTGGGTGGCGAGCTGGCGCAGGTGGTAGCTGGTGGCGCCGCTGGACTCGCCCAGTTTCTCGGCGAGTTGCGAGGCGGTGGCCGGTCCGTGGTGGCGCAGGGCGCGCAGCATCTGGATGCGCAGGGGGTGGGCGAGGGCCCGCAGGGAGCGCGGGTTGAGGACGTGGTTCTCCGACGGGGCGGGCGCACCGCCGGGGGCGGACTCCTCGCGCTCACCCCCCGGTGCGTGCGGGGTCTCTTTCGCCTTCTCGATCTCGGGCATGACACCACAGTAGAGTTGCAAAGAACTCTCTGCAAGGGTTTTTTGCAGAGAGTTCTTTGCAACTTGGCCGGGAGAGGCCCGCCGGCTCAATCCGCCTTGATGAAGCCCTCCTTGACCAGCCAGTCCTTGGCCACGTCGTGCGGGTCCCGCCCGTCCACGTCCACCTGCGCGTTCAGCTCCCGCGCCACCTCCGTCGACAGCTTCGCCGTCACCGGGTCGAGCAGCTTCGCGATGACCGGGTACTTCTCGAACGTCGCCGCGTGCACCACCGGCGCCGCGTTGTAGTTGGGGAAGAAGTGCCGGTCGTCCTCCAGGACCGTCAGGTCCATCGCCCGGATCCGGCCGTCCGTCGTGTACACCTCGCCCAGCAGGCACGAGTTCGACTGCGACACCTGCGTGTAGATGATCCCGGCGTCCATCTTCTCGATGTTCGACGCGGGCAGGTTCATCCCGTACGCCTTCACCATCCCCGGCAGCCCGTCGTCACGGGAGGCGAACTCGTTCTCCACGCACACCGTCACCGCCGACGGGTCCTTCTTCGAGAGCGCCGCCGCGTCCGAGAGCGTCCTCAGGTGGTACTTCTCGTTGTTCTTCCTGCTCACGGCCAGCGCGTACGTGTTGTCCATCGCGGCCTGCGGCAGCCACACCACCCCGTTCTTCCGGTCCGCGTCGCGCACCGCCCGCCACTGCTTCTCCGGGTCGGGAATCGGCTCGGAGTTGCCGAGGTACGTGATCCAGCCGGTGCCCGTGTACTCGTACATCGCGTCGGCGTCGCCCTTCACGATCGCCTCGCGCGCACTGATCGAACCCGGCAGGTTCGTCCGGTCCAGAACCTCGGCGCCCGCCGCCTTGAAGACGAGACCGATCATCTGGCCCAGGATGATGTTCTCGCTGAAGTTCTTGGACGTGACCGTCAGCGAGGCGCCCTTCAGCGGCTCGCCCTGCCCGAGCTTGCCCGGTGTCACATGGTCCACCATCGGCGAACCGCTCTTCAGCCCGCAGCCCGAGGCCGCGAACACGAACAGAAACAGCGCCCCCGCCGCCCGCGCCCCCGGCACCCCCGCCCGCCCGTACACACGCCCCCGCGCCCGCCGTACCTCCGCCCGTCCCCGCACCCGCCGCGCCCCCCTCACGCCCCGGCCTCCAGCCCCCGCGGCGTCAGCACCACTTCCGCGAGCGAGGCCAGCCAGTCCACGATCAGCGCGAGCGCCACCGTCAGGACCGAACCGAGCACCAGCACCGGCATCCGGTGGGTCTGGATGCCCGAGGTGATCAGATCGCCAAGGCCGCCGCCCCCGCCGAAGGTCGCCAGCGTCGCCGTCCCCACATTGAGGACGAGGGCCGTGCGCACCCCGGCGAGGATCAGCGGGACCGCGAGCGGCAGTTCGACTCGGCCGAGGGTGCCGAGCGCCGACATCCCGATGCCCCGCGAGGCCTCCACCAGCTGCGGATCGATCGACCGCAGCCCGGCCACCGTGTTGGAGAGCACCGGCAGCACCGCGTAGATCACCATGCCGAGGACCGCCGTCGACGAGCCGATGCCCAGCCAGATCACCAGGAGCGCCAGCAGGCCGATCGCCGGGGTCGCCTGCCCGATGTTGGCGATCGTCGTGACGACGGGGGCGGCCCGGCGCAGGCGCCGGCGGGTGAGCGCGATACCGAGCGGGATCGCGATGACCAGCACCCAGAAGGTGGAGATCGCGGTCAGGCGTACGTGCTGCCACAGCCGCAGCTGCACAGTGCCGCCGACGAGCGCGTTGCGGGCGATGGAGTCCAGGTCCGCCCGGGAGATCCACAGGGTGGTGGCGAGCACCATCGCCGCCACGAACGAGGGCACCAGGACGAGCTTGCGCCAGGTGATCCGGCGCCGGGGTACGGCCGGCCGCGGGGCCGGCTCCTCCTCGGCATGGCTCTCGACCACCACGGCCGCGTGCGCCCCGTCCCGGAACGCCTGCCCCTGGACCTCGTGTTCGCCCGGCGGCCGCCCGCCCCCCGGCCGGGCACCGGTCCCGCCCCCGGGCGCCGCCGCGGCTCCCGGTCCCGTCCCCGTCGTCCCGTCGTCGAGTCCGCCGAGGCCACCGCCGTTGTTCACTCGCCGCCCTCCAGCTCCTGCCCCGTCTGGTGGGCCCGCTGTTCCTCCAGCTCGTGCTGGTGCTCGATCGCCGTCAGCCGGTCGGCCTCCAGGAGCTCGTGGACGGAGTTCATCAGGGTTTCCATGTCCACCACCCCGGTGAACTCCCCGCGCCGCCCCGTCACCGCGACCCGCCCGCCGCTGTCGGTCAGCACCGCCTCCAGCGCGTCGTGCAGCGTGGCGTCCCGCGTCACCGTGTCGTGGACGAGCGTCCCGGCCCGCGCCAGGGACCCCTTCGCCCGCATCAGATCGCCGCGCCGCAGCCACTTGTACGGCCGGCCGCGCCGGTCCAGCATCAGCAGCTCGTTGTGACGGCCGTTGCGCAGCGCGTTGAAGATCGACTGGAGCGGGTCGTCCACGGTCACCGTCGGGAAGTCGGCGACACCCACGTCCCGCACCCGGGTCAGATTGAGCCGCTTGAGCGCCGCGCCCGCGCCGACGAACCCGGAGACGAAGTCGTCCGTCGGGTTGGTGAGGATGGCCTCCGGGGTGTCGAACTGCGCGATGTGCGAGCGCTCGCGCAGCACCGCGATCCGGTCGCCCAGCTTGATGGCCTCGTCGAAGTCGTGCGTGACGAAGACGATCGTCTTGTGCAGCTCGTGCTGGAGCCGGATCAGCTCGTCCTGGAGATGGTCGCGGGTGATCGGGTCGACCGCCCCGAAAGGCTCGTCCATGAGCAGCACGGGCGGGTCGGCCGCCAGCGCCCGCGCCACGCCCACCCGTTGCTGCTGGCCGCCGGAGAGCCGGCGCGGATACCGGTCGTGGAACTCGCGCGGGTCGAGCCCGACCAGGTCCAGCATCTCCTCCACCCGGTCCTTCACCCGGGACTTGGACCAGCCGACCATCTTCGGGACGAGCGCGATGTTCTCCGCGACGGTCATATGCGGGAACAGACCGGAGGACTGAATGGCATAACCCACCTTGCGGCGCAGCTTCACCGGATCGATGCCGGTGACGTCCTCGTCGCCGATCCGGATCCGGCCGCTGGTCGGCTCGATCAGCCGGTTGATCATCTTCAGGGTGGTGGACTTCCCGCAGCCGGACGGACCGACGAGGATCACCGTCTCGCCCGCCTTGATCTCCATGGAGACGTTCTCGACGGAGGGGTACGGGTTGCCCGGATAGCTCTTGGTCAGCTCCTCCAGCTCGATGGACGCGCCCGCGGTGGAGCTTGAGGCGGATCCCGGCGCGGAGCCCGCACCCGCCACGCCCGGTGCGGAGCGCGCGGAATCCGGCGCCCGGCGCGACCCGTCCCGGCGCGACCCGTCCCGGTCCGACCCGTCCCGCTGCGCCCCGTCCGGACGCTGCCCATCCGGCCGCGCGCCGCCCGGCGCGGCCCCTTCGGCCCCTTCGGCTCCCGCCGCCCGCGCGGCGGAGGTGTCAGACACGGATCCCCCTCGGAATCGTCAGCCGGCCGAGCAGGACATACGCCGCGTCGAAGAGAAGCGCGAGGATCACGATCCCGAGCGTCCCCGCCAGCACCTGGTTGATCGCGTTGGCGCTGCCCAGGGACGCGATCCCGCGGAAGATCTCGTTGCCGAGCCCCGGACCCGAGGCATATGCCGCGACGGCGGCGATCCCCATCAGCATCTGGGTCGACACCCGGATCCCGGTCAGGATCGGCGGCCAGGCGAGCGGCAGTTCGATACGCAGCAGCCGCGCCGCGCGGGACATCCCGATGCCCGTCGCCGCGTCCACCAGGTTCGGGTCGACCCCGCGCAGGCCGACGACCGCGTTGCGGACGACCGGCAGCAGCCCGTACAGCGTCAGGGTGATCACGGTGGGGGGCACGCCGAGGCCGACGAGCGGGATCAGCAGACCGATCGCCGCGAGCGACGGGATCGTGAGCAGCGAGGCGGTGGACAGGATCGCCAGATTGCCCGCCCAGCCGCTGCGGTACGTGAGGACGCTGAGGAGCACCCCGAGCGCGGTGGCGATCACCATGCACTGGAAGACGGCGCTGACGTGCTGGAACGCGTCCGTGATCAGCTGCTGATGGCGGCTGCCGAGGTACTCCCAGAAGCTCACGCGCCCCCTCCGCGGGGTCACCGCGGCGGCTGGTCCTCCGCGGCCTGTTCCACCAGCGGGATGATCCGCAGGGGGACCGGGTTCTCCATGACGATCGCCGTGGAGGCCCGGACGATGCCATCAAAACCGACGACCCGGTCGATCACCCGTTGGAGATCGGCGTTGGAACGGGCCACGAGCCGGCACAGCATGTCCCCGTGGCCGGTGGTCGTGTGCAGTTCCAGGACCTCCGGCACGGTCGCCAAGTGGCCGCGTACGTCAGCGCCTTGACCCTGTTTGATCTCCAGGGTGGCGAAGGCCGTGACCGGATAGCCGAGGGCCGCCGGCTCGACCTGCGGGCCGAATCCGCGGATGACTCCGTTCGACTGAAGCCGGTCGAGCCGCGCCTGCACCGTGCCGCGGGCCACGCCGAGCCGCCGCGACGCCTCCAGCACCCCGATCCGGGGCTCCCGGGCCAGGAGCACGATGAGCCGCCCGTCCAGATGATCGATCGCCACGACGGCCTCCTTGATGGTCATCATGTACAAGTCGCCTGCCCATCCTGGCCCGTGGCTGCGCAGATTGACCAGAGAAACTGCAAACTATTGCGCAGCTTGCAGGTCGGCGGGACTCTGCTGTCATGACTGAGACCCTGGACCACATCCCCGGTACCGCGCGTGAGGCCGATCCCTTCCCGGTGAAGGGAATGGACGCCGTCGTCTTCGCCGTCGGCAACGCCAAGCAGGCCGCGCACTACTACTCCACGGCCTTCGGTATGCGGCTCGTGGCCTACTCCGGACCCGAGACCGGCTCCCGCGAGACCGCCAGCTACGTGCTGTCCAGCGGTGGCGCCCGCTTCGTGTTCACCTCCGTCATCAAGCCCTCCACCGACTGGGGCCGCTTCCTCGGCGACCACGTCGCCGAGCACGGCGACGGCGTGATCGACCTGGCGATCCAGGTCCCGGACGCGCGTGCCGCGTACGAGTACGCCATCGCGCGGGGCGCGACCAGCGTCACCGAGCCGTACGAGCTGAAGGACGAGCACGGCACCGTCGTCCTCGCCGCCATCGCCACCTACGGCAAGACCCGGCACACGCTCGTCGAGCGCTCGGACTACGACGGCCCCTACCTGCCCGGTTACATCGCCGCCAAGCCGATGGTCGAGCCGCCGGCCAAGCGCTACTTCCAGGCGATCGACCACTGCGTCGGCAACGTCGAACTCGGCCACATGAACGAGTGGGTCGGCTTCTACAACAAGGTCATGGGCTTCACGAACATGAAGGAGTTCGTGGGCGACGACATCGCGACCGAGTACTCGGCGCTGATGTCGAAGGTCGTCGCGGACGGCACCCTCAAGGTGAAGTTCCCGATCAACGAGCCGGCGATCGCGAAGAAGAAGTCGCAGATCGACGAGTACCTGGAGTTCTACAACGGCGCCGGCGTGCAGCACATCGCCCTCGCCACCAACGACATCGTCGCCTCCGTGCGCGCGATGCGCGCCGCCGGCGTCGAGTTCCTCGACACCCCGGACACGTACTACGACACGCTCGGCGAGTGGGTCGGCGACACCCGGGTCCCGATCGAGACCCTGCGCGAGCTGAAGATCCTCGCCGACCGCGACGAGGACGGCTACCTGCTCCAGATCTTCACCAAGCCGGTCCAGGACCGACCGACCGTCTTCTTCGAGATGATCGAGCGCCACGGCTCCCTGGGCTTCGGCAAGGGCAACTTCAAGGCCCTGTTCGAGGCCATCGAGCGCGAGCAGGAGCGCCGCGGCAACCTCTGACCGCAACCGAAAAGGGGTGCCCCACCCGGCACCCCGCCGCGCCGCCGTCCTCCTTCCCCGACCGGCGCGTCCCGTACGAGGGCCTGCCCGGGCGTTTCCCCGCACCGGGCAGGCCTTCGTGCACCCCGGGCGGGCACCAACGGGGGGCTCGCCCGGGGTGCCACCCACCCACTTCCCCCGCCCATCCCCATCCCCATCCCATCCCCTGTCCCACCCACCACCCACTGGCGGCCGGTGCCCACCCCCACCCCCCACCCAAGCGGGAGGGGTGCGGGGTGGTGCACGGACGACGGACGGGAGCGGGGGACGGGGAGGGGGTCGTGTTCGAAACGTAAAGCGTGATTTGTGGCGCGGAGACAGCAACGCTTCACGCACTACCAAGGCTCCCGCGCCGTAAATCATGCAGTGCGGAACACGAGCCCCCGGACCGGCCCACGCGCACCACCCACGAACCCCCAGCGCACCACCCCGCAACCCCGACCGCGCCCCCCCACGCCCCGCAACCCCGACCGCGCCCCCCACGCCCCGCCACCTCACCGCGCCCGCCCCGCCGGCCTCGACGGCCCCCTGCGCACCACGTCCGGCTTCCCCGCCCCCGGCGCCCCCGCCCCCGGCAACAGCTCCGGCAGCTCGTCCGGCGGCTCCCCGAGCTCCGCCAGCGCCTCCCGCGCCCGCGGCGCGAACAGCGGCGAGAACTCCGGATCGGTCCGCAGCGCCTCCGACAGATGCCGCCGGGCCGCCCCGCTCTCGCCGAGCGCCCGCTCGATCTCCCCCCGGTGGTACGAGAACAGCGCGCTGCGCAGCCCCTCCTCCGTGGCCCGCTTGGCGTACGGCAGGGCCTCCTTCGGCTCCCCGGCCCGCAGCAGCGCCCAGCCCAGCGCGTCCGCCACCTCCAGCGACCGATGCCCCCGCGCCCACGCCGCGCGCAGCCCCCGTACCGCCCGGGCCGGATCGCCGTGATCCGCCTCCAGCCGTCCCAGCGTCACCTCCGCCCGCACCCACGCCCCGGTCCGCAGCCGCCGGTACGACGCCTCGGCCTCCGCGTCCCGCCCCAGCGCCTCGGCCAGCTCGCCCGCCTCCAGGACGTACTCGGGCAGCGGCAGCCGGGCCACCGCCGCCCGCCAGTCGCGCAGCGCCTCCGCCGTCCGGCCGAGCGCCGCCTTGGCCCGCGCCTGCCCGGCGAGCGACGGCCCGTGATCCGCTACGAGCTCCAGCGCCGCCCCGTACCGCGCCAGCGCCTCCGCCGGCTCGCCCCGCTCCCCGGCCAGATCCCCCGCCCCGGACAGCGCGTCCGCCTTCTGCGCGGGCGTCTCGGCCAGCGCCACCGCGTCCAGCGCCGCCGCTCCCGCGTCCTCCCGCCAGCCCCGCACGCGATAGAGCGCGGCCGAACGGGCCGCGCCGGCCGCCGAGCCCCCGTGCAGCTCCGTCAGCGTCTCGCCGGCCCGCCGCGCCGCCTTGTAGTCGCCGAGCCCGTCGTACGCGTCGATCAGAACCGGGTACACCGACCAGCGCTTGGGGGCCGCCGCGCGCACCCGCTCGCCCCACTGGCGGCCCGCGGCCCAGTCGCCGCGCGCGTTCGCGAGCGCCGCGAGGCCCGCTTGCGCGTCCAGGTTGCCCCGGGCCGCGGGCCGGACCGTCAGGGAACGTTTCAGCGCCCGCTCCGCGCGCGTGAAGTCCGCCGGATCCGCGCGCCGCAGCCCCCGCTCGGCATATGCCGTACCGAGCAGCGCCCACGAGGTGTCGTCACCGGGATGCCCGGCCACCCACCGTTCGCGGTCGCCGATCAGCGCCGCCAGATCGGGCAGCGCCGCCGGGGCGCCCGCCTCCGCCGCCCGTCCCGCCCGCTCCGTCGGTCCGGGCGGGAGCGCCGCGGGCCGGCCGGCCGGCTCGGGCACGTACACCAGCGCCGCCGCCGCGAGCACCGCGCCCACGCCCGAGGCGAGGACCGTCCGCGACACGTTCTCGGGTCTCATGGCGCTCACTGTGCAGCCGCCCACCGCCGGGCGCGGAGCGCGCCGAGGGCCGTTCCGGCGGGTTCACACCGATGGCCCCGAGTGTCAGGCTGGAGACATGGACGATCTTCACGAGGCTCTTTCCGGCGATCTCTCCGGCGATGAATCCGACGCCCGTCGCGGCGACGCCCGTCACGACGATGCCGGTCACGACGACGCCCGTCACGACGACGCCCGGTCCGAGGGGGCCGGCGGGGAGTTTGGCGCGCGGCCGGAGGAACTTCACGCGCGGCTGCGCGCCGGACTCCCCGCCGAAGCCGTGCTCACCGACCCCGACGTCATGGCCTCCTACGCCCATGACATGGCGAGCTTCTGCACGGCCGGCGCCCCCGCTGCCGTCGTGCTCCCGCGTACCGTCGAACAGGTCCAGCACGTCCTGCGCACCGCGACCGCGCTCCGTGTTCCCGTGGTCCCCCAGGGTGCCCGCACCGGCCTGTCCGGCGCCGCCAACGCCTCCGACGGCTGCGTCGTGCTGTCCCTGGTCAAGATGGACCGGATCCTGGAGATCGACCCCGTCGACCGGATCGCCGTCGTCGAACCCGGTGTGATCAACGCCGTGCTGTCCCGCGCCGTCGCCGAACACGGCCTGTACTACCCGCCGGACCCCTCCAGCTGGGAGATGTGCACCATCGGCGGCAACATCGGCACCGCGTCCGGCGGCCTGTGCTGCGTGAAGTACGGGGTGACCGCCGAGTACGTCCTCGGTCTCGACGTCGTCCTCGCCGACGGGCGGCTGCTGCGCACCGGCCGCCGCACCGCGAAGGGCGTCGCCGGATACGACCTGACCCGGCTCTTCGTCGGCTCCGAGGGCAGCCTCGGCATCGTCGTCGGGGCGGTCCTCGCGCTCAAGCCGCAGCCGCCCGCGCAGCTCGCGCTCGCCGCCGAGTTCCCCTCGGCGGAGGCGGCCTGCGAAGCCGTCTGCGCCATCATGGAGCGGGGCCACACCCCGTCCCTCCTCGAACTGATGGACGGCACCACCGTCCGGGCCGTCAACCGGCTCGCGCACATGGGTCTGCCCGACACCACCGAGGCGCTGCTGCTGTGCGCCTTCGACACCCCGGACCCGGCCGCCGATCTGGCCGCGGTGGGGGAGCTGTGCCGGGCCGCCGGGGCGACCGAGGTCGTCCCCGCCGAGGACGCCGCCGAGTCCGAACTCCTGCTCCAGGCCCGCCGGCTCTCGCTGAACGCGCTGGAGACCATCAAACCCGCCACGATGATCGACGACGTCTGCGTGCCGCGCACCAAGCTCGCCGCGATGCTCACCGGCACGGACGCGATCGCCGGGAAGTACGGGCTGACCATCGGCGTCTGCGCGCACGCGGGCGACGGCAACACCCACCCGGTCGTCTGCTTCGACCCGGCCGACGAGGACGAGTCGCGGCGGGCGCGGGAGTCCTTCGACGAGATCATGGCGCTCGGACTCGCGCTCGGCGGCACGATCACCGGCGAGCACGGAGTGGGCGTGCTGAAGAAGGAGTGGCTGGCGCGCGAACTCGGGCCGGTGGGGCTCGAACTCCAGCGCGGCATCAAGCGCACCTTCGACCCGCTGGGCCTGCTGAACCCGGGCAAGCTCTTCTGACGTACCCCGGTTCGGCGCCGTGCCCGGCACCGGGGTGGCAGTCGTGCCCGCACCCGTTCCCGATGCCCGCCGTACGCGCGGGTGGGCGGTTCCGGGAGCCCGGGCGGTCCGGGCGGGCAGGGCAGGCGGATACGCGCCGGCGTGTCGCACCGGTCGGCGCCTCACCGGTCGTCCTCGGCGGACTCGTCCGAGCCCCACGGGTCGCGCGGCCACAGGTCGTCCGCCACGACCGTGGTGGCGAGGAGTTCGGCGAGCCCGTCGTCGATGCCGAGCCGGTCGCCCTCGGTGCCCGGCGGGACGGCGCGCAGGGTCCGCTCCAGCCAGGCGGACACCTGCGCGGACGGGGCCTCCAGAAGGGCGTCGCCGTCGGGGGAGGACAGGGCCATCAGGATGACGTTGCGGCCGTCGACCTTGGTCGGCCAGATCCGGACGTCACCGTGGCCGCAGGGCCGGAACACGCCCTCGACGAGGAGTTCACGGGCGAAGGTCCAGTCGACCGGGTACTCGGAGCCGACGTGGAACTCGATGTGGACCGCGTACGGGTCGCCGGTCAGATAGGCGAGCCGGGCGGGGACGGGGACGGAGCACTCGGGCGACAGGACGAGCCGCATCTCCAGCTCGCGCTCGACCACGGTGTTGTCGGTGTTCTGCATGATGGTTTCGCCTCTCTCCCGCGCGGCCCGCGGCGGGCCGTCACCAGGAGAGAGCGGGGTCGGGCCGGACTATGACGCGACTTCGGAGAAGTTTCCGAAGAAATTTTTCCGGGCCTCCGGGGACGGGGGTGGACCGGGCCGGATCGGGGGCCGACCGGGGGCGGACCGGGTGCGCGATGGGGGTGGGACGGGGACGGACCGGGCCGGCCGGTCGCCGGCCGGGACCAGGCCAACGAAGAGCCACAGGCCCGAGTATCACTCTGCGTCACATTTCTTTGATGGCGTCCCCCGGAAGCGGGCTTTCTGGCGGGCTCCTTGTCCCCGCGGGGGCGTTCTTCGTTACTGTCCTCTCTGGGGCGCCAGGCGCCCGCGCGGATCAAGACCTTGTGACTGAACGGAGTCGGGGCAGTGGCTACTCCACCTGGAGGCGGCGGGGACGTACCGCAGGCGGGCTACTACCCCGACCCGTCCATTCCCGGGTACATCCGCTACTGGAACGGGGGCGCGTGGGTCCCCGGGACCAGCCGGCCGGCTCCCCAGGAGGGCGAGACCCCGCCGGCCCCGCCGGTCTCCGGCACGCCGATGCCCGGCCCGGCCGCCCCCGCGGAGGCGGAGGCCCCCGCGACCCCGGTGGTTCCCGCTGCCCCGGCGGTCCCGGCTGCCTCTGCGGTCCCCCCGGTCCCCACGGTCGAGGAGACCGGCCCGCTCTTCTTCGACGAGGACCCCGAACCCGCCTCCTCCTGGCAGGCCACCACCTCCGGCCAGACCGGCTTCGGCGGCGAGATGGACCAGAAGGTGTCCTGGGGTCACACCGGCGGTGCCGACCCGCGCGCGGCGGCGTCCTCCGCCTGGCCCGCGTCCGGCGGCCACGCCGAGCCGCCCGCGTCCGTACCGGCGCCCGCGCCCGCCCCCATGCCCGTTCCCTCCCCGGCCCAGGCCCCGTCGCCGATGCCGTCGCCCGAGACCGTACGCGACCAGGCCACCACCACCCTGAAGGCCACCGGCGCACCCGCGGCCTACGGCGCCCGGCCCGCCGCTTCTCCGGTGGCGGCACCCGCCGCACCCCATGTGCCGCAACCGCCGCAACCGCCCCAGGCGCCCCAGGCGCCTCAGGCGCCCCACGCGCCTTCCTGGCCCGTCGCCGAAGCCGCCCCGGCCGCAGCCGCTTCCGATCCCGCGCGCGGTACGGGCACGGTGCCGCCTCAGGGTGGCCGCCCGGTGGCCGGCGCGCAGGACCGGCCCGCCGCCGCGGCCCCGGCCCCCGCCCGTCAGGAAGCCGCCCCGGCCCCCGCCCCGGCCTGGCCCGAGGACCGCCGGACCGCCGTGCCCGGACCGGCCGGCCCGCTCGGACCGCTCGGCGCCGGCGGAGCCGTCAACTCCGCACCCGCGCCCTCACCCTGGGCCCAGCAGTCCTCCCCGCCGCCTCAGCAGACGCGGCCCGCGCAGCCCGCACCCGTGGCCCAGGCGGCGCGGCCCGCCCAGGACGCCGGGCAACCGCCCGTCACCCCCTGGAAGCCGCCGGTCGAGGACCCGTTCCTGGCGGCGATGCGCGACCAGACCGCCGCCCGGCCCGCCGGGCTGGGCCGCCGGCTGCTGGCCCGGATCATCGACGGCGTGCTCGTCGGCGCGGTCCTCGGGGCCGTCGCCTACCCGCTGGGCAGCGCCGCCCTCGCCCATATCGACGACAAGATCGAGGCGGCCCGTCAGTCCGGTGTCACCGTGCGGGTCTGGCTCGTCGACTCCACGACCGCCGGGCAGTTCGGCGTCATCCTCGCGGCCTTCCTCCTCCTCGGTGTGCTCTACGAGGTGCTGCCCACCGCCAAGTGGGGCCGCACCCTCGGCAAGAAGCTGTGCGGGATCCAGGTCCGGGACATCGAGGCGCACGAACCGCCCACGTTCGGCACGGCCCTGCGCCGATGGCTGGTCTACAGCGTGCTCGGGCTGCTCCTGATCGGCGTGTTCAACGTGCTCTGGTGTCTGTTCGACCGGCCGTGGCGGCAGTGCTGGCACGACAAGGCCGCTCGTACCTTCGTCGCCGCCGGCTAGCCACCGGCGGTCAGGGCCCCTTCGGCCGGTCAAAGAGCCGGCCGAAGGCCGACCCTCGGGTCCGTCCGCCGGGGTGTCACTCGGGGTGTCACCCGGACGGGGGCCGATTCGTTGCGGGGTCCGGGGGCGCGGGATGCACTGCCCCCATGAGCAACGATCAGCCGCCGCCCCCGGGACCGCCCCCGGAGGACGACCCCTTCGGCAAGAAGCCCCCGGGCCCGCCGGCCGGCCCGCCCCCCGGCGAACCCCCGCCCTCGGGACCCCCTTTCGGCGGACCTCCGCCGGGGGGCGGGCCTCCTCCAGGCAACCCGTACGACAGGCATATGCCACCCCCACCGCCGTACGGCGACCCCGGGGGCTACGGCGGTTTCGGCGCCGACCCCCTCGCCGGGATGCCCCCGCTCGGCGATCCGGTGCGCCGGATCGCGGCCCGCGTCCTCGACTGGCTGATCGTCGCCATCCCGCTCGCCATCATCGGCATCCCGTTCCACATCTACGAGCGGATCACCGAGAACGACGACTGGAACAACACGGTCAACAGCCTCAACGGCGGCAGCCAGTTGATCTTCCAGCTGATCACGATCGTCGCGTACGTCGGCTACGACACGGTCATGATCGCGCGCAACGGTCAGACCCTCGGCAAGAAGTGGCTGAAGCTACGGGTCGCGATGCTCAACGACGGTTCCACACCGCCGATGAACGCTTCCCTCGTCCGCGCGTTCGTGCTCTGGCTGCCCGCGCTGATCTGCTGCGCCTGCCTGTGGCCGCTGCTCATCCTGATCCTGATCCTGCTGGACAAGCCGTACAAGCAGGGCCTGCACGACAAGGCGGCCAAGACGGTCGTGGTGACCGTTCCCGAGCGGCGGTGACGTGGCGGCCGTCCGTCCCACACCGCCGCCCGCACCCGCGCGAGGGCGCCCCAGGCTCCAAGCCCCGCGCCCTCACCGCCCGATATCCGGGGCTCCGGCCCGCAGCCGGAGCCCCGTCGCCGTACGACAGGCATATGCCGACCCGGGCGCGCTCCCCGGCACCCCACGCCACCTGCCCGTACACCGCTCGCGCATCTATCTGGGGGCTCGTCAGAGGCTCAGGAGGGTCCGACTATTGAAGAATCGGTCCTGCATAGTGCACTTGGCCTGTCCAAGTCAAGATCTGGTTTTTCTTCGTCAACTCCGATCGAATGTCGTCACTTGTGACGCGCACAACCGCCTGGGCGGGCACCCCACCGATTTCCGCCGGGTGAGCGCGCCGGGGAGGACGAAAACAAGTGACCAACAGACGACGGACGATCATGGCGTCCGCAGTCGTCGTGGCGCTCGCGGCCACTGCCGCCACCGCCTCGACCTTCGGTACGGCGTGGGCCGCCGACTCGAACGACACCCCGGCGGCCGTGGCCGCCAACCGGGCCCAGGCCGTCGACAAGACGGCGGTCGACCACAACCTCGACGGCCCGTTCAGCAAGAAGCAGGACCAGCAGCGCAAGGCCGCTGTCGACGCCGTCCTCAAGGGCGACGCCAAGGTCGAGAAGCGCAACGGTTCCGACGTCGTCAAGCTCGGCAACAAGAAGTACGTCGAGCTGGGGCGCGAGAAGACCGACAAGATCTTCACGATCCTCGTCGAGTTCGGCGACCAGGTGCACCCGAAGTACGGTGGCGAGCCCGGCCCGCTGCACAACTCCATAGCCAAGCCGGACCGCAAGGCCGACAACTCGACCGCCTGGCAGGCCGATTACAACCAGGCGCACTTCCAGGACCTGTACTTCGGCACCGGCAAGGACAAGGCCACCGGCCAGCCGAAGCAGTCGCTGAAGACGTACTACGAGCAGACCTCGTCCGGCCGCTACTCGGTCGACGGCACCGTCACCGACTGGGTGAAGGTCCCGTACAACGAGGCCCGCTACGGCTCGAACTACTGCGGCCAGTCCAACTGCATCAACGTCTGGGACACGGTCCGCGATGGCGTCAACGCCTGGGTCGCCGACCAGAAGGCCCAGGGCAAGTCCGACGCGGACATCAAGTCGGTCCTGGCCTCCTACGACCAGTGGGACCGCTACGACTACGACAACGACGGCGACTTCAACGAGCCCGACGGCTACATCGACCACTTCCAGATCGTCCACGCGGGCGAGGACGAGTCGGCCGGCGGCGGCGCGCAGGGCGGGGACGCGCTGTGGGCGCACCGCTGGTACGCCTACGGCACGGACAACGGCAAGACCGGTCCGGCCGAGAACAAGGCCGGCGGCACGCAGATCGGCAACACTGGCATCTGGGTCGGCGACTATACGATGCAGCCGGAGAACGGCGGCCTCGGCGTCTACGCCCACGAGTACGGTCACGACCTCGGTCTGCCGGACCACTACGACACCTCCGGCGGCGAGAACTCGACCGGCTTCTGGACCCTCATGTCCTCGGGTTCGTGGCTCGGCACCGGCAAGGACTCGATCGGCGACATGCCCGGCGACATGAACGCCTGGGACAAGCTGCAGCTCGGCTGGCTGGACTACGACAAGGTCAGCGACGCGCAGCGCGCCACCAAGACCACCCACAAGCTGGGCGTGTCGGAGTACAACACCAAGCTTCCGCAGGCGCTCGTCGTCGAGCTGCCGAAGGAGCACGTCACCACCGACGTCGTCGCCCCCGCCGAGGGTGCGAACCAGTGGTGGAGCGACATGGGTGACGACCTCAAGAACACCCTGACCCGCCCGGTCGACCTCACCGGCAAGTCCTCGGCCTCCCTGGACCTCCAGGGCTGGTGGGACATCGAGCAGGACTACGACTTCCTCTACACGGAGGTCTCCACCGACGGCGGCGCCAACTGGACCGCCCTCGACGGCACCGCCGACGGCCAGCCGCTGCCCAAGGACGCCTCCGGCGCCTCGGCGCTCACCGGCGAGTCCAAGACGCACAAGAAGCTCTCGTTCGACTTGAGCGCCTACGCGGGCAAGAAGATCGACCTCCGCTTCCGCTACCAGACGGACGGCGGCGCCGGTGGCAAGGGCTTCACGGCCGACGCCATCACGCTGACCGCCGACGGTGCGCCGGTCTTCTCGGACAACGCCGAGAACGGTGACAACGGCTGGGTCTCCAACGGCTTCTCGCGGGTCGGTGCCTCGTTCTCCAAGGAGTACGAGCAGTACTACATCGCCGAGAACCGCCAGTACGTGTCGTACGACAAGACCCTCCAGGTCGGCCCGTACAACTTCGGCTTCACCGGTGACAAGGCGAGCTGGGTCGAGCACTACGCGTACCAGAACGGCCTGCTGATCTGGAAGTGGGACCTGTCTCAGAAGGACAACAACACCTCCAAGCACCCGGGCCAGGGCCGCGTCCTGCCGATCGACTCGCACCCGACGCCGCTGAAGTGGAACGACGGCACCCTGATGCGCGGTCGCATCCAGGCGTACGACTCGCCGTTCACCCTCGCCAAGACCGACGGCATGGTGCTGCACCGGCGCGACCAGGCCACCACGGTCCCGTCGCTCCCGGGCAACCCGGTCTTCGACGACCACGCCGGCACCTACTGGACCCCCGAGGACCCGGCCTCCGGCGTCAAGACCACTGACACCAACACCAAGATCCAGGTGGTCAAGGAGCAGCCGAACGCCGGAACGGTCACCGTCGAGGTCGGCCCGTCCGTGCGGTAATCCGTGACGTGATGGCGAAAGCCTGAGCATCACCGCAGGTCAGAGCATGATCGGCCGTCGCCCCCTAGCGGGCGGCGGCCGATCGTGTTTAGGTGCGTCGTACGGCCTGAGCCGACCTCGGGCCGTCCGCTGTTATTGACAGTCGTTCCACGGGGGAGTGGTTCCGCATGTCCACAGGAGGCTTCTGCCGCCTGCCCGGAGGCAGTGTCGTCGTCGCCATAGGGCTGCCCAGCCCGGCCGGCGACGGCTCCACCGTCCGCTTCCTGGTGCACGCCGCGAACCGCGCCCGCGCCCTGACCCGGCTGCGCAACCTCGGACTGCGGTCCGTCTATCTGCGCGGCAACACCGAGCCGCCCACGCCCGACGAGATCACGGCCGTGCTGCACCACCCGGACGGGCTGCTGTGGCGGATCACCGCGCAGGAGCTGTGGCACTCCATACGGATGCTGCCGAAGGCGCCGGTGGGCTGAGGGGCTGAGGGGCCGGGGCTCCGGTTCTCACCGGCAGTCGTCCGCGTGCCCGGCTGCCCAGCTGCCCGGCCGTGGGGTCGTCCGGTCGTGCGGTTACGCGACGACGGGGCTGCCGGTCAGCTCCACGCCCGCCGCGCGCAGCTCCTCCAGGGCCCGGTCCGTGGTCTCCCGCGCGACGCCCGCCGTCAGATCGAGCAGGACCCGGGTGCGAAAGCCCTCGCGGACCGCGTCCAGGGCGGTCGCGCGCACACAGTGGTCGGTGGCGATGCCGACGACGTCGACCTCGGCGATGTCCCGGGCGCGCAGCCACTCGGCGAGCGTGCTGCCGTTCTCGTCGCGCCCCTCGAATCCGCTGTACGCGGCCTCGTAGGCGCCCTTGTCGAAGACCGCGTCGATCGCGCCGCCCGCGACGGCGGGCGCGAAGTTCGGGTGGAAGCCGACGCCCTCGGTGCCGGCCACGCAGTGGTCGGGCCAGGAGGCGACGTAGTCCGGGTGCGCGGAGAAGTGATCGCCCGGGGCGACATGGTGGTCGCGGGTGGCGACGACGTGTCTGTACGCGGACCCGGCCGTCTCGCCGACCAGTTCGGTGACGGCGGCCGCGACATCGCCGCCGCCCGTCACCGCGAGGCTGCCGCCCTCGCAGAAGTCGTTCTGAACGTCCACAACGATCAAAGCGCGGTGCATGGCGGGTGTCCTTAGCGGTGTGGGGGAGGGGAGATCGGGGCCGAAGCCAGGGGCCGAAGCCGGAGGTCGGCGGCCGAATCCGAGCCTAGGTACTTCCCCCGTCCGGCGGGAGGGGGAGGACACCCCGGATCGGCCGGGACGGGACGGGACCGCCCGGGGCGGGCGGGACAGGGCGGAGGGGCGCCGAGGGAGCGCCGGAGGGGCGCCCCGTTCAGGCGCGGCGCGCCTCGTCGGTCCGTACGGACGTACGGACCGAAGTCCGAGTCCGCCGGACGCCCTCCTCCGCACCCCGCCTCTCTCAGACGTACTCCGTCGGCAGCACCGGCTCGCCCCGCGACAGCTGGATCGCCGACATCGGCAGCCCCGCGCGGGCCGCGATGTGCCGGGCGCGGGCCGTCTCCAGGGGCTCGCGGGCCACCACGTCACCCGCCTTGACCAGCGGAACCAGCAGCTGCCGGTCGACCAGCTCGGGCGGCACCGGACCGGTGCCGATCACCTCGGCCTCGGCGATCCCGTCGCCGTCCACCCGGCGGGCGGCCCACTTGCGCCCGCCCACGGACACCTTGCCGCCCACGGACTTCTTGGCGACCGGCGTCAGCGGCGCCTTCGGGTCCGCCGACGCGGCCCGCGCGACCAGCTTGTAGACCATCGAGCAGGTCGGGTGCCCGCTGCCGGTGACGAGCTGGGTGCCCACTCCGTACGCGTCGACCGGCGCGGCGGCCAGCGAGGCGATGGCGTACTCGTCGAGGTCGGAGGTGACCACGATCCGGGTGTCGTGCGCGCCCAGCTCGTTCAGCTGCGCCCGGACCCGGTGGGCGACGAGCAGCAGATCGCCGGAGTCGACGCGGACGGCGCCGAGGCCGGTGCCCGCCACCTCGACGGCGGTGCGGACGGCCTCGGCCACGTCGTAGGTGTCGACGAGCAGGGTGGTGCCGGAGCCCAGCGAGTCGACCTGGGCCCGGAAGGCGTCGCGCTCGGTGTCGTGCAGCAGGGTGAAGGCGTGGGCGGAGGTGCCGACGGTCGGGATGCCGTAGCGGAAGCCCGCCGCGAGGTCGGAGGTGGAGTCGAAGCCGCCCACGAACGCGGCGCGGGCGCAGGCGACGGCGCCGAGTTCGTGGGTGCGCCGGGCGCCCATCTCGATGAGCCGGCGCCCGCCGGCGGCGGCCGACATCCGGGACGCGGCGGCGGCGATGGCCGAGTCGTGGTTGAGGATGGAGAGGATTACCGTCTCCAGGAGCACGCACTCGGCGAAGGTGCCCTCCACGCGCAGCACGGGCGAGCCGGGGAAGTACACCTCGCCCTCGGGGTAGCCCCAGATGTCGCCGGAGAAGCGATAGCCGGCCAGCCACTGGAGGGTCGGCTCGTCGACGATCCCGCGCTCGCGCAGGAAGCCGATCACGTCGGCGTCGAAGCGGAAGTTCTCGACGGCGTCGAGGACGCGTCCCACTCCGGCGAGCACCCCGTAGCGCCGCCCTTCGGGCAGCCGGCGGGTGAAGATCTCGAAGACGGACCGGCGGTCCGCGGTGCCGGCCCGGAGGGCGGCCTGGAGCATGGTCAGCTCGTACTGGTCGGTGAAGAGCGCGGTCGACGGGACGTCCACCGGCAGGCCGATGCCGCTCTTCAGCGCGCGCGCGTCGCGCGCTTCGTCGTTTCGCAGCCCAAGGTCCGCAGCGTTCATAGGATGATGCTAGCGCACTATTCGTCATTCTGACGAATAGTGGTGCGGTACGGGTGACCCGTTTGTGCGACGGGCCGTCGCTAGTGGCAGCATGGGCCACGTGAGCGTCGCGCCTATCGAGATCGAACGTACCCAGTCGGCCGAGGAGGTCTCCACAGTCGTCGAACCGGACGTGCCGTGGGTGACCCTCGTGCACAACGACCCGGTGAACCTGATGAGCTATGTCACCTACGTCTTCCAGGCGTACTTCGGTTACTCCAAGGACAAGGCGCACAAGCTGATGCTCGACGTGCACAACAAGGGCCGCGCGGTGGTCTCCAGCGGCACCCGCGAGGAGATGGAACGCGACGTGCAGGCGATGCACGGCTACGGCCTGTGGGCGACCCTCTCGCAGGACCGCGGCTGATGGCGGGGCACTTCGAGGCGCGCCCGGGCGGCGGCGCGGCCGTCGCGCTCGACGAGGTCGAGATCTCCATCCTGCGCTCGCTCGCGGTCCAGCTCCTGGAGCTGATCGGCCCCGGTGACGAGCCCGCTCAGGGCGAGGACCCGCTGGCCGCGCTGTTCGCCGAGGGGCCGAGCGAGCCGCCCGCCGACCCGGCGCTGCGCCGGCTCTTCCCCGACGCGTACGGGAACGACACCGACGAACTGCGGCAGGCCGCCGCCGACTTCCGCCGCTTCACCGAGAACGACCTGCGGGCGCGCAAGCGCCAGGACGCGCTCGCCGTGGTCCGCAGCCTCGACGAGCTGTCCTCCTCCGGTGCGTCCGGTGCGTCCGGTGCGTCCGGTGCGTCCGGTGCGTCCGGTGCGTCCGGCGCGGCCGGTGACGGCGCCGCTGAAGCCGAGGGTCAGGATGGGGGTGAGGGCGGCGGGATCCTCACTCTCGCTCCGGAGGGTTCCCGCGCCTGGCTCGGCACCCTCAACGACCTGCGGCTGACCATCGCCTCCCGGCTGGAGATCACCGCGGACGAGGAGAGCGAGCTGCTGTACCGGCTGCCCGACTCCGACCCGCGCAAGCCGATGGTGATGGCGTATCTCTGGCTCGGCGGTCTCCAGGAGACCCTCGTCGAGACCCTGATGGCCTAGCGAGCCCGCCTCCGCCTGGCGCGTTCGCTCAGCGGACGCTCAAATCCGGATAACGAATACGTTATCGAAGCGACCCTGTTTGCCGTGTTGGGTCACTTCCGTCCGCATATAAATGTGGCGCGGGTCACATGATCGATCGTCGCTCACGGCAACTCCATGTCGACTCCGTGATAAATCTTCACGACCGCCCGGGGACGCCACCCTTGTCCCCGGGGGCGCTTTGGCCGGCTGACCGCCGGTGGCACTCCATCCATATCCGGGGGGATCAGGACCTGGTCCGCGGCACGGCGCACGCGATTGCGCCGCCACGCGGATCAGCATGGAGAAAGGCGCACCACCATGACCTCAGCGCAGGTCGGCACGCAGCACGACGGCCAGGAGGCCGCGGACTCCGCGGCGGGCGAGGGGTACCACCGGGCACTCGGCGCCCGGCAGATCCAGATGATCGCCATCGGCGGCGCCATCGGCACCGGCCTCTTCCTGGGCGCGGGCAAGGGCATCGCCAAAGCGGGACCGAGTCTCATCCTCGCGTACGCGATCGCGGGCCTGGTCATCTTCCTCATCATGCGAGCGCTCGGCGAGCTGCTCATGTACCGCCCCGTCGCCGGCTCCTTCTCGGAGTACGCGCGGGAGTTCATCGGCCCCTTCGCGGGCTTCGTGACCGGCTGGACGTACTGGCTGTTCTGGGTCGTCACCGGCATCACCGAGGTCACCGCCGCGGCCACCTATATGACGTACTGGTGGAACATCCCGCAGTGGCTGTCCGCCCTCGTCTTCACCTTCATCCTCTACGGCGCGAACCTCATCTCCGTGAAGCTCTTCGGTGAGCTGGAGTTCTGGTTCTCCATGGTCAAGGTCACCGCGATCGTCGGCATGATCCTGATCTGCGCCGGCATCCTCACCCTCGGCTTCTCCGACGCCGGCGACACCGCCTCGATGACCCACCTGTGGGACCAGGGCGGCTTCTTCCCGCACGGAATCGGCAGCACCCTCATGACCCTCCAGATGGTCATGTTCGCCTTCCTCGCCGTCGAGCTCGTCGGTGTCACGGCGGGCGAGTCCAAGGACCCGAAGACCGTCCTGCCCAAGGCCATCAACACCGTGCCGTGGCGCATCGCCGTCTTCTACGTCGGCGCGCTGATCATGATCCTCTCGGTCGTCCCGTGGACCGAGTTCCAGCCGGGCGTCTCCCCGTTCGTCCGCTCCTTCGAGAAGATGGGCCTCGGGATCGGCGCGGCCATCGTCAACTTCGTCGTCCTCACGGCCGCGCTCTCGTCCTGCAACTCCGGCATGTACTCCACCGGCCGCATGCTGCGCGACCTCGCGCTCAACGGCCAGGGACCGGCCGTCTTCACCAAGCTGACGAAGAGCGGCACCCCGCTGATAGGCACCACCGTCTCCGCCGCGCTGATGATGGTCGGCGTCTGGGTCAACTACGAGTGGCCCGGCGACGCCTTCACCTACGTCGTCTCCTTCGCCACCATCTCCGGTATGTGGGCGTGGATCGTCATCCTCTTCTGCCACATCCGCTACCGCCGCAAGGCCGACCAGGGCCTGCTGCCCGAGTCCAGCTTCAAGGCCCCGGGCGGCATCTGGGCCAGCGTCGCCTCCCTCTGCTTCATCGGCATGGTGATCGTGATGATGGCCCTCGACAAGGACGCCCGGATCTCGCTCTACTGCGCACCGCTGTGGGCCCTGCTGCTCCTGGTCTCGTACCTGGTCCTCAAGGCCCGCAACCCCGAGGCCGCCTCCTTCGCCAAGCGGTCCTAGACGCCCCGCTGGCTGCGCTGACCTGGCCTTTCTCAGCATGCGGGCCGTTTCGTACCACTCTCCGGTACGGAACGGCCCGTCGGCTTATCCTGTCGGCATGCTGACCATCACCCGGGCCCTGTACGACCAGATCGTGGAACACTCCCGCGCGGACCACCCCGACGAGGCATGCGGCGTGGTCGCGGGACCGGCCGGCACGGGCCGCCCCGAGCGGTTCATCTCGATGCTGAACGCGGCGCGCTCGCCCACCTTCTACGAGTTCGACTCCGCGGACCTGCTGAAGCTCTACCGCGAGATGGACGACCGGGACGAGGAGCCCGTGATCGTCTACCACTCGCACACGGCGACCGAGGCCTACCCGTCCCGTACCGACATCAGCTACGCCAACGAGCCCGAGGCCCACTACGTCCTCGTCTCCACCGCCGACGCCGACGACGCGGGGCCCTTCCAGTTCCGCTCCTTCCGGATCGTCGAGGGCGTGGTGACGGAGGAGGGCGTCGAGATCGTCGAGACGTACGCCTGACCGGACGCGGACGCGGACGCGGGGGCGGGGGCGCGGGTACGGCCCGGGTGCGTACGACCCGGACGGGGGCCGGGGCGGGCGGGGCCGCAGTGGCCGCTCCACCCCGCCCCCACCAGCCCGATCGCCCGTCCGGTCCGCCAGGCGAACGCGATCAGTCCGCCATGTGAGATCACATTCCGAAACCCGGACCTGGAATCGATACGATGTCCGCATGGTTGCCGACGACGTGAGAGAAAAGACGCCCAGCGCCCCCCTGCTGCTCGTCGCCCGTCTGCACGTCGACTTGTGCCGTCTCGCCAGCGCGATGTGTCCGCCGCGCGCCGCGCTCTGACCGCCGTACGGCGCCCCTGAGCGCCACCACCGCGCCCGACCGGACCCGATCCGCGAACGGCGCGCCCCAGGAAGACCCCGCAGCACCCCGTACTCCGTACTTCGCACCCCGGCTCCCGCACCCCGGCACCACGCCCCGCCCCGCGGGAGCCACGCCGCGCGCCCGCCCCACCGCACGCGGCACCCGCCCGGCACCTGCCCCGCTCTCCCGACAGGAGTCCACATCATGGCCATCGAGGTCCGCATCCCGACCATCCTCCGCACCTACACGGACGGCGCCAAGACCGTCGAGGGCAACGGCGACACCCTCGCCCAGCTCTTCGCCGACCTGGAGACCCGCCACGCCGGCATCGAGGACCGCATCGTCGAGGACGCCAAGCTCCGCCGCTTCGTCAACGTCTACCTCAACGACGAGGACGTCCGCTTCCTCGACGGCATCGACACCAAGCTCTCCGACGGCGACAGCATCACCATCCTCCCGGCCGTCGCCGGCGGCATGGCCTGATCGGACCGATCCCCATGCGTTACGACTCCCCGCTGGCGGCGGTCGGCAACACGCCCCTCGTCCGGCTGCCCCGCCTCTCCCCGTCGGACGACGTCCGCATCTGGGCCAAGCTGGAGGACCGCAACCCCACCGGCTCGGTCAAGGACCGCCCCGCGCTCCACATGATCGAACAGGCCGAGAAGGACGGCCGGCTCACCCCCGGCTGCACCATCCTCGAACCCACCAGCGGCAACACCGGCATCTCGCTCGCCATGGCGGCCAAGCTCAAGGGCTACCGCATCGTGTGCGTCATGCCGGAGAACACCAGCGAGGAGCGCCGCCAGCTGCTCGCCATGTGGGGAGCCGAGATCGTCTCGTCCCCCGCGGCCGGCGGCTCCAACACCGCCGTCCGCGTCGCCAAGGAACTCGCGGCGGAGCACCCGGACTGGGTGATGCTCTACCAGTACGGCAACCCCGACAACGCGGGCGCCCACTACGCCACCACCGGCCCCGAGATCCTCGCCGACCTGCCCTCCATCACCCACTTCGTCGCGGGCCTCGGCACCACCGGCACCCTCATGGGCGTCGGCCGCTACCTGCGCGAGCACAAGCCCGACATCAAGATCGTCGCCGCCGAACCGCGCTACGACGACCTCGTCTACGGGCTGCGCAACCTCGACGAGGGCTTCGTCCCCGAGCTGTACGACGCCTCCGTCCTCACCACCCGCTTCTCCGTCGGCTCCGCCGACGCCGTCACCCGCACCCGCGAACTCCTCCAGCAGGAGGGCATCTTCGCCGGCGTCTCCACCGGCGCGGCCCTGCACGCCGCCATCGGGGTCGGCCGGAAGGCGGTCAAGGCCGGCGAGAGCGCCGACATCGTCTTCGTCGTCGCCGACGGCGGCTGGAAGTACCTGTCGACCGGCGTCTACACCGCCGCCACGACGGAAGAGGCGATCGCCACCATGCGGGACCAGCTCTGGGCCTGAGCCCGGACGGCGGGATGGACGGCGGGCCAGGCTGACACCCGCTTCGGTGCGGGTGTCAGCTTTTGTGGCTGTGGCTGTGGCTGTGGCTGTGGCTGCCTTTCGGCCCGGGCGCCGGTGACCTTCGGGCCGTGGCCCCGGCCCCGGCCCCGGCCCAGGCGCCGGTGACATTCGGGCCCCGGCTCCGGCCCCGGCGTCAGCGGGCCAGATGGCGGACCCGCCCCCACAGGGCCGGGTCCGCCTTCCCCGCGTGCCGCCGGAAACCCGACACCGGGACCTCCCGCAGCTCGTCCGTCTCCAGGAAACTCTGCCGCCCCCGCGCGTCCCCCACCACGCCCGGCGGCAGCGCGATCACCCCCGGCCGCTCCGCGTGCGGCTTGCTGGTGATCTTCGCGACCAGCACCCGGTCGCCGCGCCGCGCGAGCACCAGACACGGCCGGTCCTTGGCACCCGGCCCGTCCTCGTACGGCACCTCGGCCCACCAGATCTCGCCCGCCCGCGGCGGCCGCACCGCCGCCCGGCCGGTCCTGCCGCCGCCCGCCGGTCTGCCGGGCGGCCGGGTCCGCCCCGGCCCCCGGTCACCCGCCGGGCCCCGGCCACGCTCCGGCCCCCGCGTACGCTCCCGCTCACGTCCCCGTTCGCGCCCGCGATCCGGGGGCCGGCGGCCCAGCCGCCGCCGCCCGTCGGTCAGCGCCACGACGAACGCGAGCAGTACCACTCCGGCCAGCGCGAGCCACCCCATCGTGTCCATACCGCAGGACCGTACCCGTCACCAGGCCATGACACCGCGCCGCCCCGTCAACCATCCGAACCGGTGACAGAGCCCGTGAGTTCGCCCACAACGGGCCGTCACGAAGGACCGGCCGGCCGCCACGCGCCGTACCCTCGTCAGACCCGCAAGACCCGCACGACCTCCCCCCGCGCGCCTTCCGCTCCCGTCTCCGGAGGTTCACGCTTCATGAAGCTCACCGTCGTCGGCTGCTCCGGGTCGTTCCCGTCCGCGGAATCACCCTGCTCGAGCTATCTCGTCGAAGCCGACGGCTTCCGGCTGCTCCTCGACATGGGCAACGGAGCCCTGGGCGAGCTGCAGCGCCACATCGGTCTGTACGACCTCGACGCGATCTTCCTCAGCCATCTGCACGCCGACCACTGCATCGACATGTGCGGCTACTTCGTCGCCCGTTACTACCGCCACGACGGCGGCCGCTGCCCGGCGATCCCCGTGTACGCCCCGGAGGGCGCGGAGGAGCGGCTGACCACGGCGTACGCGGACACGCCGACCCCCGGCGCGATGGGCGAGGTCTTCGACTTCCGGACGCTGAAGCCGGGCACCTTCGGGATCGGCCCCTTCACGGTCCGCACGGAGAAGGTGTGCCACCCGGTCGAGGCGTACGGCATCCGCGTCGAGCACGGCGGCCGTGCGCTCACCTACTCCGGCGACACCGGCGTCTGCGACGCCCTCCACGAACTGGCCGAGGGCACCGACCTCCTGCTGTGCGAGGCGTCCTTCACCCACGGCAAGGAGGACGTCCCGGCCCTCCACCTCAACGGCCGCGAGGCCGGCGCCCACGCCGCCCGCGCCAAGGCGGGCCGGCTGGTCCTCACCCACATCCCGCCGTGGACGGACGGCGAGCGGAACCTCGCGGACGCGCGCGAGATGTTCGACGGCCCGGCGGAACTGGCCCGGACGGGCGCGGTCTACGAGCTCTGAGCCGCCTGATTCCCTTTCCGTAGCGAGTAAGGGGAAGGCCCCGGAACCCGCCGCCTCTTGCGCGGGGTCCGGGGCCTTCACTCGTACGGGGGATGGCGTGCGGCAGTCGCCGGGTGCGTACAACGGGGTACGAGCGCACCGAGCCCGCCGGGCGCTCACGCCTTGGTGAGGTCCTCGGTCTCCTCCTCGGGCTCACGGCCCGGGGTGGCGAGGTCGAACTTCGTGATCGCGAAGCGGAAGATCGCGTAATAGACGACCGCGAAGGCGAGACCGATCGGAATGATCAGCCAGGGCTTGGTCGCGAGGCCCCAGTTGATCACGTAGTCGATCAGACCGGCCGAGAAGCTGAAACCGTCGTGCACGCCGAGTGCCCAGGTCACCGCCATCGACACGCCCGTCAGCAACGCGTGGATCGCGTACAGCACCGGCGCGATGAACATGAACGAGTACTCGATCGGCTCGGTGATGCCCGTCACGAACGACGTCAGGGCCACCGACAGCATCAGCCCGCCGATCTCCTTGCGCCGGTGCGGCTTCGCACAGTGGGTGATCGCCAGGGCCGCCGCCGGCAGCGCGAACATCATGATCGGGAAGAAGCCGGAGAGGAACTGCCCCGCGTTCGGGTCACCCGCCAGGAACATCGAGATGTCACCGTGCACCACCGTGCCGTCCGGCTTCGTGTACGACCCGAACTGGAACCAGATCGGCACGTTCAGGAACTGATGCAGACCGATCACCAGCAGCGCCCGGTTGGCCACACCGAAGATGCCCGAACCCCACGCCCCGAGCCCCGTCAGCCAGTCGCTGAAGTGCGCCAGCCCGTTGCCGATCGGCGGCCAGATCCACAGACACAGGGCGGCGAACAGGATGCCGACGAACGCCATGATGATCGGCACCAGCCGGCGGCCGTTGAAGAACCCCAGCCAGTCCACCAGCTTCACCCGGTGATACCGCTGCCAGAACCACGCCGCCAGCAGGCCCATCACGATGCCGCCGAACACCCCCGGATTCTGGAACGTGTCGGCCGAGAACGCGCCCTTCAGATCGAGACAGCCGCCCGGGACCGTCTTCGCGTCCACCGCGCACGCCTTCGGGAACTGGTGCAGCACCCCCCGGTAGACCAGGAACCCCGCCACCGCCGCCAGCGCCGTCGAACCGTCCGCCTTCTTCGCCATCCCGATGGCCACACCGATGCAGAACAGCAGCGGCAGACCCAGGTCCGCGTCCAGCAGCGCCCCGCCCGCCCCGTTCATCACCTTGGCGACGTTCGTCCACCCCAGACCCTCGTCGCCGAAGACGTCCGGCTGACCGAGCCGGTTGATGATCCCCGCCGCCGGAAGCACCGCGATGGGCAGCTGAAGGCTGCGCCCCATCTTCTGCAGCCCCTGGAAGAAGGAGCTCCACCTCGGCTTCCTCGGTGTGGCGGCGGCGGCGGCGCTCGCGCTGCTCATCGGCGTCCTCCCGGGCGGCTGTCGATGCACACTGGTGTAGACCAGTCGGTGGCTCCGGAAAAGCCGCACAAGGGGCAACCCGCTGGTGATCGACATCATTCGGCAGAACGACGGTATGCGCGCGCGAAGTTGCGCCAACCGTGGGCTACCGTGACAAAGCGGACGCGAACCGTCGGTACGCGGAACGGACAGGGAGAATCGTCATGGCCAGCAAGGCTGAGAAGATCGTCGCCGGGCTCGGCGGCATCGACAACATCGAAGAAGTCGAAGGCTGCATCACCCGCCTCCGCACCGAGGTCGCCGACGCCTCCCTCGTCGACGAAGCGGCCCTCAAGGCCGCCGGCGCCCACGGCGTCGTCAAGATGGGCACCGCCATCCAGGTCGTCATCGGCACCGACGCCGACCCCATCGCCGGCGAGATCGAAGACATGATGTGACAACCGTCTGACAGCCGCTTCCCGTCTTCCGCTTTCCGCCCTCCGACGGATGAGAGACGGCAGGCGGCAGATCACGGGCGGCGTACAGCAGACGGCATACGACAGACGGCGTACAGCAGCGGCGTACGGCAGACGGCGTACGGCATACGTGACGCGGACCCGAGAACAGCGTCACCAAGGGCCCGTTCCGGCAGGGAACGGGCCCCTCGCCTCATGCCACTAGGCTCGACCCCATGTCTCGCATCGACGGCCGTACCCCCCAACAGCTCCGCCCCGTCACCATCGAACGCGGCTGGAGCAAGCACGCCGAAGGCTCCGTCCTCATCTCCTTCGGCGACACCAAGGTCTTCTGCACCGCCTCCGTCACCGAAGGCGTCCCCCGCTGGCGCAAGGGCAGCGGCGAAGGCTGGGTCACCGGCGAATACTCCATGCTCCCCCGCGCCACCAACACCCGCGGCGACCGCGAATCCGTCCGCGGCAAGATCGGCGGCCGCACCCACGAGATCTCCCGCCTCATCGGCCGCTCCCTGCGCGCCGTCATCGACTACAAGGCCCTCGGCGAGAACACCATCGTCCTCGACTGCGACGTCCTCCAGGCCGACGGCGGCACCCGCACCGCCGCCATCACCGGCGCCTACGTCGCCCTCGCCGACGCCATCAGCTGGGCCCAGACCAAGAAGCTCGTCAAGGCCGGCCGCAAGCCCCTCACCGGCACCGTCTCCGCCGTCTCCGTCGGCATCGTCGACGGCACCCCCCTCCTCGACCTCTGCTACGAGGAAGACGTCCGCGCCGACACCGACATGAACGTCGTCTGCACCGGCGACGGCCGCTTCGTCGAGGTCCAGGGCACCGCCGAAGCCGAGCCCTTCGACCGCGACGAGCTCAACAAGCTCCTCGACCTCGCCTCCGCCGGCTGCGCCGAACTCGCCGACCTCCAGCGCAAGGCGCTCGAAGGAACCCTCTGAGCCTTCAAGACGTCGTAGACAGTACGGGCGCACGGGTCGAAACCGTGCGCCCCGTCCATGTACCGGTCAGGCCATGCACCGGTCAGGTTGGGGGAGGACCCGAAACAGTGAAGCGCCACCGCCGCAGCCGCCGTACCACCGCTCTCGCGGCCGCCCTCACCACCACAGCCGCACTCGCCGCACTCACCGGCTGCGGCGCCCTCGACAAAGCCGTGGACTGCGTCCACACCGCCGACGCCATAGCGGCCTCCGTCGACAAGCTCCAGCAGGCCGTCGGCGACGCCACCGACGACCCGACCCGGATCGACCAGGCCCTCGACGACATCGACACCGAGCTCGGCAAACTCAAGGACACCACCGACAACGCCGACCTCGCCAAGGCCATCGACGACCTCGGCAAGAGCGTCGACTCCGTCCACACCGCCGTCGACAAGGGCGACACCACCCCCGACCTCAAGCCCCTCACCGACGCGGCCGCCGAGATAGGCAAGGTCTGCACCCCCGGATAGCCCCCGGATAATCGGGACATGACCCGTCTGATCCTCGCCACCCGCAACGCGGGCAAGATCACCGAACTCCACGCGATCCTCGCCGACGCAGGCCTCGACCACGAACTCGTCGGCGCGGACGCCTACCCCGACATCCCCGACGTCAAGGAAACCGGCGTCACCTTCGCCGAGAACGCCCTCCTCAAGGCCCACGCCCTCGCCCAGGCCACCGGCCTCCCGGCCATCGCCGACGACTCCGGCCTCTGCGTCGACGTCCTCGGCGGCGCCCCCGGCATCTTCTCCGCCCGCTGGGCCGGCCGCCACGGCGACGACAAGGCCAACCTCGACCTGCTCCTCGCCCAGCTCGGCGACATCGACGCCCCCCACCGCGCGGCCCACTTCGCCTGCGCCGCGGCCCTCGCCCTCCCCGACGGCACGGAACGCGTCGTCGAAGGCCGCCTCACCGGCACCCTTCGCCACACCCCGGCCGGCACGAACGGCTTCGGCTACGACCCCATCCTCCAGCCCGACGGCTACTCCGTGACCTGCGCGGAACTGACCCCGGCCGAGAAGAACGCCATCAGCCACCGCGGCAAGGCGTTCCGGGCGCTGGTGCCGGTGGTGCGGGAGTTGGTGGGCTGACAATGAACGAGGGCGCGGCACCATGAGGTGCCGCGCCCTTGACGTGGGCCCGGTGGGACTCGAACCCACGACACACCGGACCTAAACCGGCGCCCTCTTGGCCAGCTGGGGTACGGACCCGCGGCGCCCACTGTACTGTGCTCCGCCGCGCCGATTCGAGAAAGTGCCGGTCTGGCTATGGCACGACGGGCACAAATACCGAAGGTTCTCGGCGCGGTTGTCGAGAGGGTCGCCGTTGGTGTGATCGATCTCGAGGACGAGTCGTCTGCCTCGCCAGGTGTCGCTGATGCCGCATGCCGCACAGACATGGGGCACCCCGAGTTCGTCGAGGGCTCTGCGGAGCTGAGCGGTCCTCGTGCGCGGAGCCCCGGTTTTCAGGAGGACAAGGATCTCGGCCGCGGACTTGCGGCTCTGAGCGGGAAGTCCGCGTCGGTGCGCCTGCCCCACGAAGTGCTCACAAGAGATGCCGTACGCGGCGATGCCACGCTGCACACGGGTCCGGGCTGCCCCGGTGACGGGTAGTCCGAGTTGTTTCAGCACTCCCGCGAAGCTTTGCGAACTCGACACAGCTCGGACGAGTTCGGCGCGAGAGGGAGTGGGGGTGCCGTATCTCCGTCCGCTTCGGAAGTGGGATGTATCGATGCCGAACTGGTCGAGCCTCTTGCGAATGTGCCCGTAGGGGCTGTCGCGTGGGGAGTAGCCCATGAACTCGATCATTTCGCGGATGCTGTGGGAGTGTGCAGCGGCCTCTTCCAGCACTTCCCTGGAATACGAGCGGCGCGGCCGCTCGGGCAGGCTTTCCTCCTTGAAGTGGGAGGTGTCGATGCCGTAGTGCTCAAGTCGTTGTTTCAGATAGCGGCATGGGCCGCTGGCCAGCGGTGTGTCCAGCCTGCGCATCAGATCGACCATGCTCGTCGCCACCGCCGCCGTCCGGGCGAGCAGGTCGCGGGTGTAAGGCTGCGCGGTCACGGCCGGGCCCTCCGCTTGCGGCCCCGGTATGTGTCCGTCGAGGCGTGGCAGTTGGGGCAGAGGAACCGCAGGTTCTCCAAGCGGTTGTCCCACCACTCGGCGTTGACGTGATCAACTTCGAGCTGGAGCGGTGCGCCGTTCCACTCCAGCCCCTGGCCACACTCCGCACAGCGCTCCTCCATCCCCAAGCGGAGAAGGTGGCGGCGAAGGCGCTGCCCGGGAACCCTGCCGTTTTCCGGCGTCCCCAGCCGGAGCGGGCTCCCTTGCGGCGCGCGTGACCGCTCCCGTCGTGTGGAGGTGAAGTGGGACGTGTCGATGCCCAGGGCGACGAGGCGTCGGCTGATGTGCGTGTGGTGTCCGCCGACGGTGTCGATCCCTAGACGGCGCAGCACTTCCCGAACGCTCGTGGACGCCGCCACCGCCTCCTCCAGCACCTCTCGGGTCCAGCGCACACCCTCCCGCTCGAAGTGGGAGGTGTCCACGTCGAGTTTCCGTAGCAGCGTGGACACGTACGCCCGCGTCGAACTCTTCGGATCGACCCCCAGCCGCTCCAGCGCCTCCGTCAGCGTCCGCGCTCCCCGCGCAGCCTCCTCCAGACGTTCCTTCGTGTACGCGCTCGTCCCCATCGGGCCCCTCCGCTTCCGGCCGCGTGTTCCCGGCCTCGTACGGACTAACGACCCGCATATCGGACGGTCACGTCATATCGCGTTCGAGAAATGGAACGACCCGCTCCACTTGTTCGAAGTGGAGCGGGTCGCCCGATGGGGTGCGCGTGGGGTGCGTGGGGTGCGTGAAGCCCCCCCGGCTCGTCAGATGCCCAGGTCGCGGATGATCTTGGCGACGTGGCCCGTGGCCTTCACGTTGTAGAGGGCGCGCTCGACCTTGCCGTCCTCGTCGACGACGATCGTGGAGCGGATGACGCCCGTCACCGTCTTGCCGTAGAGCTTCTTCTCGCCGAAGGCGCCGTACTCCTCCAGGACCTTCTTCTCCGGGTCGCCGACCAGGGTGACCTTGAGGTTCTCCTTCTCGCGGAACTTCGCGAGCTTCTCCGGCTTGTCCGGGGACACGCCGATGACGTCGTAGCCGGCCCCGGTCAGCAGGTCGAGGTTGTCGGTGAAGTCGCAGGCCTGCTTGGTGCAGCCGGGGGTCAGCGCGGCGGGGTAGAAGTAGACGATGACCTTGCGGCCCTTGTGGTCCGCGAGGGAGACCTCGTTGCCGTCCGCGTCGGGCAGGGTGAAGGCGGGGGCGGTGTCGCCGGGCTGCAGTCGCTCGCTCATGGCTGTCTCTCCTCGGGAATGTTCGCGTACGCGATGAGAGCCTAGTAGGGGTCGGGGGCTCCCCGACGGCGGTCGAGCTGACAGACTGTCTCTCGACGACCGGAAAAACGACCGGAAAACAGGACTACGGAGGCAGCGCGGTGTCGGAGGCCAGGACCCCTGCGCAGATCGAGGCGGACATCGTCCGCCGGCGCGAGCAGCTCGCCGTCACTCTCGACGAGATCGGCATTCGGCTGCACCCGAAGACGATCGTCGGCGACGCCAAGGCGAAGGTCGCGGCTCAGGTCGACCAGACCGCCGGGCGGGCGTTCGTCGCCGTGAACCGGGTCGTCTCGGATGTGAAGGCGCGTTTCACGCACGCCGACGGCGCGCCCCGCATGGAGCGGGTGGTGCCGGCCGCGCTGGTCGCGGTGGCGGTGGTGGGGCTGATCGCGGTGTCCTGCAAGGAGAAGAAGTAGCGGGAGCGGCGGGAGCGGCGGCGGCGCGTGCGGGCCGCCGGGGCCCGGTGCGGCCCGGAATACGGTCCGGGGTACGGGCGCCACGCCGGGGCAGGTAGGTTCGGACCGTGAGCGAGAACACGCACGACAAGCTGCCCATCCGGATGCTTCACGACCGGGTCCTGGTCCGGACCGACTCTCCCGAGGGGGAGCGGCGTTCGGGCGGTGGCATCCTGATTCCGGCGACGGCCGCCGTCGGCCGCCGGCTCGCCTGGGCCGAGGTCGTGGCGGTCGGGCAGAACGTCCGTACCGTCGAGATCGGCGACCGGGTGCTGTACGACCCTGAGGACCGTGCCGAGGTCGAGGTGCGGGGCACCGCTTACGTGCTGATGCGGGAGCGGGATCTGCACGCGGTGGCGGCGGACCGTTTCCAGGATTCGTCGGGTGCGACGGGGCTGTATCTCTGAGCCTTCGCGCTGTCTTTGAGCCTCTGCGCTGGTCTGTGCCGGTCTTTGCGGCGGCCGGTTCTCTTGGGTGAGGGCCTGGTGACCCTGGTCACCAGGCCTTTTTCTGTTTTTTGCTAGCCTGAGTGGACCACCCGACGAGACGCGCCGTACCGGGTTTTCGACAAGACGACGCACCTGTTCCGGATTCGTCTCGTGGAGGTGCTGGTCGTCATGGCCTGGGTTGTTCTCGTTGTCGCTGGTCTGCTGGAAGTCGGCTGGTCGGTCGGGATGAAGTACACGGACGGTTTCACTCGTCTGTGGCCGACGGTGTTCACGGTCGGCGGGATCGTCGCGTCGATGCTGTTGCTGGCGCAGGCGACGAAGACGCTGCCGATCGGCACGGCGTACGGGGTGTGGGTCGGGATCGGCGCGGCGGGGGCGACGGTGTACGGCATGCTCATGCTGGGGGAGCCGGCGACCGCCGCCCGGATCTTCTTCGTCTGTCTCCTGCTGGTGGCCGTGGTCGGCCTCAAAGCCACGTCGGGTCATTGACGGGCACTTGCTGCCGCGGTGGCCGGCCGGGTGAGCCGGGGGTGTCCGAGGTGCCGGGTTCGTCCGGCATGGCGGGCGGGAACGGTGTGTACGGCAGGTCCGGTGCGGGCTGCTGGGGTCTCTGAGGCAGGGGTACCGGTACCGGCATGCCCGGCCGGGGTACGGGAGCGGGGGCCGGTACGGGCGGGTGGTTGCTCGGGTTCTGGCTTCCGGGCCCCCCGTTCGGCGTAGTGCCCGGTGCGTATTGTCCGGGCAGTCCCGGCATGCCCGGCAGACCCGGTCGGCCGAACTGCCCCGGTTGTCCCGGCAGACCCGGTTGGCCGAAGGGCCCGTGTCCGCGTGGCGGCCCTTCGTTCCCTTGCCCCTGGCCCGGTCGTGACGGGGAGGTCGTGGGGAGCGGTTCGGCGCCGTCCAGGAGGTCGAGGTCGAAGTCCTGGACCGGTGTGTCGGCGAGTGCCTCGCGGGTGAACCGGGCCCAGATCTCGGCGGGTGGGCCGCTGCCGTTGATACGGCGCTGCCCGAGGGCCCCGTAGAGGGGGAGCTGGCGGCCGGTCTTGGGGTCCTGGCCCATCATCGCGATGACGGTGGCGAGGTCGGGGGTGTAGCCGGCGAACCAGGCGGCCTTGTCGTCCTCGGCGGTGCCGGTCTTTCCGGCGGCGGGGCGTCCGGCGGCGAGTGCGGCGGTTCCGGTGCCGCCGTCGACGACTCCGCGCAGCACGGAGGTGGTGGTGTCGGCGGCTTCGCGGTCGAGTGCCTGGACGGGGGCCGGGTTTTTGGCGCGGGGGAGGGGGAGGTCGGTGCCGTCGCGGGTGACCTGGGCGACGAGGGTGTACGTGCCGTGGCTGCCGTGGTTGGCGAGGGTGGCATATGCCTGGGCGAGGTCGAGGACGCTGGCGGTGGCGGGGCCGAGGGCGATCGAGGGGGAGGCGGTGAGGTCGGGGGTACGGGCCGGCAGGCCGAGGTCGATGGCGGTCTGGCGGACGCGTGCGGGGCCGACGTCGACGGCGAGCTGGGCGTAGACGGCGTTGACCGACTTGTCGGTGGCCTCGCGCAGGGTGATGTCGCCGTAGTTGTGGTCGTCCTCGTTGGCGGGGTTGTAGAGAGGCCCGGTCCAGCCGCGTACGGGGCGCTTGTTGTCGCCGTTGTAGGTGGTGTTGGGGGTGATGGTCTCGCCGTCCTGGGTCCGGGCTTCGTGCTGGAGGGCGGCGGCGAGGACGAAGGGCTTGAAGGTGGAGCCGACCTGATAGTCGCGACGGGTCGCGTTGTTGACGAACTGCCGGGTGTAGTCGATGCCGCCGTAGAGGGCGACGACGTCGCCGGTGGCCGGGTCGATGGCGGCGCCGCCGACGCGTACCCAGCGGTCGGCGGGGTTGCGGTCGGGGTCCAGGCGGGAGATGACGCGGTCCTCGACGGCCTCGGCGAGGGCCTGCTGGCGGTCGGGGTCGAGGGTGGTGGTGATGCGGAAGCCGCCGCCGGCCAGGGTCTTCTCGTCGACGACTCCGTGGTCGGTGAGGTACTGCTCGACGGCCTGGACGAGGTAGCCGCGCTGTCCCGAGAGTCCGGTGGTGATCCGGAGGGGGCGGGGGGTGGGGAAGACGGCGGCGTCGCGGGCGGCGGGGGTCAGCCAGCCCTCCTTGACCATGCCGTCGAGGACGTAGTGCCAGCGGGCGAGGGCGCGGGCGCGGTTCTCGGGGTGGCTGGCGACGTCGTAGGCGTTGGGGGAGTTGAGGAGTGAGGCGAGGTAGGCGCCTTCGGCGGTGTCGAGGTCCTTGGCGTTCTTGTTGTAGTAGGCCTGGGCGGCGGCCTGGATGCCGTAGGCGTTGCGGCCGAAGTAGCTGGTGTTGAGGTAGCCCTCGAGGATCTCGTCCTTGCTCTTCTCGTTGCCGACGCGCAGGGAGATGAAGAGTTCCTTGGCCTTGCGGGTGAGGGTCTGTTCCTGGCCGAGGTAGTAGTTCTTGACGTACTGCTGGGTGATGGTGGAGCCGGATTGACGGCCCTTGCCGCTGAGGGTGTTCCAGGTGGCGCGGAGCATGGCGCGGGGGTCGACGGCGGGGGCGTCGCGGAAGTCGCGTTCCTCGGCGGCGAGGACGGCTTGCTGGACGGTGCGGGGGACGTGCTTGAGGCTGACGCTCTCGCGGTCGATGTCGCCGGAGCGGGCGAGGGGGGAGCCGTCCCGGTAGAGGTAGAGGTTGGACTGGGCGACGGCGCCGGCGTTGGCGGTGGGGATGTCGACGAGGAAGTAGCCGGCGACGAGGGCGCCGAGGACGAGCAGGGCTGCGAGGCCGGTGGTGCCGAGGAGGCGGTACAGGATCCGGCGCCGGCGGCTGATCGGTGTGCGGTTCCGGCCGTTCGCGGGCTGACCGGGGCCCCCGGTGCTCCCGGGCTTCGTGCGGGTCCAGGGTCTCTTGGGGGCGGGACCGTCGGGCGGGGTGGCCGCGGTGGGGTCGCGGGGTTCCCAGCCGGGTTCGGGGGGTGACCCGTCGCCGGCCATTCCGAAGGTCATACCGAATGAAGAGGACATAACATCACATCCTGCCCCTGTGAGGTCCGGTGAAGCGGGAAAACCGGTCGCGTCGGCACGGGAAATCCCCCTAAGGTCGTGCGCTTCGGCTCCGACGGGCGAGTGCGCCCGCGTGTCCCTCGCCCCGTGTTCCCGGACGCAGGCGGGGCGGGCCTCGGGGAGGGCGGGTCCCGCGTCGGGAGCGCCCGCGCCCCACGCCCGTGCCCGCGATGTCCGGGGCGTCGGCGTGTCCGGGGCGTCCGGGGTGTCCATCAAGAGGAGGGAACGAGGATGCTGCGGCTGTACGCGACGGTCGCCGCGGGTGGTTTCCGGCGCCATGCCACCTATCGGGTGGCGACGGTGGCCGGGGTGTTCACCAACACCGTTTTCGGCTTCGTCCTGTCGTACACCTATATGGCGCTCTGGGACGCGCGCCCCGGGCTCGGCGGCTACGACCAGGGGGACGCCCTCGCCTATGTGTGGATCGGACAGGCCCTGATCACCGTGTGCGGGCTGATGGGCGGCGGGTTCGAGGACGAGCTGATCGAACGGATCCGCACCGGCGACATCGCCGTCGACCTCTACCGGCCCGTCGACCTCCAGGCCTGGTGGTTCGCCGCGAACCTGGGCCGGTCGGGCTATCAGCTGCTCGGCCGGGGCGTGGTCCCGATGCTGTTCGGCGCGTTCGTGTTCGATGTGACCCTGCCGGCCCGGCCGTGGACCTGGCTCGCGTTCGTCGCGTCGGTGGCGTGCGGCTCGGTGGTCGGGTTCGCGGTCTGGTACCTGGTCGCGATGAGCGCGTTCTGGCTGCTCGACGGGCAGGGCGTGGTGCAGGTGGCGTGGCTGAGCGGGCTGTTCTTCTCCGGGATGCTGCTGCCGCTGAACGTCTTCCCGGGCGCGCTCGGAGAGGTGGCCCGGCTGCTGCCGTGGGCGTCGATGCTCCAGGTGCCGGTGGATGTGTATCTGGGGCGGTACGCGGGGTGGGGGCTGGTGCGGGCGTACGGCTTCCAGCTCGGCTGGGCGGTCGCGCTGCTGGCGGCGGGGCGGGCCGTGCAGGCGGCGGCGACGCGGAAGGTAGTGGTCCAGGGTGGCTGACGCGAAGGACGCCGGGGGTGTGAAGGACGCGGGGGCCGCGGAGGACGTGGGGGCCGCGGGGGCCGCGAGGGCCGTGGTGGGTGCGGGGCATATGGCGGGCGCCGGGGAGGTGGGGGCCGCGGCTGTGTGGCGTACCCAGGCCGAGGGGGCTTCCGGTGTGTGGTGGGCACACCCGGCCGAGTCCTGGCGTACGTACCGGATGGTGGCGGGTATGTGGATCCGCTCCACCCTCACGTACCGCGTGTCCTTCGCGCTGGATCTGCTGGCCAGTCTGGTCGTGACGTTCTTCGACTTCGTCGTGATCCTGCTGATGTTCGGTCAGGTGCGGGGTCTTGGCGGGTTCTCGTTCGCCGAGGTGGCGCTGTTGTACGGGACGTCGGGGACGTCGTTCGGGCTCGCGGACCTGGTGATGGGCAGGCTGCCGAGGATGGGGCGGCGGGTGCGGGACGGTTCGTTCGACCTGTTCCTGCTGCGGCCGGTGCCGGTGCTGGCGCAGGTGGCGGCCGACCGGTTCGCGTTGCGCCGGCTCGGGCGGGTGATCCAGGGACTGATCGTCCTGGTGTGGGGGCTGCTGCTGCTCGACGGTGTGGTGTGGACGCCGGTGAAGGTGCTGCTGGTGCCGGTGATGCTGGTGAGCGGGGCGGTGATCTTCGCGGCGCTGATGGTCCTGGGGGCGTCGGTGCTGTTCTGGATGCAGGACGCGGCCGAGGTCACGAACTCCTTCACGTACGGCGGGAACACGCTGCTCGGCTACCCGCCGACGATCTTCGCCCAGGACCTGGTGCGCGGGGTGGTGTACGTGGTGCCGCTGGCGTTCGTGAACTGGCTGCCCGCGCTGTACGTCCTGGGCCGGCCGGCGCCGGCCGGGGTGCCGGGGTGGCTGGCGTTCGCGTCGCCGCTGGTGGCGGTGGGGTGTTGCGCGGTGGCCGGGTGGGCGTGGCGGGTGGGGCTGCGCGCGTACCGGTCGACGGGGAGCTGAAGGGCCACGAGTGGCGTGGGCGTGCGGGGACGTAAGCCGTAGAGGCCGAGAGCCGTACAGCCGTACAGCCGTACAGCCGTAAAGACGGAGAGACCGGGCGACCGGGAGACGAAGAGGCGGGAGGCGTCGGGCGATGGCGTTCATCGAGCTGGACGGTCTGGAGAAGGTGTTCACGACGCGCCGCCGGGCGGGGCTGCTGCGTCGGGAGAAGCGGGAGGTCAGGGCGGTCGACGGGATCTCGTTCGCGGTGGAGCGGGGCGAGATGGTCGGCTATATCGGTCCGAACGGCGCGGGGAAGTCCACCACCATCAAGATGCTGACCGGCATCCTCACCCCGTCCGGTGGCCGGCTGCGGGTGGCCGGGATCGATCCGGCGCGGGAGCGGGCGCGGCTGGCCCGCCGTATCGGGGTGGTGTTCGGTCAGCGCACCACGCTGTGGTGGGATCTGCCGCTGCGTGACTCGTACACGCTCGTCCATCGGATGTACCGGATTCCCGACGACCGTTTCCGGGCGAATCTGGCCCGCTGTGTGGAGCTGCTCGACCTGGGCGATCTGCTGGAGGTGCCGGTGCGTCAGTTGTCGCTCGGCCAGCGGATGCGCGGGGACATCGCGGCGGCGCTGCTGCATGATCCGGACGTGTTGTATCTCGACGAGCCGACGATCGGTCTGGATGTCGTGTCCAAGGCGAAGGTGCGGGGGTTCCTGCGGGATCTCAACACCACGCATGGCACGACGGTGCTGCTGACGACCCATGATCTGACCGATATCGAGCAGTTGTGTTCGCGGGTGATGGTCATTGATCACGGGCGGTTGATGTACGACGGGGATCTGACCGGACTGCACACCGCCGGCGAGGGGGAGCGGCTGCTCGTGGTCGACCTGGCGCACGAGACGGGGCCGATCGACGTGCCTGGCGCCCGGTTCGTACGGGCCGAGGGGCCGAGGCAGTGGCTCGCGTTCCCGGCCTCCGCGTCGGCGGCTCCGGTGGTGGCGGCGGTGGCCGCCGCGTACCCGCTGGCGGATCTCTCGGTGCGGGAGCCGGACATCGAGGCGGTGATCGCGAAGATGTACGAGGGAACTCGTGGTGCGGACCGGGAGTCTGTCAGGTAGGGAGGTGAAGCGATGGTCAGCTTCACGTACACGGCAGCCGACGAAGAGAAGAGCCGTGGCGTCAGACGGATGAAACGCCTGGCCACCGGGCTGCTGCTCGGTGTCGCGGCGGTGTACGCCCTGGCGACCTGGGCCCGGAACGCGGGCTGGGGCGGCTGGGCGGGCTATGTCGCGGCGGCGGCGGAGGCGGGCATGGTCGGCGCGCTCGCGGACTGGTTCGCGGTGACGGCGCTGTTCCGCCGTCCGCTCGGGCTGCCGATCCCGCACACCGCGATCATCCCGACGAAGAAGGACCAGCTCGGAGCGTCGCTCGGCGACTTCGTCGGGGAGAACTTCCTGTCGGCCGATGTCGTACGGGGCCGGCTGCGCGGCTTTGGCATCGCGCGGCGCCTCGGCGTCTGGCTGGCCGACCCGGCGCACGCGGAGCGGGTGACCGCCGAACTGGCGACGGCCCTGCGCGGGGCGCTGACGGTGCTGCGCGACTCCGACGTACAGGCGGTCGTGGGCGAGGCGATCACCCGGCGGGCGGAGGCGGCGGAGATCGGGCCCGGTCTCGGCAAGACGTTGGAGCGGGTCGTCGCCGACGGGGCGCACCACCGGGCGGTGGACCTGGTGTGCGGGCGGGGATACGACTGGCTGGTGCGGCACGGGGACTCGGTCATGGACGCGGTCCAGGGCGGTGCGCCGGGCTGGACGCCGCGGTTCGTGGACCGCAGGATCGGCGAGCGCGTGTACAAGGAGCTGCTGCGCTTCGTGACGGAGATGCGGGACATGCCGGATCATCCGGCGCGTGGTGCGATCGACCGGTTCCTGCGGGACTTCGCCGCCGATCTGCAGTCGGACACGGAGACGCGGGCGCGGGTGGAGCGGCTGAAGTCGGAGCTTCTCGCCCGGCCGGAGGTGCAGGACATCATCGCGTCCGCCTGGTCGTCCGTGCGGACGCTGATACTGGCGGCGGCCGACGACGACCAGAGCCAGCTGCGGCGCCGGGCCCGTGCCTCGCTGATCTCGCTCGGGAACCGCCTGGCCGGCGACACCCGGCTGCAGGCGAAGGTGGAGCGGTGGGTGGAGGACGCGGCGGCGTATGTGGTGACGACCTATCGGTCCGAGATCACCTCGCTGATCACGGACACGGTCGCGAGCTGGGACGCCACCCAGACCTCGAAGAAGATCGAGGCCAACATCGGCCGCGATCTGCAGTTCATCCGGATCAACGGCACGGTGGTGGGTGCCCTGGCGGGTCTGATGATCTACACGGTCAGCCACGCGCTGGGCGCCTGACCGTGTGGGCTCGGCGGCTGCCTGGAGGACGGGGTCACAGGCGGGCGTCGAGATACTCCCGTACCGGCGCGAACAGCTCGTCGTAGGGCACGTACCGCCGGATCTCGTCCCGCCCGGCCCAGACGATGCCGGCGGCGGGGTCCTCGGCGGGCTTGCCGGAGGGCACGCAGGCGACGTACGTCATCGGGGCGCCCGTGTGCGGATGCGTCCGCGCACCGAGCAGCCCCGTGGCGGTGACGGCGATCCCGGCCCCGGCCAGGGTCGCGCGGACGGCCGCGTCCTCGACAGCCTCGCCGGTCTCGATCCCGCCGACGGGGAACGGCCCGACGGGGAACTGCCAGAACGGCTCCCCGCCGGCCATCTGCCCGCGCACGAGGAGCGCGCGGTGCTCATGGACGACGACGGCGACGGCGATCCCCTGCTGTGTCATGCCCGGATCGTACGGAAACGGATGATCCGGGCGGTCGAGGCGGGGCCGTCAGCCGGCCGTCAGCCGGCCTTGCGGGCCACGGCGTACGAGGCCCCGGCCATCGCCCCGGCCACCGAGAACACCGCGGGCCAGGCCCCGATCTTCTTCGCGAGCGGATGCGACCCGGCGAACGCGGCCACGTACCCGGCTCCGAGCCCGGCGGCGCCCTTCACCCCGGCGACCCGGTACCACTCCCGCCCGGCCACCCCACCGGCCACGGCCAGCACCACCCCACCGAGCGGCCGCTTCTTCGTCCACCGCGCGACGGCATAACCGCCGACGAGCCCGGCGGCGGCGATGGCGGGGGAGAGGGTACGGGTGCTGGGCATGGTGGTGAGCCTTCCTCACGGCGGTGGTCTGACCCTTTGAGCCTAACGAGGGGGCGGGAGCGGGCGGGGGTCGCGGTGGGCTTCGGGTCAGGAGAGCAGCGCGGCGTCGAGGTAGTCCTGTACCGGCTCGAACACTCCGTACGGCACGTACTCCCGGATTTCGTCATGGGTGACCCACGCCAGCTCAGCCAGCTCCTCGGTGTCCGCGACGTGGGCCGTTCCACCCAGTACCTCGCACGCGGTGTACGACATCAACCGGCCCGTCTTCGGGTGGACGCGCTCGCCGAGCAGCTTCACGGCCGCCACGGTCAGCCCGGTCTCCTCCTGGGTCTCCCGCACGGCGGCGTCCTCGCGGGACTCGCCGGGCTCGACCTCTCCGGCCGGGAACTGCCAGGAGAGCTGTCCCTCGCTGACCCGGCGGCGGACCATGAGTACGCGCCCCTCGTTCACGACGATGGCGGCGGCGATGCCCGGGCGCTCGTCTACCTTCTGCCGTGTCACGTCAGACCGTGCTTGAGCCAGAGAACAGCAGCGTGGGTTCGGCGAGGATGTCGCGGCCCATCTCGCTCTTGTAGATCTCGTCGACACTGCCGAAGCGCGCCTCGCTGTAGTTGAGGCCGAGCATGCTCGCGGCCCGGCGGACGGACGCTTCGTCGGGGCCTTCGATCTCGATGAAGGTGGGGAGATCGGGCCAGGTGTCGAAGTCGAAGGCGATCTCGCCCAGACGCCACTCCTCCCGGTAGTTCTCCTGGTAGCGGACTTCGGCGAGCCCGAGATGGCGGAGGATATCGGCCATGGCGTGGAGGTCGCCGATCTCGGTCTCGATCTCGGTGGTGCCGTTGATCGTGGTCGCGTCGGTGACCTGTTTGAGGGTGAGGGTCGATCGGGGGCCTTCGTTGCGCAGCCGGAGCCAGGCGCCGCTGTCGAGGGCGTCATTCTCGAAGATCTTGCGAGTGAGAAGGGTGCGCGGGAGGGCTTGCGTGGCGCCCAGGGCGATGAGCTTGTCCTTGAGGGCCGGCACGTCGATGTTCAGGAATGTGGCTTCGTACTCGTGCTTCATATCCGTCTCCTTGCCAGGTTCGGTGAGGCCTTGGCGCGGGTTGCGATGAGCAGGCCCAGGTGGGCCCGTGTGGTCCGGCTGTCCGATGCGGAAGCGCGCGGTGAACTGCTCGATGTCTAGCGAGAGTTGAAAGCCCGACTATCGATGAAATAGCGGGAATGGGCTTCGGATGAGGTGTCGTGGGCCTCTGCTGTCGGTGCTACTCGCCGGGCATCGTGAACGCCGCACTGGATGCCCATTCTCTGCGAACGATGGCTTTGAGATGAATGAAGTGCCGGGCACACGAGGGCTGTTGGCACTGTAGTGCCAGAGGTGACTCGTCCCGACCTCGTCAGGTCACCAGGGGAAGGGCCTTCGTGAGGAAGTTGCCTCCAGCTTCCCTGTACCTGGCCGCGAAGTTCCCCGGTAGTGAGCCGCTGAAGAGGTCGGGAGCCCTGGGGCGGCTGTCACTCGGAAGACTGACCTCGCCCCTCATCGGGGCGAGGCTGTCCGGCGGCGGCAGTAGCGGCGAGCGGGTGGCGATGAAGCGTATCCGTCGTAGCTCGTGCCGACCGTAGGGATGGTGGCGTCAGGAGGCATCCGATCCTTCGCGACGGCGAGGAAGTACGGGGAGAACGTGGGGCTGTGTCCCCAGAGGCTTCGTGTCCACGCCGTGCCTCCCTGCCGGCTCGGCGGTGAGGATCTCCTGGACCACTTGCTCCGGCGTGCGGCCTGTGCTGTCGATCTGCCGCATGGGGAACTGCGCGTACGCGGCTGCGATCCGGGGCGCGAGTGTCTCACTCAGGACATCCCAGCGCGACGTTGGCTTGGCGCGCCGGGCGAGGCGTCGCCCTCGTTCCTTCTCCGCGCAGCACAGGTAGTAGGTGACGGGCTGTGGCAGGTCGGGCGGTAGCGCGATGCGCAGTCGCGCCCCGAAGGCGTCGTGGTTTGTGATGCAGCGGGCGAAGTAGCTCTCGACGACAACCGGGGTGCCTGCGGCGAGGTGGCGCCGGATCTCCTCGGCGGCCGTGAAGAGAGCGGATAGGTAGAAGCACAGGCGCGCCTCGACGTTCTCCCCCTGATCCACCTGCTGCCGCAAGGGCTGATGCGAGGGCGGCACCGTGGGGACCAGCACGGCTCCCCTGGCTGCTGCCAGCATGGGCGCGACGGTCGATTTCCCGCTGCCCCGTAAGCCTTCAAGCGCTTCGAAGACTGGGCTGTCAGACATGGTTATAGATCACCCCTGGCACAGCCAGGGTGAGTTCGTCCGTCGCGGTGGGTTGGTGGATGATGCGGCCCGATTCCTTCTCGTACCAGAAGGCGTGCGAGTCGTTGCCGACGGCCTTGCAGGACATGCTGAGCGCGCCACGCGGGTCGGCTTCGATCCGTTCGATCACCCGTGGGCTGTCGGAGGGAGCGCAGATTTTCGGAGCCCCTCCTTCGGAGAGGTCTTCGTCGAGGACGACTTCGATGGACAGGTTGGCTGCCCGTAGCGCATCGCGAAGGCGGGAGTACGCGGTCGTGTCGCTGACCAGAAGCTCTGGGTGACGAGCAGCGTTGCCGACAGAGCGCAGACAATGGAGTTTGAGCTGGCGGGCACCGAAGCGTTCCATGATCCGTGCCAGCGGAAGCACCTCGTCGATGTTCCGCGATGTCACGGTCATGGTCGCCGCCGTTCTGACGCCGAGTTCCCGAGCGAGATTCGGCGTGCTCAGCGCGGCTTGGTAGCTGCCCTGCCTGCGCATGCCATCGTTGGTGCCGGAGAGCCCTTCCAGGGATACCCGGAGCAGATCGAGGTGGGGGGCGAGTTCGGTGAGGCGCCGCTCGACGCGGTATCCATTGGTGCAGATCTCGACCCGCATGCCAAGCTCTTGCCGGGTGTACTGGACGACCTCGGCGAGCTCCTTGTAGAGGAAGGGCTCGCCTCCGAGCAGGGTCACGGCCTCGGTGCCGTACTCCTCGCGCATGAGGCGGATGAGACCCACTGCTTCCTCACCGCTGAATGAGTCGGCGTGCTTCAGCCGTTCGCCGTGAAAGCAGTGGAGGCAAGAGAAGTTGCAGCGGTAGAGCAGTTGCAGATACAGCATCCGGATCTTTTGGATTCCAGTGACGTCACGGATCAAGCCGACCTCCGGGGCAGCGAACTGTCAGAGACGGGTCGATCCTGTCCGGGCGGGATGGGACGGCATCACCGCGTAAGCGGACGGCCCAAGGACGTCCTGGGACGTTTTAGCGCCTTGCGATGCTCCCCAGGAGATCGGCAGGACAGGTGCCGGGCCGGCTGCGGCCAGTTCCTCCTGGCTGCGAATGCCTGTGGCGATCGCGATGATCTGCGCCCCCGTGGGGAGGGTGGCTTCGGCATCCCGAGGGTGTCCCGATGAGTACGAGCGGGACATCCCGATCCGTCCCGTAGCTGCGCCGGATCCGCTCTGCCGCGGTCACCAGATTGGTGCGTTGCGCGCCGCGAGCCGTCCGAACGCCCTCCGCGCGCTTGTCACGGGCCTTGCGGCTGAGCTTGTATGACCTCCGTGAACGAGCGACTTCACTCTGTACTCGCCCAGCGTGACGTGTCCCCCGAAGCGCTCGCTGAAGTCTGTGATGTGGATCCCAAGACTGTGGGCCGATGGCTTGGCGGACGCATTCCCCATCCACGGCACCGCTTTCGGGTCGCGAGGCATCTGCGTGTCGAGGAGACATTCCTGTGGCCCGCGCCGCTGTCGCGTAGCGGTCGAACCGGCGGCGGTGCGGGCAGCGGCGAGATTGTGGGCGCGTACCAGAACCGGGCGTGCGTCCCCCGCGACACCTGGCTTGCCCTCCTCCAAGGCGCTCAGAGGCAGATCGATGTCCTCGTCTTCTCGGGCACCTTCTTCGCCCAGTCCAATCCGCACGTAGCCAAGATGCTGGCGGAGCGTGCGGCCGCAGGCGTCCGTGTACGTCTCTGCTTTGGCGACCCCGGCGGTCGCGCTGCCGAACTCAGGGGTCGCGAGGAAGGGATTGGTGACACCCTTCCGGCCAAGATCTGTGCCTCCTTCACCTACTACCGGCCACTCCTGCCCATCGCTGGGTGCGCTGTGCGACTTCATGACACCACGCTCTACAACTCCCTCTTCCGGTACGACGATGACCTGTTGGTCAATCCGCACGTCTGGGGACAGCCCGCGAGCGCCAACCCCCTGCTTCATCTGCGACGAGTCGATGCCACCGGCTGGTTCGACCATTACGCTCAGAGTTTCGACGCAGTCTGGGCTGGGGCACGGCCCTGGACGCCCGATCAGGAGGAGACAGCCACACATGGGCAGGACTGAGTACTACAACGACCCTGACGCCCCCAAGGCCAACACCCTCATCCCGGCGAGCAACCTGCTGGTCGTCGACGAAAGCGGTGCCATTCTGTTCCAGCGTCGTCGTGACACTGGTCAGTGGGCGCTGCCGGGCGGGGCGCAGGATATCGGTGAGACAGCGGCCGAGTGCGCGGTCCGGGAATGCCTGGAGGAGACGGGGATCGTCGCCGAGATTACGGGCTTCCTCGGCGTCTATACCAACCCGCGCCACATCGTCGCGTACACGGATGGTGAGATCCGCCAGCAGTACGAGAACACCTACATCGGCCGCCCCGTCGGTGGCGAGCCCACGATCAATGACGAGGCCGACGGGGTCCGTTTCATCCAGCCGGCCGACCTTGACCACTACGACATCCACGCGAGTATGCGCCAGCAGATCGGCGACTACCTCGCTGGCACCTACCCCTACCTCGGCTGAGCCGCCAGGGCGGCCTCGATCCGCGCCACGGCAGCGGACACGTGTGGGGCCGCTCGCCGGATGAACCGCCCGACCGGCCCGGTCTCCTCATAACGGTTGATGATCTCAGCAACACGGTCATTCGCGGTCATCCGCTCGCCTTCCGGCGAGGTCGTCATGTCGCAGTACACGAGAGCGTCGACGAGCCAGGGCTCGCCGAGCAAAGGAAACTCTTCCTCCAGGACGTTGCGGATCCCACGCTCCTCCGCTTCCAAGAGTGCGAACGAGTGGTTCGCCACGAGCCGCACCAGTCGTTCGTCCGCCCCATGCTCGTCCCGGAGGAATCGAGCGCCGTCCAGCGGGTGGAACCCGGTGAGGGCAAGCCGCGGCGCATACCCGATGTCGTGCAATGTGGCGGCAGCGACAAGTAGTTCAGCGTCCGCGCCAAGGATGTGCTGAAGTTCGGTAGCCCGGTTGGCCACCCCCAATGTGTGCGCCCATCGCCTCGGCAAGGTGCCGCTGAGTTCAGACTCTGCGAGTCGAGACGCCCATGACACAAGTTGAGGATCCACCTTCTGTACGACTCTCCTCGGACGAAGACGGGCGGAATGATCTCGTTAACGGCGTCGACGCATCTTCGCGTCAGGCTCGCCGGGCACGCTCAGTACTGCCGGGAAGCACGACTATGCGGCGAGTCGGTTGGCGGCCACGCCGTCGATGAAGGCTTTCCAGCTTTCCGCCGCTACGACGAGGCCGGGCAGGCTCGGACGCTTCGAGTCCCGTACCAAGGTCGTCGTGGGTGTGTGGGCGCACTCCACGCACTCTCCTCCCGACCCGTTGCTGTAGGAAGACGTGAACCAGTGGGGGGCTGTCGGTATGGGGTCACTCATGTCGCATATTCCTTCAGTAGAGACCTGATGAGCGTGGCCGAGTGGTGCGGGCTCGCCGCCGCGGCGCGCAGGTTGTCGAAGGCTCGGGTGTAGGCGCGAACCTCTTCCGTCCCCTCAAGGTAGATGGCGTCGGTGATGCCGTCTCGGTACACGATGTCCGGGTCTTCGGGGTCGGGGAAGCCCAGCATGGTGAACGTGCCGGTGGCGGGGTAGCGGCCCGCGTCGAAGGTGAGTACTTGCAGCGTGACGCTGGGGAGTTCGGCCATCTCCAGCATCTTCTCCAGCTGTTCCCGCATCACGGCTCGATCGCCGATGACGGATCGCAAGGCCCCCTCGTGCACCACGAACCAGGCGTCGAGTCCATGGGCGGCTTGGAGCTTGGCTTGGCGTTCCATCCGGACCCGTACCGCGCGGTCGATGGCCTCCTCGGACATCTGGTTGGTCGCGCGGTGAAGTTCGGCGGCGTACGAGGGAGTCTGCATGAGCCCCGGGATGAACTCGCCCTGGTACTGGCGGAATGTGGATGCGTCTTCTTCCAGGCCGATGTAGATCGAGAACCAGTCGGGAACGCCGTCGCCGTGGGCTTGCCACCAACCCTTGGTCTTCGCCTGCCTCGCGAGCGACTTGAGGAACTCGCGTAGCTCGTCGTCTACCCCGTAGAAGCGGCAGAGCGCTTCGATGTCCGACGGCTGGATTCTGCCCGTCCCGGTCTCCATGCGGTTGACCTTGGAGCCGCTCCAGTCGAGGGCGCTGCCGACGTGCGCGCAGGTGAAGCCGCTCTTCTCGCGGAGCTTCTTCAGTTCGATCGATAGCCGCCGACGGCGGGCGGTGGGTGAGCCGGCCATCCCAGTCCCTTCTTTCTCACGGGTGTTCAGTCTCTACGTACTCGTCAGGGCTGCCAATCACTCGATGGTGGGAATCCCTCCGTGCACATTGCATAACGGGATGTGCGACGCAATGCTAGTGAGTCGTCACGATCTGTCATCGAGGTGAGAGGTGTGGAGGACGGCATGAATGAGGACGGGTGCATGATCAGGCGGCCGTGGGAGCTTCCGTTCGTGGCCGAGGCGGAGGAGGTAGCCGGGCTGCGGCGGATCGTGAAGCTGCACCTCAAGGCCTGGGGTCTGCCGCGACAGATGGGAACAGCTCAGCTCTGCGTGAGCGAACTCGTCTCGAACGTGATCCGACATGTGGGCCCGGGGACACCCACGTCCCTCCGGTTGTCGATGAACGGCACGTACCTGCGCATCGAGGTGCGCGACCCCGACAGCCAGAACCTGCCGACGCTCATGGCCGCCACCCCTGATGCCGAGTCGGGGAGAGGGCTGGCGCTCGTGGACGCCATGGCCGACCGGTGGGGCGTCCTGCTGGGAGCGGACCGCAAGGTGACCTGGTGCGAGATCGCTACCGATCTCCGCACCCCCAACGGTCACACCGGAGGCACGCGCGTCACGCGAGCCGAGGCCATGATCTCCCTCTACGGAGCTGTCGCCTCCCCGCGTGCGGTCGGCGCGAGTCGTTTGGCCATCGCCGTGGCCAAGGACGCGGCCATCGACGTGATCGTCGACCTCCTGCATTGGATGGACGCTCACGGCTACGACCCCGACGATGTGCTGGACATGGCGACGGCGCGATTCGAATCCGGCCTCTGAGCTGCGGTGAGTTGCGCGAGGAGTGGCGAAAAGTCTGCGGTGACGTGCGGCCTCGTGATCTAGATTTCACGCATGGGGATTCAAGACATGCTCAGCGAGGTCGCCCGCACGTACGACAGGAACGCCGGTTCAGGCCGTGATGTGAAGGGACAGCAGGTCCTGCGAGCCGTCGCGGGGCGTACGGACCTCGCGCTGCCGCCGGGCTTTCGGGCGAAGGGCCACGGGGGACAGACCACGCCAGCCGCGACCCCGTGGATCGGCATCTTCGAAGAGAAGGGGCAGAGCGACCCGAAGCATGGGTTGTATCTCGCCTATATCTTCAGCGCTGACTTGAAGAACGTCTCGTTGACCCTGCAACAGGGCATCACCTGGCTGGAAGAACGGCTCGGCAAGGGCAAGGCGCGCGAACAGCACCTTCGACGTGAAGCCGCCCGACTGCGTCGGGCTCTCCAGCGGCAGGAACGACAAGGCTGGATCGACGAGCCGCGTTTTCGAGACAAGGCGGATCGCCCCAGGGCGTACGAGGCGGCCAGTGTCATCGCCAAGACCTACGACACGTCCGCTCTGCCCAGCGATGTCGCGCTGATGGAAGACCTGCTTCGGGGCATGGAGTTCCTGAGGCTCACCGAAATGGTCAATCAGATCGTGTGGGAGGGGGACAGTCCCGACAGCCCTGAGATCTCTTACGATCCGGGCGAGCACGCCGTCCCGCCGGTGGACGACCCCCTGGCCAACTTCCTGCCGAAGGACAGCGGCGACTACGAGGTGCAGATCCGTGCTCGCCAGCAGGTCAAGCGGCGGACCCATGAGGCGCTGATCAAGGACTTCGGCCTGCACGTCGCCGCGCGCGGGTACGAGCCGATCACCCGCCTTCAGCACCCCAAGGACCTGGTCTTGCGTCCTCAGGGTGCGTCGGGAGAGTCAGGGGAATGGCTGGTCGAGGCGAAGGTCGTGCGTAACGGGAACCCGACTCAGGCGGTTCGCGAGGCTCTTGGACAGCTCTTCGAGTACCAGCATTTCCTCTATCTGAAGAAGCCCGAGCCCTTCTTGGTAGGGCTCTTCTCCGAGGAGATCGGCGCCTACGCCCCGTACCTGGAGAAGCGGGGAATCGCCTCGATATGGCGAGACGGGGACGGTTGGGACGGCTCCTCCAGGGCGCAGGAGTGGGGCATGACCTCGTGACCGCCGCTTAACAACCGAGATCGCCGCCTCAGCCCCTGTCGCCCCCGTGGCAGTCCCCGTACATCGCCTTCGAGCCGCACCAGCACGGGGCCGTGCGCGGCGGGGGCCAGGGGGTGGCGAGGCCGCGGGCGGCCAGGGTGGTGGTGAACTGGGGGAGCAGGGCCGGGGTCGCCGGGGAGGTGGCTTCGGAGGCCGCGAAGGCCTCGTAGGAGGGGACCGTCGCCGGGACGATGCCCAGGTTCGGGGTGCCGGACTGGGCGAGTTCGCGCAGCGAGGCCTCGATGTCCGTCAGATGGGCCCGGTACGTGGGGTACTCGGCCTCCAGTTCCGGGTACGCGGCGAGCAGTTCGTCCAGCTCCGGCTCCGGCCAGTGCAGCACCGCCACCGGGAAGGGGCGGGACAGGGCCGTGCGGTAGGAGCCCAGTTCGCTGCGCAGGCGGGCGATCTCGGCCTGGAGTTCGGCCGGGTCCGAGGAGCCGAGGGCCCACAGGCGCTTGGGGTCGTGCAGTTCGTCCAGCGGGACGGCCCCCGTGTGGAGGCGGTCCGCGAGGGTGTCGTGGTCGTCGTGCGGGAGGGCGAGGAGCCGGCGGACCCGGTGGCGGCCGGTGACCAGGGACTGGAGGGCGTACGTGATCTCCTGGGCCGGGCCCACGAGCAGGCGGGCCGCCTCCGTGAACGTCGCCTCCGCGTCCTCCAGCTCGTCGTGCGCCTCCAGGGTCTCCGCCGCGATCTCCCACGGGCCCGGCTCCGCGGGGCGGGCGGTCCGGACGCCGGTGATGATGGCGCGGGCCTCGGCCTCGTGGCCGTACTCCCAGAGGTTCGCCGCCTTCAGCGCCCTGATCAGGTACGGCGAGGCGGGGTCGGGGTCGGACAGCAGGTCGTCGTAGAGGGTCGTCGCGCGTGCGCGCTCACCCGCCAGTTCGAGGTGCGCCGCCGCGCGCAGCAGCAGTGGTTCACGGTCCTCGGGGTACTGCCCCGCGGTACGGAGCAGACGCTCGGCTTCGGTGATGTGCTCGGCAGGCGTGTCGGGGCGCATGTCGTCCACCGTACTGCTGTACGCCCCTGGAGAGTTGGCGCATGGGCGCATATCGTGCCCGCCGTGCGAGCCAGGGTGCGCGGGCGGGTGCCGGTCGTCCTCCAGGCGCGCCGGCGGCGCCCGTGCGCCGTCCGCGCGCTGCGGGCCGCTGCCGAGACCCTGATCACCTGCGGGCTCGTCGTTCTGCTCCTCGTCGTCCACCAGCTCTGGTGGACCAACCGGCAGGCCCAGGCCCGGGCCCAGGGACAAGTGCGTCACCTTGAGGAGCGATGGGGAGCCGCGCCGACGGCGGTGGCGACGGCGGTGCCGGTGCCCGTGGCGGATGGGCCTATGCCGGACCTGGGCTCGGGCGGGGACGCGGATTCGGGCGGGGGACTGGACCCGGGCTCAGGCTCGGACTCGGCTTCCGTCTCCGCCACCCCCTACGCCGTCCTGCGCATCCCCCGCCTCCACCTCGCCGCCCCCATCGCCCCCGGCACCGACAAGCACCGCGTCCTCGACCAGGGCTACGTCGGCCAGTACCCGGGCTCCGCCGCCCCCGGCCGCACCGGGAACCTCGCCCTCGCCGGCCACCGCAACACCCACGGCGAACCCTTCCGCCGGCTCGACCGGCTGCGCCCCGGCGACGATGTCACCGTGCGGACCCGGCAGGGCACGTACACCTACCGCGTCGACCGGGTCCTCGCCCGGACCTCGCCCCGCGACACCGGCGTCATCGCCCCCGTCCCCCGCTCCCTGACGCACCCCGCCGCCGGTTACGACCGCCCCGGCGCGTATCTCACCCTCACCACCTGCACGCCCGAGTTCTCGTCCGCGTACCGCCTGGTCGTCTGGGCGAAGCTAATCTCGTCCGAGTGATAAAACGCCGGCCCCACCTTCTCTGGCTGCTCGTTCCGTATGTGCTGTTCGTCGCCGCCCTCCCCTTCGTCAACCGTGGCGTCTTCCTCTTCTTCTGGCTGCTGGGCGCGACCGTCCTCACGCCCCTCTCCGTCGCCCTCGCCCACCGCGGCGACCGCCGCCGTGAGGCCGCTGCCGGGGCATATGCCGGTACTGGCACCGACTCCGCCGCCGGGAGGCGCTCGTGAGTACCGCCCTGTGGATCCTGGCCGGCTTCATGGTCCTCACCGTCGCCCTCGGCCTCCTCGCCGTGCGCCGCCAGGAACGCGGCGGCGGGCTCGCCGAGTGGTCGGTCGGCGGCCGGTCGCTCGGACCGGTGTTCATCTGGGTGCTGATGGCCGGTGAGGGCTACACCAGCTTCAGCTATCTCGGCGCCGCCGGCTGGGGCTACAACTACGGCGCGCCCGTCCTCTACGTCGTCGCCTACATGTCCTGCGGCTACGCCCTCGGCTATCTCGTCGGCCCCATGCTGTGGGGGTACGCCCGCCGCCACGGCCTCGTCTCCATCAGCGACATCGCCGCCCACCGCTACCGCCGCCCCTGGCTCGGCGCCCTCGTCGCCGTCCTCGCGACCGTCTTCCTGCTGCCGTACATCCAGCTCCAGATCACCGGCATGGGCGTGGTCGTGTCGACGATCTCGTACGGCGACATCGGCCTCGACCTCGCCTACATCCTCGCCTTCGCCGTCACCACCGCCTTCGTCGTGGTCAGCGGACTGCGCGGCAGCGCCTGGGTGTCCGTCCTCAAGGACGCGCTGGTCATCTGCACCCTCGGCTTCCTCGCCGTCTACATCCCGCTGCACTACTTCGACGGCCTCGGCGACTTCGCGCACCGCGTCGTCACCGACAAGGCGGAGTGGCTGAGCCTGCCCGGCCACTCCGGCGCGACCAGCGGCTACGGGGTGGGCTGGTTCGCCTCCACCACCGTCCTCAACTCCCTCACCGTGGTCATCTTCCCGACCACCGTCGCCGGCTACCTCGGCGCCCGCGACGCCGGGACCCTGCGCCGCAACGCCGTCTGGCTGCCCGCGTACAACGTCCTGCTGTTCATCCCCATGCTGCTCGGCATGGCCGCGCTCTTCGTCGTCCCGGGCCTGGTCGGCGCCGAGTCGAACCTGGCCTTGTTCAAGCTCGTCATCGACGCCCTGCCCGAGTGGGCGGTGGGTGTGGTCGGGGTCGCGGCGGCGCTCTCCTCGATCGTGCCGATGGCGGTGTTCATGCTGGTCATCGGCACCATGTGGGGCCGCAGCGTGCTCTCCCTCGTACCGAAGCTGAAGCGCCGGGAGAAGGGGATTTCCCAGCTCGTCGTGGTCGTCGCCGGAGCGCTCGCGCTCGTCCTGACGTACACCGCGCCCAACACCCTCGTCCGGCTGTCCCTCATCTCGTACGAGGGGATGGCGCAGTTCGTCCCCCTGCTGCTGCTCGGTCTGGTGTGGCGGCGGATGACGCTGTACGGGGCGCTCGGCGGCCTCACGGTCGGCGTCGGTATCGTCTGCGCCCTGGTCTTCACCGGGCACGACCCGCTCTGGGGAGTGAACGCCGGGCTGCTCGCGCTCGCCGCGAACCTGGCCGTCGCGATCCCCGTCAGCCTGTACGGGTCGCGGAGCGGCGCTCCCGCCGGGTCCGCGGAGCCCGTCGACCTCGCGGAACTCGACGAACCCGACCAGCCCGTCGGGCCCGACCAGCCCGTCGGGCCCGACCAGTCCGTCGGGCCCGGCGAAGCCGCCGAGCCCACCAGGTCCACCAGGTCCCCCGAGCCCACCGGGCCCGCCGCCCCGAAGGTCAGCGCCCCCGCCCCACGGCGAGGGTGAGCACCGCTCCCACCCCCGCGAGCACCGCCGAGGCGACGGCCGCCACGTCCGGGCCGGCCGTCACCAGGGCCAGCATGACGGCGACGCCGGCCGAGGAGCCGATGTAGCGGGCGGTGTTGTTGGCCCCGGAGCCCATCGCCGCCCGCTCCCTCGGTACGGAGTCCACGGCGAGGCGCGGCAGCGCGGCGTTCAGCAGCCCGCTGCCCGTGCCCGCCACGATCAGGCCCGGCAGCAGCCGCGGCACCGAACCGCTGTCCAGGGACCCGAGGAAGGCGAGCACGCCCGCCGCCGACAGCACGAAGCCGACGGCCAGTTGGTACGGAGCGGACAGCCGGCCCGCCAGTCGGCGGGTCTGCAACGCCACCACGAACGACGTGCCCGACCAGGCCAGGAACAGCCACGCGCCGGTGAGCGGCGAGACACCGCCCTCGCGCTGGAGCAGCGAGGGCAGCACGCTGAAGAAGCCGATCACCGCGAGGCCGGTGAACAGCGCCCCGACCACGGACGCCCGGAACGACGGGTGCCGCAGCAGTGTCAGATCGATCATGGGCGTCCGGCTGCGCCGCTCGACGACCGCGAACACCGTCGTCAGGGCCACCGCCGCGAGCAGCAGCAGTCCCACGCTCGGGCGCAGCCAGCCGCCCCGGCCCAGGGTGAGCGCGGTGAGCAGGGCCGCCAGGGCGAGACCGAGGGTGAGCGCGCCCGCGATGTCCGGGCGGCCGTCGCGCGGGGCGCGGGACTCGGCGAGGGTACGGGTGCCGAGTGCGGCCATCACGAGGAGGCCGACGGCGATCACCTCGTACGTCAGCCGCCAGTCGGCCGTGCTCAGGCCGCCCGCGAGCAGCGGGCCGAGCGCGATGCCCGCGCTGACGAACGCACCCCACACCCCGGTCGCCCGGATCCGGTCCGCCCCCGCCGGATAGGCATGGGCGAGCAGGCCGAGGCTGGCGGCGAGGACGGCGGCGCTCGCCGCGCCCTGCGCCACGCGCGCGAGGGTGAAGGCGAGGGTGGAGGAGGCGAAGGCGCCGAGCCCGGTGGTGATGCCCAGCGCGAGGGTGCCGAGCAGGAAGACCCGGCGCCGGCCGTGGTCGTCGGCGAGGCTGCCGGCCACCAGGAGCAGGACGGCGAGGCCGAGCGGGGTGCCGTTGAGCAGCCACGCCTGGAGGGAGGCGGGGGTGTTGAAGGCGTGGCTCATGGACGGCAGGGTGAGCATCGGGGCCGTGTAGTTCATCAGCGTGAACGCGGTGGCGGCGCTGGTGACGGCCAGGGTGGCACCGGGGCGGGGGGTGCCGGGGGTACGGGATGTGCCCGAGGTACGGGAGGGGCGCGGCCGGCCCGTCCCTCTCGCCTCGGAACCGGCGGGGGCGGCGGTGTCGTCGGTGTCGGTGTCGGTGTCGGCGGTGTCGGGCGGGCGCATGGCGGAACCTCGGCTTCCGGTAGGTTCGTTCACTGAACCTTGAGCGGGTGCTTACCGTAGCAGTCAAAGTTCAATCATTGAACTCTCAGGGGTACACTCGGTTTCATGGCTCTCGGCAAGGACTACGCGACCCAGCAGTGCTCCATCGCCCGCGCCCTCGAAGTGGTCGGCGAGCGCTGGACCCTCCTCGTGGTGCGCGACGCCTTCTACGGCATTCGCCGCTACAGCGACTTCCTCGTCCACCTCGGCGCCCCCCGCGCCGTCCTCGCCGCCCGCCTCCAGTCCCTCGTCGAGGCCGGGGTCCTCGACAAGCGGCGCTACCAGGAGTCCCCGCCGCGCGACGAGTACGTGCTCACCGAGCGCGGCCTCGCCCTGTGGCCCGTGCTGCGCTCGCTCGGCCTGTGGGGCCGCGAGACCGGGCCCGGCGAGGCCGCCGTGCCGCCCCTGCGTCTCTTCCACCACGCCGTCTGCGGCACGGAGCTGGGCTCGTACGGCGAGTGCCCGGCCTGCGGGGTCTCCGTACCGCCCGCCGACGTCGAGATGCGGCCCGGCGCCGGACTCGATCCGGACCCGGCCGATCCGGTTAGCCGCGCGCTGCTGCGGCCCCGCCGACTGCTCGTCCCGCTGGAGGGTAATCCGGTATAACGGTCGGAAGGCCTGACTGAAGACCTGACTGAAGACCCGACGAAATCTCAGTGGACGGCTGAGAGAAGCGTCGGGAAGGCGAGCGCGCGAGAGGGGGACGGCGAAATGACTCGTGGCTACCTGTTGCGCGTCCTCGCGCCGGTCTTCTTCCTCCTCGCCCTCGCCGATCTGATCGTCCCGCTCTTCACCGACGGCGCGGGCGGTGGCGTGACCCTGTCCGCCGCCTTCGCCCTGGCGGCGGCCTCCGCCGTCTGCGCGCTGCTCGGCGGGGCCCGCGCGGCCCTGCCGGTACCGCCCACCCGGGTCCGTACCGCCCTGCGCGACCGCGCCCGGCGCACCGCCTTCCTGCCGCAACGCGACCCGGACGCCCGGGGCCGCCGCCGGCCCAGGGCACCCGGCCGGGGCCTCCAGACGGCCGCGTAAAGGACCCCGGACCACTCGTACGTCAGGTACTCCGGTGCGTCGGTACGCCAGTACGGCCGGTACATCGGTACGTGGACACCCATGGATTCCGGTACGCCGTGACGCCCCCGCTCGGGGCGCGCGCCCCCGTACCTCCCGCGTACCTGCGTACCCCAGTGCCCCGTGCCCGTATCTCCCGCACCCCGTACCCCGCATCGCCTCGCCCCCCTCCGGAGTCCCGCGCGGTTCCGTCATGCCGAGATCACCGACCTCTTCCGGCACGATGAGACCCCTCGGAGGGTTCCCATGTCCCTGTTCTTCGACACCTTCGCCGATCTGATCGAGCGCTGCGCCGGCCTGCTCACCCCGTTGTTCGCCGGCGCGTCCGCGGCTGCCGCCATCGTGCTGTTCACGATGGCCGTACGGCTCGCGGTGCACCCCCTCTCCCGTGCCGCCGCCCGCGGCCAGAAGGCCCGCACCCGGCTCGCCCCGCAACTCGCCGAGCTGCGCCGCAAGCACGCCAAGAACCCCGAGCGTCTCCAGAAGGCGGTCATGGAACTGCACGCCAAGGAGAAGGTCTCGCCGTTCGCGGGCTGTCTGCCGAGCCTGCTCCAGGCACCCGCGTTCTTCCTGATGTACCACCTCTTCTCCAGCGGCCGGATGGCCGGACACGACCTGTTCGGCGCCTCGCTCACCGGCCGCGCGGCCGACGCCTTCGGGCAGGCGGGCCCGTTCGGACCGGCCGGTCTCACCTACCTCGCGCTGTTCGCGATCGTCGCCGCCACCGCCACGTACACCTTCGTGCGCACCCGGCGGCAGCAGGCCGCCGCGTCCCCGGCGGCCCCCGTCGCGGGCCCGGCCCAGCCCGGCGCCGGGGCCGTCATGGCGCTGACCCGGCACCTTCCGCTGCTGTCCTTCGCGACCCTGATCACCGTGGCCGTGGTGCCGCTCGCGGCCGCGCTCTACGTCGTCACCAGTACCGTCTGGACGGCAGTCGAAAGGGCGTTCCTGTACCAGGACATGCCCGCGGGGGCCCTGGCCGCGCCGGCCGCGTCGGCGTAGGGAGGTCCGTGCCGGTCCGGAGGTACGCGCGTGTGCCCCCGGACCGCGTACCCCCGGTCCGTCCCCGCGCGCACACCGCTGTCGCGTAAGGGTCCAGGGGCTGGGAAGGGTCTTGCCGGGCGTCCCGGTCCCGGTGGAGGATCGAGTGATCCTCCGATGGCCGCACTCCATCGGGCGGGGTGCCCGGCGGTCCGCTCCCGCGGCCCGTCCGATCAGAGGGAGAAGAGCATGAAGCTGCTGCGCGTCGGTCCGGCGGGCGCCGAACGGCCCGCCCTCCTCGACCAGGACGGGACCCTGCGCGACCTGTCCGCGCTGGTCGACGACATCGACGGCCGGCTGCTCGGTGACAGTGCCACGCTCGACCGGGTCCGCGCCGCGCTCGGCGCGGGCGTGCTGCCCGCGCTCGACGCGACCGGGCTGCGGATCGGTCCGCCGGTCGGCCGGATCGGCAAGGTCGTGTGCGTCGGTCTGAACTACCACGCCCACGCCGCCGAGACCGGCGCCGCCTCGCCCGCCGAACCCGTCCTCTTCCTCAAGGCCGCCGACACCGTCGTCGGCCCGGAGGACACCGTGCTCGTGCCGCGCGGTGCGGAGAAGACCGACTGGGAGATCGAACTCGCCGTCGTCATCGGCCGTACCGCCCGCTATCTGGAGAGCGACGAGGAGGCCCGCGCGCACATCGCCGGGTACACGATCGCCCACGATCTCTCCGAGCGCGCCTTCCAGTTCGAGCACGGCGGCACCTGGGACAAGGGCAAGAACTGCGAGACCTTCAACCCGCTCGGACCGTGGCTGGTCACCGCCGACGACGTCCCCGACCCGCAGGATCTGTCCCTGCGGCTGTGGGTCAACGGCGAACTGCGGCAGGACGGCCACACCTCCGACCAGATCTTCCCGGTGGCCCAGGTCGTCCGGTACATCAGCCACTTCATGACGCTCCACCCCGGAGACGTCGTCAGCACCGGCACGCCGGCGGGCGTCGCCCTCGGACAGCCGGAGCCCAAGCCGTATCTGCGGCCCGGGGACGTCGTGGAGCTGGAGATCGAGGGGCTGGGGCGGCAGCGGCAGGAGCTGAAGAGCGCGTAACCGCTCCCTGGGAGCGAGGGACTCCGCACCATCGGCCGACTGCTCACTCTCCCGGCCGAGCCGTGCGCCCAGGGCGTTCATCCTGCCCTGGCGTTTTCCGGTATGTCCCGATTTTCCCGCGCGTCGACACCATTTCAGGGGGCCGCGTTCTGCATATTGCCGCACATGTACGCACATGCAACAGGCCGTCCTCGCCGAAGAGCGAGAACCACGGCCGCGGCGGCGACCGTGGTCGCCGCCGCGCTCTTGGGCCCTCTCGCCGCCCTGGCCTTCGCCGACCCCCTGCCCGGCGGTCTCGGCCCCTGTCTGCCGGGAAGCTGTCCCGACCCGTATCCGCCGGTCCACAACGGGCCCATCGCCGGCCGGGACGACAACATCAACGTCTTCGTCGGAGGCGACTTCCTCGTCCGCGAGGGCGCGGCCGAGGCCGAGGGCAAGGTCGTGACCCTCGGCGACTTCGACATGAACAAACGGGCCGGAGGCTCACAGGTCTACAACGTCGGTGTCGCGGGCGTCGGTTCGCGGGTCCCGCCCGACAACCGCACCGACTTCCTCACGGCCGGCGGCGATGTCACCATCGCCGCCGGTCAGCGCCTGCTCGCCGAGGAGGGCACGGTCAACGGAGTCGTCCGGTACGCGGGCGCGCTCAGCGGCACGGTCGTCCCCCGGACCGAACACGACCCGGAGGCCGCTTTCCCGTACGAGGCGCTGCGGTGGCAGCTCACCGCCGCCAGCCTCTGCTACGCCTACGAGGACGGGGCACCGCGCACCGCGACCGGCACCGCCGTGAACAACGGAAGCGAGACGGTCTTCACCGGCGACGGGCACTCCGCCCTCCAGGTCTTCAACGTCGACTTCGACATCGAGTCGCGGAGCGGCGGTTCGGAGGGGCTGGCCTTCCACGGCATTCCGGCCGGCGCGACCGTGCTCGTCAATCTCGTCGGCGGCCCGAGCCGGACCATCGACTCCTACGTCAACGGGCTCCCGGACGGGCTGCGCGAGCGGGTGCTGTGGAACTTCCCCGACGCGATGGAGGTGACCTTCGAGGGCGGCGCCCAGTTCGCGGGCAGTGTGCTCATCGGCAACCCGGCCAGCACGGCGAGGGTGACGATGCCCGGCATGGACGGGCGTTTCTATACGAGTGGTTCGCTCCTCCACACCTCCCAGCCGGGCGGGGGCGGGCAGGAGTTGCACGCGTATCCCTTCGAGGGCGACCTGCCGTCCTGTGCCGAGGAGCCGGTGCCGATCCCGACTCCGACGATGCCGACGGTGACGCCGACGGTGCCGACGCCGACTCCGACGATGCCGACGGTGACGCCGACGAGGCCGACGCCGACTCCGACGATGCCGACGGTGACGCCGACGAGGCCGACGCCCACTCCGACGATGCCCACGGTGACGCCGACGGTGACGACCCCGACCCCGACGGCGCCCACGGTGACGCCGACGAGGCCGACTCCGACTCCCACGATGCCGACCGTGACGCCGACGAGGCCGACCCCGACCCCAACGATGCCGACTGTGACCCCGACCGCCATCCCCGTGCCGTCCCCCACGTACACGCGTCCGCACCCGCACCCCCACCCAGGAGAATCGACCGGCGGATACGGCTCCGGCGGCCACGACGGCGGATACGGCTCCGGTGGCGGATACGGCAGTGGATACGGCGTACGCGCGCGCCCCGTACCGCGTGGCCACCTGCCGAACACCGGCTCCGGCTCGACGACCGGCAAGATCGTGATGGGCGCGACGGCCACCGGACTCGCCCTCGCCGGCGGGGTCCTGGTGGTGCTCACCCGGCGACGCCGCTGGGTGAGCTGATCAGACCGTCGGCGAGGCAGCGGCAGCCGTAGCCGCAGCGCCGCGTCGACCGCTTCGCCCGGAGGGCGTCACAGCGTGACCGTGACGCCCTCCCGGGCCGACTTCCGGGCCGCCTCCAGGACGTCGAGCGCGGCGGCGGCCTCGCTCGCCGGCACCGGGTTCGGGCCGGTGCCGTGCAGGGCGGCGGCGACGGCCGCGTAGAAGGCGGGGTAGTCGCCCGGCAGGGTCCGCACCGCCGTACCGCCGCCGGTGAGCGGCGACTCGCCGGAGCCGATCCGGCCCCACCGGCTCTCCGGCTCGACGCCCCATGTCCCGTCGTGGCCCGGGCCGGGACGCAGGCCCTCGCGGAGGGCGGCCTCCTGCGGGTCGAGTCCGTACGTCACGAACCCGGACTCCTGCCCGAGGACCCGGAACCTCGGCCCGAGCTGGGCGGCGGTGGCGCTCACCCACAGATGGGAACGGACGCCGCCGGCGTGGGTGAGCGCGAGGAACGTGTCGTCGTCCGCCTCGGCCCCCGGGCGGCGTACGTCGGACTCGGCGTAGACGCGGACGATCGGGCCGAAGAGGACCAGCGCCTGGTCGACGACATGGCTGCCGAGGTCGTACAGCAGCCCGCCCACCTCCGCCGGGTCGCCGGACTCGCGCCAGCCGCCCTTCGGCTGCGGACGCCAGCGTTCGAAGCGGGACTCGAAGCGCTGAACCTCGCCGAGCGCGCCGTCGGCGAGCAGCGCCCGCAGGGTGAGGAAGTCGCCGTCCCAGCGGCGGTTCTGGAAGACCGAGAGCAGCAGTCCGCGCCGGTCGGCGAGGTCACCGAGGGCGCGGGCCTCGGCGGCGGTGGCGGCGAGCGGCTTGTCGACGACGACCGGCAGACCCGCGTCCAAGGCGGCGGTGGCGAGAGGGACATGGGACTTGTTGGGGGAGGCGACCACGACCAGGTCGAGCCGGCCGGCCCGGTCCAGGAGCGCGTCGGGCGAGTCCACGACATGGACGCCGGGGTGTTCGGCACGGGCCCGGTCGGCGCGCTCGGGGTTGCCGGTGGTGACCGTGTCGAGGACGAGTTCGGGGGAGGCGGCGATGAGCGGGGCGTGGAAGACGGAACCGGCGAGTCCGTAGCCGACGAGTCCGACACGCAGCGGGGGCGCGCCGGAGGCGGACACGGGGGAGGCGGGCGAGGCGGGGGAGATCATGGTCCCCACTGTGGCAATGCCGAGGCCGGAGTGCGAACCGTCGCCCACGCACGGGTCCGGGGCGGGTCCGGGGCGGGTGCGGCGCGCGGGCCCGACGGGCCCGGCACATGCGGAGTTACGGGCCTGCGGCCTCGGCCGGCGCGGTGTTCCCGGCGACGCCCCGAGCGGCGACCGGCATCATGCCCTGAGCCCCGCCCCGCCCCACACTCGGCATCGCGCCCTGAGCCGCGCCCGCGCCCCGCCCCACACTCGGCGCCGTGTCCTGTCCTGCGCCCCGCCCCGTACTCGGCCCCACAGCCTGCCCCGCGGCCCGCCGCTCGACCGCCGCCGCCAGCAGGGTCCAGCCGTCGATCTCCTCCACCCGGCGGCACCCCGGCCGCCACCCGCGGGCCAGCGCCTCGTCGAGCAGGGCGCGCACGGCACCGGGTTCGTGCAGGTTGAGATCGACGTCGCCGTGGACGAAGCCGACATCGCCGGAGCCCAGATAAGCGCCACCCGGGACGTACCGGCCCGGTTCCTCGGCGAACACGACGCGCAGCGCGGTGGGGCTGCCCGCGCCCGACTCCTCCTCGGGGCGCAGGGTGAGGATCTCGCGACAGTTCTCGGGCCGGCCGGCGGACCCGTCCGGGACGTCGTGGCGGTGGGCGAGCCGCCACAGATAGACGTGTCCGTCGGCGACGAGCCGGCGAGGTTTCTTCCCACTGCGAGGCATGGAGGGGAGCGTACGGGGGCCACCCCGTCCTCGGACACCGGATAGCGATCGGACGAACGGGAAAGCGGACCATACGCTGATCGGGCGGAAGGGGCGGCGCGTACGGAGGGCGTCCCCGCGCCGCCGCGCGTCGCGGCCCGGCCCGATGCGCCCGGAGTGACAGCGTCACGGACAACCGCACGCCCACGAGCCGTACGTCCACGCGCCCCACCATCAGCACGACCACGCCGCACCACCCAGCCGCACAAAGGGACCCGTCCCATGCGATTGCGCAACGCCCTCGCCCTCGCCGCCCTGACCGCCGTCGTTCCCGCCGTTCCGGCGCTGTCGGCCGCCCCCGCCGTCTCGGCGCCACCGGTCCCGGTCCCGGTCCCGGCCCCGGCGGCGTCCGCGCCCGCCGTCTCGGCGCCACCGGTCCCGGTCCCGGTCCCGGCCCCGGCGGCGTCCGCGCCCGCCGTCACGGCCGGCTGCGGCGCGGCGAACGCCCGCGACTTCCCCGTCGTGGCGATCATCCGGGGCGGGCCCGTGGACTACCCACCCGGCGGCGGCTTTCGGACCTGGGACCTGGAACTCACCAACACCACCACCGCGCCCTGCCGGGACCTTCACCCGGTCCTCGTCCTCGCCGACCGCGACCGGGCCCTGCGGCCGGCCCGGATCCGGGCCGAGTTCCACGACGCGGAGGCCCGGCGGTGGCGGCGGATCGCCTTCGAGGGCACCGACCAGGACGAGAGCGTCGGGGTGTTCGGCGAGGTCCCGGCCACGCCCGGCGAGGGGCGGGGGTTCACCGGGTTCACGCTGCCCCCGGGCGCGACGCTCACCGTCCCCGTGCGGCTCGCGTTCAGCGCCGGCGCCGCCTCCGAGGAGGTGGTGGTCAGCGCCGCCGTCGTACGCAAGCGGGGCGACGACGGCGACTGGGTCGGCGAGACCGGCGGCTACCGGCTGACGATCGGCTCCGGTGACCCGGACGCCGGGATCGCCCCGGACACCGAACCGGTCACCGCCCGCCCGGACCCGGCCGCCCAGCCCTCCGCCCCGGCCGCCACCCGCCCCACCGAACAGGACGCCTCCCCCGACCCCCGCACCAGCGCCGTGCCCGCCGTCCCGAAGACCACTCCCACCGCGCCCGCCGCCCCGAAACCGCCGCCCACCCCGGAGACCGACCCCGAGACGGACCCCGAGACGGACCCCGACTCCGCCCTCGGCCCCGGCGCCGAGAACCCCGACGAATCCGCCGACCCCGACGACCCTGAACTCGCCCGTACAGGACCGGAGTCCGCCGACCGCCTCGCCCCCGTCTGTGCCGCCCTGCTCGCCGCGGGCGCCGCGCTCCTGGCCCTGACCCGCCGACGGCCCGGAAGCCGCTCCCGCTCCCGCCCCCAGGGCAGCGGCCCCCGCCCGGGCCGGCCCGCCCGGCACGCGTAGGCCACGCTCCGTACACCCTCCCGTTCACCCGCGTCTGCGACGATCACCGCGTGGAGAACCAGAGCACCGCCCCGGCCCTGCGGCCAGAGCCCGGCGCGCCCGTCAGATCCGGCATCCCCGAGCACGGCCGGATCCCGAAGTACTACGCGGTCAAGGCGAAAGTCGCCGCGCTCATCGACGAGTTGGGCGAGGGCGGGCTGCTGCCCACCGAGCGGGATCTCGCCGTGCGCCACGAGGTGTCCCGAGAGACCGTCCGGCAGGCGCTGCGCGAACTGCTCCTGGAAGGACGGCTGCGGAGGCAGGGCCGGGGGACCGTGGTCGCCGGGCCCAAGCTGGAACAGCCGCTGTCGCTCGCCAGTTACACCGAGGGCGTGCGCCGGCAGGGCCGCCGCCCCGGCCGTACGCTCATCTCCCTCGACCGCTTCCCCTGCCCGCGCGCCCTCGCGCCCGAGGTCGGCGTGGTGCCCGGCGACCCGGTGTGGCACATGGAGCGGGTGCTGCTCGCCGACGACGAGCGGGTCGGACTGGAGAGCACCTATGTCTCCGAGGCCCGAGTCCCGCGCCTGGGAACCGAGTTCGACCCGGACTCCTCCTTCTACGCCTATCTGCGCGACCGGCTCGGGGTGTCGTTCGGCGGGGCCGACGAGCGGATCGAGACCGTGCTCGCCACCCCGCGCGAGGCGCTGCTCGTCGGCACCCCGCCCGCGCTGCCCATGCTGCTGATCCATCGCGTCTCGCGGGACACCGGCGGCCGGCCGCTGGAGCGGGTGCGCACCCTCTACCGGGGGGACCGGTTCAGCTTCACCACCCACCTGGGCCGCCAGGCGAACCCGTCGGAGTGACCCCGATCGGCCCGCCCAGGGTCGCCCGCCCGTGGTCGTATGACCGGCCGTTATCGCCCGACCCGCACACTTCTGCCCACCCACGGGCGATCACGGGAAGGTAACGGGTCTAGGCCAGGTTTGTCGGGCCGTTCACCATCCCGTCGCCCACCGGACCGGTCCGGGCAACCCGCCGACACGACCGTAGGCGTCATGAAGGTCATCGTCGTTGGAGCAGGCGTGGTGGGTGCCATGCACGCCTGGCAGGCAGTGGAACGCGGCCACGAGGTCGTACACATCGAGCGTGAGGCGGAGGCGCGCGGCGCCTCGCTGCGCAACTTCGGGCAGATCTGGGTCAGTGGCCGCGCGGGTGGCGAGGAGCTCGACACCGCCCTGCGCGCCCGTGAGTTGTGGGAGGGCATCGGCGCCCGCGTCCCCAAGCTCGGCTTCCGGGCGATCGGTTCGCTCACCCCGATCCGCGGCGACCTCGAACGCGCCGTCGCCGAGGCCGCCGTGGCCCGCGAGGACGCCGCCGCCCGCGGCTACAAGCTGCTCACCGCCGACGAGGCCCGCGCGATCAACCCGGCTCTGCGCGGCACCTTCGACGCCGCCCTGTGGTGCGAGCGTGACGCCGCCGTCGAGCCCCGCACCGCCCAACTCGCCCTCCGCGAGGCCCTGCTGGCCTCCGGTCGCTACACCTTCCTGCCGAACCGCGAGGTCCGCGAGGTCGTCGGCGAGAACGCGGTCCGCGACGACCACGGCGACCTCCACAGCGGCGACGCCGTCGTGCTGTGCACCGGCGCCTGGCTCTCCGGTCTGGTCCGCGAGGTCGCGGGCGACATCCCGGTCCGCCGCGTCCGGCTCCAGATGATGCAGACCGACCCGCTCGGCGAGGCCCTCACCACCTCCGTCGCCGACGCGGACTCCTTCCGCTACTACCCGGCGTACGCCTCCTTGGCGCTCGACGAACTCAACGCCTCCCAGGCCCAGGACCCGACGGCCGCCGCCCACAAGATGCAGCTGCTCATGGTGCAGCGCCTCGACGGCGGGCTGACCATCGGTGACACCCACGAGTACGAGCACCCCTTCGCCTTCGACACCGTCGAGGAGCCCTACGAGCACCTCACGCGCGTGGTCGAGTCCTTCCTCGGCCGCCCGCTGCCGAGGATCCGCCGCCGCTGGGCCGGCGTGTACGCGCAGTGCGTCGACACCAGCCGGGTCGTCCACCGCCAGCGGGTGCGCGACGGCGTCTGGCTGGTGACCGGGCCCGGCGGGCGCGGCATGACCTGCTCGCCCGCCATCGCCGAGACCACCGCCAACGAACTGGGCTGGTAATCCTCATGAGCTTCGCGAACTCCTTGAACCCGTCGACCCCCTCGAACGCCGTCGTCTCCCCGGCCTCCCCGATCGCGGGTCGCGGGCAGCGCCACGACCTCGTCGTCCTCGACATGGCCGGCACCACCGTCGCCGACGGCGGTCTCGTCGAGCAGGCCTTCGCCACCGCCGCCGAGCGCCTCGGCGAGGACCCGTCGACGATGATCGACTACGTCCGCGCCACCATGGGCGAATCCAAGATCTCCGTCTTCCGGCACCTCTTCGGCGGCGATGAGAACCGCGCCCAGCAGGCCAACCAGGCCTTCGAGAGCGCGTACGGCGAGCTGGTCTCGGCCGGACGGATCGCCGCCCTCCCCGGCGCCGCCGAGGCCATCGGCACGCTCACCGAACAGGGCCGGACCGTCGTCCTCACCACCGGCTTCGCCCGGGTCACCCAGGACGCCATCCTGGACGCCCTCGGCTGGCGCGACCTCGTCGCGCTCACCCTGTGCCCCGGCGACGCGGGCGGCCGAGGCCGGCCCTACCCGGACATGGTCCTCGCCGCGTTCCTGCGCACCGGAGCCGTCGACGACGTCCGGCGGATCGTGGTCGCGGGCGACACCTCGTACGACATGCTCAGCGGGGTCCGGGCCGGTGCCGGGATCGTCGCGGGCGTGCTCACCGGCGCCCACGGCGAGGACGCCCTCACCGACCACGGCGCCACCCGCGTCCTGCCCTCGGTCGCCGAACTGCCCGCGCTCCTCGCGGAGTACGAGGGATGACCGCCCCCGCCCCCGCGGCCCCGGCCGGCGCGCCCGCGGTGTCCGCGGCGCCCGGCGCGGGCGCCGCTCCGGGGGGTGCCCCGGGAGCCGCCTCGGGCATCCGGTTCGACGGCGTGTCGGTCGCGTACCACGGCAACACCGTTCTCGACCACCTCGACCTGACCGTCGAGCCCGGCGAGGTCATGGCCCTGCTCGGCCCCTCCGGCTCGGGCAAGACCACCGCTCTGCGCGCCGTCGCGGGCTTCGTCCGGCCGGCCGCCGGGCGGATCCACATCGGCGGCCGGGACGTCACCGACCTCCCGCCGTACCGGCGCGGCATCGGCATGGTCGTGCAGCAGTACGCCCTCTTCCCGCACATGCGGGTCGCCGACAACGTCGCCTTCGGCCTGAAGGCGCACAAGCTTCCCAAGGCGCGGATCCCCGAACGGGTCGCCGAAGCCCTGGAGATGACCGGCATGGCGGCCTACGCGCAGCGCTACCCGCGCGAGTTGTCCGGCGGCCAGCAGCAGCGTGTGGCCATCGCCCGCGCCCTCGCCATCCGCCCGGACGTGCTGTTGCTCGACGAGCCGCTGTCCGCGCTGGACGCCCGGCTCCGCTCCGGCATGCTCACCGAACTCGCCCGGCTGCACCGCGAGTTGCCGCATGTCTCGATGCTGTACGTGACCCACGACCAGGTCGAGGCGCTGACGCTCGCCGACCGGATCGCCGTCATGGACCGGGCCCGGCTGCGGGACTGCGGCACACCGTGCGAGCTGTACCGCAACCCGCGCAGCGAGTTCACCGCCTCCTTCGTCGGCAACGCCAACCTGCTGCCGGTGACGGTCCGTTCGGACGGCGCGGGTGGCGCGGACGGCGTCCTGCTCGACGACATCGCGCTCGACGTCCCGGTGGACGGCATCGCCCCCGGCGCCGCCGCCACCCTGTGCGTACGCCCCCACCTCGTCGGTCTCGGCCCCGGCCCCAACGCGCTCACCGGCAAGATCGCCGAGGTCCAGTGGCGCGGCGCCACCCACCGCCTGGACGTGGCGGTTGGCGCTGCCGGCCACCGGGTGAAGGCGGACGTACGCGAACTGCGCGAGACCCCGGCCGTCGGGGACGAGGTGACGCTGCACTTCGCCCGCGAGGACGCCGTCCTCCTGGCGGCGGGAGTGAACGATGGCTAGCCGGGTCCCCGCGCTCACCAAGGAGCCTGCCGTGCCCGAAGCCGTAGCGGCGTCCCCGCGGGACCCGGACCCCTCCCCGGCTCCCGTGCCCGCGACCGCACCCGTGGGGAAAGCGGCGAAGCCCGTAGGGGTCACGACCGCGTCCGTACGGGACGGGGCGGAGCCCGTGGGGGAAGCGGCGGATCCCGTACGGGACACCCCGACCACCCCGACCACCCCGACCCCTCCCGCACGGCGCACCGTCCCGGCCTGGGTCTGGGCCCTGCCGCCCGTCCTCGCCCTCGGGCTCGTCTTCCTCTACCCGCTCGCGCTCGTCGTCCGCGAGTCCCTCGCCCCCGGCGCGTACGCCCAGGTCTTCGCCTCCGCCTCGTTCCGCGACGCGCTCGGCACCACCGTGTGGCTCGCCGTCGCCGCCACCGCCGGCTGCCTCGTCCTCGGTTTCGTCCTCGCCCTGGTGATCGCGTTCGTCCCGTTCCCCGGGGCCCGGGCGGTGTCGAAGTTCATCGACGTCTTCCTCTCCTTCCCGTCTTTCCTGATCACGCTCGCGCTGCTGTTCCTCTACGGCTCGGCGGGCATGGCCAACGGACTGTGGACGGACGTCACCGGCGCCGCCGGCGGCCCCTTCGCCTTCCTCTCCACGCCGTGGGGCGTGCTGCTCGCCGAGATCACGTACTTCACCCCGTTCGTGATACGGCCCCTGCTCGCCGCCTTCTCACAGCTCGACACCGCGCAGCTGGAGGTCGCCTCTTCCCTCGGCGCCCGCGCGCCGCGCGTCGTCCGGCAGGTGATCCTGCCCGAGGTGCTGCCCGCGCTCGCCGCCGGCGGCAGCCTCGTCCTCGTCATGTGCCTCAACGAGTTCGGCATCGTGCTCTTCACCGGCGCCAAGGGCGTCACGACCCTGCCGATGCTCGTCTACGGCAAGGCCATCCTCGAATCCGACTACGCGGCGGCCTGTGTCGTCGCCGTCGTCAACGTGGTGATCTCCGTGGGTCTCTACACCCTCTACCGCGTCCTGGTCTCCCGTACCGGAGCCGCCCGCGCCCAGTCCCGCACCCGGTCCGGGGCCGGGTCCGAGTCCCGCGCCCGGTCCCGGTCGGGGTCCCTGTCCCGATCCCTGACGGGAGGCGGTCGCCGTGCTGGTGCATAGCCGCGCCGGACGCTGGGGCGCCTGGGCCCTGTTCGCGGTCCTCTTCGTCCCGCTGTTCGCCCTCCCCCTCCTCGTCATCCTCACCGCCTCGTTCAGCACCAACTGGTCCGGCGCCTTCCCCTCCGGCCCGACCACCGAGCACTACACGGCCGCGGTGCGGGGCGAGTCCCTCCAGGCCCTCACCACCAGCCTGGTCACCGCCCTCACCGCCAGCGTGCTCGCGCTCGTCCTCGGCACCTGGGCCGCCCTCACGGCCGCCGCGCTGCGCACCCGGGGCCGCCGGATCCTCGACGCGCTGTTCGTCCTGCCGGTGGCGGTGCCCTCGGTCGTCGTCGGACTCGCCGTCCTGGTCGCCTTCTCCCAGCCGCCGTTCCTGCTGAACGGAACGCGCTGGATCGTGATCCTGGCGCACACCATTCTTGTCACGGCGTTCGCCTATCAGTCGGTTTCGGCTGCCATCCTGCGTCTCGACCCGATGTACGAACAGGCGGCGGCCAGCCTCGGCGCCCGCCCCTCGTACGTACTGCTCCGGGTGCGGCTGCCGCTTCTGCTGCCGTCGCTGAACGCGGCGGCCGGTCTCTGCTTCGCCCTGTCCATGGGCGAGTTGAGCGCCACGATGATGCTCTACCCGCCGGACTGGCTGCCGCTGCCCGTGCGGATCTTCACGGCCACCGACCGGGGTTCGCTGTTCACCGGCTCCGCGCTCGCGGTGGTCCTGATGACGGCCACCCTCCTCGTCCTGCTCGCCGTGTCCCGGATCCGCACCAAGGCCACCTACCGCTAAGCGCTGGCCGCGCTGTCGGCACAGTCCGCGCTGTCGACACAGTCCGCACAGTCCATGCGGTCCGCCTGGCCCCGAGCCTCCCGACGTCCCTCTCCCTGGAGAAGAAACCCCATGCGCACCACCTCCCTCCCCGCCCGCCGTTCCCGCGTGTCCTACGTCAAGCCGGTCGCCGCCGTCGCCGGCTGCCTGGTCCTCGCCGGCACCCTCACCGCCTGCGGCGGGGGTGCCGCGGCCGACGAGAAGGTCGTCACCGTCTACAGCGCCGACGGCCTCAAGGGCGAGGCGGGCGACGGCTGGTACGACCAGGTCTTCAAGGACTTCGAGAAGAAGACCGGCATCAAGGTGAAGTACGTCGAGGGCGGCTCCGGCGAGATGGTGCAGCGCGCCGCCCGCGAGAAGAGCAACACCCAGGCCGACGTCCTCGTCACCCTGCCCCCGTTCATCCAGCAGGCGGGCTCCAAGGGCCTGCTGGCCGCGTACAAGCCGGAGAACTCCGACCGGGTGGACGGCGCCGACAAGGCGGGCGACGGCACCTGGGTCTCCGTCGTCAACAACTACTTCGGCTTCATCCAGAACAAGAAGGAGCTGAACCCGGCGCCGACGACCTGGGAGCAGCTGCTCGACGGGAAGTACAAGAACAAGGTCCAGTACTCCACCCCGGGCGTCGCGGGCGACGGCACCGCCGTGCTCATCAAGGCCATGCATGACTTCGGCGGCAAGGACCAGGCCATGGAGTACCTGAAGAAGCTCCAGGCCAACAACGTCGGCCCGTCCTCCTCCACCTCCAAGCTCGCCCCCAAGGTCGACAAGGGCGAGATCCTGGTCGCCAACGGCGACGTCCAGATGAACTTCGCGCAGGCCAAGTCCATGCCGAACCTCTCGATCTGGTTCCCCGCGAAGCAGGGCGGCACGCCGTCGACCTTCGCCCTGCCGTACGCGGCCGGTCTGGTGAAGGGCGCCCCGCACACCGCGAACGGCAAGAAGCTCCTCGACTTCATGCTGAGCGACGAGGCGCAGCGCCAGGTCAGCGCCATCGGCGGCGGCTTCCCCGCCCGCACGGACATCCGGCCCACCGACGCCAACGCGATCGAGCTGGCGAAGCTGCTGGTGGGTGTCGACGTCTTCCAGCCGGACTGGGCCGACATCGACAAGAACCTGACCACGTACGTCGACGCGTGGAAGGCCGCGACCGGCAGCTGAGCGTGCGCCCGCCCCCGGCCCCGGGCCCGCCCGGGGACGGGGACGGGGCCGGGGCCGGTCGGACGTGGCGACGCGCCGGACCCGCCCTCGTTCGAGTGGGGATACGGCCGTCGTGCGAAGCGCGGTGATACGGGTGAAGGTCATCCGCACCCCCGACGGAGGTTCCCATGGCTGCCAACGGCTGGACCGACGACCTGCTCGACCGCATGCGCACCACCGGCGACCCGCTCGGGGACGCCGCCATCGCCGAGACGTACGAGCTGGGGCAACAGGAGCAGGTCCGCCAGACCCTGCTCGGCTTCGGCCGCAACAGCGACGCCGTCCCTGCCGGACTGCCGCCCAAACTCCAGGAGTACTTCGCGCGGACCGCCGACCTGCCGCCCTGGGCGGATCAGGCGCGGATGGCGCGCGGCCACGATCTCCTCGGCCGCTACCAGCCGCTCATCGCCACGATCCTGCTCTGCGGCTCGCTCCCGAGCTGCTACACGTGCGGCAACGGGGCCGAGGTGCTCGCCCGTTCCCAGCGGCTCACCTCCGGGGTGTACCGACGGCTCTCGGAGACCTCGCAGTTCATCGTGGACGTGCTCGACAACGACGGCCTCGGACCGACCGGCCGCGGGCTCCGCTCCGCCCAGAAGATCCGCCTGCTGCATGCCACCATGCGCTATCACGTGTCCCAGCTGGGCGACTGGGACGCCGCGAAACTCGGGGTGCCGGTCAACCAGGAGGATCTGGCGGGCACGCTGATGAGCTTCTCGGTGGTGATCCCGAACGGCCTCGCCAAGCTGGGTGTCCAGCTGACGACCGAGGACCGGGACGCCTACTTCCACATCTGGCGGGTGGTCGGGCATGTGCTGGGGGTGCGCGAGGAGCTCAACCCCGAGAAATTCGGGGACGGTTCGGCCCTCGTGGACCGCGTCATCGCCCGGCAGCAACGCCCCTCGGAAGCCGGCACTGTGCTGACCAAGGGCGTCCTGGACTTCATCCGCGAGCTGCTGCCGGCCCCGCCGGGAGTGGGGCCCACCCTGATCCGGACCCTGATCGGCGACAAGTCCGCCGACGTCATCAAGGTGCCCCCGTCGGACAGCCTCACCCAGCTCGGACTGAGCGCCGCGAGCCTGCCCGCCTTCGGCTACGGCAAGACGGGCGACACCCTCCCGCCGGCCGCGAAGGTGGCGAGCCAACTGGGGCTGCTGATCTTCAAGGAGGGGCTGCTGCTGGCCAACAAGGGCCGCCGCCGCGACTGGCAGGTCCCCACGGGCCTGACCGACGCGCCGTCCTGATCCGCCGCCTTGCCGTGACGACCTCCTCGACGCCCTCCCCCCGCCCGAACGGCCCCGCACCGGCTGGGAATCCGGTCGCGCGCGCCGACGCCTGGACGTCCGCGACCGGCAGCGGAGAGTTCACCGGACGACCACCGGGCGACACTTTCCCACGCGGGAGGGTCGCGGAAGGATAACGGGTACGGACCACAGCCCAACGCCCCTGGTACGCCAGGGGCGTTGGCATGCCCGCATACCCCCTTCTGGAGGCTCTCGCATGCCCACCCCCGGCCCGTCCCGCCCCACCGGCCCCGCGACCCCGACCCGCCGCGGTGTGCTCGCCGTCGGCGCCTCGGCCGCCGTGGCCGTCACCGTCGGCGGCCTGGCCACCGCGCCCACCGCCTCGGCCGCCACCCCCGGTGCGCCCACCGCGACCACCGCCTCCGGTGCCGCCGTCCCGACCCTCCCGAACGGCACCAGTACCCGCAAGGTGCTCGTCGTCGGCATGGACGGCCTGCGCCACGACCGCATCGACGCCGCCTCGGCTCCCCACCTCAAGTCGCTGATGGCGAACGGCACATACGGTCGCTCGCTGCTCTACTCCAGCCCGATGGCCGCCACTTCCTCCGGCCCCGGCTGGTCGACGATCTCCACCGGCGTCTGGCCCGACAAGCACGGCGTGAAGGACAACACCTTCACCGGCCGCAACTACACCGCCTACCCCGGCTTCCTGGCCCGGCTGCACCAAGTGCGCCCGGAACTCTCGCTGTTCGCCGCCGTCGACTGGCCCGAGCTCGACACGTACGGCACCGTGACCCCCGGCGCGGACGCCAAGGTGGTCTACAACAACGACTACGCCGTCAACGACCTCACGATCACCGAGGTCACCGAGGCCGTGCTGCGCGAGCAGAACCCCGACGTCCTCTTCGTCTACTTCGGCGAGACCGACGAGATCGGCCACAACAACGGTGCCGCCGACCCCCGTTACCTCGCGGCCATCGACGTCCAGGACGGCTACCTCGGCCGGCTCCTCGCCGCCATCGAGGCCCGCCCGACCCGCGCGGCCGAGGAGTGGACGGTCGTCGTCGCCACCGACCACGGTCACACCGACGCGGGCGGGCACGGCGGCTCCAGCGTCGAGGAACGGCGTACGTTCGTACTCGCCCAGGGCCCGGGCATCGAGGCCGGCGCCCGGCCCGCCGACACCCGCCTCGTCGACGTCGCCGCCACCGTCTTCCACCAGCTCGGCATCGTCCCCGACCCGGCCTGGGGCCTGGACGGCAAGCCGGTCCAGCAGCGTTCCGCGGACGCGTTCGACACCCTGCTGCCCGTCCTTGCCGGCCGCGTCGACGAGACCGGCATCCCCGCCGGCGTCCTCGGCTTCACCCACACCGCGCCGAGCGGCTGGTCCGTCATCAACAACGCCATGGGCACGGGCGGAGTGACCGAGTGGCGCGGCTGGTCCTTCGCCACCGACGAGTTCTGGTCCCGCTCCCAGCGCGACCAGTGGCGCGAGCTGAACGTCCGCTCCCGGGGCGTGTTCGCCGTCGCCGACTCCGACGAGTGGGCGGACAAGAGCTTCTCGGGTACGTACGACTCGACGCTGGTCAGCCCGGCGTACGCGGTCTCCGGTGCCGCCCGCGTCAGCCTGTCCTTCGCCACGCTCTACCGCCAGGAGGGCGCCCAGAGCGCCCAGATCCTGGCCTCGTTCAACGGTGGCACCCCGACCGTCGTCAAGAGCTACACGGCGGACGTGCTCTCCCAGCCGCAGACGGTCACGGTCCCCGTGCCCGCGGGCGCGTCCAGCGTCTCCTTCCGGTTCCGCTACACCGGCTCGAACAACTGGTACTGGGTGGTCGACGGGGTCGCGGTCACCACGTCCTGATCGCGTATCACGCCAAAGCGGCCGGTTCCCGCCCGGAGGGCGTCCGGGCGGGAACCGGCCGCCGGACGACTGACGCCGAAGGTCAGATGTACTCGACCAGGTCCGCGATCGAGTCCTTCACATGCGTCGGCCGGTACGGGAACTTGCCGATGTCCTCCGGCGCCGTCAGGCCCGTCAGCACGAGGAAGGTCTCCATGCCCGCTTCAAGCCCCGCCAGGATGTCGGTGTCCATCCGGTCGCCGATCATCGCGCTGGACTCGGAGTGGGCCCCGATCGCGTTGAGGCCGGTACGCATCATCAGCGGGTTCGGCTTGCCGACGAAGTAGGGCTCCTTGCCCGTCGCCTTGGTGATGAGCGCGGCGACCGCGCCCGTCGCGGGCAGCGCGCCCTCGGCGGAGGGGCCGGTCTCGTCGGGGTTCGTGGCGATGAACCGGGCCCCGTTGTTGATCAGCCGTACCGCCTTCGTCATGGCCTCGAAGGAGTACGTCCGGGTCTCGCCCAGGATCACGAAGTCGGGCTCGGTGTCGGTGAGGATGTACCCCACCTCGTGCAGCGCGGTGGTCAGACCGGCCTCGCCGATGACGTACGCGGAGCCGCCCGGGTGCTGGGTCTCGAGGAACTTGGCGGTGGCGAGCGCCGACGTCCAGATGTTCTCGGCGGGCACGTCCAGGCCGATCCGGCTGAGCCGGGCGTGCAGGTCGCGGGCGGTGTAGATGGAGTTGTTCGTGAGGACCAGGAAGGGCCGGCCGGAGTCCCGCAGCTTGGTGATGAACGCGTCGGCTCCCGGCACCGGGATGCCCTCGTGCATGAGCACGCCGTCCATGTCGGTGAGCCACGATTCGATGGGCTTGCGGTCTGCCATGGGGCCGGTCTCCTGTCGGATGGCTTGCGGTGGCGCCGGGACGACGCTGTACCGACGGCCCCAGCCTAGGCCGTGTCCATTCAAGGGCCGGTCGCGGTCTGGCGCGAACCGGAAAGATCGGTAATCATCGGTAATGATCAACAGTGATCGGTAATGATCCGAAATGATCCAAGCGGACTGCCGCCGGGATCCAGAGCAGCCCTGGGAGACCCGATGACCATGCCCCTCTCCGAACTCACCGGGGACTATGTCCTCGACCCCGCCCACACCCGGATCGGCTTCGTCGCCCGCCACGCCATGGTGACCAAGGTCCGCGGTGCCTTCCACCAGTTCGAGGGCACCGCGCATCTGGACGGCGCGGACCCGGCGAAGTCCACCGCCCAGGTGGTGATCAAGACCGAGAGCATCGACACCGGCGTCGAGCAGCGTGACCAGCATCTGCGTACCAACGACTTCCTCGACGCGCCCAACTTCCCCGACATCACCTTCCGCACCACCTCGGTCGAGGTGAAGTCCGACACCGACTATCGCGTCACCGGCGATCTCACGGTCAAGGACGTCACCCGCCCCGTGAGCATCGACTTCGAGTACACGGGCAACGCCGTCGACCCCTACGGCAACCTCCGGGTCGGCCTGGAGGGGGCGGTGACGATCTCCCGCAAGGAGTTCGGCGTGACGTGGAACGCGGCCCTGGAGGGCGGGGGCGTGCTGGTCGGCGACAAGATCGTCCTGGAGTTCGACATCTCCGCGATCAAGCAGTAGCGGTCCCGGGCCGGTTCGGCCCCGTTCGCCTCCGCCCTGTCCCGGACCCGGGACCGGGCGGGGCCTCGCTCGTCCGTTTGTCTGCTCGTCCGCCCATCCGCTTGTCGGCTCGTCCCACCGGCCCTCCCGGGATGCGGGAGGGGGCGATTCGGGTGACCCTGCCAGTACCAGGAGGTCACCATGCGTTCAGGTTCCATCGCGCTGGGTGCCGCCACGGCGGCCATGGTGCTGGTGCTCACGCCCGAGGCGGGCGTCGCCCAGGCCCACGACGGGGTCCGGGTCACGGCCACCCCCGGCACGGCCCCGCCCGGTGCCGGGGTCGATCTGCGGGTCACCGGCTGCGCGGGCCGCGCCGGGACCGCCGTGTCCCCGGCCTTCGCCAAAGAGGCGCGGCTCAGCGGTCGGGGTGAGGGCCCGCCCCCGAAACACGACCAGGACCACGGTCGAGACCACGACCAGGACCACGGTCGAGACCACGGCCAAGGTCGCGACCAGGACCACGGCCAGGGGCGCGAGGACGGGCGGAGCTGGGACCAGGGCCGGGAGTGGGGACAGGACCGGGGGCAGGGGCAGTGGTGGGGCCACGCGGGCGGGCGGGGTGGCGGTCAGGGGAGTGGCAAAGGAGACGGCAAAGGGGACGACAAGGGGGATGACAAGGGGGATGACGAGGGGGACGGCAAAGCGGGTGAGCTGTCGGGTGGCGTCCGCCTGAAGCAGCGCCTCGACGAGGGCACCTACCCGATCAGCGTGTCCTGCGACGGCCACGACCACCGCGACGCCGGGACCCTCAGGGTCCGGCGGAGCGAGCAGCCGCCCTCGCGTCCCACCTCCCACCCGTCCCCGGTCGCCCCGGTCCACGCGGGCGGCGGCGGGACGGCCGTGTTCGCCGCGCCCGCCGCGCCCGGGGTGGCGCAGACGGCGAGCGAGGAGGGCCTGGGCACCCCGTACACCGTCCTCGGCTTCGGCCTGGCCGCCCTCGCGGCGGCGGCCCTCGCCCTCCGCGGCAACGCCCGGCGCCGCACCGACTCCGGTGCCGGGGGAGGGGCGGTCGCCGGGGAGAAGCCCGGGGGCGGGGCCGGCCAGGGCGCGGACTGAGCGCGTGCCGTCCGGGCGGGCACTGACCGGGGCGGCCTGGGCGGCCCTCGTACTCAGCCTCTGGATCTGGGGTCAGGACGGAGCCCCGCCGCCCGGCACCGCGGCGGCGCCGACCACCGGCGACATCGCCGCGGCCGGCCGCCCGCCGGGTATCCCGCTGCCCCCGGCGCACTCCCCGCTCGCCGCGCTGGAGCCGCGCCGTGTCGAGATCCCGTCGATCGGGGTGGCGGCGCCGGTCGTGCCCCGGGGGCTCGACGACGACGGGGCGATCGAGCCTCCGTCGTACGAGACGCCGGAGACCGTCGGCTGGTACGAGGACGGCACGCCGCCCGGCGCCCCCGGCGCGGCGCTCCTCGTCGGCCATGTCGACACCGAGACCGGCCCGGCCGTCTTCTACGGGCTGAGCGCGGTCCGTCCCGGCGCGGAGGTGGCCGTGACCCGGTCGGACGGCAGCGTCGCCCGCTTCACCGTCGACGACGTCCAGGTCCTGCCGAGGGACGGGTTCGACCCGCGGGCGGCGTACGGCCGGCGGCTGCCCGGCCGCGCCGAGCTGCGGCTGATCACCTGCGGCGGAGCCTTCGACCGCGCGTCCGGCGCGTACACGGCGAACGTCGTCGTCTCCGCCTACCTGTCCGATGCCTCCACCGACGGCTCGGGCCGCTGACCTGCGAAGAGGCGCGGAGATACACCGGGGGGCCAGGCCGAGACGCGCCGGACATACGACTGAGGCCCTTCACCTGATGGTGAAGGGCCTCAGTCTTCGCGTGCGCCGCCAGGGACTCGAACCCCGGACCCGCTGATTAAGAGTCAGCTGCTCTAACCAACTGAGCTAGCGGCGCCTGCTGACAGAGATAACTCTACAGGACTTCCGGGGGTGCCCCTGACCATTTCCCGCCCCCTCCGGCCTGTCGGATGGTCGTACTGGGGAATCGATCCGTCAAAATGCCATTTGTTAGGACAGTCGAGACATTGGCGCCCGTGTCGGAGCGCCAGGAGATCTTGACGGCTGTGGAGGGGAACACATGAGTGTGCCGGTTTTCGAGGAGTTCGAACCCGAGGCCGACTGCGGTTGCGCGGGCTGTGCCGGGCAGCGGAGGGCCCGCGCGCTCGGTGTGCCGGTACGGGCCGGGGGCCACCCGGCCGCCCATGGCGTGCGGCGCGCGTTGGTCCTGGTCACGGCCACTGGAGCGGTGCTCGGCACCGGGGGCGTGGGCCCGGCCGGCGCGACGCGGACGGCGGACGGGGTGGGCGGGGTGAGTGGGGCAGCCGTCGAGGCGACGGGATCCCGGGTCTCCGCCCCCGGCATCGGCGTCGGCGGCATCGGCGTCACCGACCACGAGGCGGAGCCCGAGAACCCGCAGGGCGGACAGGAGCCGTTGCGCGCCGTGTCCGGCCGGGGTCCGGTATCGGCCACGCCGGTGTCGGCTCCGGCCGCGCTCCCGGCGGCGGCCCCGCGCGGCCCCGTCCCGGCCCTGCGCGCGACGACCCGCGCCGACATCGTCCGCCGCGCCGAGAAGTGGGTGACGGCCAGGGTCCCGTACGACATGAACCGCTACTGGGGCGACGGCTACCGCCAGGACTGCTCCGGCTATGTCTCGATGGTCTGGAACCTGCCCTCCAACGAGTGGACGGGCAGCCTGACCCGCTTCGCCGACCGGATCTCGCGCGCCGATCTCCAGCCCGGTGACATCCTGCTCTTCCACAACCCGGCCGGCCCGACGCGCGGCTCGCACGTGACGGTCTTCGGCGGCTGGACGGACTCCACGCGCACCTCCTACACCGCGTACGAGCAGACCAAGCCGTACACCCGGACACGGACGACGCCGATGGCGTACTGGCAGGACTCGGAGCATTACGTCGCCTACCGCTACAAGGGCCTGACCGGCGCACCCTCGGTCCAGGGCGGTGGAGCGGGAGGCGGTACGGGCAGCGCGGCCACGCCGTACCCCGGGGCGGCGAAGTTCGGGCCGGGCGCGGACAACGCGTACGTCACACGCCTCGGGAAACTGCTCGTGGCGCGCGGCGGCAAGAGCTTCTACCGGCAGGGGCCGGGCCCGCGGTGGGGCGAGGCGGACCGGCGGGCGACCGAGGCGTTCCAGCGGGCGCAGGGCTGGAAGGGCGGTGCGGCCGACGGGCTGCCGGGGCCGCGGACCTGGTCGCTCCTGGTGACGGGACAGGGCAAGGACATCGGCGGCGCGGGCGGTTCCGGCGGGTCGAGCGGGTCGAGCGGATCTGCGACCGCGTTCCCCGGGCGTGGCTCCTTCCGTCCGGGCCAGTCCCACGCATATGTGGAGAAGCTGGGCAAGCAGCTGGTCAAGCGGGGCTTCGGCAAGCACTACACGTCGGGCCCCGGCCCCCGCTGGACGGAGGCGGACCGGCGCAACGTCGAGTCCTTCCAGCGGGCCCAGGGCTGGCGCGGCTCGGCGGCCGACGGTTATCCGGGCCCGGAGACCTGGCGGCGCCTGTTCCGATGATCACGACGACATGAGGTGACGACCGAATGAAGGCATCGACCCCGATGAGCCCCGCGCCTCCGGGCCCGGCCGCCCTGGCCGATTCCGGCGCGGCCGCCAGTCGTGACGCGGCCCGCACCGCCCGCCGGCTCACCGACGGCAGGCTGCGCGCGAGCACCGCGCCGCCGGGCGACGGGCCGGAGGCAGGGCCGGAGTCGGAGCCAGAGCGGGACTCGGAGCCGGGGGCCGGGGGCGCGACCGGGGCGGGCGCCTCCGACAGGACGCCGCTGCCGCCGGAGGTCACCGAGGCAGAGGTCACCGCGTCGGAGGCCGCCGAACCGGAGGCCGCAGAGTCGGAGGCCGTGGGGCAGGCTCCGGAGCCCGCGCGGGCCGAGGAGGAGAAGGCTGCCGACGCCGTCCTCGATCCGGTGGCCTCGGCCGACGCGGAGGCCGAGGGCGGCACGGGTGACCCGGAGGACTCGGACAAGGCGGTCGCCGCCGAGGCGGACACCTCGGCGGCGGACCAGGCGGCACCTCCCGCCGGGCCCACACCCCAGCCGCCGTCCGTCCCCGAGCCTTCCGCCGCTGTGACCGAAGAGCCGCAGGTCCTGGACACACCTCCAACCCCTGCGCCCGACCCCGAGCCCGACCCTGTCCGCACCCTCACCCCCACCCCCGTCGGGGTCGGCTTCGCATGGATGGCCGGGGCGCACTTCACGATGGTGTCCGTCCCCGCGGCCTCCGCCGACCAGCGGCCCGCCAAGAGCGGTGCCCCGTCCGCCCCTTCCGCTCCCACCCTTTCCGCTCCCACCCCTTCCGCTCCGGTTCCTTCCCTTCCTTCCTCCGACGGGGTGGCGACGCGGGGGAGCGGCGGGCGGCGCCGGGCGGTGATCGGGGTCGAGACGACCGGGACGATCCCGGTACATCTGCTCTTCCGGGACGAGCCGGCGCCCGGCCCCGACGACGGAACCCCGGCCACCGCATCCGCACCCGCATCACCGGGCACGTCCAGGCCCTCCCTGATCAAAACCCGGCAGACCGGCTTCCCCACACCCCCGGACCCCGCCGGCCCGGTCGCACTCCGACCCACGCTCACCCCCACCCCCGTGGCCACCACCCGCGCGCGCTCCACCGCCGCTTCCGCCGGGCGGCCGGTGCCAGCCGCCGACCCGAAGCTGGTGGAACGCCCCGGTCCGGTGCTGCCCGGCTGGGTCGGTGTGACCGGCGGGCTGCTGGCGCTGTTCGGGTGCGCGGTGCTCGTGTGGTGGATGGGCGCCGTGCCCCGGGAGGCGGCGCGCGTGCTGGGGCTGCCGCCTCGGCCGTACGACGGCATCGGCCTCGGCCAGTGGTCCCTGCTCGCGCTCGGCAGCGTCGTCACCCTGTTCTTCCTGGGCGGGATCGGCCGCGGACGGGTCGGTTACGCCCTGGTCCTCACCCTCTTCGGCGACTATCGCGGCACCGTCCGCCGGACCGGTCTGCTCTGGGTGAGCCCGCTCCTGCTGCGCCGCCGGGTGGACGTACGGCTGCGGCACTGGCGCAGCGAACCGCTGCCCGCCGTCGACGCGAAGGGCACGGCGCTCGATGTCGTGGTCCTCGTGGTCTGGCGGGTCCGTGACACCGTGCGTGCCGCGCTCGGGGTGGACCGGCACGAGGAGTACCTGCGCGAGCAGGTGGAGGCGGCGATGGCCCGGGTCCTGTCGCAGCTGCCGGCGGACGCGTTCCACGAGGACGCGCCGACGCTGCGCGACGCCGAGGCGGTCGGTGAGGCGCTGACCCGGACGCTGTCGGCGGAGTGCGCACCGGTCGGCATCGACGTGTACTCGGCGCAGCCGACCCGGATCGAGTACGCCCCCGCGGTCGCGGCGGCGATGCAGCGCCGCCGGATCGCGGCGATCGACGCCAAGCACCGGGACAGCGTGCTCACCTCGGTCGTGGACGCGGTCGACGACGTGGTCCACCGGCTGACCTCCCGTGGTCTGGTGGAACTCGACGACGACGAGCGGAAGGCGCTGGTGAAGGACCTGACGGTGGCGTTCTCCACCGGCCGGACGGCGTCGGGCGAGGCTGTCTGAGCGGCGCGCGGTGAGAGCGGTACGTCCGCGAGAGCGGTGGACCGCCGGCGCCGCAGGCGATGACGACCCGGCGATGACGGCGCGCTGACGACGACGCGATGACGACGGCGGTACGGGACATGACCCGTACCGCCGTCGTATGGCTCCCGTACCACCGTCGTTGGTCTGGACATGACCAGTCTCCCTCCCTACCGTGGAGCTTGGTCTAGACCTGAAGGGTCCGTATCCCCACCCCTTCCGCCTTCCCCCGTCCCCATCTCCTCGCACGCGTGCACCCCGGCCGGCCCGACCTGCCCCACCCCGCCCGGCCTCCGGAACTCCCCCACGTCCTCCTGGAGCGACAGCATGCGAAAGAAGTCAGGCATCGCGGCCGTGGCGCTCGGCGTCGCCGCCGCCTTCGTCCTCTCCACCGGCGGCGCGAGCGGCCACGGTTACACCGACGCCCCGATCAGCCGCCAAAAGCTCTGCGCCGACGGCACCGTGAAGAACTGCGGCGACATCCAGTGGGAGCCGCAGTCGGTCGAGGGGCCCAAGGGCTTCCCGTCCGGCGGGCCCTCCGACGGCACGATCTGCGCCGGCGGGAACTCCCGCTTCGCCCAGCTCGACGACCAGCGGTCCGGCGCCTGGCCGGCCACCCGGCTCACCGCGGGCCAGAGCTACACCTTCCGCTGGCAGTTCACCGCCCGCCACGCGACCACGGACTTCCGCTACTACATCACCAAGAACGGTTGGAACCCGAACCAGCCGCTGACCAGGGCGGCGCTCGACCCGCAGCCCTTCCTGGTCGTCCCCTACAACAACCAGCAGCCGCCCGCGACCCTCTCCCACACCGGTGTCATCCCGGCGGGCAAGACCGGCCGCCACATGATCCTCGGGGTGTGGACGATCGCGGATACCGGCAACGCCTTCTACGCGTGCTCGGATGTCCAGTTCTGACCCAGGGACCTCCCCTCCTCCCCTCCTCCTCGCACCCTCACTCTCATCACCCTGTGACGCGGCTCACAATGGCGCCATGTCACAGCGGCCGGGGTGGCGGCATCTTGTGTGTGTTCGGCGCGGCGCGGCGGTAAACAGCCGCCGCGACCGCACCGGCGCGATGCCATCAGCGAGAAGTAGCGAGAAGTGAGGACGACGTCATGGAACCCCGTTTCCGCCTGTTCGACAGCCCGACCGCCGCGAAGGTCGCCAAGCGGTTCTTCCACACGGCGATGGCCCTGGAGGAGTCGACGCTGCCGAAGACCCTGCGAGAGCTGGTGCAGCTGCGCGTCAGCCAGATCAACGGCTGCGGCTTCTGCGCCGATGTCCACAACAAGGAGGCCGCGGCCGCCGGGGAGAGCGCGGTCCGGCTCGGTCTGGTCGCCACCTGGCGGCACACCACCGTGTTCACCGAGGCCGAGCGGGCCGCGCTCGCGCTCGCGGAGGAAGGCACGTCGCTCGGCGAGCGCGGGGTGACGGACGAGACCTGGGCCGAGGTGCGGAAGCACTTCGACGACGACGAGGTCGGGGCGCTGGTCTGTCTGGTCTCCCTGATCAACGCGGCCACACGGATGGGCGTGATCGTGCACACCCCGGGCGGCTCCTACGAGCCCGGCGCGTTCGCCGGCCTGTAGTCCCCTGCCTCCACGGGGGTAGCACGGGGGATGCGGGGGAAGCGCGGGAAGCGCGGGGCAATACAGAAGGCCCCTTGCTTTCGCAAGGGGCCTTCCGGTCGGTGCGCCGCCAGGGACTCGAACCCCGGACCCGCTGATTAAGAGTCAGCTGCTCTAACCAACTGAGCTAGCGGCGCCTGCTGACAAAGAAAATACTACCTGGTTCCGAGGGGTGCTCGTGACCACCCTCGCCCCGGCCGGGCACCGGCCCCGGTCAGCGCCTGGCCGGGACGAGGGTGGTCCAGTCCCGTTCCAGCCCCGCCCCCGCTCAGAGCGCCAGCGAGAGCACCACCGGCGCGGCCCGCCGGTTGAGGGTGTCGGCCGCCGAACGGAGCCGGTGCGCGTCCTCGATCGGCAGCGAGATGGCCAGGCAGCCCACGGCCGCGCCCGCCGTCAGCGGCACCGCGGCGCAGACCGTGCCCACCGCGTACTCCTGGAGGTCGAGCACGGGGACGGTCGGCGGCTGGCTGTCCAGCTTCGAGAACAGCACCTTCTCGTTGGTGATCGTGCGCGAGGTCAGCCGTGCGATCCGGTGCCGGGCCAGGTGGTCGCGGCGTCCGTTCAGGTCGAGCTGGGTCAGCAGGCACTTGCCGACGGCGCTGGCGTGGGCGGCGGAGCGGAAGTCCACCCACTCGTTGACCTTGGGGGTGCGCGGGCCGTCGGCCCACTGGGTGATCTTCACCTCGCCGTCGATGTAGCGGCTGATGTAGACGGCGGCGCCGAGCGAGTCGCGCAGCTCGGTCAGCTCTTCCTGGAGCCTGAGCTCCAGGGCCTCGCGGCGGGTGGTGCCGGACCCGAGCAGGACCAGGGAGTCGCCGACCACGTAGGCGCCGTCGGAGACCTGCTCGACGTAGCCCTCGCGCCGGAGCATCAGCAGCAGGGGCGTCAGGTGCGCGACGGGCAGGCCGGTGTCCCGTGCGATCTGCACGTCCGTCACGCCGCCGCCGTGCCGAGAGATGGTCTCGAGTACACGCAGTGCGTATTGCACCGAATGGAACGGCGCGGTGGGCTCGGGCTTCAGCGCCACGGTGTCCCCCTACCAGGTTGTGACCGCAAGCTTCCGTACCACGATAGCCGCCAAGGAGGCGTGGCGGGGCGGCCGTTGGCGAGATTGATGCGGTGTGCACGATGTCTGGTCTGGGCCGCGCCACTTTGGCATATGCCATGGTCACAGCCCCCGGGGAGAGTCGGAGGTCAGCGCCGCGGATGAGGGCGCCCGTACGGCCGTTCGAGCGGGTTCCGGACGTGAAGATTTTTCTGTGGGAATAACCGGAGACCCCCTCCAGTTGCTCTCTGGGAGCACGCCGGACCAGCCCCCGCGCACCGGGCGGTCCGTACCCCTGATGTCAGTACGTCAGCGCGCGAGCACATCGGCGCAGCGCAGGAAGGCCGGCCACACGGTGAGTGACACGACACGGAACACGGAGCGGGGCGGGGAACGGGACGCGGAGGTGACGCCCGCGCCGACGCCCGCCGGGACCGAGAACGGGAACGGGGCCGGCAGCGGGAACGGGACCGGGCCCCGGCCCGGGAGCGGCATCAGGGGCGAGGTGCTCGGCTCCGCGCCCGTACCGCTTTCGGTGCTCGACCTGGTCACCGTCGGCAGCGGCCGGACCGCGAGCCAGGCGCTCGCCACCAGCGTCGCCCTCAGCCGGCTCGCCGAGCGGCGCGGCTACCACCGCCACTGGGTGGCCGAGCACCACTCCATGCCGGGCGTCGCCTCCTCCTCGCCCGCCGTGATCCTCGCCCACCTCGCCGCCCACACCCGCCGCATCCGGCTGGGCTCCGGCGGCGTCATGCTGCCGAACCACGCGCCGCTGGTGATCGCCGAGCAGTTCGGCACCCTGGAGGCGCTGGCCCCGGGCCGGATCGACCTCGGGCTCGGCCGCGCGCCCGGCACCGACGGCGCGACCGCCGCCGCGCTGCGCCGTACCGACCGGCTGGGCGAGGGCGCCGACGACTTCCCGGAGCAGCTCTCCGAACTGACCCGGTTCCTCGACGACGACTTCCCGGACGGCCATCCATACGCCCGAATCCACGCCGTCCCGGGCCCGGTGCAGGGCCCGAAGGGCCGGCCGCCGATCTGGCTGCTCGGCTCCTCCGGCTTCAGCGCCCGCCTCGCCGGCATGCTCGGCCTGCCCTTCGCCTTCGCCCACCACTTCTCGGCGCGCAACACCCTGCCCGCCCTTGAGCTGTACCGGCAGAGCTTCCGGCCCTCGGCCGTGCTCGACGCGCCGTACGCCCTGATCGGCGTCGCCGCGCTCGCCGCCGACGAGGCCCGCGAGGCCCGCCGCCAGGTGCGGACCAGCGCCCTGTCGATGCTGCGGCTGCGCACCGGCCGCCCCGGGCTCATCCCGACGCCGGAAGAGGCCGAGGCGTATGAATTCAGCCACATGGAGCGGGAACTCGTGGACGGCTGGATGTCGAACGTCGTGCACGGCACGCCCGACGAGGTACGCGAAGGCCTGGACGCGCTCCAGAAGCGGACCGGCGCCGACGAGCTGATGATCACCGCCAACGCGCACGGCGGGGACGCGCGGCTGCGGAGTTACGAACTGATCGCCGACGTGTACGGACTGCCGGGCGCGCACTCTCCGGGCGCGGTCTCGCCGGGCGCTCCGGAAGAGGGGCTCGCGACGGCGTAGCGCGCCAAGAGCGAAGGGGAGAGCGGGGAAGCGGAGGGAAATCCCGGCGCGTTGGTTCCTCGCCGGACCGACGGGTCCGGGGGAGGGGTACGTGAACCTTAAACCGCTCGTCACCAAGGGTGGCGGGCGGTTTCGCGTGCCGTGTCGCGCCCCTGACGAGGGGGTTTCCGCGCGAATTGGTCTAGTCCTCAATTTGGTTCAGACCATTGACGCACTGTTCACGCGGCGGATATCACTGCTCCAACTTCCCCGCCGTCACCCCCACTTCCGGAGGCCGCACCATGCACCCCCGTGAACCGCGCACCCCCCGCCCCGAGCCCCGCTCCTCGCTCCGCCCTGGGTCCCGACCGGCCTCCCGCTCCGCCGGCCGGCCCCTCCTCGCCGCCCTGCTCGGCTCGACCCTCGTCGCCGGCGCCCTCGCCGTCACCGCCGGGCTCGGCTCCGCGCAGGCCGCCGCCGGCGCGAGCGCCGCCGCGCCGTCCACCGGCGGGGTCAAGATCGCCTACTACGACCAGTGGAGCGTGTACGGGAACGCCTTCTACCCCAAGCACCTCGACGAGCGCGGCATCGCCGCCAAGTTGGACGTCATCAACTACTCGTTCGGCAACATCCACCCCACCGACCTCACCTGCTTCGAGGCCAACAAGGCGGCCGGCGACGACAACAACCCGAACGCCGGCGACGGCGCGGGCGACTCGTACGCCGACTACCAGAAGTCCTTCTCCGCGGCGGACAGCGTCGACGGCGTGGCCGACACCTGGAACCAGCCGATCGTGGGCGTCTTCAACCAGTTCAAGGAACTGAAGGCGAAGTATCCGCACCTGAAGATCAACATCTCGCTCGGCGGCTGGAGCTACTCCAAGTACTTCTCCGACGCGGCCAAGACCGACGCGAGCCGCAAGAAGCTCGTGTCCTCCTGTATCAAGCAGTACATCCAGGGCGACCTGCCCGTCGACGGCGGCTTCGGCGGCCCCGGCACCGCCGCCGGCATCTTCGACGGCATCGACATCGACTGGGAGTACCCCGGCTCGCCCGACGGGCACCTCGGCAACCACTACGCCGCCGAGGACAAGCAGAACTTCACTCTCCTGCTCGCCGAGTTCCGCAAGCAGCTCGACGAGTACGGCGCCGCCCACGGCGGGAAGAAGTACCTGCTGACCGCCGCCCTGCCGGCCGGCCAGGACAAGATCAAGAACATCGAGACGGACAAGATCGGCGCGTACCTCGACTACGCCAACATCATGACGTACGACATGCACGGCGCCTGGAACGGCAACGGGCCGACGTACCACCAGTCCCCGCTCCACTCCGGCGCCGGCGACCCGACCGACGCCGTGAAGCCGGGCACCGAGAAATACTCGATCGAGAACGCCATCGACTCCTGGATCGACGGCAAGCCCGCCTACGGCATCACCGGCGGCTTTCCCGCGAACAAGCTGACGCTCGGCTACGAGTTCTACTACCGAGGCTGGAAGGGCGTTCCGGCCGGTACGGCGAACGGCCTCGCGCAGCCCGCGACCGGCGGCTCCGGTGCCCGCCCGCTGAGCCAGGCGGCCGGGATCGCGTACTACAAGGAGCTGGGCGGCATCGTCGACAACCCGGCCACCACCTTCTGGGACGACCAGGCCAAGTCCGCGTACTTCTACAAGGACGGCGAGTTCTTCACCGGCCTGGACAAGCGCACCATCCAGGCCCGCGCCGACTACGGCCACCAGCGCGGCCTCGCGGGCGCGATGATGTACTCGCTGCTCGGACTGGACGCCAAGGCCACGCTGTTCAACCAGATCACCGACGCCGTGGGCTCCTCCCCGACCACGCCGACGACGCCTCCCACCACCCCGCCGACGACTCCGCCGACCACCCCTCCGACGCCGCCCACGACCCCGCCGACCACTCCGCCCGCGGGCTGCGCCGCGGCGGCGTACACGGCCGGCACGGTCTACAACGCGGGCCAGACCGTCTCCCACAAGGGCCACACCTGGAAGGCCAAGTGGTGGACCCAGAACGAGGAGCCGGGCACGACCGGCGACTGGGGCGTCTGGCAGGACCTCGGCACCTGCTGACGACGCCGGCTCGCTGAAGGCCGTACGGAGCCCGTGACCCGGTGACCCGGCGGCCCGGCCCCCATACGTATCCCGTACCCCGGTACCTCCGTTCCCCGTAGCCCAGCGTCCCCACAGACGGCTGCCCCCGCCCGGTATGTCCCACCGGGCGGGGGCAGCCTTGCTGTCGCCCAGGGGCCGGCCGGGCCCGAGGAGGCCCGAGAGGCCCGAGGCGGCCCCGGGCGGCTACGCGGGCATCGACTGGACGGGCAGGGAGGCGACCCCGATCAGTTCGGCGATGCGCTCGGGGGCGACCGCCCGCGAGTAGAGCCAGCCCTGTCCGGTGTCGCAGCCGATCCGGCGCAGCCGGCTGGCCTGGCCCGCGCTCTCCACGCACTCGGCGGTGACCGTGAGGCCCAGCCGGTGGGCGAGCTGCACCAGGGCCTCGACGATCACCTCGTCGGCCGGGTTGGCGGGTTCGGCGTCCTGGAAGCCGCGGACGAAGGAGCCGTCCAGCTTGAGGACGGAGACCGGCAGCCGGCTCAGATAGGCGAGGTTCGAGTAGCCGGTGCCGAAGTCGTCGATCGCGATCCGTACGCCCATGTCGCTGAGGGCCTGGAGGGCCCGCAACGGACGGCCGGCCGAGCCCATGACGGCGGACTCGGTCAGTTCGATCTGGAGCAGCCGGGGCGCGAGCCCGGTCTCGGTGAGGATCCCGGCCACGTCCGCCACCAGATCGGAGTCCCAGACCTGCCGTACGGCCACGTTGACGCTCACGAACAGAGGCCGCTCGCCCGGGTGTTCCCGCTGCCACCGCCGGGCCTGGCGGCAGGCGGTGCGCAGCACCCATCGCCCCAGCTCGACGATCGAACCGTCCTCCTCTGCGATCGAGATGAACCGATTCGGCGTCAGCAAGCCGAACTGCGGGTGGTTCCAGCGCACCAGCGCCTCCACCCCACGCACCGAGCCGTCGGTGAGATCGACCAGCGGCTGGTATTCGAGCGCGAACTCGCCCCGGTCGACAGCGGGACGAAGGGTCGAACTGAGCGCCTGCCGGGTCATGAGGTGGGCGTTGCGCTCGGGGTCGAACAGTGCCCAGCGGGCCTTGCCGTCGGCCTTCGCCCAGTACAGCGTGGTGTCGGCGGCCTGCATGAGACAGGTGGCGGAGGACCCGCGGGCGGGCCGCTCCACGATGCCGATCGAGGCGGAGACCGAGAGCCGGTGCCCGGACAGGTCGAAGGGTTCCTGGAGGACGGTCAGCACCGACCGGGCGAGATCGGCCAGTTGGTCGGTGCCGGTGGAGTCCTCGACCAGGATCGCGAACTCGTCGCCGCCGAGCCGGGCCACCAGGTGGCCGCCGTCGCGGGTGTAGCCGTAGCTGTCGGCGCAGGCGGTGAGCCGGTCGGCGACGGCGGCGAGCAGCCGGTCGCCGACCCGGTGGCCGAGGGTGTCGTTGACGGCCTTGAAGCCGTCGATGTCGAGGTAGCAGATGCCGATCCGCCCGGTCCCGGTCCCGCCCCGGCGGAACGACCGGTACGCCCCGTCCCGCTCGTTCCGTTCGTTCCGCTCGTTCCGTTCCGCCTCCTCGTCGTGCCCGCCGTCCGGGCCCGGCGCGGTGGCGACGCTTTCCAGGGCGGCGGTCAGCCGTTCGAAGAACAGGGCGCGGTTGGGCAGCCGGGTCACCGGGTCGTGCATCTGGAGGTGCCGCAGCCGGGCCTGGAGATCGCGCTGGTCGCTGATGTCCGCGACCGACAGGAGCACGCGCCGGCTGTTGGGTACGGGGGCGACCGTGACCTCGGTCCACAGCGAGCGTCCGTCGGGCCGCTTCAGCCGGCGGGTGCAGCGGAAGCGGGCCCGCCGGCCGCTCAGGACCTCGCGGTAGGCGTCCCGGGTGTGGCAGTCGGCGGACAGGTCGACGAGGTCGGCGGCGGCCTGCTCGCGCAGGGCCGAGGCCTCGGTGCCGAGGAGACGGCCGAAGGAGTCGTTGGCGGCGACGACGACACCGTCCGGGTCGACCATGGCCATGGCGAGCCGGGCGGTACGGAAGGCGGCGCGGTAGTCCCGGAGCTCGGACTCCAGCAGCGACTCCAGCCGTGATTCCGGCCGGGGATCCGCCACGGATTCGGGCCGGGATCCCGGCGGGGGCTGGGGAAGGTGTTCGGGCAGGCGCTCGGAGGAACGCTCGGGCCGGTGGGCCGGCCCGCTGCCCGGCCCGCTGCCCGGCCCGCTGCCCGGTCCGGCATCCCGCCCGGCATCCCGCCCGGCATCCCGCCCGGGATCCGGACCGGGATCGGCTCCCGGCTCCGGTTCGGATTCCGTTCCCGTTCCCGTCCCTGCTTCCGGCTCTGATCCGCCACGCTCCGTGAGCGTCGGCTCGGCCGTGGAGCGGGCCGGGTGCCGGGAATGGACCGGTTCTTCGGAGGTTCCGCTCACCGCTCGCTCCCGTAGTGCGTTCGGGCCGTACAGATGTGGTCGGAAAAGTCGGCCAAGGGGTCGGCCGGGAAAGCGTGCCGATCATAGATGCTGTCGCGGGCGACGTTCCAGCTCCCAGGCCCGTGACCGGGCCCTGGGGGCCCATGGGCCGGATGTCGTCGCGCCGGCGCGCGATCGTTTGTGCGCGAGTCTGATCTGAGTCGACGAAGAGCTGACCGAATGTGACTTTCCGTGAGCTTGTTCGTGCCCGTGTCGCGTCGACCTGGCGTACCCGTCTCACTCGACCGGGGCAGCAGAAGAGGGCGAAAGGAGATGAACACCCACAAGGTGGGTGAGGAGGCGCGCAGTCGGGAGCGGGAGGTCCACGTGAGGGGTCAGCAGCCACCCGGGGGAGTGCACCGTGCCCGCCTGAGGTCCGGCGCGGCCGTCGCCACGTCGCTGGGCGCCCTGGCCGCGGCCGGGCTGTTCGCGGGCCCCGCCGTCGCGGCCGGCTCGGCGGGCCCCTGCGCCCTGCCGCGTACCGCCGCCCACCACTCCCTCGGCCTCGACAGCTGGAATCCGTCCTACCCCCGGCCCACCCGGGGCCTGGACGCGGTCATGATCTTCCTGTCCTTCCCGGACTCCGTCCCGATGACCACCCCCGACGAACTGGCCGCCGACCACTTCCCCGCCACCTCGGACTTCTTCACCCGCGCCTCCTACGGCCGCTTCCACCTGCGCGTCCATCCGCAGCGCGGCTGGACCCGGATGCCGCACTCCTCCGTGTCGTACGCCATACGGCGCGACTGGAGCAGCGAGCACCGCGCGGCCTATCTGCGCGACGCGATCGCGGCGGCCGACGACACGGTGGACTTCTCCCGCTACGACCTCGTCTACCTGGTCGCCGACCCTGACGCGCCCGGCGTGGACTCCGACGCGACCAAGGTGGTCAACCTGGAACACCCGCTGGAGGCCGACGGCGCGGAGATCAGGCGGGTCGTGACGGTCTTCGAGCGCCATCCGCCGGACCACAACGTGCTCGCGCACGAGACCGGCCATGTCTTCGACCTGCCGGACCTCTACCACCGGCCCGTGGACGGCAAGGGCGACTGGGACACCTATGTCGGGGACTGGGACGTCATGGGCAGCCAGTTCGGCCTCGCGCCGGATCTCTTCGCCTGGCACAAGTGGAAGCTGGGCTGGCTCGACCGCGCCCAGGTGGTCTGCGTACGCGGTCCCGGCACCCGGGTCATCGGTCTGGAGCCGGTCGCCGCCGCCCCGGTGGCGGGCGGCACCCTCGGCACCCGGCTCGCGGTGGTCCGCACCGGCGGCGAGAGCGTCCTCGCGATCGAAGCCCGCTCGGCGACCGGCAACGACCGGGGCACCTGCGCCGAGGGCATCCTGCTCTACCGGGTCCGCAACGAGGCGGCGTCCGGCGACGGCCCGGTGGAGGTGATCGACACCCACCCGGGGACCGGGGCGTGCGCGCAGCGCTCCGTCTATCCGCCGCTCGCGGACGCGCCGCTGCGGGAGGGGGAGTCGTACACCGTGCCGGGCGCGGGGGTACGGGTGGAGGTGGGCGACCGGTCCGCGTCGGGGGTGTGGACGGTACGGGTCACAGGGCCGCGGCTGGAGGTACGGAGCGCGAGCACCGCGCGGACGCGCGACCGCTGACCGATGCGGACGCGCGGGCATAAGGCGCGGGCATAACAGAAGGCCCCTCGCTTTCGCGAGGGGCCTTCCGGTCGGTGCGCCGCCAGGGACTCGAACCCCGGACCCGCTGATTAAGAGTCAGCTGCTCTAACCAACTGAGCTAGCGGCGCCTGCTGACGTCGTAGACATTAGCACCCGGATCCCTCGGACGAGAAATCGATCGCCGCACGTCGGAGCCCTGAAGGGGTCCGGTGGGCCCGCGCGGCCCGGACGCAGGCCCACAGCAGAACCTCGGGGCCGGGCAGCCACGGCTGCCGGGCGTCGGGGGCGACGAGCCAACGGGGCTGGGCGGAATCACGGTGCTCGTACGCCTCACGGGCCTCACGGGCTTCCCGGGCCTCACAGACCTCGCAGGCCTCGTGTGTCACGTCACGCCCACTCGCCCCGCTCGCCCCGCTCACTTCGTACGTGCCACCCGCCCCGGACGCGCTGACGGCACCGGCGGCACCGGCGGCGCGGGCGGGGCCGTCGGGACGGGGGCGGAACGGGGACGGCGGGGTCAGCGGCGGGACGGTCACCGCGTCCCCGGGGCCGTGGCAGAGCGGCCGGGGCACGGTGTCGCCCCACTCCTCCCAGCGGAGCAGCGACGGCAGCCGCTGGGCGGTGCCGGGGGCGGCGAACAGCAGCATCCGGCCCCGGTGGGTGGCGACCGGCCCGCACCCGGGGCCCTCGGCCCACAGGGTGTCCAACATCCGGCGGCCGAAGGTGGGCTCGACGTTCACCACGTCGAAGACGGTGCCGCAGGGCAGGACGGCGGGCGCGGTGGGCCGCCGCATCCAGTGGGCGAACGCGACGGCCGGGCGGGCGGTGGCCGAGGCGAGCCACGCGGCACCCTCGTCGGTGACCCGGGCGGCCTGGTAGCGGCCGAAGTCCTGCGGGGTCGTCTGGTCGAGCAGCCACGTCGTCATACGAGAAGATCTACCGGCCGTGACTCCTCGGCTTCCGTGAGTTGCGGAAAACCCGGACAGGGCGGCGAGGCGGGGAGTATCTTGCCCCGGCATATGCCGGATGGTGAGTCCAGGGGCTCACTCCTGGTCGCGGCCGTTCGCGCGCGTGAGGCCACGGCCGAACTCGATCATCTTGCGGGCGTAGTCCTCGGTCCACTCGGCGCGCGCCGCGATCTCCGCCTCCGTCAGCCGGTCGAACCGGCCCGGGTCCGCGAGCTGCGCCGCCGCGACCGCCTGGTACTCGACCGCCCGGTCCGCCGCCGCCCGGAACGCGAGGGTCAGCTCCGTCGCCCGCGCCAGCAGCTCGCGCGGGTCCGCCATCGCCTCCAGGCCGAAGAAGTGCTCGGGATCGGCGGTCGCCTCGGCAGGCTCGAAGATCAGCGGGGCCGGCCTGACCCGCCGCTGCCCGCTCTGCTCCGCAGGTTCCGCCATGCTCGCTCTCCTCTTCGCACAGGCGGCCCGGACACCCGGGCCGGTTCCATTCTCCCGCGCCTGGCAAGAGGGGGCCGGTCGCGGGCGGGCCGGCCCCGGCGGGGGCGGGTCACCCGAGGACGCGCCACTCACCGTCCAGTGCCCGCGACCTTGGCTCGCTGATCCAGTTCGGCCATGCGCCGCACATCCGGGCGGGGGTGGTTCCACCGGTTCTGGGGCACCTCGACGGCTGCGGCCGGGCAGGCGGCGAGGAACGCCGAGAAGTCCCGGTCGCACCACGGGGGCACCCAGGCCCCGGACCGGCAGAGGAACACCGCGTCGAAGACCACGTCGGGGGCCCGGCCGTCGTCGATGGTCATGGCGACGGGGATCAGGGGCCGCTCGGATGGCCGGGTGAGGGACTCGCGCCACGGAGGGAAGCGTACGAACACCTTCGAGCCGTTCCAGTAGTGCGCGAGGAGCCAGTTCTCCGCGCTGATCACGCCTTTGGTCCGCCAGTCCTCGAAGGTGCGGTGGTTGGGCGGGTAGCCGCAGTCGTGGTGGGCGTCGTAGAGGTGGACCGATTCCCAGGGGCCGGTGCCGCCGAGGTTGGACGGGAACAGCTGGCCTGCCCAGGCGTTCGAGTCGGCGTAGAACACCTTCGCGTGCGGGGCGAGGGTGAACCGGTCCCAGAAGCCGTCGAATCCCTGGCAGAAGGGGAGGGGTACGCCGGCGGCGAGGAAGGCCCGGACGCGGCGGAGCCAGATGACCTCGACGTAGGTGTGGGTTTCGGCGGTCGGCCAGGCGTACAGGTCCGCGTGCGCATCGAGCGGTCCGCCGGCCGTCGGTGTGGGGAAGAAGAAGTCCCAGTCCACCACCAGGAGATGCATGGTCTCGTACCTCGCGCGTGGGGCGTCCCCCGGCCGGAGCCGGGGGACGCCTGTCGGGGGTGGGGTGGTTGTCAGTGGCCGGGGGAGCCGGAGCCGCCCTGGCCGTCGCCGTCCTCGATGTCCGTGTTGTCGGACCCGTGGCCGCCGTTGTCCTCGCCACCCCTCGGGGTAGCCTTTCGAGTGAGTGCCTGCTTGAGCGTCACGGCTTACGCCTCCTCAAGTCACGGCCGAGGGAACTCCCCTGGGCCGTCGTGCACTTGCACCCGTCCCGGCGTGCGGGCCCTTCCAAAGCAACGCCCGCCGGGGCGGGACCTGCCCCGACTTCCCGCGGGAAGCGGGAGTCTGTGTCGCTCCCGCCCTCGTGGGGCGAGGGGTCGACGGGTGTTACTTGCGGGGCCGAGGCCGGGTGCCGCCATCCGGTATCCCCGGAACGTCGTGCGTGCGCACCACGGGAGTCGTCAACACGCGTGCCCACTCCAGCTCGGTCTCGTTCGGCGGGCGCAGCTCGGACGGCCGCTTCCCCCACTCCCGGCCGCCGCCCGGCGGACACAGGTACACGACGTCCTCACGGATGCCGACCACCTCGCCGACCTTGCCCAGGTCGTCCACGGCGAAGAAGCCCCTCCGGGGCGCCCACTCCGGCACCCCGAACACGGTCACGAAATTCTTCCTCGTGTGGGGCGGTGCGGATAAACGGGCGCATGGGGACCGGACATTGCTGTCTCCCGTCTCGGCTCGACTGACTGGGTGCGGAGACATGCTCCACCGAGGCGGGGCGGGGTGCTAGCCGGTTTCCTGTTCCCGCAACAGGTCGTCCCGAATGCTCTCGATCAGGGATCGCATAGCGTCCCCTGAGAGAGCGTTCTCGCCGAAGCGTTCGAATTTCGATACGTACAGGGCGATGTCCCTCGGATCGGTCATCACCATTTCGGCGTGCACCATCTCCACGGTCACCGTGCGCTCGTCCTTGATCGAGAACGAATGGCTGGGGAAGTCCGTCTGGCGGGTCGACAGCGCGACGACGCGGATGTCCACGTTGGGTAGCCGGGAGACGGAGATCAGTCGATCGAGCTGACCGACCAGCACGAGGGGTGGCACGATGCGCCACCGGAGAACCGATTCCGTGATGATGAAGCGGAAGGTCTTTCCTTCCGAGTAGAGGATGTTCTGTCGCGCGAGTCGTGCGCCGATGGTGCGCTCCAACTGCGCTTCCGAGATATCTCGCCGGGCGAAGACCGCGCGCACATATTCGGGCGTCTGGAGCAGGCCGGGGACGAGTGCGGGCTGGAAGAGGCGCAGCTGGGTCGTCTGCGATTCGACAGCCTGAATCTGCTGTTGCTTCCTGCTGTATCCCAGGCGTCGAACAAGCCGCCACGCCGTGACCTCCGCGGTGGCTTCCCTGGCGGCGGCCATGTACTCGGCCTTCACCTCATCCGACACGCCTATGGCTGTGAGGATGCAGTCGACATCGGTCACGCTCGGGGCCGTGCTGCCGGTCTCGATCTTGGAGAGCTTGGATCGAGACATGACAGCGCCGCGGGCCACTGCCTTGGCCTCCAGTCCGGAAGCTTCCCGCAGTTCCCGCAGCGCAGCACCAAGGTTGGGCCTGTTCACTCCCCGTACTTCGCCCACCATTCGGGAAACGGTACGGCCTGGGCCATGGCCGCATCCCTGTATTCCAGGAACCTGGCCAGCTGGTCTTCTTCGAGGAACTCGGTACCCAGGTACTTCCCCTGGCCGTCGTAGCTCATGGATCCGACGGTTCGCTCGTCGAAGAGCCAGAAGTCGGGAGCGGACGGAATGGGGTTCTCCTGGGTGGTCGTGTCCAGGATGAAGAACTCCTCGCCGGCCGTCATGTTGCGACGGTAGCCCCAGGAGAGTTCGAATCGCAGATAATCCGACAGCGGACGGGTGAGGATGTGTACCCGGTACATCCGTCTCCCGGACCGGACGGCATCCCCTACCGTCTTCACCCACCCGGAAGTGACGAAACTCTCCGGCTGCGGCTCGCCTGCCAGGAAGGCGTGATAAGCGTCGACGCTGCCGGACTTGCTGTAATCGTCCAGGGTCTCCAGCCGGAAGGCCTCCCGGCTGAAGTCCTCGAACCAGTCTCCCAAGGTTTTAGAAGAGGTTGTCACGGATGGCCTTTCGGATGAGCTCGACGGGAATTTCGACCAAGGCCTCCCGGAGCGGGAGATCCAGTCCGTGGTCGACCACGCGGTCCCCTTGAACGGCGATTGTTCCCCGGTCCGTCGCGTAGATGGTCGGGCAATCTCCCTCGTCGCACTGGCCCACCAGCCGCGTCAGCTTCATGGCCTGCCTTTCCTCGTAGGGGGCTGCGTCCGATGCTCGCGGTCCCACGGTCAAGGAACAAGGGGTACTGGTTTCCGGAACTGGAAACCGTCCCCGCTTCTCACGGCGCCCAGCTCACCCGGTGCTCCGCCAAGTGCGACAGCACCGCGTGGTTCGCCTCCCAGCCGTCCGGGAACTTCATCGTCACGCCGAGCTGGACCGGTTCCGTCGACGGGTGTTCGTCCAGGAGTTCGGCGACGCCCGCGCGGCACACCACCACGCACGCGTGGCGATGGCGGGAGGCCAGGACGCACAGCCGGCCGGTCTCCAAGTGGAAGGCGGTGGCGTCGGGGCGGCCGGACAGCGGGTGGAGGACGACCGTCACGTCGTACTCGCGGCCCTGCAGCCGGTTGGCGGTGTCCACCGTCACGCCCGTCACGCCGAGTCCGGCCAGGGCCGCGCGGATCGCCGCCGCCTGGTCGCGGTGGGCGGTGCCGACAGCGATCCGCTCGGCAGTGAGCGGCGCCGGATCGGGGGACCGCTCGCTGACGGTCACCCCGCCCCGGGCGAGCATGCGCCGCACCACCAGCGCCACGGCCGAGACCGCCTCGGGGTCGGTGCGCGGGGTGTGCCGCGCGGGCAGTTCGAGCAGGCCCCAGCCGGACTCGGCCGCCTCGTCCAGGACCCGGTCCGGGCCCGAGCCGTCCGAGCCGACACCGAAGGCGAGCCGCCGGTCACCGTGGTCCGTGCCGCTGCGGAACCGGGTGTACGGATAGAAGGCGTCCGACACCAGCGGCGCCGCTGACGCGGGCAGCCGCCACGACACGGGCAGCCGGTGCTGCGGCAGTTCCGGGTTGTGGGCGAGCAGCGTGGAGACGGCCGACGCCGACGGGTCGTAGGACAGACCGGCCCACTGCTCGGCGCCCACCACCGAGAACGGGTCGAGCTGCCCCGGGTCGCCCACGAACAGCGCCCGCTGGAACAGCCCCGCGACGGCGAGCAGCGCGTCCGAGCGCATCTGGTACGCCTCGTCGACGATCGCGTGCTCCCACGGCTCCACGTTCTTCACGTGCGCCCACTTCGCGGCGGTCGAGATCACCACCGGCAGTCCGGCCAGATCGGCCGGCTTCGACGACTTCCGTACGTGTTCCAGCGCGTCGAGCGCCTTGTCGTACGGGTCCGTGTCGCTGGAGTGCAGCCGGCCCACCGGGAGGTCGGGCTGCTTCTCGGCGAGCCGCAGCACCAGGTCGTCCACCTGGGCGTTGGTCTGCGCGATAACCATCAACGGGCGTCCTGCGGCAGCCAGTTCGAGCGCCGCCCGCACCACGAGCGTCGACTTGCCGGCGCCCGGCGGAGAGTCGACGACCACCCCGCTCGCGGTGCCGTGCAGGGTGCTCTCCAGGATCTCGGCCGTCGCCCGCGCCGCCTCGGCGGACGGGTCGAATACGGCGGAACCCGAGGCGGCGGACCCCGAGACAGCGGAACCGGAAGAGGACCCGAAGGCGGAACCCGAGGCCGCCCCCCGCCCCGCCTTCCCGTCACGGGTACCGGCATCGGCATCGGCGCCAGAGCCGGCATCGGCATCGGCATCGCGAATGATCACAGGATGTCCTCCGGGGTCACGGCGTCGGGCAGTTCGGCGGCGTCGGAGCGCGGCGGGCCGCCGTGCGTCCACGGGGTCTCCTCCGGGTCCGGCAGCTTGGCACCCGGCCGCTGGTCGTGTTCGAACAGCGTCCAGGCGATCCGCTCGCCCTTCTCCGGAACCGTCCCCTCGGCCGGCTCCTTCGACCGGCCCATCTTGTCGAGCAGCCGCAGCACCAGCGCCCCGTCGTCCTCCCGGGCCACGAACTCCGCCGACTGCGGCCGGCCGTCGAGCGTGCGGTACACCTTCACGCCGCCCTCGTTCAGATGCGGCCGGTCGTCCGTACGGACCGTCAGAAGCGGCCGGGGTGCCGGGCGTTTCGACTCCGACCAGGCCATCGTCACCTCCGCCACCTCCCCGACGAACGCCTCGCCCGCCAGCCGCCGCCCCGCCAGGACCAGCGGATCGTCCAGCGCCTCCTGTGCCTCCAACTGCCCCTGCGCCTGCTCGCGCGCCGCCAGCTTGTGCGCCGCCGTGACCGCGTCGTCCCGGCGCGGCTGCGGCGGCTCGCCCGCCGCGATCCGGTCCCGCTGGCCGGTGAACGACCAGCGGTCCCGGGTCCAGCGCTCGGCCACCCGCGCGCCCTCGGGCAGCTCCCGCAGCAGGCCGAGCGCCTGCCACACCCCGTACCAGGTCGGCCTCAGCTGCTCGGCGACCAGCCGCCGGATCTCCCGCTCGGCCCGGTGCAGCGCGGCGAGCCCGTCCTCCGCCGCCTCACCGTCCTCGGCCGCGCCGATCGCCTGCCGCGCCCGGTCATATGCCTCGATCGCGGGCGCCAGCAGCCGGTTGTCGAACGCCGGGTCCGTCGCCGGACCGGCCGGCGGGCACTCCAGCTGCCCCCGCGCGTCGCGCGCCAGCTCGGCCCGCAGCGCGGCCGCGGCGCCGCTCTCGCCCGCCGGCGGGTCGATCCACGCGAGCAGCGCCCCGAGGTGCTGGTCCTCCAGGGACGACTGGCCGGTCGCCCAGTGCCGGTTCAGCAGATCCGTCGCCGCCACGAGCAGCGAGGACCCCGGCACCCGCGCGCGCTCGCCGAAGTGCGTCAGCCAGCGGCCGAGGAGCGGCACCCGGGGCGGCGCCGGGAACGGCGTCTCCGGATCCTGTTCGGCCGTCCGCCGAAACCGCGTCGACCGCCCGAGCAGCCGTACGTACGCCACACCCGCCCGGCTCGGCACCACCAGCTGCGGCGCGTCCGCGCACAGCGCGACCTCGACCTTGACCTTCTTCCCGGTCTCCGGGTCGGTCTCGGAGCGCTCCGCCGTTTCCACCGCCTCGGTGAAGGAGTCGATGTACGGCAGGATCGCGTCGGCCAGTTCGGCGAGGAACGCGAACCGCAGATCCCGGTCGCGCGGCTGCGGTACGACCAGCAGCCGCGGCTCCTCCGGGTCGGTGCCCACCAGCGCGCCGAGCGGCGCGCCCGCCTCGCCGGACGTCGTCAGCGGGACGAACACCAGCGGGCGCGACGACAGATGCCGGTGCCGGACCGTGGCCAGCGGCTGGGCCCGGCCCGCCTCGACGGCCTCCATCCGGGCCAGCGTGGAGATCAGCGACACGCCGCCACCCCCTCGCCGAAGCCCGCACCCGCACCCGCGCCGAAGCCCGCGCCCCGGCCTGTCACGCCGGCGGCCCCGGCCAGCGCCTCCCCGCGCAGCGCTCTCGCCCGCCGCAGCGCCTCCACCGCCGGATCGTCCGGATCACCCGCCTCGCCGCGCGCCGCCGCCAGGACCGCGCCGATCGTCGTCAGTCCGCCCAGCTCACCCCGTACCGAACGCCCCAGCGCCGTCACGACGTCCGCCGCCCGCGCCCGCTCCCGGCAGTGGAAGGCCAGTTCGCACGCGGACAGGCAGTCCGGCGCGTACGCGTGCGGGACGCGCTCCACCGCCGACGCCAGCTCCTCGGGCGAGCGCTCCGCCACGTCGAAGGTGACCTCCGGCGGCAGCGCCGCCGCGATGTCCTCGATCCGGGTCAGCCGCGCCAGTTGCCGCCGGGTGACCGCCACCTGCTTGCGTACGTCCACCGCCGACGCCGTCGGCAGATTGGAGAAGTCCTTCGGGCAGACCAGGAGCACCCGGTGCGCCACCTCCGCGCCGTCCGTGACGGCCGCGGTCCGCGCGAGCGCCAGCACGTACACCGCCGCCTGGCGGGCCGCCGCGCCCACCTTCGCCGCGTCGGCCGAACCGTCGATCATCGGGAACGACTTGATCTCCACGACCGTCCACCGGCCGTCCGGATGCACCACGACCGCGTCCGGCTCCAGATAGACCGGCGAACCGGCCACCTCCAGGGCCAGCATCGGATGGTCGAGCAGCGCCCAGCGGCCCGCCGCCGTCGCCTCCCGCAGCGCGAGCGCCGTCCGGGCAGCGCGGCCCTCGGGCCCGGCCGCCGCGAGCTCCGGCTGGTCCACCGTGCCCGGATCCTCGATCCCGAGCAGCGCGAGCAGCTCCCGGCCGCCGTCTGCCTTGACCTTCGCCTCGAACGCGTTGCCCCGGGCGATCGCGAACTGCGACTGGCCGAACCCGGACGGCGCGCCCAGCTTCTCGGCGAGCGCGGTCTTGTCGACCCCCGCGCCGTCGAGGATCGCCCGCCGCCGGCAGCCCGGGTTCGCGGCCAGGGCGGCCAGCGCCCGCGCGTCGAGCGGACGCGGCACGGTGGCCGGTCCGCGCAGCTCAGCGAGCCGATGCCGGAGTGTCGTCTGCGGCGGCCGGTGCGGACCGCTGTCCAGGGATGCGCTCACCCGCGGAAGTCTCCCATCCGCCACCGACAACCGGGGAATTTCGCGGGGATTCGCCCCCGATCACCCCTTCGCCGAGCCGCCCGCCAGGCCCGCCAGGCCCGGTGAGACCGGTGAGACCGGTGAGCCCGCGGAGCCGGTCGAGGAACCGGAGCACGTACGGAGTGAGCAGCAGCCCCGCGCCCATCACCGCAGCGCCCGCGACCGCGTCGAGCAGATAGTGGTTGGCCGTGCCCATCACCACCACCGTGGTGAGCAGCGGATACGCCACGCCCAGCGTCCGTGGCAGGGGAGTCCGCCCGTACCGCCACAGCATCACCCCGCACCACAGCGCCCACCCCACGTGCAGGCTGGGCATCGCCGCGTACTGGTTGGTCAGCCCGCCGAGCCCGCGCGGCGCGCTCGCTTCCGCGCCCCACCAGCCGTACGCGCTGAAGTGGGCCATCGTGTCGGTGAACCCATGGACCGGGTCGAGCAGCCGGGGCGGGCAGGTCGGCAGCAGGACGAAGCCGACGAGGCCGAGCAGGGTGGAGGTCATCAGCCAGGCGCGGGCGGCGCGGTAGCGGACCGGGCGGCGGCGGAAGAGCCAGACCAGCACGAGCGGGGTGACCAGATAGTGCAGGGAGGCGTAGACGAAGTCGGCCGGGACGCCGAGCCAGGGGACGTCGGTGAAGAGCCGGTTGAGCGGGCGCTCGGCGGCGAGACCGAGCGCGTCCTCGGCCCGCAGCAGGGCGAGCCCGTGGCCGACGGCGGTGCTCGCGTCGCCGCGGGCCAGCAGCCGTCCGCCGGAGTACGCCGCGTAGACCGCGGCGATCAGTATGAGCTCCACCCACCAGCGTGGCCGACGCATATGACGTGTCCCCCCACTCGTCCTTGATCGAAGGAGGACGCGCGAAGGGGGTGGTCGGTTGCCCGGACAGCACCCCGAATTCGTCCGGGCGACGCCGGATGGCCGGAACCGACCGGGTGATCACGGTGGGCGATGATGGGAACACAGCTGTCCCCCTTGTCCCCGCATCCCAGGAGAGCCCGAATGGCACCGGCATCGGCACCGCGCATCCTCCTCGCCCGGCACGGCCAGACCGAGTGGTCGCTGCTCGGCCGGCACACCGGCAGGACCGACATCCCGCTGCTCGACGAGGGCCGGCGCGGCGCCAAGCTGCTCGGCGCCCGCCTCGCCCGTACGCCGTGGGGCGGGCTCGACGGCGTCGAGGTGCGCACCAGCCCGCTGGTGCGCGCCCGCGAGACCTGCGACCTGGCCGGCTTCGGCGAACGGGCCCGGGACTGGGACGAACTGATGGAGTGGGACTACGGCGCCTACGAGGGGATGACCCCGGCGCAGATCCAGGACGTCCAGCCGGGCTGGTTCATCTGGCGCGACGGCGTCCCCGACGGCGAGAGCATGGCCGAACTCTCGGACCGCGCCGACCGGGTCGTCCAGTGGGCCCGCGAGGCCGGCCGCGACGTCCTGATCTTCGCGCACGGCCACATCCTCCGTACGATCGCGGCCCGTTGGCTGGGTGAGGACGTCTCCTTCGCGGCCCGGCTGCGCCTCGACCCGACGAGTCTGTCGGTGCTCGGGTGGGCGTACGGGGACCCGGCGATCGAGCGCTGGAACGACACGGGGCACCTGGAGCAGGCCGGCTAGCGGGATCGTCTCGGCGCACGTCCTCGGTGGCGGAGGACGTGCGCGGCGGAGGCGGCGGAGGCGGGCGGAGGCGGCAGAGGCGAAGAGCGCGGCCCAAACGGGGGCCGGTACCAGTGCCGGCCCCAGCGGCGGCGCTCCCGGTCGCCCGAGTGGTTCTCGGATCCGGGCGTGGATGTCCACGGCCGCGCGCGGACGACCTGCTACCTTCCCGAATCGGGACAATTGCCATTTCCGGCTACGGTTCACGCGCATCCGACTCGTGATCGTTTCCCGGGGTTCGGAGAGGATGGACTTGGCCACGTCACTGGCGTCCTCGTCAGCCGCCTTGCAAGTGATCCGCACCCGCAGCGTGGTGCGGCAGTTCACCGCCGAGCCGGTGGACGACGACCGGCTGGACACCCTGCTCGACGCCATGCTGGCCGCCCCCACCGGCGGCAACAAACAGGCCTGGGCGTTCGTGGCCGTACGCGAGCCGCGCAACCTCCGGGTGCTCCGGGCCTTTTCCCCGGGACTCATCGAGCCGTCCCCGCTGGTGGTCGTCGCGTGCTTCGACCGGTCCCGGGCCGTGAAGGACGACGGCGAGTTCTGGGACGAGGGACTGCTGTGCGTGGCCATGGCCGTACAGAACCTGCTGCTCGCCGCGCACTCCATGGGCCTTGGGGGATGCCCCGCCGCCAGTTTCCGCCGCAAGCCCGTCCAGACCCTGCTGCGGCTGCCCGAACATCTCGAACCGCTGCTCATGGTGACTCTCGGATACCCGAAGAGGGACCTCGTATCTCCCCCGCGTCGAGACCGAAGCGAGGTGGTCAGTCATGAAGTCTGGGGAAACATCTCCCCGTCCGGTCGATGAGGAACTGGTCCTCTTGGCCGCGTATCTGCTCAGCAGCGGACGGGGGCTCATCGACGAACCGCAGCTGTACGGCACCTTCCGGTGCATCGACGCCGCCCGCCGCGTCCTGGTCCTGCTCAAGGACCGGGGGCTCGACGACGGTGAACTCCTCACGCTGCACGGCCGGCTGGAGGATTTCATGTGCGGTCCGATGATCCAGCGGGATGTCGCCGGCTTCCTCGACGAGGTGTGCCTGCGGCTCACGCTCCACCTGAGGGATTCCGATCTGATCCCGCGGGAACCCCCGTCCGTCGTGCTCGCGTGACGTGAGGGAAACGACGTCATGAACCAGTTCGACGTGCTGCCCGTCACGGCCATGTGCCGCAGGGTCTTCGAGCGTGGCGACCACGTACTGATCGGGGTCAGTACGGGCAACAGCTACTTCAGCCAGGACCGGTTGAGCGCCCTCCTCGGCTGGGCGGAGCGGCACTTCTCCCTGATCGACGTGATGTACGTCGACACCCACATCGACACCATGCTCATGGCGCAGGGGTGCACCCCGGACGAGGCGCGGGGCCGGACCCGCCGGATACTCAAGGACGTCCGGCGCAGACTCCGGCGCGCGCTGGAACGGACCGCCGACGCCGGGTCCGAACGCTTCCGCGTCCGGCCGCTGTCGGAGTACGAGGCCCTGCCGAGCTATCAGGAGGTCCTGCGCGGAATCGACCCGGACCTCGGCGGGCGCGGGTTCCTCGCGCGGGCCGCCGAGGAGCAGGTCCGCGACCTGCTGACGTCCCACGCGCCGAGCCTGCCCGAGGGGGCGTCCGAGGCGCAGTGGGCGGCGGGACTCGCCTATCTCCGCGCAGAGTTGCCCTTCCTGCTGAACACGCCCGCCATCATCGACGTGCCCTCCTCGATCACCTGTTACCACAAGGAGATGCCCGTCGTACGGGAGTTGTTCCAGGGCCTCGGCAGCCTCGACCGCAATCCGCGGCAGGGCTTCCTCGTGGTCCGTCCCCCGGCAACCGAACCCCCCGCCGCCGACCCGCGGCCGGCGCCCCCACTTCCCCGGAGGAACCCGGTGACGCTCACCGAGCAGTACGACGAGATCGCGTCCGACTACACCGATGTCGAACGGGTGTTCAGCACCTATCGCGGTCTGATCGAGATCCCTTCGCTCCTGCACGCCCTGGGACCGGTCGAGGGGAACTCCGTCCTCGACATCGGCTGCGGATCCGGCGCCTATACCCGGCTGCTGCGACAGCGGGGCGCGGACCGGGTCCTGGGGGTGGACCTGTCCCCGGGCATGGTCGAGACCGCGCGGCGGCTGGAGGAAGCGGAGCCGCTGGGCGTGCGGTACGAGGTCCACGACGCCATCGACATGCCCGTCCTCGGCGCGTTCGACGTCGCCGTGGCGGTCGCGGTCCTGCACTACGCGGACAGCAGGGAGGCGCTCGCCAGGATGCTCCGGCGGGCACGGGCCAATCTCGTCACCGGGGGGCGCTTCCTCGCCTACGTCGGCAACCCCCGACTGCCGTCCGGCGTCGCGCAGATGAACGGCCTCGTCGTCAACCGCCCGGACGACCCCCGCGACGGGGACCCCTCCCCGCTCACCATCCCCACCATCCCGCCCACCACCCTCCCGGCCCGCTACTGGAGTTGCGAGACCATGGAGGAGGTCCTCCGGGAGAACGGCTTCGGCCACGTGGCGTGGGAGCCGGTGAAGGGCATTCCGGCGGAGGGATGGGAGCCGGTGAACCTCCTGCTCAGCGCCCGCGCGGAGCCCGTCGGGGCGTGACGCCCGGTGTGTCGAACCGGTCCCGCTCGCACGGTGGTTCGCGCACCATGAAGCCGACTCCCACTCCCCGTATGGGAGTCGGCGGTGTCATCCGTGCGGGCCCTCGTCGGCCGGGTCAGCGCCCGGCGAGGACCCGGCGGGTCTCCGTCAGTATCCGGCGGATGCGCGCCGACTCCACGCCGTCCAGGGCCGCTTCGACCCGGCGTACCTCGGCCGTCGCCTCGTCGGGCCGCCCCGCGTGCGCCAGATCGATCGCCAACTGGGCCCGGTAGAGGGCGAGATTGCGGGCGAAGTGCGGATCCTGGCGGAGGGTGGCCCGCTGGGCGTGCCGGGCGGCCCGCGACCAGTCGCCGAGCAGCGACCAGCTCTTCGCCTCCAGCGCCTCCATCTCCGGTTCGCCGAAGAAGGACATCCACTCCGGATCCTGGTCGGCGCTGCCCCGCCCGAAGAACGTGTGCGCGCGGGTCAGGGCCCGTACGCAGGCGGCCCGGTCGCCGAGCCCGGCCCATGCCCCGGCCAGCCGCAGACTGAGCAGGGCGAGCAGCCGGGCCGAGCCGAGCGACTGCGCGGCCCGCAGCCCGGCCTCCGCGGCCCGTACCGCCTCGTGGTACCGGTGTGAATCCCGGGCCAGGAACGAGGTGTTGCAGAAGGCGTGCGCCTCCAGGGCCGCGTCCCCGGCCACCCGGGCGGTGGCCAGGGCCTCGGCGTAGTGCGAGCGGGCGTCCTCCAGCCGGCCCGAGTCATGGGCCAGCCAGCCGACGGAGATGGCCAGTTCACCGGCGCTGTTGTGCAGCCGTCCGGCGGTGTCCCGGCGGGTCGTGCCGCCGGCGTCGAGCAGGGCGTACGCGGCCCGCAGCGGCTGAGTGGCCCGCTGGTAGAGGCGTTCGGCGCCGTGCCGGTCGTCGAGCAGCCGGATCCTCCGTACGGCGTCCTCGACGGCGCGGACCTCGGTGTCGCCGACGCGGCGGGGGCCGCGGGGCGCGGGGACCGCGACGGCGGGGCCGTCGTCCAGTCCCAGGGAGGCGGCCGCAAGGGTGGCGGTGCCGCCGGTCATGAATGCGCGACGCAGCACGTCGCTCTCCTCATCGTTCCGGGTGGTGAGGGCGGGGGAGGGCGACATGGCCGCGCCGCGGCCGCGGACGGCCTCCCTCGCCGAGAACCCCAGGTCCGCGAGGCTCAGCCCGGGGAACATGTGCAGGAAAACCCGCTCGTACGCGTAGTTCGGGCAGCGGATCTCGCCTGCCTCCACGCGCCCGATGTAGCGGGCGTCGCAGGCGACCCGCTCGCCGATCTCGCGTGCCGAGCGGCGGACGAGCGCCGCGAACTCGGCCGGCGAACGCCCCCCGCGCAGCTGGCGGAAAGCGAGATTGGGAACTGCCCGTGACAACGCCATGGCCGAGCCCTCTCCTGGTGCTGCCGGTGTTCCGGCGGGCACGAACGTACCCGCTGTTACCGGTCGCTCACGCGGAGTTTGCCAACAAACCGGATATCTCGCCGGTGATCTGCCATGAACTGCCATCCTTTGGCGCGGCGCGCCGCCGTTGCCGTTGACGCGGCAGGGCGTTGAACCGGGCGGAGAGACCGAACGCGTCTCCTCCGCGCCCATGAGGAGGGTCCCATGATGGAGGCCGGAGCCACCGGAGCCATCGGAGCCGTCGACCACACCGCGTCACTGTCGTCGGCGGCACCCGCGCTGCCGCTGTCCTCGATGCCGCCGATGCCCGCGATTCCGTCGCCGCCGATGCCGCCGTCACCACCGATGAGCACGACGGCCCCGGCGCCGCCGCGGCCGGTGCCGTCCCTTCAGCCGCCGCCGGCTCCGGTGCCGTCGGCGCACGCGCGGCCGGCGTCCCGGCACCAGCCTCCTCCCCCCACCCGGCCCCGGTCCGAGTCGTCTTCGCCGTCGCCCGAGGGGCATGCGCCCACCCAGGACGCCGACGCCGACCCGTCCCCGGCGGCGCCGGACGAGCCTTGCGATCTCGTGACCGTTCCGGCCCGGCAGGGCCTGGAGGCGGTGGACATCCTGCGCCGGGGCGGCGCACCGGCCGTCGGCCCGGTGCTGCACGACGGCGCGTGCGACACCCTCGGCTTCCTGGTGCCTGCCGGCACGGCGGCGGCCTGGGACATGCCGGGCAGCGCCTGCACGCGGACCGACGGGCGCGGTCTGCGCCTCCCGGGGCCGCCCTGGCTCCCCGGCCCGGACGGCGCCGCCACGCGCCCGGCGGACTGGCTGCTGCCGCCCGGCGAGGACGGCGCGGTGACCGACCCGGTGATGCTGCGCGAGGCCCTGGGGCAGGCCGCCCGGCTCATCAAGGCGGTGGACGGCAGCCGGTAGGCGCCGGCGGTAGGTCTCGCCCCCGACGCGACCCGGGGGCTCGGGGGACCCAGGAGGCCCGGGGCTCGGGGGACAGGTGGGGCCCGTGGGGCAGGGCCCGGCCGCCCGCGCCGATAATGGGGGCGTGGCCAGGAACAAGCAGAAGGAACGGGGGAGGGACCGCGACCGCGACCGGGAGCGGGAACGTCCGGCGGGAACCGAGGCGGTCGTGGAGACCGTCGACGGAGGGCTCGCCGAGATCGTCCCCGACCGGGACCGCGCCCACGCGTGGACGCTCCTCATCGACGGCGCCCCGCAGTCGCACGTCGACCTCGACGACCCCGCGTATCTCTCCTTCGAGTACCAGCGGCGCCTCGGCCACATCGCCGACCTCGTCGCCCCGCCGAACCGGCCCATCCAGGCCGTGCACCTCGGCGGCGGCGCCTTCACCCTCGCCCGGTACGTCGCCGCCACCCGGCCCCGCTCCACCCAGCAGATCGTCGAACTGGACGAACCGCTGGTCCGGCTCGTCCGCCGCGCGCTGCCGCTCGACCCGGGCGCCCGGATCCGGGTGCGCGCCGGCGACGCCCGCGCCGGGCTCGGGAAGATACCGGACGGCTGGGCCGATCTGATCATCGCGGACGTCTTCAGCGGAGCCCGTACGCCCGCGCATCTGACCAGTACGGAGTTCCTGCACGAGGTACGGCGCGTGCTGCGGCCGGACGGCTGGTACGCGGCCAACCTCGCCGATGGTCCGCCGCTGGCTCATCTGCGCGGCCAGATCGCGACCGCCGCGACCGTCTTCCCCGAACTCGCGCTCGCCGCCGACCCGACCGTGCTGCGCGGGCGGCGCTTCGGCAACGCCGTACTGCTCGCCGCGGACCGGGAACTGCCGGTGGCCGAACTGACCCGGCGGGTGGCGACCGACCCGCACCCGGGCCGGGTCGAACACGGCCGCGCCCTCGCCGACTTCACCGGAGGCGCGGTCCCGGTCACCGACGCGAGCGCCAAGCCCTCGCCCGTACCGCCGCCGTCGGTCTTCCGCTGAGCCACGGGCATCCGGGCATATGCCTGGACGCCCCCGCCCGCCCTTCCCCTGTCCGTACGTCCGTGTCACCCGGTCACGGCGGCCCGGAACCCGTGCCAGTCCTCCTCCCACGGCATATGCCCGGCGTCCGCCAGGGTCACCCGCCGCACCCGGGGCAGCGCCGCCACCAGCGAGTCGACCGCCGACCGGGGGCGCAGGTCGAGAGCGCCGTCCACGACGACCGTCTCCACATCGAGCCGCGCGCACCGCGCGAGCAGAGCCGCCGGATCCTCGGCGCGCTTGGCGGCCCCGAGCCACCGGCCCGCGTCGGTGTGGATACCGCCCGCGTACCAGGGGGTCGCCATCCGCGCCGCCTGCTGGAGCGCCCGGTCCGGATCCGCGAAGTCGGTCGCCCAGCGCAGCACGCACTGCTTCCGCTCCTGTGCCGGCGACGGGTCGGGGAGCGCGGCCAGTTCCTCCCAGCGGCGGCGGCGCGGCCCGAGGGCGCGGAGGAAATTCTCGGCATATGCCGGACGCCACTCTTCCTCCGGGCCGACGCCGACACCGGAGACGTACACCAGCCGTTCGACCCGCCGGGGGTGGTCGAGGGCGTAGCGGAGGGCGAGGTACGCGCCCCAGGAATGCCCGAGCAGAACCATCCGCTCAAGCCCGAACCCCCGTCGTACGGCCTCCAGATCGGCGACCGCGCGGGCGAGCGTGTACGCCTCCGCGCCGCCGTCCCGCCCCTCGGAGCGCCCGCAGCCGCGCTGGTCCCAGCGGTACACCGTGTGCCGGTCGCCGAGCCGGTCCGCGAGCTCGCCGAAGGTGTCCCGGATGCCGGGCCCGCCGTGACACAGCACCAGGGGGGTCGCCCCGGAGCCCGTCCGCCGGGCCCAGAGCCGTACTCCGTCATCCGTGGTGATCATGTGCGCTCCCCCTGCGTCGACGCCCGTCGCGCCGAAGGTAACCCGCGCTCGGGGCCGGGCACAGGGGCCCGGCGGGGAGGCGGTCCGGTGGGGGGCTCTACATCTGGCGCGCGAAGATGCGGGCGCCGTTGTGGAAGGTGACGGTGAGGCCGCTGCGGCCCGACTCGCCCGCCTCCGCGGGGCGGGTGGACCACCGTTCGACCGCCTTGATCTCGGGGCACTCCGCGGCGGTGAGGACGGCCGCGAACCATGCCTCGGGAACGTCGGCGGTGCCCGGAGCCCCCATCGCCGGGGCCGGGGCGCCCGTCACGGGTTCGTCGGTGAAGCCCTCGTGCTTCGCCCCGTCGGGCAGCTGGCCGGCGAACTGCCAGCGGCTCTCGCCGCTCGACGTCAGGGTGAGGGACAGGCCGAACGGGTGCTTCGTGTCGCCGTCCTCGGCGAGCGTCCGCGCGCGGCTGACGGCGGGGTCGTCGGCGGCGAGGTCGCGCACGAGGTCGGTGAAGCGGTGGGGGCGCATACGGGGTGGTGTCCTTTCACGGGCCCGGGGCTCGAAGGTCAGGCGCTGAGCGGGTGCAGAGGGCCGCGCTGTTCTCCCGGCGCGTGGGTGAGCTCCCGCTTCTCCTGGGCGGTCGGCTCCCAGTGGCGGCGGCAGGAGGCGCAGAACCAGGTCCACCGGTCCGGCGTGGCCGGGACGGCGCGGGTGGTGTCCTTCCAGAGCATCGGCGCGGGCGTGCACCGGGGGCAGGGCGGGGGCATGGGCGCCATGGCGTCTCCTTCCGGGAGAGACCAGCCTGGCGCGCGGGCCCGCCGCGAGGGGGGCCGAAGCCACTTGATCACCCACATGGGCGATTCCCACGGGCACCTGTGCGGAGCCTCCGGCGGGACGCGGGACGCGGGGCCGACTGGGACGGCTCTGGTCCGGGGCACACCCTCGGGCGGAGCTAGCCCCCGAGTGCGCCCGCACGAGCGGCGAGGCCTCGCAGGTCAGGGGTCGTACGTCCGGACAGCAGGAGGCCCGAGACGAGCGCCCGTACAGCCGGGCGTGAATGGGTCTCCTCCGGCGCTTGCCGCTCAGCCTGGAGCAGGGACTTGATGCAGTCGTCCCGGCGCCCCCACTGCGCGTACGCGCGAGCCCTGTCCGTGAAGTACATCGATCGGCGCTCGGCGGTCGGAAGGAGCTGCGGGGGGAGGGCGTCGGCGGCGGCGACGGCCGTGGAGGGGTCGCCGGCGGCGGTCTCCGCCGAGATGAGGTGCAGCTGCACGGTGGCAGGAGTGAAGCCGCCGCTGCTCGTGTCCCGGAGGCGGGCTCCGGGCCCGAGGGTGTGGGCGATGGCGGCGGCTTCCGCTGTGAGTTCTCGCATGCCGGTCCGGTCGCGTTGGTGCGCGACGGTGTACGCGGCGCACTGGAGAAGGAGCCCGCGTTGCGCCGTCCCCAGGGGGCCCGCGTCACGGAGGGCGGAGTCGTCGGCAGCGGTGAGCGCCAGGGTGACGGCCTGGTCGTGCCACCCGGCCTTGCGGGCGAGTACGGCCCGCTGTCGGGCCGCCTCGGCGACGACGAGGGGCGCGCCGGCCGAGGCGGCGTGCTGCTGGGCCCGGTCGGCGGCCAGCCACGACAGCTCGGGCGCGTCCATTTTGATGAGAACGCGGGTGGCCAGGAGATAGCTCTGTGCCAGGACCAGCCGGTGGCTCGGACTTGTCGCCTGGTGCCCGGCTTGGAGCAGGCAGGGGAGGCGGATGGCGAGACGGGAGTAGGCGCATGCGTCGAACGCCTCGGTGGCGCGGCGCAGTTCCGCTGCGAGGTGAGCGAGCGGCTGCTCGGGGACCGGTGGGCCGAGGCCGAGCATCGCGTCTCTCAGACCCGCAGTGATCCTGTCGGCAACCTGCGGCCCGGACAGGTCCGCCGGGCCGGCACCGGTGACCGGGGCACCCATGGCGGCGGCGGCAGTCGCGGCGAGCCCTGAGAGTACGGTCCGTCGTCTCATCGCGTCCTCCCCGTCCTCAGGCTCTGGGCCCAGGGTAGGGGCGGGCGGGCGAGAAGCGGAGTGTGTGCGCCGGCTGTGCCAGTCGTCGGCAGAGGTGCTCGGGGTCGGCGCGAGACCGAGGGCCTGGGGAGGGATGGCGAGCGCTCGGGCGAAGCGGGCCAGCACCGTGATGTCGGTCAGAGCGGACGCGCCGCGTTCGAGTCGGGAGAGCTGGGACGCCGAGTAGCCGGTGAGGGTGCCCAGCTTGACCAGGCTCATGCCCTGCGTACGGCGCGCCCTGCGGATGACCTCGCCGGGCGGCACCGTGCCCGGCTCGTCTGACTGTGGTGGTCGAAGTTCCATACCCCGTCCCGCTGTCGAGGCCGTGTGGGGTCCCCCAGAGTAGGCCCGGTCAATCCCCCGCGCGCCCGTTTTGCATGAGATGCAAAGACCTTGCACCTCATGTGCCTCGGGCTACCTCGCGATGCCCGTGTGCGGTGCCCTGGGAGCACGACGGCCGCTTGGGCCGTCTCCGTCAGCACCCAGGAGGTACTGATGCAACAGCTCTCCACGCACACCCGCTCCGTGAACGTCGAGATCGTCCCCGCCCCCGCAGCGGATGCCCGGCTGACCCCGCGCTACTACATCGAGCCGGGCGGCCTCGGCCACTACGTCGAGAACCTGCTCGCATCCTGCGGCTCGGTCTTCGACATCAAGGCCGCCATCACCCGGGCGCTCGACGCGCCCGAGGCGTACGGCCTGCCGGCCACCCGCGGGGTGATCGAACCCGGTGCGGACATCGTCGGCACCGTCATCGTCGAAGCGGGTGCCCGCATCGAGGCCGGTGCCCGGGTCGTCGGGCCCGTGCTGATCTGCGTGGGCACCACCGTGGCGGCCGGTGCTCTCGTTCGCGACCACAGCGTGATCGGGCCCGGCTGCCAGATCGGCTTCGGCGCGGAGATCACCCGCAGCCTGCTCGCGGGCGGGTGCTTCGTGAAGCACCCGAGCTTCATCGGTGACTCGATCCTCGGCAGCGGCGTGAACGTGGGGTCGTTCTGCTCCACCACCGGACTGCGCTGTGACCGCGGTCCCGTCGTCGAGCCGGCGGTCGACGAGATCACGGTCGTCCTCGACGGCGACCGCATCCGTACCGGGCAGACCAAGTTCGGCGCGGTCATCGGCGACGGCGTCGCGCTCCCGGCCGGGACCGTACTGTCCCCCGGGACCCTGATCGGCCCCCGAACGGTGATCTACCCCCACAACCAGATCGGCGGGTTCCTCCCGGTCGGATCGAGGGTTCGGTGAGCGCGATGACCGACAGGCACGCGGTACTCCCGGGGGACGAGGTTGTCGTACGGGTCACCGGCGGCCAGCCCCTGAAGGGACGGATCACCGTCCAGGGCAGCAAGAACATCGCCCTGCACCTGTACGCCGCCACGCTCCTGGCCGACGAACCCGTCGTCCTCCACGGGGTGCCGGCGATCCTCGACACCGACGTATGCGCGCAGATCCTCACCCACACCGGCGCGGAAACCACCGTCACCGGCGACGAGTTCGCGGTCACCCCGGCCGAGCGCGTCCACCCGGAGATCCACCCGGACCTCGGGCGCCGCGTGCGCACGACGTGCGTACTGGCCGCCGCCGCCCTCGCCCGCCACGGCCGGGTACGGTTCCCGCGTCCGGGCGGCGACGCGTTCTGCGAGCGGCTGATAGACCGGCACCTCGCCGCGATGGAAGCGGCCGGAGCCGTGATCCACAGCACCGAAGCCGGATTCGAAGCGCGCTGCGGGGCGCGCGGCGTCCGCCCGTTCACGGTCGACGTCGGCACCCCGTACGGGCCGAGCCTGGGCGCCACCGTCACCGCGCTGCTACTCGCGGCGCGGGCGCCCGGCACGAGCCTGATCACGAGCCCGTCGATCGAGCCCGAAGTGGCCCAGGTCAGCCGATTCCTGTGGGAGCGGGGTGTCGACATCCACGCGGACCATGCCGGGCTGCACGTCACCGGCACCAAGCACCTGGCCGGCGGCGCCTATACCGTGCTCGGAGACCGGATCGAGGCTGCCACCATGATCATGGCGGCAGCCTCGACCGGAGGCTCCGTCACCCTCGGCGGCATCACCACCCACGACCTCCCCCGAGGTCTGACCTCGCCCCTTGCCGAGGCCGGGATTCTCCTGGCAGACCAGCCGGAGGGGATCTGCATGGCGGTCACCGGCCCCCTACAGGCCATCGAGACCGCCACCGGTCCCCACCCGGGCCTGCCGACGGACACAGCGCCGCAACTGGCCGCGATGCTCACCCAGGCGCACGGCACGTCCGTCATCGCCGAGCGGATCTACCCCCGGCGTGACACCCACATCGACGGCCTTGCGGCGTTCGGCGCCGCCGTCTCCTCCAGGGGGCCCGAGATCTTCGTGAGCGGCGTAACGCCCCTGCGTGCGGCGGACGTCGGAGCGCGCGACATCAGGGCTGTCACAGCTCTACTACTGGCCGCCCTCGTCGCCGACGGGACCTCTACGATCCGCGGCATGCACCACCTGCGGCGCGGCTACGGCCACATGCTGACCCATTTGGCCAGGCTGGGCGCCGACATCACCACCTACCCGGAGGCGCCCCCATGCCCGTGATCACCCCGTTCTCCTCCGACGATCAGACCCGGCTCCAGGCCGCCCTTGACGAGGTCGTCGTCGACGGCGCCACCCCCGGCGGCGTCGTCATCACCGGCACCCTCGACGGCCCCCGCCGCACGCTGACCGCCGGCGTCATCGCCCCCGAGGCCGGGGACGCGGCCCCCAATGAGACGACCACGTACGACATCGCCTCGCTGACGAAAATCGTCGCCACCTGGCCGCTCGTCGGACGTGCGGTCGCCGACGGCCTGCTGGACCTCGACGCACCGGTCCGGGACGTACTTCCGGCCATGACCGGCGAGGCGCCCAGTGGGCAGGCCACCATCCGGCAGCTCCTCGCCCACACCTCCGGGCTGCGCGCTTCGACCCGCCTCGACCACTACCGCGGCGCCGACCGGCCGCTGTACGAGCTGCTGTGCCGGGAGCCGCTGGAGGACGTGCCAGGCCGGCACCGATACATCAACCGCGGGTTCATCCTCCTCGGCCTGGCGCTCGCGCACGTCCACGGACAGCCGCTCGACGTCCTCGCGGCGAACATGTGGCGGGAGATGGGCATGGGCGGCACCCTGTACGGGCCGGTCGGCCGCGGCCCCACCGTCGCGCCGACCGAGCAGCGCCTGCTCGGCGCCCCGAGGATCTGGGGCTCGGTGCACGATGAGAACGCCGCCCAGCTGGGCGGCGTAGCGGGCCACGCCGGTGCCTTCTCCGCCTCGGCCGACCTCGCGACGTACGCCGAATTCCTGCTGGCGGCCTACCGGCAGGACGAGGGCGCGCTGGGCGACTGGCTGCGCGCCGGCCTCACCCCCCACGCCCCGATCGAACCCGGCCTCGACCGCGGGCTGGGCTGGATCCTCGCCCCCGGCGGGATCGCCTACCACCACGGCTGGACCGGTACCAGCCTCTACCTCGCGCCGGAGACCGGCCGCTACACCGTCATCTGCACCAACGCCGTGTACTCCGGAACCGCCCGCACGCGGATCGCCCCGCTGCGCGCCCTGGCCCTCAAGACCATTTCCACCGTCTGACCCGAAGGAGGCTTCCGTGGGTGAGCTGCTGTCGACGCATACGACCTTCCGCCTCGGCGGCCCCGCCGACCAGCTGCTCACCCACCACGACCCGGACGGCTGGACCGACACCGTCCAGGCCGCCGGGGAGCGGCCGTTCATCCTCGGCGGCGGCAGCAACACCCTCGCCGACGACGCCGGCTACCGGGGGACGGTGATCCGCATGGCCACCCGTGGCATCACCACCCACCCGGTGGGCGCGGACACGGTCGACGTCACCGCGCAGGCCGGCGAACCGCTGTGCGACCTCGTGCGCCACGCCGTGGCCGAGGGGCTGTCCGGCGTCGAGTACCTCGGCGGAATGCCCGGCACGGTCGGCGCGGCACCGGTGCAGAACGCGGGCGCCTACGGGCAGCAGATCAGCGACTGCCTCACCACGATCACGGCCTACGACTGGACCCACCGCCGACTCACGCGTCTCGACGCCACGCAGTGCGGATTCCGGTACCGCTCCTCCCTCTTCAAGCGTCAGCCGGGCCGTTGGACCATCCTCGCCGTGACCCTGCGATTGACCCGCAGTCGTAGCGCGGCGCCGGTGACCTACAGCCATCTCGCCTGCGCCCTCGACATCCCCCTCGGCGCGCGCCCGCCACTCGCAGAAGCCGCAGCCGGAGTGATCGCCGATCGGCGCGCCCGCGGCCTCACGCTGCCGACGGCGGGCCCGGATGTGCGACAAGCGGGGAGCGTCTTCATGAACCCGCCGGTGACGGCAGCCCAGGCCGCCGCCTTGCGAGCCGCCGGCGGCCCGGTCCACCAGGACCCAGACGGTGTGACCCGGGCCAGCGCAGGATGGCTGCTGGAGAACTGCGGGTACACGCCCGGCCTCCAGATGGAACCCGGCGTGGTCTGCTCCTCCCGGCGGGTGCTGACACTGACCGCCCGCGACGGTGCGACGGCGAGCGGTGTCATGGCTGCCCTGAGGCGTATGGCGCGAGACGTGGCCCGGACGACCGGCGTTGAGCTTCACCAGGAGCCCGTGTCGCTGCATGAGCCGATCCTGAAGGGGTGATGCACGTCACAGTCTTCGTGTCGTCACCGTACGGTTCCCGCAGTCGCCCCGGCCCCTCGGTCGAAGGGGTGGGGGAGGGGGCGAGGAGGGGGCGGAAACGATGAAGGGCCGGTCCGCTTTCGCGAACCGGCCCTTCATCTTCAGGGTGAGTGACGGGACTCGAACCCGCGGCATCCTGGACCACAACCAGGTGCTCTACCAGCTGAGCTACACCCACCATGTCCGGTCTTCTGCCCGAGGGCTTCCCTGACCGGCCGAGAAGAAGTCTACAGGGTTTTTGGGGGTGCTCGCGCACACGTTTTCCGAGCGGCGTTCCGGCGGGGTTCCGGAGGCGATCCGGCCGGGATTCCGGCGGGCGCGAGCGGGGGCGTCCCGGGGGATCCGGGGCGCCCCCTGAGAGGACGGTCAGGCCGGGTCGGCCGGGACGGTGTGGCGCGCCGCGATCTGCTTCGCGGTCTCCGAGTCGGGGCCGGGCTGGGGGACGAAGACCGCCTCCCGGTAGTACCGCAGCTCCGCGATGGAATCGCGGATGTCGGCGAGGGCCCGGTGGTTGCCGTTCTTCTCCGGACTGTTGAAGTACGCCCTCGGGTACCAGCGGCGGGCCAGTTCCTTGATCGAGGAGACATCGACGATCCGGTAGTGGAGGTGCCCCTCCAGGGCCGGCATGTCCCGCGCGAGGAAGCCCCGGTCGGTGCCGACCGAGTTTCCGCACAGCGGAGCCTTCCCGGGCTCCTTGACGTGCTCGCGGATGTACGCGAGCACCTGGGCCTCCGCGTCGGCGAGGGTGGTGCCCCCGGCGAGCGCGTCGAGCAGCCCGGACTTCGTGTGCATGTCGCGCACGATCTCCGGCATGGTCTCCAGGGCCGCGTCCGGCGGGCGGATCACGACGTCCACCCCTTTGCCGAGTACGTTCAGTTCCGAGTCGGTGACCAGTGCGGCCACCTCGATGAGTGCGTCGTCCGTCAGCGAGAGCCCGGTCATCTCGCAGTCGATCCACACCATGCGATCGTTCATGCGTCCTACCTTATGGCCGTAAGACGAACGAAGGGCTTCCCGGGAGGCGATCCCGGGAAACCCTTCGTTCGGTCGATCTCGGCGCGGGCCGTAGGGGCCCGGCTTCACCTAGGGGGCGCTGCGCTGGCCCGGCAGGGCCGGGCGGCCCGGGGTGAAGGCGTCCGAAGCCGGTTTGCCCGGCTCCATCGGCCCACCGGGACGGCGCAGCACCGGCGGCGGACCCGCCTGGGCCTGCATCGCCCCCGGCATGCCGCCGGACATCCCCGGCATGCTCCCCATCCCCGCTCCCATGCCGGCCTGCGCCTGGGCGGGCACCTGGGCCACCGGGACGGCCGCGTCGAGCAGTGCCGGACCGCCGTCGCCCTGCGGACGCCGGGCGCGGTACGCCGCCCGGTACGCGGCCGGCGACGAGCCCAGCTGGCGCCGGAAGTGCCCGCGCAGGGCCACCGGCGAGCGGAAGCCGCAGCGCCCGGCGACCTCGTCGACCGAGTAGTCGGAGGTCTCCAGGAGCCGCTGCGCCTGGAGCACCCGCTGGGTGATCAGCCACTGGAGCGGAGCCGAACCGGTCAGCGAGCGGAAGCGGCGGTCGAAGGTCCGCCGTGACATGTACGCGCGCGCCGCGAGCGTCTCCACGTCGAACTGCTCGTGGAGGTGCTCCAGCGCCCAGGCGACGACCTCGGCCAGCGGGTCGGCGCCGATCTCCTCAGGTAAAGACCTGTCGAGGTAGCGCTCCTGACCGCCACTGCGCCGCGGCGGGACGACCAGCCGGCGCGCCAGGGCGCCCGCGGCCTCCGTGCCGTGGTCGGTCCGCACGATGTGCAGACACAGATCGATTCCGGCCGCGGTGCCGGCCGAGGTCAGCACGTCGCCGTCGTCGACGAAGAGCTCCCGCGGGTCCACATGGACCGACGGGTAGCGCTTGGCGAGCGTCGGCGCGTACATCCAGTGCGTGGTCGCCGGACGGCCGTCGAGCAGCCCGGCGGCGGCGAGCACGAACGCGCCGGTGCACAGACCGACGATGCGTGCTCCTTCCTCGTGCGCCCGGCGGAGCGCTTCGAGCGCTTCCGGCGGCGGCGGCGAGGTGATCGAGCGCCAGGCCGGTACGACGACCGTGCCGGCACGGCTGATCGCCTCCAGGCCGTAGGGCGCGGAGAGTTCGAGTCCGCCCGTGGTCCGCAGCGGACCCTCTTCGCCGGCGCAGACGAGCAGCCGGTAACGCGGAACTCCCGCGTCCTGGCGGTCGATGCCGAATACGGAGAGCGGAATCGAGCTCTCGAAGATGGGGCCGCCGCTGAACAGCAGTACCGCGACGACTTCGCGACGGCGGCGCCCGGACAGTTTCCGTACCGCCGCCTCCGGTGCGGCGGAGTCCTGGCTCATGACGCTAAGCCCCCCTCGGTGTTGGCGTCTCCCTGGTCGTGTCGGATTGCCACGTTTCCCCTTGGTTTTGCGCGAGACCCCAGTCTTCGGTACCCATGATCGAATCTACTGTGTCCCATGGCGCCGACGTGACAACTTCTCCTTCCGGCACATTGTCGACATGACAACTTGGCGCGAAGCGTTCGATCGTGTGGCGCGCCGTAACGCCGTCATGCCTGGGCGTACGCGGGTTGACCGCTCTTCGGCCAGGGATTGGCTGATCTTTGGAAGTTGGCTGAAAACATACGCAGCCTGGCGGCCCATCCTGTCAACTTCCGCGGAAGTTACCGCGTCGTAGGCGCCGGCCGGCACAACACGGGCGCCGGGCGGCCCTCGTGGCCGCCGGGACGGGTGGGAAGCGGGGGAACACGGCCTGGCCGCCCGCTCGGTACGGCTCCGGCGCGGGCCCGGCGCGCAACCGATCACGGCCGGGACCCGACCTTCACGACGCGCGCCTACGAGCGCCCGGCGCACCCCTTCACCCCCGCGGCGCGCGCCGGTGCGGGTGGACGGCGCGGGGCCGGCCATCACCGTCCCGGCTGACACACGGGGCGTCGGGTGGACGTCGAGCTGACGGCCGACGGGTGACGGCGGGAGCCCGGGTTGATTCCGAGACACCGGTGCTGACCTGGGCAAACGGGGAACGGGACGCTCCGTTCGCCGGAGACGGGACCCGCCGGGGTCGCGCTCCGGGGCCGAACGGACGCGGAGAGGGCCTTTCCGGCATTGCGCAGCGGCACGGGCCTCGTGCATGCTCCCTGGAACCGTCCGAACGCCCGCGGTGGCGTACCTGGGCACGAGAGGAGTGCCGCCGTACCCTTGGGGGTATGGGCTTGGGAAGATGATTCCCGGACACAGCTCCGCCGCCAACCGTTGTTCCGCTCCCCGTCCTTTCCGCTCCTCCACAGAGGACTCTCTTCGCCGAGACACCGATGGCCGGTCACGAATTCCCCGAACCCGCGGACCGCAAGCGCGTCGCCGACTCCACGGTCGACCCCCTCGCGGTGGAACAGCCCCGTCACGCCTGCGATCCGGCCTTCCGGCACGGAGTCGTCGTGGGCTTCGACGGCTCGACATCCAGTGAACGCGCACTCGCGTACGCCATTGGCATGGCACGCAGGTCAGGCTCCGCCCTGATCATCGTGCACGTCGCCAACCGACTCCCCACCACCGTGTGGGCCGGCTGCGAACCACCGGTCTTCGTGGACGTGCCGGACCACCGCACCGAAGTGCTCGGGCTCGAACTCGCCTGCGCCGACTACCTGTCCGAGGTCCCCTGGATCCTCGTCGAACGCGGCGGGGACATCTGTCACGAACTGGAGGAGGTCGGCAAGGAGTACGCGGCGGACGCGATCGTCGTGGGCTCCACCCACGGCATCGTGGGCCGGATCTTCGGCTCGGTCGCCGGCCGGCTCGCCCGCCGCGCCCAGCGTCCCGTCGTCGTCATCCCGTGACACCCGGGGGCACTCCGTAACCCCTGCTCCGTAACACCCGGGCGGTCCGGCAGGGGCGTTTCACGCCACGCGCGCCGGACGCGGCGTACCGGATGCCGGACCCCGCACGTCGGAGAACGGGCGAGGGGGAGGGGTGCGGAGGAGGGGGGCGGGGCACGGTTGCCGGGCCCTGGCCCGGCAGTCCTCCCCAACCCAGGCCCCTGTACGGCGAGCTGACGGACTGTAAGTCCCAACTCCCGCCGGGACGGGGCTCGTAAGGGCTCCGTACGCCCCGTAGACCCCGTACGCCCGCACAGGCGCCCCGCCCGCCAAAAAGCGCGGAGCCCCCGCGCACCTGGGATGCGCGGGGGCTCCGCTGTGTCCAGTCGGCCGCGGGGGACAGGCCCGCGGCCGGGGGTCCGGGAGACAGGCCCGGACGGCCTCGCTACTCGACCGTGACGGACTTCGCCAGGTTGCGCGGCTTGTCGATGTCGCGGCCCATGGCGAGCGCCGTGTGGTACGCGAGGAGCTGGAGCGGGATGCCCATCAGGATGGGGTCGAGCTCGTCCTCGTTCTTCGGCACGACGATGGTGTGGTCGGCCTTCTCCTGCGGCTGGTGCGCGACCGCGAGGATCGGGCCGCTGCGGGCCTTGATCTCCTCGAGGGCGGCGCGGTTCTTCTCCAGCAGGGCGTCGTCCGGGACGATCGCGACCGTCGGCAGGGCCGGCTCGATGAGGGCCAGCGGACCGTGCTTCAGCTCGGAGGCCGGGTAGGCCTCGGCGTGGATGTAGGAGATCTCCTTCAGCTTGAGGGAGGCTTCCAGCGCGACCGGGTAGCCCCGGACACGGCCGATGAACATCATCGACTGCGCGCCCGCGTACTGCTGCGCCAGCTTCTTGATGTCGTCCTCGTTCTTGAGGATCTCCTCGATCTGGCCGGGCAGCCGGCGCAGACCCTCGATGATCCGCTTGCCGTCGGTGACCGACAGATCGCGGATCCGGCCGAGGTGCAGCGCGAGCAGCGCGAAGGCGACGACCGTGTTGGTGAAGCACTTGGTGGAGACGACGCAGACCTCGGGGCCGGCGTGCACGTACATGCCGCCGTCCGCCGCGCGGGCGATCGCGGAGCCGACCACGTTGACCACGCCGAGGACGCGGGCGCCCTTGCGCTTCAGCTCCTGGACGGCGGCGAGCACGTCGTACGTCTCACCGGACTGGGAGACGGCGATGTAGAGGGTGTCCGGGTCGACCACCGGGTTGCGGTAGCGGAACTCGGAGGCCGGCTCGGCGTCGGCCGGGATACGGGCCATGCCCTCGATGAGACCGGCGCCGATGAGACCGGCGTGGTACGAGGTGCCGCAGCCGAGGATCTTGATGCGGCGGATGGAGCGGGCCTCGCGGGCGTCCAGGTTCAGGCCGCCGAGGTGCACGGTGGAGAAGCGGTCGTCGATCCGGCCGCGCAGCACGCGGTCGACCGCGTCGGGCTGCTCGCTGATCTCCTTGTGCATGTACGTGTCGTGGCCGCCCATGTCGTACGAGGCGGCCTCCCACTCCACGGTCTCGGGCGTGGCCTGGGTGGACGCGCCGGTCGTCGTGTACGTGCGGAAGTCGTCGGCCTTGAGGGTGGCCATCTCGCCGTCGTCGAGGGTGACGACCTGGCGGGTGTGGGCGACCAGGGCGGCGACGTCGGAGGCGACGAACATCTCCTTCTCGCCGATGCCGAGGACGACCGGGGAGCCGTTGCGGGCCACCACGATGCGGTCGTTGAAGTCGGCGTGCATGACGGCGATGCCGTACGTGCCCTCGATGCTCTTCAGCGCCTCGCGGACCTTCTCCTCCAGGGTGTCGGCCTGGGAGCGGGCGATGAGGTGGGTGATGACCTCGGTGTCGGTCTCGGACGCGAAGACGACGCCCTCCGCCTCCAGGCGGACGCGCAGCTCGGCCGCGTTGTCGACGATGCCGTTGTGGACGACGGCGACCTTGTTCTCGGGGTCGAGGTGCGGGTGGGCGTTGACGTCGCTCGGGGCGCCGTGGGTGGCCCAGCGGGTGTGCGCGATACCGGTGGTGCCCGCGAAGCGCTTGGGGACCCGGGCCTCCAGGTCGCGGACCCGGCCCTTGGCCTTGACCATCTTCAGGCCGGCGGCCTTGGGGCTGGTGACGACGATGCCGGCGGAGTCGTAACCCCGGTACTCCAGGCGCTGCAGCCCTTCGAGCAGCAGGGGGGCGACGTCACGCTTGCCGATGTAACCGACGATTCCGCACATATGAGTGTTGACCCTCCAAAGTCCGGTGGTGATGCCCGGTCGCTTCGCTTCGTTTCGTTCCGTTCGCCGGCCCGTGCGGGCCGGTCCGGCCGTCGCTGGCCGCTGCCGGCCGGCTGTCAGCCGTACACGATGCGGCGCAGCTGCCGGAGGGAGAGCTCCGGTGGCGCCACGGCGCGGTGTGGCAGTTCGGACGCGATCTGTTCGAAGATCTGCGCGTTCACGGAACCGCCGGCCTGGAGCTCGCGGTGGCGACGCCGCACGAACTCCTCGGTCGACTCGTCGAAGTACGCCAGCACGTCGAGCACCACCCGGGCGGCCTCACCGCGCCGGAGCGCGGTGCTGCGGACCAGATGGTCGATGAGGTCGTCGTGCGACGGTCGGCGTTCGAGCACCCGTGAATCTTGCGGCTTGATCGATGGGCAATGCAAGAATCTTGCCCGAAAACGGGCAAGTGCCGCCATGATCACACCCTCGAACGGGCCGATTGGTCTGAACCTTGATCGGAAGAGGGGGTTTTCGATACGGAGAGTGGCCAGGCGGTCGCGCGGCGTCTGGGCGTGAATGCAAGGGTGTGTGGGCCCCGGTGGAGGGCCGTACTCCGCCGGGGCCCGCACTCGGGCCCCTGTCTTCCTCTCTTTCGTACGTCCGCCTTCCGCGTCCGCTCCCGGTCCCGGTCAGGCGAACCGGGCGATCGGGTTCTCCAGCTCGCCGACCAGCTGAAGCGCTCCCGACGGGTCCGCCAGGTCCACCATCTGCTTGTTGTCCCGCAGCTGGAGCCGGTTCAGCGCGGACAGCGCGAAGGTGGGCGTGAACATGTCGTACCGGGCGAAGCGCTCGGCGAGCTCGGGGTGGGCCGCCTGGTAGTCCCGTACACAGGCGGCGACCGTCCGCCAGAAGTCGTCCTCGCCGAGCACGCCCTCGGCGGCCAGGGTGGCGCCGAGGAAGCGGAAGAAGCAGTCGAAGACGTCCGTGAAGACCGACAGGAGCCGCATGTCCTCGGGTACGTCGGCGCGGATCCGGTCCACCGTCGGCGGCAGCACCGCCTCCGGGTCCATGACCACGATCTCCTCGGCGATGTCCTTGAACACCGCCCGTACGACCGCGCCGCGCTCGTCGAGGACGAGGATCACGTTCTCGCCGTGCGGCATGTACGCCAGGTCGTACGCGTAGAAGCTGTGCAGCACCGGCAGCAGATACGCGTCGAGGTAGCGGCGCAGCCAGTCGGCCGGGGTCAGGCCCGAGTCCTTGATCAGCGCGCCCGCGAAGGACGCGCCGGCGTGGTCGGTGTGCAGCAGCGAGGCCATGGTGGCGAGCCGCTCGCCCTCGGCGAGCGAGGCCACCGGCGACTCGCGCCACAGCGCGGCCAGCATCTTGCGGTAGGGGGAGTGGCGGTCGGTGGCCGCCTCGAACTCCAGGTGCCGGTAGCCGACGGCCGCCCGCTCGCGGATGATCGAGAACCGGACCGCCGTGAATACCGGGTCCGCCGCGATCAGTTCGGCCAGCCAGTCGTTGATGACGGGCGTCGCCGCCATGTAGGCCGCCGAAAGCCCGCGCATGAAGCCCATGTTGAGGACGGACAGGGCCGTCTTCACATAGTGCTTCGCCGGGTCGGAGGTGTTGAAGAAGGTGCGGATGGACTGCTGGGCCAGATAGGCGTCGTCGCCCTCGCCCAGGAACACCAGCCGCTCCTGGGCGACTTCGGCGGAGAACGTGACGCTCAGCTTGTTCCCCCACTGCCAGGGGTGCACGGGCACGAGGAGGTAGTCCGCGAGGTCCAGGCCGCGAGCGGCGAGGGCGGCGGCGAAGCCGTCCACGGCCGTGTCGCCCAGCTCGGCGCGGATGAAGCGCTCGTAGTCGATGCCCGCCCCGGCGGTGAACGTGGTCCGGTCCCGGTGCGCGGCCAGCCAGACGAGATGGACGGGCGTGGCGGCCTCGGGGGCGTACGCGCGGAACTCGTCGACGCCGAAGCCGAGCCGGCCGTTGTTCGCGACGAAGCAGGGGTGGCCCTCCGTCATCCCGGTCTCGATGTCCTGGAAGCCGGAGCGGGCCAGCGTGGCGGCGCTCACTTCCGGCTTCGTCGCCTTGAACGCCGTACCGGCGAGGGTCGCGGAGATCTCCTCCAGGTACACCGGCAGGACGGTGTCCGACAGGCCGAGGCAGCCGCGCAGTTCCGTGATGAACGCGAGCGCGTCGAGGGGGAGTTCGGCGCCGTCACGGCGGCGGCTGATCGACTCGGGGTGAATGTCCCAGTGGTCGAGCGCGTAGCGGTCGGCGGTGAAGCCGTACGTGGTGCGCTCGTCGTCGCTGAGCACCTCGTAGCGCCCGTCGCCCGCCTCGCGCGGGGTCAGCAGCCGCTCGTGGGTGAACTCGGCGAGGCCCTTGCGGATCAGCGCGCGGGTGGCGTCGGCCCAGCGGGCGGGGGTGAGGTGGGCGACGGCGGCACCGGCCCCGGACGGCGTTCCGGCCGCGGCCTCGGTCCGCTTCCCGGTCGCGGTCGCGGTCGCGGTCGCGGCGGTCGGCGTCCCGGTCCCGGTTCCGGTCGCCGTCTCGAAGGCCGCGCGGGTGCAGAAGCTCAGCAGGGCGTTCTTCTCCGGCTTGCGGATCTCCCGCTCGGGAACGAAGCCGACGGCCTTGTTGAGCGTGTGCACGGCGGCGTTGCGGACGTCCGGCTCGACGACCACGCGGGCGGTGGCCGGGTCGGCGAAGAGTTCGCGCATCACCCCGGTGATGACCCGGCGGGTGAAGCCGCGCATGGGGGTGTCGGTCGGTGCGACGAGGAAGTGCATGCCGACGTCGCCGGGCAACGGGTCGTACAGGCCGACGAGTTCGACGTGGGCGGGGTCGTAGCGCTCCATGAGGAAGGCGGGCGCTCCGTCGACGAGGCCGATGAAGGCGTCGTGGTGCGGGTGCGCGGTGATCTCCGCGTAGGCCTGCTCGACCTCTTGGACCGACGCGTCCCCCATCATCCAGAAGGCGGCCTTGGGGTGGGTGACCCAGGCGTGGACGAGTTCCGCGTCCCGGGCGGGGTCGAGGGGGCGGAGGCCGATGCCTGCGGTGGTGGTCATATGCCGAACTCCTGGAACGCGATGGTCTTCTCGACCGGGTAGTACTCGGCGCCGAGCATGTCGCCGATGATGTAGGCGTTGCGGTACGGGCCCATGCCCAGGTCCGGCGAGGTCACCGAGTGGGTGTGGGTGCCGGCGTTCTGGAGGTAGACGCCGTGGCCGGTGACGTCGATCGCGTAGTTGCGGGCGATGTCGAAGCGGCCGCGCGAGTCCCGGCGCAGCCGGTCGGCGATCGGCACGAGGAAGGCGGGCGGCTCGTAGCCGTAACCGGTGGCGAGGATCAGGCCCTCGCTCTCAAGGTCGAAGTCCTTGCCCGTCTCCTCCTGGCGGAAGCCGAGGGAGTACGTGCCCGCAGCCTCGTCGTAACGGGCCGAGGTCAGCGCGGAGTTGGTGAGCAGCCGGGTGGGGACGGGGCCGTCCAGGTTCTTCTGGTAGAGCAGATCGAAGATGGCGTCGACGAGCGCGCCGTCGATGCCCTTGAACAGGCCCTTCTGTTCCTTCTCCAGGCGGTGGCGGGTGTCCTCGGGGAGCTCGTGGAAGTAGTCCACGTACTCGGGCGAGGTCATCTCCAGGGTGAGCTTGGTGTACTCCAGCGGGAAGAAGCGCGGGGAGCGGGTCACCCAGTTCAGCCGGTAGCCGTGCTCGTGGATGCCACCGAGCAGGTCGTAGTAGATCTCGGCGGCGCTCTGGCCGCTGCCGACCAGGGTGATGGACTTCTTCTTCAGCAGCGCCTCGCGGCTTCGCATGTAGCGTGAGGTGTGCAGGACGTCGCCGCCGAGGTCCCGGCAGGACTCGGGGACGACCGGGGTGGTGCCGGTGCCGAGCACGATCCGGCGGGCCCGGTAGGCGCCGCCGGCCTCGGTGGTCACCACGTACTCCTCGGCGGCCTCGTCGAAGGAGACGGAGGCGACCGTGGCGTTGAACCGGATCGAGGACAGCCGTGCGGCGGCCCAGCGGCAGTAGTCGTTGTACTCGGTGCGCAGCGGGTAGAAGTTCTCGCGGATGTAGAAGGAGTAGAGCCGGCCCTTCTCCTTCAGGTAGTTGAGGAAGGTGTACGGGGAGGTCGGGTCGGCGAGGGTGACGAGGTCCGACAGGAACGGCGTCTGGAGGTGGGCGCCGTCCAGGAACATGCCCGAGTGCCACTCGAAGTCCGGCTTGGACTCCAGGAAGAGGCCGTTGAGTTCGGCGATCGGCTCGGTCAGGCAGGCGAGGCCCAGGTTGAAGGGGCCGAGCCCGATGCCGATGAAGTCGTAACGGCCGGGCGTCGGGGCCGTGGCGGGCGGCTCGGGCGACTGACGCGTCTCAGGCGTGGACAAGGTTCTCTCCCAGGTGCTGCTCGGCGTGGCCGGCGATCAGATCGAGGACGGCGGCGATGTCGGCCGTGGTGGTCTCGGGGTTGAGCAGGGTGAACTTCAGGTACTGGCGGCCGTCGACCTTCGTGCCCGCGACCACGGCCTCGCCGGAGGCGAACAGGGCCTTGCGGGCGTGCAGGTTGGCGCGGTCGACGTCCTTTGGGGACACGCCGGCGCCGGACGGCGTGGGGATGTAGCGGTAGACGAGGGTGGACAGGCTGGGCGCGGTGACCACCTCGTAGCGGGAGTCGGCGGCGAGCAGCTCGTAGCCCTCCCGGGCCAGCGCGCAGACCTCGTCGAAGAGTCCGCCGATGCCGTCGGCGCCCATGACGCGCAGCGTCATCCACAGTTTGAGGGCGTCGAAACGGCGGGTGGTCTGGAGGGACTTGTCGACCTGGTTGGGTATCCGCTCGGCGACCGCGCGCCGCGGGTTGAGGTAGTCCGCGTGGTACGTGGCGTGCCGCAGCGTCGCTCCGTCGCGGACCAGTACGGCGGACGAACTCACCGGCTGGAAGAAGGACTTGTGGTAGTCGACGGTGACCGAGTCGGCCCGCTCGATGCCGTCCAGGAGGTGGCGGCGGGTCGGCGAGGCGAGCAGTCCGCAGCCGTAGGCGGCGTCGACGTGCGTCCAGGCGCCGTACTCTGCGGCCAGCGCGGCGATCTCCGGCAGCGGGTCGATCGAGCCGAAGTCGGTGGTGCCGGCGGTGGCGACGACGGCCATCGGGATCAGGCCCTCGGCGCGGCAGGCCGCGAGTTCGGCGGCGAGGACCACCGACCGCATCCGGCGCTCGCCGTCGACGGGGATGGTGACGACGGCGTCCGGGCCGAGGCCGAGCAGCTTGGCCGACTTCTGGACGCTGAAGTGTCCGCACTCGGAGGCGAAGATCCGCAGCCGGGAGGTGTCGACCGCGCCCGCCTCCTCGCGGGCGAGCAGCAGCGCCTGGAGGTTGGACTGGCTGCCGCCGCTGGTGAACACGCCGTCGGCGAGCGGGCCGAGGCCGATCCGGGAGGTCGTCCAGTCGATCAGCCGGCGCTCGATGAGGGTGCCGCCGGCGCTCTGGTCCCAGGTGTCCAGGGAGGAGTTGACGGCGGACAGGACGGCCTCGCCGACGAGGGCGGGGATCACCACCGGGCAGTTGAGGTGCGCGAGGTAGCGAGGGTGGTGGAAGTAGACCGCGTCCCGCAGATAGACGTCCTCCAGCTCGTCGAGCGCGGCGCGGACGTCGCCCAACGGCCGGTCGAGGTCCACGGCGTCGACCACGGGGGCGAGTGCGGCGGGCGTGACCCCGCTGAACGGGCCGCGCGTCGCGGCGAGCCGGCGGGCCACTCGCTCGACTCCTTCGGTGGTGGAGCGTCGGTAGACGTCCGCCGTCGTGTCGTTGAGCAGGTGGGAGCGCATGGGGGGTGGCCCTTCCGGGAGCGGACTCGGTCGGTTTTAGTTAGGTTAGCCTAACCTAACCTTGAATAAGCGAAAGCCCCTCAATTCCGTGGAATCGAGGGGCTTTCGGGGGGTGTGGCGGGGGAGTGGTGGTCTTTGCGGTGCCGCGCGGGCGGTCCGCTACGCGCCGGCCCGCCCTTCTTCCGGGGAGGTCTATTCGGCCCGCGCCTCTTCGGCCGTCTCGTCCGGGACGTCGCGCAGCGCGTCCTCGGACAGGCCCTTGCGCCAGTAGCCGACGAAGGTGACCCGCCGCCGGTCGAGCCCGCGCTCGCGGACGAAGTGGCGGCGCAGCGCCTTCACCGAGCCGGACTCGCCCGAGAGCCAGACGTACGGCGCGGAGCCCGGCAGTTCGGCCGCCGCGACCGCCGCCACGGCGGACGGCGCGCCCTCGTCCCGTACGAGCCAGGAAACGGTGGCGTCGGCCGCCGTCTCCAGCTCCAACCGGTCCTCGGTGTGCGGGACTTCAAGGAAGACGCGGACGGGGAAGCCGGCGGGCAGCCGCTCCAGGATTCCGGCGACGGCCGGCAGGGCGGTCTCGTCGCCCCAGAGCAGGGCGGCGTCGGCGTCGGTGGGGGGCCGGAAGCGTACCCCGGTGTTGTCGGCCGCGGCCGGACCCAGGACGACCACCCGGTCCCCGGGCCGGGCCGTCTCGGCCCAGCGGCAGGCGGGCCCGCCGCCGGCGTGGACGGCGAAGTCGATGTCGATCTCGGCGGTCCCGTCCGGCGCGGTGCGCTGGGCGCGGACGGTGTACGAGCGCATCACCGCCCGCTCCGCGTGCGGCATCGCGCGCCACGCGCCCAGGATCGCGTACATGTCCGGGGTGTCCAGCGGCGGCAGGACGGGCGCGTCCTGGCCCGGGTGCGGCAGGAAGAGGGAGAGCGACTGGTCGTGGCCCCCGGAGCGGAAGCCCTTCGTCGCCTCACCGGTGAAGGTGACCCGGACCAGCGACCGGCCGAGCCGCCGCGTCCGGTCGACCTGGAGGGGGAAGAACCGGAACGGGGCGGTCTCGGCGCGGGTCATGGGTCAGGCCACCTTCTTCGCGTTCTCCAGGGCCTTCGCGAGGTCCTCCAGGAGCGGGGCGCACTTGGCGTACGAGTAGACGGGCTCGGTGACCCGCGGGAAGACCTGGCCGGCCTTGACGGCGGGCAGCGCGGCCCAGGTCGGCTTGGCCTTGAGGGCCTCGGGCTGGAGGGCGGAGGTGCGGTTGTCGAGCAGGATGACGTCGGCCTGGTACTTGTCGACGTTCTCCCAGCTCAGCAGCTCGAACCAGCCCGAGGGGTCCAGCTTGTCCGGGACGACGAGGTCGACGCCCAGCTCCTGGAAGAAGAGGGTGTCGGTGGGGCGGGCCGGGGCGGAGACGTAGAAGGTGTCGGGCGAGCCGGAGCCGATGAGGACCTTGACGCCCTTCTTCGCCTTGGCGGCCTTGCGGACCCGCTCGGCGGCCGCTTCGAAGCGGGCCTTGTCGGACTTGATCCGCTCGCCGTTCACGTCGGCGCCGAGCGAGGCGGCGAGGTCGGCGTGGCGCTGGAGGACGAAGGGCATCGACTTGCCGGCGGCCCACAGGGCGACGCTCGGGGCGATCTTGAGGATCTTGTCCTTCTGCTCCTCCGGCACGTACCAGAGGGCGTCCTTCTCCCACATGTCGGTGACGAGGACGTCCGGGTCGAGCTTCAGATACTCCTCGATCTTGAACTCGCCCCAGACGTTGCCGATGACCTTGACCTTGTCGATGTCGAGGTCGCCGGCCTGGACGTCCGCCGTCATCGCGCCGGTCTTCGCGTCCTTGACCGTGGTCGGGCCGAAGACGCCCTTCACCTCGACGCCGAAGTCCTTGAGGGCGGCGGCGGTGCCGGTGAAGGCCACGATGTTCTTCGGGGTCTGGTCGAGCTTCACCTTGGTGCCGCGGTCGTCCGTGAAGCTCCACGTGCCGCCCTTGCCGCCGCCGTCGGCGGGCTTCCCGGACCCCTTGTCGTCCCCGCCGCCGCAGGCGGCGAGCGCGGCGCCGAGCCCGACGGCGCCGCCCGCGGCGAGCAGACCGCGGCGGGTGAGGGAGGTGGCTCGGGCGGAACGGGGCATGGCGAAGTCGCTTTCGTGCGTGCCGGAGGCCGGCCTGGCGGGTTGACGTTAGGTTAGCCTAACCTCAGTTATCTGTCGTCGGGCAGGGGGAACCGTTCCCGCGGCAGCCCCTGGCCCCCACGAAAAAGGGGCGGGGGGGGGGGGGGGGGGGGGGGGGGGGGGGCCCCCCCCCCCCCCCCCCCCCCCCCCCCCCCCCGCGGGCGCCCCCCCCCCCCCCCCCCCCCCCCCCCCCCCCCCCACCTCGCCTTGTCCGTCAGGTGCCGGGGATCAGCCCCCGAGCCCCAACTCCCGTGCGATCAGCATCCGCTGGACCTCGCTCGTACCCTCGCCGATCTCCAGGATCTTGGAGTCGCGCCACATCCGGGCCACCGGGTACTCGTTCATGAAGCCGTAGCCGCCGTGCACCTGGGTGGCCTCGCGGGCGTTGTCGACGGCGACCGTCGAGGAGTACAGCTTCGCCATCGCCGCCTCCTTCTTGAACGACTCGCCGTTGACCAGCCGCGAGGCCGCGTCACGCCAGCCGACGCGGGCCATGTGGGCGCGCATCTCCATGTCGGCGATCTTGAACTGGATGGCCTGGTACTCGGCGATCGGCCGTCCGAAGGAGTGGCGCTCCTTCGCGTACTTCACCGACTCGTCGACACAGCCCTGCGCCAGACCCGTGGCGAGCGCCGCGATCGCGACCCGGCCCTCGTCCAGGATCCGCAGGAACTGCGCGTAGCCGCGGCCCTCCTCGCCCAGCAGGTTCCCCACCGGCACCCGCACGTCGGAGAACGACAGCTCACGGGTGTCGGAGGAGTTCCAGCCGACCTTCGAGTACGGGGCGGCGACCGTGAAGCCGGGCGTGCCGGACGGGACGATGATCGAGGAGATCAGCGGCCGGCCGTCGGGCTTGCGGCCGGTGACCGCCGTGACCGTCACCAGGCCCGTGATGTCCGTGCCGGAGTTGGTGATGAAGCACTTCGAGCCGTTGATGACCCACTCGTCGCCCTCGCGCACGGCCGTCGTCCGGGTGCCGCCGGCGTCCGAGCCGGCGCCCGGCTCGGTCAGACCGAACGCGCCCAGCATCTCGCCGGAGCACAGCTTCGGCAGCCACTGGCGCTTTTGCTCCTCGGTGCCGAACCGGTAGACCGGCATCGCGCCCAGCGAGACGCCCGCCTCCAGGGTGATGGCGACGGAGGAATCGACCCGCGCCAGCTCCTCCAGGGCGATGCCGAGGGCGAGGTAGTCGCCGCCCATGCCGCCGTACTCCTCGGGGAACGGCAGACCGAACAGGCCCATGCGGCCCATCTCGGCGACGATCTCGTAGGGGAACTCGTGCCGCTCGTAGAGGTCGCCGATCTTCGGGGCGATGACGTCGTGGGCGAACTCCTCCACGGTACGGCGGAGTTCCTCGTGCTCTTCGGAGAGCCGGTGGTCGAGGGACATGCTCAGGACTCCTTGGGAGAAAGCGCGCGGACGGTACGGGACGGGCTCGGGCGGCCGAGCCGCTCGGCCATCCACACACTCGTGGCGGTCAGGGCGGCCAGGTCGACCCCGGTCTCGATGCCGAGACCGCGGAGCATCCACACCAGGTCCTCGGTGGCGAGGTTGCCGGTCGCGGACTTGGCGTACGGGCAGCCGCCGAGGCCGCCGGCGGACGCGTCGAAGACGGTGACACCGTGCTCCAGGGCCGCATACGCGTTGGCCAGGGCCTGCCCGTAGGTGTCGTGGAAGTGCACGGCGAGGGCGGGCGTCGGGACGCCCTCCTCATTGAGAAGCGACAGCAGTTCGAGGACATGGCCGGGGGTGGCCACGCCGATGGTGTCGCCGAGGCTCAGCTCATCGCAGCCCATCGCGCGCAGCGCCGTGCACACCCGCGCCACCTGGTGCAGCGGTACGGCGCCCTCCCAGGGGTCGCCGAAGCACATCGACACATAGCCGCGCACCCGCAGCCCCGCCTCCTTGGCCTGGGCCACGACCGGGGCGAACATCGCGAGCGACTCGTCGACGGTCCGGTTGAGATTGGCCTTGGCGAAGGACTCGGTGGCCGACGCGAAGACGGCGACCTCCCGGGCGCCGAGCGCGAGCGCCCGGTCCAGGCCGCGCTCGTTCGGCACCAGGACGGGCAGCCGCACGCCCTGTGCCGACAACTCCTTCACCAGCGGGAACAGCTGCTCCGCGTCGGCGAGTTGGGGCACCCACTTGGGGTGGACGAAGCTGGTCGCCTCGACCGTGTCGAGACCGGCCGCGGCGAGCCGCCGTACGAACTCGGCCTTCACCTCGGTCGGTACGGTCGTCTTCTCGTTCTGCAGACCGTCGCGCGGGCCGACTTCGTGGATCCGGACCCGCTCCGGAAGGTCGGAGGTCGGGACGGTCATCGGGAGACCGGCGGGGCCTTCGACGGCGCCGGTCGTGGCGGCGGTACCGGTCGGGTCGGTGGCGCCGGTCGTGCCTTCGGCACTCATGAGGCGTCCTCCTCCTTCTCCAGCGGGGTCACCACGGCCAGGATCTGGTCCATGGCGACGGTGGTGCCGGGTGTGACGTCCAGCTCGGTGACGGTGCCGGCGTGCGGCGCGGAGATGACGTGCTCCATCTTCATCGCCTCCACCACCAGCAGGCTCTGCCCGGCGGCCACCTCGTCGCCGACCGCCACCTTCACCACGGTCACCGTGCCGGGCATCGGCGCGGCCAGCGTGTCGGCCCCGCCGTGCCGGGCCCCGGACAGCGCGGCGGCGACCGGGTCGTGGTCCATGACATGCCAGGAGTCGCCGTCCCGGCCGAGCCAGTCGCCGGCCCGGCGAAAGCGGTGGGCGATGCCATCCACGGTCACCGTGACCGAACGGTCCGTCACCCGTGCGCCAGCGGCCGGGACTTCGACCGTCACCGGCTCGGCGCCCGGCACCCGCAACGGCACCGCGAGCGGCTTCGGGGTGCCGCCGAGGCGCCAGCCGCTCGGCACCGCGAACGGGTCCGTCCAGCCCTCGCCCGTCGGCCGGGGCGCCAGACCCTCGGCCCGTACGGCGGCCGCCGCCGCGTACACCTCGTCCGGAACCCCGTCCGGCACCAGCCCCTCGGCCTCGCGCTCGACCAGACCCGTGTCCAGGTCGCCCGCGACCACGTCCGGGTGGGCGAGCAGCCGCCGCAGGAAGCCCGCGTTCGTCGGTACGCCGAGGGTGACCGTCCCGGCGAGCGCGGCGCGCAGCTTGCGCAGCGCCGTCGCCCGGTCCGGGCCGTGCGCGATCACCTTCGACAGCATCGGGTCGTAGAGGGACGAGACCTCCGTGCCCTCGGCGAGACCGGAGTCTGTACGGACCCCGTCGCCCTGCGGCTCGTCGAGCGCGAGGACCGTACCGCCGGACGGCAGGAAGCCGCGCGAGGGGTCCTCGGCGCAGATCCGGGCCTCGATCGCCCAGCCGTCCAGCCGGACGTCGTCCTGGCCGAAGTCCAGCGGCTCACCCGCCGCGACCCGCAGCTGCCACTCCACCAGGTCCAGGCCGGTGATCAACTCGGTGACCGGGTGCTCGACTTGGAGACGGGTGTTCATCTCCATGAAGTAGTACGAGGCTGGGTCGCCGCCCGGCACGATGAACTCGACCGTACCCGCGCCCACATAGCCGCAGGACCGCGCCGCCTCGACCGCCGCCGCGCCCATCGCCTCGCGGATCTCCGGAGTCAGCAGGACGCTCGGCGCCTCCTCGATGATCTTCTGGTGGCGGCGCTGGAGCGAGCACTCGCGCTCGCCCAGGTGCACCACGTTGCCGTGCGCGTCCGCGAGGACCTGGATCTCGATGTGCCTCGGCCGGTCGATCCACCGCTCCACGAGCAGCGTGTCGTCGCCGAACGAGGACCGCGCCTCGCGCCGCGCCGCCGCGATCTCCTCTTCCAGGACCGCGAGGTCCCGCACCAGCCGCATGCCCTTGCCGCCGCCGCCCGCGCTGGGCTTCAGCAGGACGGGCGCGCCCAGCTCGCGGGCGGCCTCGGCGATCTCGGGGTCGGCGGCGCCCGGGACGACCGGCACCCCGGCCGCCTTGACGGTGGCCTTCGCCCGGATCTTGTCGCCCATCAGCGCGATCGCGTCGGCCGACGGCCCGATGAAGACCAGTCCGGCCTCGGCGCACGCGCGCGCGAAGCCCGCGTTCTCGGCGAGGAAGCCGTAACCGGGGTGCACGGCCTGCGCGCCGGTGCGGCGGGCCGCGTCGAGCAGGGCGGGGACGGAGAGATACGACTCCGAGGCCGGCGCCGGCCCGATCCGTACCGCCGTGTCCGCCTCCCGTACATGCCGGGCGTCGGCGTCCGCGTCGCTGTACACGGCCACCGAGCGCACGCCCATCGCGCGCAGCGTGCGGATGACCCGGACGGCGATCTCGCCCCGGTTGGCGACGAGGACGGTGTCGAACATGAGGGGTGTCTCCGTCCGCGCGGGCGCTTGCGTTGTTTTCTGCGTCTGCGTCTGCTGCATGGTGTCGGTGTCCCCTTACATCCGGAAGACGCCGAACTGGGGGTCGCCCAGTGGCGCGTTGGCGCACGCGGTCAGAGCCAGACCCAGCACCTGCCGGGTCTCCAGCGGGTCGATGACCCCGTCGTCCCACAGCCGGGCCGACGCGTAGTAGGCGCTGCCCTGCGTCTCGTACTGCTCGCGGATCGGGGCCTTGAACGCCTCTTCCTCCTCGGCGCTCCACGCGTCCCCGAGCTGGTCGCGCTTGACCGTCGCGAGGACGGACGCGGCCTGCTCGCCGCCCATGACCGAGATCTTGGCGTTGGGCCACATCCACAGGAAGCGCGGCGAGTAAGCCCGGCCGCACATCGAGTAGTTGCCCGCGCCGTACGAACCGCCGACGACCACCGTCAGCTTCGGCACGCGCGTGGTGGCGACGGCCGTCACCATCTTCGCGCCGTGCTTGGCGATGCCGCCGTGCTCGTACGCCTTGCCGACCATGAAGCCGGTGATGTTCTGGAGGAACACCAGCGGGATGCCGCGCTGGTCGCACAGCTCGATGAAGTGCGCGCCCTTCTGGGCCGACTCCGCGAACAGGATGCCGTTGTTGGCGACGATGCCGACCGGGTGGCCGTGGATCCGGGCGAAGCCGGTGACCAGGGTCTGCCCGTACTCGGACTTGAACTCCTGGAAGCGTGAGCCGTCCACGACGCGGGCGATCACCTCGCGTACGTCGTACGGCGTGCGCGAGTCGACCGGCACCGCCCCGTACAGCCCGTAGGGGTCGGTCTTCGGCTCCTCGACCGGCTCGACCTTCCACGGCAGCGGACCGCGCTCGGGGAGCGTGGCGACGATGTTGCGGACGATGCGCAGCGCGTGCGCGTCGTCCTCGGCGAGGTGGTCGGTGACGCCGGAGATCCGCGAGTGGACCTCGCCGCCGCCCAGCTCCTCGGCCGTGACGACCTCGCCGGTCGCGGCCTTCACCAGCGGCGGGCCGCCGAGGAAGATCGTGCCCTGCTCGCGGACGATCACGGCCTCGTCGCTCATCGCCGGGACGTACGCGCCGCCCGCCGTGCAGGAGCCCATGACCGCCGCGATCTGCGGGATGCCGGCGCCGGACATCCGGGCCTGGTTGTAGAAGATCCGCCCGAAGTGCTCGCGGTCCGGGAAGACCTCGTCCTGCATGGGCAGGAAGGCGCCGCCGGAGTCGACCAGGTAGAGGCAGGGGAGCCGGTTCTCCAGCGCCACCTCCTGGGCGCGCAGGTGCTTCTTGACGGTCATCGGGTAGTACGTGCCGCCCTTGACGGTCGCGTCGTTGGCGACGATCACGCACTCGCGGCCGCTGACCCGGCCGATGCCCGCGATCACCCCGGCCGCCGGGGCCTGGTCGCCGTACATCCCGTTCGCCGCGAGCGGGGCCAGCTCCAGGAAGGGCGAGCCCGGGTCGAGGAGCGTGTCCACGCGGTCGCGCGGCAGCAGCTTGCCCCGCGCGGTGTGCCGGGCGCGGGACTTCTCGCCGCCGCCGAGCGCGGCGGCGGCCAGTTTGGCGCGGAGGGTGGCGACCAGTTCCTGGTGCGCCGCCTCATTGGCCTGCCAGGCCGCGGACGCGGGGTCCGCCGCGCTCGTCAGCACAGGTGCCTGCTGCATTCCACGAGCTCCTCTGCTCGGTTAATGAGCGTTAACGTTCATCTCCTCGCCAGGTTAACGACCGCTAACCGGGTTGTCTAGAATCGATTCCATGACCCCGCCTTCCGCCACGACCCCGCCCGCGACCCCCGCCCGGACCGGCGGGCCGACGCGCCGCGAGCAGATCCTGCGCGAAGCCGCCCGGCTCTTCGCCGAGCGCGGCTTCCACGGCGTGGGCGTCGACGAGATAGGAGCCGCGGTCGGCATCAGCGGCCCCGGGCTCTACCGCCACTTCCCCGGCAAGGACGCGATGCTCGCCGAGCTGCTCCTCGGCATCAGCGAACGCCTCCTCGACGGCGGCCGGCTGCGCGCCGCCGCCTGCGCCGGCGACCCGCGCGCCCTGCTCGGCTCGCTCATCGACGGGCACATCGACTTCGCCCTCGACGACCGGCCCCTCATCACCCTCCACGACCGCGAACTCGACCGGCTCAAGGACGAGGACCGCAAGCGGGTCCGGCAGCTCCAGCGGCAGTACGTCGAGCTGTGGGTCACGGTCGTCCGCGAGCTGTACCCGGCGGCGGGCGAATCCGAGGCGAGGGCCGCGGTCCACGCGGTGTTCGGGCTGCTGAACTCGACGCCGCGGCTCGGCGGGCCGCTGGGGCGCACGGAGATGGAATCGCTGCTCAGCGGCCTCGCGCACGGTGCGCTGTCGTCGCTGACGGCCCTCGCGGAGGCGTAGCTCCCGGCTCCGGCGGCGGCCGCGGCCGCGGCCCCTCTCCCGGGCTGTCCGGAAAGCGCGGGTGACCGGGGCGCGCGTCACTACGATGCCCCGGTAGCCGTGGGCTGACGGATCGTCGCCACCGGACGGGGTGGACACGGGGGACGCGGCGGACGGGAGGGCATGTGGCCACGAGGGACGCTCGACCCGCGATCCCCGCGCCGGGGACCGCACCCGGCGAGACGGCGCGGCCCGGCCGCCGGCTGAGAGCCACCGGGATCGGCGCGCTGGCCGTCCTGCTGTGGGCGTCGCTGGCGCTGTTCACCACCTTGACCGGAGACATACCCCCCTTCCAGCTCACCGCGATGGCCTTCACGGTCGGCGGGATCATCGGGCTGCCCAGGGCGCTCGGCGCCGGCCGGGCGCTGACCCGCGGGCTGCCCGCCGGCGCCTGGGCGCTCGGCATCGGCGGCCTGTTCGGCTACCACTTCTTCTACTTCCTGGCCCTGCGCAACGCCCCCGCCGTGGACGCCGGCCTCATCGCCTATCTGTGGCCGCTGCTCATCGTCGTGTTCTCCGCGCTGCTGCCCGGCGAGCGGCTGCGCTGGTGGCACACGGCGGGCGCGGTGCTCGGGCTCGCCGGCACGTTCCTCCTGGTCACCGGCGGTCAGGGGCTGCACCTGCGCGGCACCTATCTGCTCGGCTACCTGGCGGCGGCCGTCTGCGCGCTCGTGTGGTCGGCGTACTCCGTGGCCAACCGCCGCTATCCGCAGGTCCCCACGGAGATGGTCGCCTTCTTCTGCCTGGCCACGGCGGCGCTCGCGGGCGTGGCCCATCTGCTGTTCGAGACCACGGTGCGGCCCGACGGCTGGCAGTGGCTCGCCGTCCTCGCCCTGGGGCTCGGCCCGGTCGGCGGCGCGTTCTACGTGTGGGACCACGGCACCAAGCACGGGGACATCCGGCTGCTCGGCACCTTCTCGTACTTCGCCCCGCTGCTTTCGACCGCGCTCCTGGTCGCGGCCGGCCGGGCCGAAGCGAGCCGGCTCGTCGTCGCCGCCTGCGTGCTGATCGCCGGCGGCGCCATGCTGGCCTCGGCGGACACCCTGCGCGCGGCCCGCCGCCGGAACTGAGGGCGGGGACCGTACGGGGTGCCCTGCCGGGCCCCGTCCCTCACACCCTCACGCGAGGAGCGGGGCCCGGCAGGGGAGCGTCAGGCGTCCACCGGCCAGGTTCCCCGGCGGACCATCTCGGTCACCCGGTCGGCGCCGTTGGCCCGGACCAGCAGCTCCAGACGCATGCGCTCGATGTCCTCGGCGCTCCACTGGTCGGTCGCCATGGTTCCCTTCTCGTGCGACCAGCCGTTGTCGTAGTGGCGTACGACGTAGTCCTTCTGGAAGTCCCACATCTTCGTGCCCGGCAGCGGGGTGACGATGAAGGGGTTGGCGTACGCCATGCCGTGGCCCATGAGCGTGACCGCGTAGTCGATGGTCTTCTCGATCTGCTCCAGCGACTCGATGTACGGCTTGTCGCCCGGCCGTTCGGGCGGGTTGACGAAGCCGAGCATGAAGCCGCCGGTGACCTGGATGCCGTACTCGGTGAACATCTCCACGATCTCGCCGGTCGCCTTCTGGAAGGCGTTGAGCCGCGGCTTGCCCGACTCGACCAGGCTGTCCTCGTTGGCGCTCTCCACGGCGAGGTAGACGCTGTAGCAGCCGCCGCACGGGACGTCGGCGCGCGATCCGGGCGGGGGCGCGCGGCGCGGGCGGTCCGGGGCGTACGGCGCGGGCGGTCCGGGGCGTACGGCGTGGATGGCGGGAGCGTCGGCACGGTCCGGTCGGGGTGGACGACACGGGCGGGCGGGGGCGTACCCGTAGGGGGTTGGGGTGGTGGGGCGGCACAATGTGGGCCATGCCGATACTCAGCCGCGCCGCCCTCGTCGAGCACCTTGTCCGCACCCGTATCGCCGGCGATGTCGCCACGCCCCGTGACAACAACCTCGGCCACTACCGCGGCCTCGCCAACGGCGACCGGCACTACTGGTTCGGCCTGGAGTTCGGCGACCGGTGGAGCGACGAGCAGGACGTCCTCGCGGTGATGGCCGAGCGGTGCGGCGTGGTCGACGACCCGGCGCACCGGGCCGGTCAGGACACCATCGACCCCGAGCTGACGGTCGGCGCGCTCGACCGGATGGCCGCGCGGCTCGCGAAGGCCGCCGCCGGGCGTGAGCGGGTGCTGTTCGCGACCGGGCACCCCGGCTCGCTGATCGACGTCCACAGCCGGGTCGCGGGCGCGCTGCGGGCGCGCGGCTGCGAGATCGTACGGATCCCGGGCGGGCTGAGTACCGACGAGGGGTACGTGGTGCAGTTCGCCGACGTCGCCGTCTTCGAACGGGGCGCGAGCCTGTGGCACACCCACTCGCCGGAGCCGATGAACGCGATCCTCGACGGCATGGAGGCGCTGGGCGAGCCCGCGCCGGACCTGGTGGTCGCCGACCACGGCTGGGCGGGGCGCGCGGCGCAGCGGGGTGTGGACACGGTCGGTTACGCGGACTGCAACGACCCGGCGCTGTTCCTGGCCGAGGCCGAGGGCACCATGCAGGTCACGGTCCCGCTGGACGACCACGTCCTGGACCCGCGTTCGTACGAGCCGATGACCGCGTACCTGCTGGACGCCGCCGGGCTCATGCGCTGACGCCGGTGGGGCCCGAGGTGCCTGAGGTGCCTGAGGTGCCTGAGGTGCCGGGGGTGGGATCGGGGCCGGGACCCTTGGCGGGGCCGGGGCCTTTGGCGGGGCCGGGGCCCGGGGCGAGGCCGCCCGGGGTCGGGTCCAGGTAGACGCGCCGGATCGCCGGGATCCGGGCCCGCAGCCGGGCCTCGGCCTGTTCACAGGCCCACTCGACGTCGGCGGCCGACGCCAGGTCCCGGAAGTCGATCTTCGCCGCGACCATGAACTCCCGCGGCCCCTGGATCAGCGTCGTCAGGTCCACGATCCCCACGACGTGCGGTACGGACAGCAGCTCCTCGCGCACCGCCGCCCGCAGCGCGCGCGGCAGCGGGCGGCCGACCAGCAGCCGCGCGTTGGACCGGGCCAGCACCCACGCCACGTACCCAAGCAGCAGACCGATCAGGATCGACGCGGCGCCGTCCCATACGCCCGAACCGGTGAGCTGCCCGCCGAGCAGACCGCCCGCCGCGAGCAGCAGACCGACGAGCGCGGCGGAGTCCTCCATGACCACCGCCTTGACGGTGGTGTCCGGCATGACACGCAGATAGCGGGCGAAGGGCGTGCCCGTGCGGGCCGCCTCGGCGCCGACCTGGCGCACCCCGGTGCGCAGCGAGTAGCCCTCCAGGAGGAAGGCGACGGCGAGCACGATGTACGAGACGAGCGGATCACCCGGCGACTCGCCATGGGTGAGGGTGTGGATCCCGTCGTAGAGGGAGAAGACCGCGCCGCCGACGAAGGTGGCGACGGCGGCGAGCAGGGCCCAGACGTAACGTTCGCCCGCGTAGCCGACCGGATGGTCCTCGTCGGCGGGCTTCCCGCTGCGCCGCAGCGCGGCGAGCAGCATGCCCTCGGTGACGGTGTCGGCCACCGAGTGGGCCGCCTCCGACAGCATCGCGCTGGATCCGCTGACGACACCGGCGACGGCCTTGGCGGCGGCGATCCCCAGATTCGCCGCCGCGGCCACCAGGACCGTGAAGGTGCTCTCGCCGGTGCCGGTGCCGGTGCCAGGGCTGGTTTTGGTGCCGGGACCGACACCGCCACCCACCCCGGGTCCGCTGTCGGCTCCGGCCCGCTCTCCGCTGTCCGTCATGACAGGCGACGGTAGGGCCGGCCGTCAGCGCGGGACGCGAACGACACCCTCCTGGATGACGGAGATCGCGAGCCGCCCGTCCCGCGTGTAGATCCGGGCCTGCCCGAGTCCGCGTCCGCCGGCGGCGGTCGGCGACTCCTGGTCGTACAGCAGCCACTCGTCCGCCCGGAACGGCCGGTGGAACCACATCGCGTGGTCGAGCGACGCCCCGACCACGTCACCGACCGCCCAGCCGCCCCGCCCGTGCGCGAGCAGGACCGAGTCGAGCAGCGTCATGTCGGAGACGTAGGTGGCGAGGACGACGTGCAGCAGCGGGTCGTCGGCGAGCTTGCCGTTGGTACGGAACCACACCTGCGAGCGCGGTTCGCGCGGCTGCCCGACCGTCCCCCACGGGGGCTCCTCGGCGTAGCGCAGATCCACCGCCGCGCGGGCCTCGATCAGCCGGTCGGCGACCTCCCTCGGCAGATGCAGCGGCAGCGTCTCGGCGGCCGTCGGCAGCGACTCCGGGTCGGGCGCGGCCGGCATGTCCGCCTGGTGGTCGAGCCCCTCCTCGTACGTCTGGAAGGACGCCGAGAGATGGAAGATCGGCTGGCCGTGCTGGACCGCGACCACCCGGCGGGTGGTGAAGGAGCGGCCGTCGCGGATCCGGTCGACGTTGTAGACGATCGGCGCGCCGGCGTCCCCGGGACGCAGGAAGTACGCGTGCAGGGAGTGGGCGAGCCGGTCCGCGGGCACGGTCCGGCCCGCCGCCACCAGCGCCTGGGCGGCCACCTGGCCGCCGAAGACGCGGGGGACGAGCGCGGACCGGGACTCGCCGCGGAAGATGTCCCGCTCGATCCGCTCCAGGTCGAGCAGATCGAGCAGGTCGTCCAGAGCGTCCGGGGTGACCGAGGCTTCCGAGGCGTCCTGGGCGTCCTGGGCCTCCGGGGCGTCCAGAGCCTCCGGGGTGGCCGGGGCGCCGGTGGACGGGCCGGCCGGCCCGTCCACCGAGGGGTGCGTGTCGGGCACGGGAGCGCCTACAGGCCCATCGACTTGGCGATGATCGACTTCATGATCTCGCTGGTGCCGCCGTAGATCCGGTTGACGCGGTTGTCCGCGTACAGGCGGGCGATCGGGTACTCGTTCATGTAGCCGTAGCCGCCGTGCAGCTGGAGGCAGCGGTCGATGACGCGGTGCGCGACCTCGGTGCAGAACAGCTTGGCGCTCGCGGCCTCGGCCGGGGTCAGCTCGCCCGCGTCCAGGGCGTCCGTGGCGCGGTCGACGACGGCCTCGGCCGCGTCCACCTCGGCCTGGCAGGCGGCCAGCTCGAACTTGGTGTTCTGGAAGTGCGCGACCGGCTTGCCGAAGACGGTGCGGTCGGTCACGTACGCCTGCGCGAACCGGATGGCGGCCTTGGCCTGCGCGTACGCGCCGAAGGCGATGCCCCAGCGCTCGGAGGCCAGGTTGTGGCCGAGGTAGGAGAAGCCCTTGCCCTCCTCGCCCAGCAGGTCCTCGACCGGGACCTTGACGTCGACGAACGCCAGCTCGGCGGTGTCGGAGGTGCGCAGGCCCATCTTGTCGAGCTTGCGGCCGATCGAGTAGCCCTCGGACTTGGTGTCCACGGCGAAGAGGGAGATGCCGAAGCGGCGGTCCTCGGCGGACGGGGCGGAGGTACGGGCGCAGACGATCACGCGGTCGGCGTGGACGCCACCGGTGATGAAGGTCTTGGCGCCGTTGAGGACGTAGTGGGTGCCGTCCTCGGAGAGCTTGGCGGTGGTCTTCATGCCCGCGACGTCGGAGCCGGTGCCCGGCTCGGTCATCGCGAGGGCCCACATCTCCTCGCCGGTGACGAACTTCGGCAGGTAGCGCTGCTTCTGCGCCTCGTCGGCGAGCATCTTGATGTACGGGAGCGCGAGCAGCACGTGCACGTTGGAGCCGCCGAAGGTGACGCCGGCGCGGGAGGTCTCCTCGTACAGGACGGCCTCGAACTTGTGCGTGTCCAGGCCGGCGCCGCCGAACTCCTCGGGCACGTTGATGCCGAAGAGGCCCAGCTCACCGAGCTTGTAGTAGAAGTCGCGGGGCGCCTGGCCGGCGGCGAACCACTCGTCGTAGACCGGGACGACCTCGGCCTCGATGAAGGAGCGCAGGGTCTCCCGGAATGCCTCGTGGTCCTCGTTGAATACGGTACGGCGCACGAGCCGCCTCCTTGTGGTCCTGTCCTGTCACCGGGCCCCGGGCAACACGACATGCCAGGTGCCTAAGCGCTTGCTCACTCCAAGTTACCGACCAGTTGTCGAGGCTGTCCAGAGTGATGCCGCGCACTCTGGGGGCACCTCGGGGGCGCTCCGGGGCCGTTCCGGGGGCACCCTGAGGCCGTTCCGGGGGTGCCTCAGGGGCGCCGGGGCGGGGCTCGGGCAGGGTGGGTGCGTGCGCCGGGGTGCGCGGGCGCGCGGCTCAGCGGGGGAGCTGTTGCAGGGTCCAGCCGTTGCCGTCCGGGTCGGTGAAGGCCGCGTACGAGACGGTCGGCTTGCCCGGTGCCCCCAGGGCTTCGACCTCGGCGACGTCGACGCCCTTGCCGACCAGTTCGGCCCGGGCGGCGTGGATGTCGTCGACGACGAGGTGCAGGCCCTGGACCGAGCCCGGGGGAGTGCCGACGACGGTGCCGAGGGCGATCGAGCAGGCCGACCCCGGCGGCGTCAGCTGGACGACGCGGAACGACTCGTCCGGGCTGTAGTCGAGGTCGACCGCGAAACCGAGCCGGTCGGCGTAGAAGGACTTGGCGCGGTCGACGTCGGCGACCGGGAGCGGGATCAGTTCGAGGCGGTAGTCCACGGCGGGGTTCCCTTCGAGAGGTGCGGTCCGGTCCGTTGGGTGGTCAGTCTTCACCGATCGGGGCGGGGTCGGGCCGGTTTCGGCGAACCGGCCGGTGGGCGCGGCGAGTTGAGCGTGCTGATCACGGCGGTCGGGGCGGTCGGGGCGGCCGTGGCGGTCAAGGCGTACGGCCGAGGGCGAACCACAGCTCCATCCGGACGTCCGGGTCGTCCAGGTCGCGCCCGCCGAGCAGGGTGGCGATACGGCCGACGCGCTGGCGGACGGTGTTGCGGTGGACACCCAGGGCCGTCGCCGTCCGGTCCCAACTCCCGTGCAGCGACAGCCATGTGCGCAGGGTCTCGGCGAGGACGGGGGAGAGGGGAGCGAGGAGGTCGCGGGCGTACGCCGCCGCCTCGTCTTGGTCCACCAGCGCCGCCAGCCCGCCGGTGACGTGCCGCTGGACCGGAACCCGGCGGGCCTCGGCGCGCCGCAGCGCCCGCGCCGCCTGCGCGTCGGCGGCGACGAGACCGTCCGCCTCGGCGAGGGCGCTCACCCCGAGGGTCCAGCCGGGCTGGGGCAGGACCGGCGTGGCGGGGAGGACGAGCCGTACGGAGGCGGAGGCGGGGGCGGCCGGCCCGGCCCCCTCCGGCCCGGCGCCCTCCACCCCGGCATTCCCCGGGTCCACGAGCGAGGTGCCCAGCGCCGACGCCAGCGCCGTCGCCGCGAACGGGGTGCCGTCGCCGCCGCGCGCGTGGACCACGGTCCACGGGCCCGGACCGAGGGTGCGGGCCGCGTCGGCCGGGGCGGCCCCGAGCAGGAGCCGGACCAGGGCCGTGTCGCGGGCCGCGGTGCCGGCGGCCCGGTCGTACGGCGCGGTCAGCAGGGAGAGGAGGACGACGGCGAGGCCCGTGATGGTCCGGTCGCCCGGCGCCCCGGGCTCCGCCGCCACGCCCAGGGCCAGCCCGCCCTCGCCGCCGCCCAGCGCGTACGCCGTGAGTCTCGGCCCGGCCCCGCCGCCCCCGCCGTCGCTCGCCGACGACGGGCCGCGCGGCCGGGACCGCACCACCCCCGCCAGTTCCGCGAGCGCCCGCGCCGTCTCCGGCGGCACCGCGCGTCCGGCCGCGGCCGACTCCGTACCGTCCGCCCCGAACAGCACCGCCCGCCCGTCGAGCCGCGCCGCCAGCGCGCCGAGGACCGCCGGCACCGGATCGGGCCGGGCCGCGGCCGCCGCCAGGGACCGCTGGGCCTCGCTCACCCGCCCCAGTTCGCGCGTCCGGGCCCGCGCCATCAGCCCCCACAACGCCCGCGCCACCGCCGTGAACGGGGTCCGCGGAGGCACCTCGATCAGCGGCAGCCCGAGCCGCTCGCAGGCCTCGACCAGGTCCGCCGGCACCGTGTCGTACACCGGCGTCACCCCGAACCCGAGCGCCGCCGCCCCCGCTTGCCGCACCCGTGCGGCATAGCGCGCCGGGTCCGCCGAGTCCCCCGGGTCCGCCAAGTCCACCGGACCCGTCGGGAATTGCACCCCGGCCGTCAGCAGCAGTTCGCCGCCGAGGAGATACGGGTACGGGTCGGCCATCTCGGAGGCGTGCACCCCCTGCAAGGGCGTGTCCGCCGCGTCCTGCGGCCCCGCGAGCAGCCGCAGCCCCAGCCCGGCCTCGCCGAGCAGCGCCGACAGCGGAATCCGGGGGAGCGGGAAGGCAGGCGGGACCAGGGGAACCAGAGGGGCCGGCGGGGCGGCCGGGGCTTCCGGAGCGTTCACGTGAGTGGATCCTTCGTACATCGCAGAGCACCAGAGTGGAGGAAACCTACACTTCTGTACCGCTCTCCGGCGTCCTACTGTCGTGCCGACCGAGATCCCCGACATCCCGACATCCCGACATCCCGACATCCCGACATCCTCAGGAGGACCGGACGTGAGCAGCAGCAGCGACCAGAACGCGAGCACCCCGCGCGGCCCGATCGACTCGTCCCGCGTTCCTCGGTACGCCGGTCCCGCGACGTTCGCCCGGCTGCCGCGGCTCGACGAGGTCGGCACCGCCGACGTCGCCGTGGTCGGCGTCCCCTTCGACACCGGTGTCTCCTATCGCCCCGGTGCCCGCTTCGGCGGCAACGCGATCCGTGAGGCGTCCCGGCTGCTGCGTCCGTACAACCCGGCGCAGGACGCCTCCCCGTTCGCGCTCGCGCAGGTCGCGGACGCCGGTGACATCGCGGCCAACCCGTTCGACATCCACGAGGCCGTCGAGACCATCGAGGCCGCCGCCGACGATCTGCTCGCCACCGGCGCCCGGATGATGACCCTGGGCGGCGACCACACCATCGCCCTGCCGCTGCTGCGTTCCGTCGCCAAGAAGCACGGCCCGGTCGCCCTGCTCCACTTCGACGCGCATCTCGACACCTGGGACACCTACTTCGGCGCCGAGTACACGCACGGCACCCCGTTCCGGCGGGCCGTGGAGGAGGGGATCCTCGACACCTCGGCCCTCTCGCACGTCGGCACCCGAGGCCCGCTGTACGGCAAGCAGGACCTCACCGACGACGAGAAGATGGGCTTCGGCATCGTCACCTCCGCCGACGTCTACCGGCGCGGTGCCGACGAGGTCGCCGACCAGCTGCGGCAGCGCATCGGCGACCGCCCGCTGTACATCTCCATCGACATCGACTGCCTCGACCCGGCCCACGCGCCCGGCACCGGCACCCCGGAGGCGGGCGGCATGACCTCGCGCGAACTCCTGGAGATCCTGCGGGGGTTGTCCTCCTGCAACCTGGTCTCGGCGGACGTGGTGGAGGTCGCGCCGGCGTACGACCACGCGGAGATCACCGCCGTGGCCGCCTCCCACACCGCGTACGAGCTGACCACGATCATGTCCCGCCAGATCGCCGCCGCCCGCGACGCCCGCGCCTGACGGACACCGGGTCGCGGGCCGCCAGGGCAGCGGCCTCCCGGCGCACGCGCGACAGGCCCGCCTCCCCCGAACCGATCCGGTCGGAGGGAGGCGGGCCTGTCGCGCGTGCGGACGGTCGGACAGTCGTGCGGTCAGGCGGCCAGCGTCGAGGCGTAGGCGACGAAGGCGGAGAACTCCGCAGGGCCGAAAGCGAGGTTGGGGCCGGTCTTGTCCTTCGAGTCGCGGACGTACAGGGTGCCGGGCATGTCCGCGACCTCGACGCAGTCCTGCTCACCACCACTGAACGAGGACTTGAACCAGGCGGGGCTGTCCGGGGCGGGGGCGGTCATGAGTGTTTCTCCTCCAGGATCTTCTTGATGGTCTCGCGCGACGCGTCGGGCGACAGCGCGGTGGCGACGATCTGGTCGAAGGCTTCCTCGAAGACCGCCACGTCGGTGGTCCCCTCCACGAAGGTGCCGCCCCGGATGTTCTCCAGGTTGACCACGGTGGGCCAGGGCGAGGGGAAGTTGACGATGCTGAACATCCCGACCATGCCCGGGTGTCCATGGCAGTCGAGCGGCATCACCTGGACCGTGATGCCCTTGCAGTGAGAGACATCCAGCAGATAGCTGAGCTGCTCGCGCATGGCGCCGGGGTCGGGGAAGCGCTGATGCAGTGCCGCTTCGCCGATCACCGCCCACAGACGCAGCGGGTTCGGTGAGCGTTCGAGCACGGACTGCCGGGCCAGCCGGAGGCGGGCGAGCGCTTCCTTGTCCTCGTCGGTCCGGGTGATCGCGGCGGCGTTGATGACCTGGCGGGCGTAGCCGCCGCGCTGGAGCAGGCCAGGGACCAGAGACGGGGAGAAGAAACGCATGCCCTCCGCGTCGGTTTCCACGCTCAGAAGATCCTGGTACGCGCCGGCGACGTCACCGAATCCGGCCCACCAGCCCTTCTTTCCCGCGTCACGGGCGAGAGCGGTCATCGCCTCGATGAACGCGGAGTCGGTGACGCCGTAATGGCCGAGGAGGTCGTGGACTTCCTTGACGGAGATATGGCGTCGGGCGTTCTCGACCTTCGACAGGGTGGGCTTGTCCCAGCCCATCAGTGTCGAGGCGGCGTCGACACCGAGGCCGGCCTGGACACGCTTCGCCGCCAACTGCTCGCCGAGCCTGCGGCGTCGCAGGGTGGGCCTGGCTCTCTGGTTCGGCATGACTCCTCATTCTCCCTTGCCGGGTGACGTCATGTCACCCATGGGTGGTCGCCTTACCCGCTGGGGTTCGCGCCTTCCGCGCTGGGGTCGCAGGGTGCTCGCGAGGGGTTCAACTCATCGATGGTGAACAGGAATTCGAGTAGGTGCGCCAGTTGCTCACCCCTCGGATTCGGGAGCACTCTAGCTCTCGCGAAGGAGTGGCGGTTCGTCGCGACACAGGTGTGTAGGGCGCTCCGTCACCAAGATCGGGCGTACCCCCATGCCGCCCGATCCGGGCGGTCGCCGGGCCTTGGTCGGTGGCCGCCGCTCCCCCCCCCCACGTCTCAGCTGGACACGCAGAGGAACGGCGATGACCGCGCCCCTTCCCGTCACCACCATGACCCCCCACCCCGACGCGACCTTGGCTTGTGAGCACGAGTGCGAGCATGCCCCCGCTCCCGCCGCCCGTTGGAGCATCCAGGCCGTCGCGAGGGCGACTGTGAATCACCTCTCACCGGCCTCGATGGGGCCGCCCGGTTACCTCGCCCGGTATAAGGCCCGGCCGACGGCCCCCGGCGCGGCCCGGCGCGACGCCGTCCGCGCCCTTGAGGCGTGGGGGCTGGGGCAACTGGCCGAAACGGCCCGGCTCCTCGTCTCCGAGCTGGTCACGAACGCCGTGGTCCACACGGACTCGCGGCGGATCGGCGTGGCGGTCACCCGGACCACCGAGACCACCGTCCGCGTCGTGGTGCTGGACGTCGGCCGGACGAGAGTGCCCGCGCCCCGGCCGCCGGCCGACGACGAGGAGTCCGGCCGCGGCTTCTGCCTCGTCGCCGCCCTGGCCGACCGGTGGGGCATCGAGTACGTCGCCACCGGCAAGCGCGTCTGGTGCGAGCTGGACGCCGGAGGGCTGGACGCCGGAACGGCGGCGAAGCCGTGACCGCTCCCCACCGCGAGCCCGATGGGCCCGACAGGCCCGTCACCCCTGATCTGTACGACCAGTGGGCCGCCTCACGGCTCGAAGCGCTTCAGGAGGGGCTGGTCGACTTGGTGGGCGCGCTCCTCGCCCCCGAGGGCGGTGGGGAGCCAGGGCCGGAGCCGGGGCGCGATCCCCTGCCGCGCCGGGTCTCCGGCGCCCGTACGGAGTGAGTGGCGCGGTCCGCGTGGCTCGCTCTTCCGTCCGCCATACGCGTCAGGGGCGCCGGCCAGCCAGCCTGGCACCCCTGGCCGTTCGCCGCACATGCGGCCGGACGGGCTCCTGAGCGCCGCCCCCGCCGGAGACTCGGAGTCGCCCAGGCCGGGCCACCGGGGATCAGTCGGTTACGAGGGCGCCCCAGCGGTCGCGGTAGCGGGCCAGCTGACTCTCGTACCCCTGTTCGAACTCGGCGATCTCCTCCTTCGTCGGGTTCTTGGCGTACATCCGCTCCGGTGCGATCAGCTCGGCGATGTCGGCGTAGACCTGAGCCGCGGCCTTGGCGTGATCGCCGCCCTTCTCCCGGGCGAGCAGAATGTGCTCGCTCGTGTCGCGCAGCAGCCGGACCACCGTGACCCGCGGCTTGTCGATCGTCTCCCGGCGCCGCGCGGGCTCCGCGAGCCGGGCGGTTCCCCCGGCCAGCCCCTCCAGCACCCGGAAGGCGGCATGCAGCCGCCCCCACCCGTACGGCTTCCCGTCCTCGACCCGCGCCATCGGCTTCCTCTCCCGCCACGTTCCCGTCCCGCCGTACGCCCGCCGGCCGGCGACCGCACCGGGGTCCTACCCATGCCGGGTCAACCCTCCCGGCCCCGATCGGGTCTCTTCGGTCGGACGGGGGTGTTCGGAAGGGGAGGGCGCCGTGGGCGTGAGTGATGTGACCGATGTGGGCGACGCGAGAGGCGCGACCGATGCGGCCGACCCGACCGGCCCGGCGGAGACGGCCGGTGCGGGCGCCGGGGGCGGTCCGACCGCGTGGGACGAGGCGGAAGGCCCCGGTAGTTCCAGCAGCCCGGCGGACGGCGAGAGCAACCTCAAGGTCATCGCCAAGGGCGTCGGGGAATTCCTGACGGAGACGGTGGGCGAGACCCTCGCCGACCTGATCCTCCAGGCACTCGCCTGCGCACTGCTCGTCGCCCTCGCGCTGCTCGCCTACATCAGTTGGTCCTTCAGCCCGAATCTCACCCTCGCGGGCGCCGGAGCGCTCGGCGCCTTTCTGGCGTACGGCGCCTTGTCCGCCTTCCGTACCCCTGCGAAGCCGCGCCGCTACCGGTGGTTCGCCGCCGCCGGTGCCACCGTATTCACCGCCGTCGCCGGCACAGCGGTCTTCCTGCTGCTCTACGGCACCGACTGTGGCTGTCTGTGACCCTGTCCGGGTGCGAGGCCCCGGCCCGGTCGCCCCTCGCGCCCCGCCCCGGTCCTAGGACCTTCGACCGGTCTTCCCACGTAATTATTAAGATGGGATGAAAAGCCAACCCGGCCGTGTTGGGCCTTGCGGTAGACCAGCAAGGATGGGAGGCGCCGCGTGGCCGTCGTGGGGCAGGAACGGACACAGGAGCGGGCGGGGGACCGCCCGCGGCAACAGGGCTGGGCGCGCAGGCTGTGGGGGTACGCCTGGCGCTACAAGACCGACGTGGTGCTCGCGCTCGGGTCGTCGCTGGCCGGCATGGCCGTGCTCGCGCTCGTCCCGCTCATCACCAAGGTGATCATCGACGACGTCATCGGCGCCAAGACCGGCTCCCTCGCGATGTGGACCGGCCTGCTCATAGCCGCCGCTGTCGTCGTCTACGTACTCACCTACATACGCCGCTACTACGGCGGACGCCTCGCCCTCGACGTCCAGCACGACCTGCGGACCGAGATGTACGGGACGATCGTCCGGCTCGACGGACGGCGCCAGGACGAGCTGTCGACCGGCCAGGTCGTCGGGCGCGCCACCAGCGACCTCCAGCTGATTCAGAGCCTGCTCTTCATGCTCCCGATGACCATCGGGAACATCCTGCTCTTCCTCATCTCGCTCGGCGTGATGGCCGCGCTCTCGCTCCCGCTCACCCTCATCGCCCTCGCCGTGGCGCCCGCGCTGTGGTGGATCGCCCGCCGCAGCCGTTCCCGGCTGCACCCCGCCACCTGGTACGCGCAGGCGCAGGCGGCCTCCGTCGCGACCGTCGTGGACGGCGCCGTCACCGGCGTCCGGGTCGTGAAGGGCTTCGGCCAGGAGGAGCAGGAGACCGGCAAGATCCGCGAGGCCGGCCGCAAGCTGTTCGCGGGCCGGCTGCGGACGATCCGGCTGAACGCCCGCTACACCCCCGCCCTCCAGGCGGTGCCCGCCCTCGGTCAGGTCGGCGTGCTCGCGCTCGGCGGCTGGCTCGCGTACCAGGGCCAGATCACCCTCGGCACCTTCGTCGCCTTCTCCTCCTACCTGGCCTCCCTCGTCGGCCCGGTCCGCATGCTCGCCATGGTCCTCACCGTCGGCCAGCAGGCCCGGGCCGGCGTCGAGCGGGTCCTGGAGCTGATCGACACCGAGCCGACCATGACCGACGGCACCACGGAGCTGCCGGCGGACGCCCCCGCGACCGTCGAGTTCGACGACGTCTCCTTCGCGTACGGCAAGCCGGGCGAGCTCGGGACCGAAGAAGCGGATGAGGAAGTCGGCGCGAAGGCCGTCCTCGACCGCTTCTCCCAGGAGATACGCCCCGGCGAGACCGTCGCCGTCGTCGGCGCCTCCGGATCCGGCAAGTCCACCGTCTCCCTCCTCCTGCCCCGCTTCTACGACGTGACCCGCGGCGCCGTCCGCGTCGGCGGCCACGACGTCCGCGACCTCACCCTCGACTCGCTGCGCGCTGCCGTCGGCATGGTCCCCGAGGACAGCTTCCTGTTCTCCGACACGGTCGCCGCGAACATCGCGTACGGCGTCCCCGGCGCCACCCGCGAACAGATCGAGACGGCCGCCCGCGCCGCCCAGGCGGACCGTTTCATCGCCGAACTTCCCGAGGGGTACGACACCAAGGTCGGCGAGCACGGGCTCACCCTCTCCGGCGGCCAGCGCCAGCGCGTCGCGCTCGCCCGCGCCATCCTCACCGACCCCCGGCTGCTGGTCCTCGACGACGCCACGTCCGCCGTCGACGCCCGCGTCGAGCACGAGATCCACGAGGCCCTGACCTCGGTGATGGCGGGCCGTACGACCCTGCTCATCGCCCACCGCCGCTCCACCCTCAACCTCGCTGACCGCATCGCCGTCCTCGACGGCGGCCGGCTCGCCGACATCGGCACCCACGAGGAGCTTCAGGAGCGTTCCGCGCTCTACCGCCGGCTGCTCACCGACCCCGACGAACTCGGCGGGGTCTCGCCCGGCCACACTCTGCCCCCGGCCGTGGACGACTCCGAGGACGCGGGCGCGGGCACGCCCGAGGACCGCGCGCTGCGCGCCGAACTGGACGCCGAGTTCGACGCCGAGCGCGGCATCACGCCCACCCTGTGGGTACGCGACGAGACCGCCGAGCGCGAGGCGAGCACGCCCGGCGCCACCCCGGAACTCCTCGCCGCCGTCGCCGCCCTGCCGCCCGCCAACGACACCCCGGACGTCGACGAGACCCGGGCCGTGGCCCCCGAGAAGTCGTACGGACTGCGCCGTCTGCTGCACGGCTTCGGCCGTCCGCTGCTGTTCAGCCTCGCCCTGGTCGCCATCGACGCGGGCGCCGGTCTGCTGCTGCCGATCCTGATCCGGCACGGCATCGACCAGGGCGTCGACAAGATGGCGATCGGCGCCGTCTGGGCCGCCTCGCTGCTCGCGCTGCTCACGGTGCTCGTGCAGTGGGTGGTGCAGACGACGGAGACCCGGGTCACCGGCCGTACCGGCGAGCGGATCCTCTACGCCCTGCGGCTGAAGATCTTCGCCCAGCTCCAGCGGCTCGGTCTCGACTACTACGAGCGCGAGCTGACCGGGCGGATCATGACCCGGATGACCACGGACGTCGACGCCCTGTCGACCTTCCTCCAGACCGGCCTGGTCACGGCCTTCGTCTCCGTCGTCACCTTCTTCGGCATCATGGTCGCGCTGCTGGTCCTCGACCTCCAGCTCGCCCTGGTCGTCTTCGCGACCCTGCCGGTGCTCGCCGTCGCCACGTACTTCTTCCGCCGCGCCAGCGTGAAGGCGTACGAGCTGGCCCGTGAGCGGATCAGCTCCGTCAACGCCGATCTCCAGGAGTCGGTCGCGGGGCTGCGGATCGTGCAGGCGTTCCGGCGCGAGCGGACGGGTGCCGAGCGGTTCACGGCGCGCAGCGTCGAGTACCGGGCGGCCCGGGTGCGCGGCCAGTGGCTGATCTCGGTCTACTTCCCGTTCGTCACCCTGCTGTCGTCGGTGGCCTCCGCCGCCGTCCTCATCGTCGGCGCGCACCGTATCGAGGCGGGCACGCTGACCACCGGCGCGCTGGTCGCGTACCTGCTCTACATCGACCTGTTCTTCGCGCCCGTGCAGCAGCTCTCCCAGGTCTTCGACGGCTACCAGCAGGCCACCGTCTCCCTCAAGCGGATCCAGGAACTCCTCCAGGAGCCCACCTCCACCGCCGCCGTCGCCGCCCCGCGCCCGGTGCGGGCGCTGCGCGGCGACCTCGCCTTCGAGGACGTGTCCTTCGCGTACGGGGGCGGCGGCGCGGCCGGCGAGGCGGCCGCGAGTGCCGAGACCGGTGCCAAGGCCGGCGCCAAGGCCGGTACCGAGACCGGAACCAAGACCGGAACCAAGACCAACGGGGCCGCGCTCACCAAGGTCGACCTGCGGATACCCGCCGGCCAGACCGTCGCCTTCGTCGGAGAGACCGGCGCGGGCAAGTCGACGCTGGTCAAGCTGGTCGCCCGGTTCTACGACCCGACCTCGGGCCGGGTCACCGCCGACGGCACCGACCTGCGCGAGCTCGACATGACCCAGTACCGCCACCGGCTCGGCGTGGTGCCGCAGGAGTCGTATCTGTTCCCCGGGACGGTCCGCGACGCCATCGCGTACGGGCGGCCCGAGGCGAGCGACGCCGAGGTGGAGGCGGCGGCCCGCGCGGTCGGCGCCCACGACATGATCGCCGGGCTCGACGGCGGCTACCTCCACGAGGTCGCCGAGCGTGGCCGCAACCTCTCGGCGGGCCAGCGCCAGCTGATCGCCCTGGCCCGCGCCGAGCTGGTCGACCCCGACGTCCTGCTCCTTGACGAGGCGACGGCCGCGCTCGACCTGGCCACCGAGGCGCAGGTCAACGCGGCGACGGACCGGCTCGCCGGGCGCCGTACGGCGGACGGCGAGACCCCCGGCACGGGGCCCCGCACCACCCTGATCGTCGCCCACCGGCTCACCACGGCCGCCCGCGCCGACCGGGTGGTCGTCATGGACCACGGCCGGGTCGCCGAGGACGGCACCCACGACGAGCTGCTGGCCCAAGGCGGCCGGTACGCGACGCTGTGGCGCACCTTCATCGGCGAGGACGAGCACGCGGGCGCCGAGGACGCCGACACCGAGGGCGCCGGAGGCCGACGTGGCGAAGGCCACGGCAAGGACCGGGCGATGGCCTCCGAGACCGGCTGAGGCCGCCCCTGGGGTCAGGTCACGAGGAGGGCGGTGCGTAGGGGCGGTGTGTACGGAGCGTACGCACCGCCCTCCTCGTACCCCCGGCGTGAGCACGGAGCGCAACCGATTCGCCTTCCTGTGCGTCATCTGTGTGTACGAGACAGGGAGGTATGCGGGGGTGCGGAGGGAAACGCGCGTGCGCGGGCGCGTGGGGGGCGTACGGGGAGCAGGGCGCCGCGCCGCCGCGTATCCGCTCGCCCTGCTGCTCGCCGCCGGCACCCTCGTCCTCGGCGACCCGGGGGCCGGGAGCGCCAAAGCGGCCTCCGGCTGCCAGGGCCGGCCCACCCGCGTGATCGGCTTCGCCACCGGGGAGCTGCGGCTCTACCGCACCCGCTCGTACGTCTGCGCCCTCGCCGTCGCCAAGCGGCCCGGCGCGCCGCGGCCCATGTCGGTGTCGCTGCAAGCGCGCGGCGGCCGGGCCGTCGTCGACAAGGGCCGCTTCGCCCGCCAGGCCGGACCGGTCACCATCCACGCCCTCAATCGCTGTGTACGCGCCTCCGCCACGCTCGACGGCCGCTCCAAGGCCACGGGCTGGATCCTCTGCTGACGCCTCCTGCCGACACCATTCCTGCCGATACGGCCGCCCACGCCACCGCCGACGCCGTCACGGGCCGGGGCCGGATCCTCTGCTGATACAGAGGTAAGTGGCCGTCGGGTCTGGCGGTGCGGACACCGTCCCCGCTAGGTTCACGTCACCGTTGTGAACCCAGGGGAGGGTGAATGCGCAAGTCGCTGAGATGGCTCGTGTCGCTGTCGGTGGTCATAGGCACCGTCGGCCCGACGGCCACGGTGGCCACCGCCGCCGACACACAGGCGGCCGATGCCGGGCGGACCGCGACCGCGGACGCGGCCGTCAGCGCCGACATCAAGGACCGCCTGCTGGCGATCCCGGGGATGAGCCTCATCGAGGAGAAGCCGTACGCGGGTTACCGCTACTTCGTCCTCAACTACGAGCAGCCGATCGACCACAAGCGCCCGTGGGCGGGCACCTTCCAGCAGCGGATCTCGGTCCTCCACAAGGACACCGACCGCCCCACTGTCTTTCGCACCAGCGGCTACGGGCTGAGCACCACGCCGAGCCGCACCGAGCCGACGCGGATCATCGACGGCAACCAGATCTCCATGGAGTACCGCTTCTTCTCGCCGTCCCGCCCCGAGCCGGCCGACTGGTCGAAGCTGGACATCTGGCAGGCCGCCGGCGACCAGCACCGCATCTTCACCGCGCTGAAGTCGATCTACGGGAAGAAGTGGCTGTCCACCGGCGCCTCCAAGGGCGGCATGACGGCCACCTACTACGAACGCTTCTACCCGCGGGACATGGACGGTGTCGTCGCGTACGTGGCGCCCAACGACGTGGTCAACCAGGAGGATTCGGCCTACGACCGGTTCTTCGAGACCGTCGGCACCAAGGACTGCCGCGACCGGCTGAACAACATGCAGCGCGAGGCGCTGCTGCGCCGGGGGCCGCTGGAGAAGAAGTACGCGGCCTGGGCGGCGTCCGAGGGCGCCACCTTCAACACGCTCGGCTCGCTCGACAAGGCGTACGAGGCCGTCGTCCTCGACTTCGTGTGGGGCTTTTGGCAGTACTACGGCCAGGACGTCTGCGACCAGATCCCGGTCGCCGCCACCGCGAGCGACGACGAGGTCTACGACACGATCGACGCCTACTCGGGCTGGTCCGCGTACACCGACCAGGACCTGGAGTCCTACACCCCGTACTACTACCAGGCGGCCACCGAGCTGGGCTCGCCCAGCATCAAGCAGCCGCACCTGGCCGGGCTGAGCCGCTACGGCTACCAGCCCGCGAGCTCCTTCGTGCCGAAGGAGATCCCGATGAAGTTCAAGCCGCAGGTCATGCGCGACGTCGACAACTGGGTGCGGAAGAACGCGGACCAGATGCTGTTCGTCTACGGCGGTAACGACCCGTGGGGCTCCGAGAAGTTCCACCTCGACAAGAGCGCGCGCGACAGCTACGTGTACGTCGCGCCGGGCATGAACCACGGCGCCAACATCGCCGGTCTCGTGCCCGCCGAGAAGGCCAACGCGACCGCCCGGGTGCTCGCCTGGGCCGGCGTCGACGCGCCCGCCGTCGCCGCCGCCAAGCCGCTGGCCCGCTACGACGCCCGACTCGACCAGCCGGTCGACGAGGACGCCACCCGGGAGCACGGCCTGCGTCCGTGACTCCCGCGCGGGGCGTGAAGAGCGCCTAAAACGCGCGGCGTTGAAGAGGCAAGAGACGAGCCGGCCCTCCGTCCCCGGCGGACGGAGGGCCGGCTCGCGTGCGGGCGCGGCGCGTGGGGCGTCCGCTTCCGGTCGGCGGTTACGCGTACGACAGGCCGTAGCCCACCGGGTAGAGCGTCTTCGCCGGGTCGGCCGCGCTCTGCACGGGTACGGGAAGCCGACCGCGCGGAGCGACCCGGCCCGCCAACACCCGTACGGCTGCCTGGAGTTCGACGTCGGTCCAGGAGTAGGTGGCGAGCGTGGCGCGCTGGCCCCGGGTGTGGGCCACGTCGTACGGGTTGCGGATGGCGATCGTCACGACCGGCACCCCGGTCGCCACCAGGCGGTCCACCAGGGTGCGCTGGGGACTGGTGGCCGACAGGTTGTACGTGCCGACGAGGATCAGGTCCTGCCCGGCGGCGGCCGCCACCGCCCGGTCGATCTGCGCGGCCGTCGGTGTGGTGCCGGTGGACAACGCCTTGGCCGAGAAGCCGAGTTCGCTCAGCGCGCCGGTCAGGGTCGCGGTCGGCGGTCCGGTGGTGCCGGACGGCGAGGCCGGGTCGGCGCCGACGACGAGGACCTTGGGGTGGCTGCGCCGGCTGACCGGCAGGAAACCGCCCTCGTTGACCAGCAGGGTCGTGGTCCGCTCGGCGATCCGGTCGGCGTGCGCGAGATGCGCGGCCGTGCCCACGGTCCGGTCGACGCCCGCGTGGGTGACGTACGGGTCCTTGAACAGGCCGAGCTTGGTCTTGAGCCGCAGGATCCGCAGGATCGATTCGTCGAGACGGGCCTCGGTCAGCTCGCCGTTCTTCACGGCGGCGAGCACCGCGTTCCAGGAGACCGACAGGTCCGGCGGGTTGAGGAGTTGGTCCACGCCCGCCTTGAGCGCGAGTACGGCGACCCGCGCGTCGCCGTACTTCGTCCGTACCCCTTCCATCCCGAGCGAGTCGGTGACGACCACGCCGTCGTAGCCGAGCTGCTCGCGGAGGATCCCGGTGAGGATCGGGCGGGAGAGGGTCGCCGGATCCTCGCTCGGGTCGAGCGCGGGCACGACGATGTGCGCGGTCATGATCGAGTCGATGCCGGCGGCGACGGCGGCACGGAACGGCGGCGCGTCCAGCGCGCCCCACTGCTCACGGGTGTGGGTGATGGTCGGCAGCCCGTAGTGGCTGTCGGTGGCGGTGTCCCCGTGGCCCGGGAAGTGCTTCGCGGTCGACGCGACCCCGCCCTGCTGGTAGCCCTTGACCTGCGCGGACACCATCGCGGCGACGGAATCGGGATCGGCGCCGAAGGAACGTACGCCGATGACCGGGTTGGCCGGGTTGACGTTGACGTCGGCGTCCGGTGCGTAGTTCTGCCGGATGCCGACCGCGGCCAGTTCGGCGCCCGCGATCTGCGCCGCCTTGCGGGCGTCGGCGTGCGAGCCGCCCGCGCCGAGCGCCATCGCGCCGGGCATCAGGGTGGCGGGCTTGCCCACCCGGCAGACGATGCCGTGCTCCTGGTCGGTCGCGATCAGCAGCGGCAGTGGGGTGGACTGGGCGAGCCCGGCCCGCTGGATGCCGTTGGACAGCTCGGCGATCTGGTGCGGGTCGCGGGTGTTGTGCGCCCACGCGAAGTAGATGATGCCGCCGACGTGGTAGCGCTCGACGAGTTCGGCGGCGGTGCGGACGCCGAGCTCCCGGAGGTTGGAGTCGATGTCGGCCTGGTCGGGGGCGGTGGCCGAATGGCCGTAGACCCGCATGACGAAGAGCTGCCCGACCTTCTCCTCCAGCGACATGCGGGAGATCAGGGCGCGGAGCGTCCGGTCGTGGGCGGTGGAAGTGGTTCCGGTGGCTCCGGCTGGAGCGCCGGCCGTGGTCGCGGTGGGGGTGTCGGCCTGGGCGATCGGGGCGGCCACACCGGTGACGGCGGCGGCCGCGGCGGCGGACACCGTGAGGAGAGTACGTCTGGAGGGGGATGGGGCGCGGTGCTGCACTCGTGCTCCTTCCATGAAAGAAACTTCCAAGGTGCACGGATAGCCGGAAAGTAACTGCCAGGTCAAGGATCCGCACAAGAATGATCCGGATCGGCAGAAGAAAGATCCTTCCGGCGGCGAGCGGCACGGAGGCGATACGGAGGCGGTGCGGAGGCGGCGCGAGAGCGGTACGGGAGGGGCGGCTGAGGTACGTGTGGGTGGCGCACCGCGCGTACGTACGACCGATGCCCCCGGCGACCGCTGATCGCTGTCAGGGGGCCGGAGGCCCGTCAGGCCGCCGCCACAGGCGCCGCGTGCGTCTCCGCCACCTCCGGCCACAGCTCCTGGAGCGTGCGCACCGTCTCCGTGATCGCCGGCCGACGGGCCGCACCCGTTCGCCACAGCGCCCGCAGCCACCGAGTCGGGACCGGGTCGAGCCGGAGCGGTACCACCTCCGGCGGCAGCGCCCCGCGCCCGAGCCGGGGCACCAGCGCGATCCCGAGCCCGGCCGCGACCAGCGCGACCTGAGTGTGGTTCTCCTCGGCCTGATGGGCGACGAGCGGCTCGTACCCGGTCGCCCGCAGCGTCCGGATCAGCCAGTCGTGGCACACCGTGCCCGGCGGCTGGGTGATCCACCGCTCCTCCGCCAACTCTTCCCGGCGTACGGTGTCCCGCTCCGCGAGCCGGTGCCCGCGCGGCACGAGGATGTCGCACCGGTCGGGACCGATCACCGCCTGCTCCACCTCCGGCGGCACCGGCAGCGGCGCGATGTCCCAGTCGTGTGCCACGGCAAGATCGAGCACGCCCCGCGCGACCAGATCCACCGAGACATGCGGATCCACCTCCGAAAGGCGGGCGTCCAGGGCCGGGTGACGGCGCGCCAGTTCCGCGAGCACCCGGGGCATCAGCCCGCGCGCGCCGCTCGCGAAGCAGCCGATCCGCAGCCGTCCGGCCGGCTGCCCGCGTCCCTCCTCCAGCCGTACCTCGGCCTCCTCCACCAGCGCGAGCAGCCGCTCGGCGGTGTCGGCGAGCGCGCGTGCCTCGTCGGTGAGCCGGACGCCCCGGCCCTCGCGCTCCAGCAGGGTCGTGCGGGTCTCCCGCTCCAGTTTGGCGATCTGCTGCGAGACCGCCGAGGGGGTGTAGCCGAGGGCGGCGGCAGCGGCGCCGACCGTGCCGTGCACGGCGACGGCGTGCAGCGCCCGAAGACGTCCCAGATCCAGCACCGCGGTGCCCCCTCTTCTCTCCGGTTCTCTTCCCGGTTCTCGGTCCGGTTCTCGGTCCGGTTCTTCCAGCGACGATGAAGCAGTACTTCATCCAACCATGAAGGAATCCGTGCTGGTGCTACATGTTCGCGCCGGGTGATGCTCCTTCGTATGCGCCCCGCACACATCGCTCTCGCCGCCCTGGTCGCCGCCGTCTGGGGAGTCAACTTCGTCGTCATCGAGATCGGCCTCGACCACTTCCCGCCGCTGCTCTTCTCCGCCCTCCGCTTCCTCGTCGCGGCCCTGCCCGCCGTCTTCTTCGTCGGCCGCCCCAAGGTGGCGTGGAAGTGGATCGTGGGCGTCGGACTCGCCCTCGGCGTCGCCAAGTTCGGGCTGCTCTTCACCGGCATGAGCCTGGGCGCGCCCGCCGGACTGTCCTCGCTGGTCCTCCAGATCCAGGCGGTCTTCACCGCCCTGTTCGCCTTCCTCGCCCTCGGTGAGCGCCCCGGCCGGACCAAGCTGATCGGCATGGGCGTGGCCCTCGCCGGCATCGCGGTCGCCGCCGTCGACGAGGCGTCCGCCCACGGCGGGGCCGAGGGCGCCCTCACCGGCTTCGCCCTCGTCATCGCCGCCGCCGTCTGCTGGGGCGTCTCCAACGTCCTCACCCGCAAGGCCGCCCCGCCGGACTCGCTCAACTTCATGGTGTGGGTCAGCACCGTGCCCGTCCTGCCGCTCCTCGGCCTGTCCCTCCTGATCGAAGGGCCGCGGCGGGACCTCGACGCGCTGCGGGCGCTCGATTGGACCGGCGTCGGGGTCATCGTCTACGTCGCCTGGATCACCACCGTCTTCGGCTTCGGCGCCTGGGGCTGGCTGCTGCGCCGCCACCCGGCCTCGTCCGTGGCGCCGTTCTCGCTCCTCGTCCCGGTCTTCGGCGTCTCCTCGGCGGCGTTGTTCCTCGGCGAGTCGGTGACCCCGCTGCGCTGGTGCGCGGCGGCCCTGCTGGTCGGAGGTGTGGCGCTGACTTCCGTGCGGCGCAAGCCCGTTGAGCCTCGGGGCGGGCAGGAGGCCGAGGCCGGCGGAGAGGGGTGGAAGGCCAGGGTTCCGGTGTCGTCGCCGAACGGGGGAACCGCTCCATGACTCATCCGCAGCAGCCGCCCTACCAGCCACCCGCACCGTACGGCGCGCCGCCGGGGCCGCACCCGCAACAGCCGTACCCGCCCCAGTCGTTCGGGCCGCCGCAGCGGCATCCGCAGGCGTACGGCCCTCCGGGCCCCGCCCCGCAGCCGCCGTACGGGCCGCCGGGTCCCATCCCGCAACAGCCCTACGGGCAGCCGCCGTACGGGCAACAGCCCAACGGGCAGCAGCCCTTCCCGCCGCATGCCGCCGCGCCCCTGTGGTGCGAGGCGTGCGGCGCGCAGCCCGCGGCGCCGGTGACCGTCCGGGCGCACCAGGGCATGCTCATCGTGATGCGCACGCTCATCCGGCGCGCCGTCCTGTGCCGGACCTGCGGCCTGGCCGTCTACCGGAAGATGACCTCCGGCACCCTGGCGGCGGCTGGTGGGGTCCGTTCTCGTTCTTCATCACCCCGTTCATCGTGCTGGCCAACGTCGTCGGCGCCCGCTCGGCCGTACGCCGGCTGCCCGAGCCGTACGGTGCCCAGAGGCAGCCTCTCGACCCCGGACGGCGTGTCCTGCGCCGTTGGCCCGCGCTGCTGATCCTTTCCCCGATCGCGCTGTTCGCGGCCATGATCGGGGTGCTCTTCCTGATCGGGCTGTTCGCGGGCGGCGAGGAGGGCCGCAGCGGCCAGGGGAGTCACGGGGCGGACGGCGCCGCCGCCGTGCTGCGGGGTCTGTCGGCGGGCGACTGCGTCCACAACGACTCACGGTGGCCCGAGCAAGAGCTGTGGAAGCTGGACTGCACCTCGGCGGACGCCGATTACCAGGTCGCCGCCAAGGCCGACTGCGGTCCGTCCGACTACCTCCTGCGGACGGAATACCTGAGCGCTGGCGCCGGGGAATCCGCATACTGCGTGAAGCCCCACTGATCCCACTGATCCCACTGATCCCACTGATCCGACTGATCCGCCCGCAGCTGAAAGGCCCCCCGGATGACCTTCTCCTTCGCCGACATCGTCGTCGACGCTCCCGAACCCGCCCCCGGGGTCGTCCTGCTGGCCGGCATCCCGGGCAGTGGCAAGAGCACCGTGGCGGCGGCCCTCGCCGCGCGGTTCGAGCGTTCCGCGCGCATCGAGGTGGACGGGCTCCAGGAGCTGATCGTCCGGGGCGGCCGATGGCCCGGCCCCGAGAGCGATCCGGAGGCCGACCGGCAGATCCTGCTGAGGGCCCGCAACGCCTGTCTGCTGGCCGGGAGTTACGCGGCCGCCGGGTTCCTTCCGGTCGTGGACGACGTGGTCGTCCGCCGCTCGCACCTCGACTACTACCGGCGGCACGCGCCGGCGGGGGTCCCGTTCCACCTGGTCGTCCTGGCCCCCGGCCCGGTGGTGGCGTGGGAGCGCAACAACGCCCGCGACAAGCGGCTGACCACCGACTGGACCTTCCTCGACGAGGCGATGCGCGCCGAGCTGTCGGGGGAGGGTGTCTGGATCGACAACGCGCGGCAGACGGTCGAGGAGACGGTGTCGGCGGTCCTGGCCGCGACGGGCCTGGCCTGACCCAGCCGGGCCCGGCCTCGGCCCTGACCCATCCCCGTCGAACCCCACCCCGTCCGGCCCGAGAGAAGAGGCAGGTCATGCGGCAGCCCGCCGAAGGCATCCTCACCCACCCCGTCGCCCATGTCGTCGGCGGCCGGAGCGAAGTCCGGGACGACGCGTGGGCGGACGTCACCGCCGTCATCCGGCTCGACGCCACGCGCTTCGGCCCCGAGGCGCTGGCCGGACTCGACGCCTTCTCGCACCTGGAGGTCGTCTACCACTTCGACCGGGTGCCCGAGGACCGCGTGGAGACCGGAGCCCGTCATCCGCGCGGCAACACCGACTGGCCACTGGTCGGCATCTTCGCCCAGCGCGGGAAGAACCGGCCCAACCGTCTCGGCGTCTCGCGCTGCCGCCTCCTGCGCGTCAGCGGCCTCGACGTCCATGTGCAGGGTCTGGACGCGGTCGACGGCACCCCGGTGCTCGATCTCAAGCCGTACATGGCCGAGTTCGGCCCCCAGGGCCCGACCGCCCAGCCCGCCTGGTCCACCGAGATCATGCGTCGCTACTACTGATCGGTCTCCCGGCGCCGGGTCGAGCCTGGGCGGGCTCTACCGCCGGTCGCGCGGAAACCCGTCCGTCGCGACGACGATCTCGCGTCCTTCGAGAGGCAGGACCAGATCCTCCCCGAAGGGGATCCGGTCCTGCTCGGCGTAGGTGCCCGTACGGGTGGGGCGGCTGTGCGTCGTGCACGTACCGTCCGAGGGGTCGACGATGACGTAGAGAGGGATGCCGCACTCCGCGTACATGCGGAACTTCTTCTGGAAGTCATTGTCCCGTGTGCTCGCGGAGGCGACTTCGATCACGGCTTCCAGGCTGTGCCACGCGTACCGGCCGCGGCTGTTGCGCTCGGCACCGGGAGCGATGATCGCGAGGTCGGGGGCGTAACCGTAGAGGATCGACGGAAAATCGATCATGACGTTCGAAAGGATGTCGCCGTGACCGGCGAGCTGTCGGTCGATCTGCGAGGCCGCGTGCGGGATGACCTTCCACTGGTGCTCCCCCTGCGGCGTCATGATGATCTTTCCTGCCGTGATCTCCACGCGGTAGCCGTTGGGCAGGTTGGCGCTTTCGAGCACGTCCCACGCGCTCGGGGTGCCGATCTCCATCGCCGTCATGAGGGCCTCCGAGTGCCGTCGCTTCCTACCGTAGCGGGCGGCTAGCCCCTCGGCCTCGCCGTCGTTCCCCGCACCACCAGTTCCGCCGGGACCGTCGCCAGACCGCCCGGCGGGACGGGTGCCACGCCGAGGGCGAGCCGTCCCGCGCGGGCGCCCGCCTCGTGCAGCGGCAGACGTACGGTCGTCAGCGCGGGTACCGCGTCCGCCGAGAACGGCAGGTCGTCGAAGCCCGCGACCGAGATGTCGCCGGGGATGTCGAGAACCCGTTCGCGCAGCGCAGCGCAGACGCCGAGGGCGATGGTGTCGTTGGCGGCCACGACGGCCGTCAAGTCCGGTGTCCGGCTCAGGAATTCGTGGGCGGCGCGGTAGCCGGTGGTCCGGTCGTACGGGCCGTGGGTCGTGGGGCCTTCGGTTACCCCGGCCGCCCGCAGCGCCGCGCGGTGGCCTTCGAGTCGGTGCCGGGTCGTCGTGTGGCCGGCCGGCCCCGCCGCGTACCCGATCCGCCGGTGGCCGAGCGCGAGCAGATGCTCGGTGAGGCGACGGGCCCCGCCCCGGTTGTCGAACGCGAGCGTGGCGAACGGGGGCAGCCCCGCACCCGGCCCCCCGTCGGCTCCCCCGGCCCCGCCGGCCCCGCCGGGCCCGGTCGCGGCGAGTGGCGGGCGCCCGCACAGCACCACCCGGGTGCCGGCCTCGGCGAGCCGGGTCAGTTTGGCTGTCACCGCCGCCTGGTGCGCGTCGTTCTCCAGGGAGCCGCCGGTGAGGATCACGGCGGCGGCGCGCTGGCGCTGGAGCAGGGTGAGATAGGTCAGTTCGCGCTCGGGGGAGCCACCGGTGTTGCAGACGACGGCCAGCTTCCCGCCCCCGACTCCGCCCCCGCCCCGGCTTGCCGCGTCCTCGCCCAGCGCGCTCTGTGCCGCCCCCGCGATGATCCCGAAGAAGGGGTCGGCGATGTCGTTGACGAGGATGCCGACCAGGTCGGAGGTGGCGGCGGCGAGCGAACTGGCCGGGCCGTTGGGGACGTAGTCCAGCTCGTCGACCGCGCGCAGCACCCGTTCGCGGGTCGCCGCCGCGACCGGGTAATTGCCGTTGAGGACGCGGGAGACGGTCGCGGGGGAGACCCCCGCGCGGGTGGCCACCTCCGCCAGGGTGACGGTCATCGCGGGGGAACCTCCGGGCCCTTGTCGACGGTGATGTCGGCAGGCTAGCGTCATCAGGGACTGAAAGCGCTTTCCATCCGGCGGGAACCCTCACCAGGGGCGTACGTCAGAGGCGCGCGTCGGGGCGGCCACCACGGACGGCCTCTCCGGCCGGGCGCTTTGGCCGTCCGTCGCCCCGGACGAGCGGAGCACCCCGCCGGGGAGGGGACTCGACCGTGACGCGCAGGACCGTCCGCATCGCCATGAACGGTGTCACCGGCCGTATGGGCCACCGTCAGCATCTCGTCCGCTCGATCCTCGCGCTGCGCGAGCAGGGCGGCCTCGACCTCGGGAACGGCGAGACCCTGTGGCCCGAGCCGGTGCTCGTCGGCCGCCGTGAACCCGCCCTGCGCGTGCTCGCCGAGCGCTACGGGCTCGACGCGTGGTCCACCGACCTCGACGCCGTCCTCGCCGACGACACCGTCGACCTCTACTTCGACGCCCAGGTGACCTCGGCGCGGGTGGCCGCACTCACCAAGGCCATCACCGCGGGCAAGCACGTCTACACCGAGAAACCCACCGCCGGTGATCTGGCCGGCGCCCTCGCGCTCGCCCGGCTCGCCGAGGCCCGGGGCATCCGGCACGGCGTCGTCCAGGACAAACTCTTCCTGCCCGGGCTGCGCAAGCTGAAGCGCCTCGTCGACGGCGGTTTCTTCGGCGAAATCCTCTCCGTACGCGGAGAGTTCGGCTACTGGGTCTTCGAGGGCGACTGGCAGGAAGCCCAGCGCCCCAGCTGGAACTACCGCGCCGAGGACGGCGGCGGCATCGTCACCGACATGTTCCCGCACTGGGAGTACGTGCTCCACGAACTCTTCGGCCGGGTCACCTCCGTCACCGCCCAGGTCTCCACCCACATCCCGCGCCGCTGGGACGAGCGGGGCCGGGCGTACACGGCGACCGCCGACGATTCCGCGTACGGCATCTTCCAGTTGGAGAGCGGCGCGATCGCCCAGATCAACTCTTCCTGGGCGGTCCGAGTCCACCGCGACGAGCTCGTGGAGTTCCAGGTCGACGGCACCCACGGCTCGGCCGTCGCGGGCCTGCGCGGCTGCCGAGTCCAGCACCGCTCCACCACGCCCAAGCCGGTCTGGAACCCGGATCTTCCGCTCGTCGCGGGCACGTCCTTCCGCGACCAGTGGCAAGTGGTCCCGGACAACGCGGAGTTCGACAACGGCTTCAAGGCGCAGTGGGAACTCTTCCTCCGCCACATCCACCTCGGAGAGCCGTACCGCTGGGACCTGCTCGCCGGCGCGCGAGGCGTTCAGCTCGCCGAACTCGGCCTGCGGTCCGCCGCCGAGGGCCGCCGTCTCGACGTCCCCGAGGTGAGGCTGTGACCCTGTTCCTTCCCCGGCGGGACGGCGGAGGCGTACGGGCGTACGAGCCGCGCACCGCACCCCGGGACCCGCGTCCAGTCGGAGCCACCAGGACCGCCGGGGCTGCGGGGTCCACCGGGGTCGCCGGGACCGGGTCGCCGGCCTCTCGTACCGTCTTCGCAGCCGCCCATGTGGTCGCCGATCCGCGCGCCGACGCCACCCCGGACGGGCCCGCCGTCCTCGACTGGGATGCCACCCTCGCCTTCCGCCGCCATCTGTGGTCGCACGGACTCTGCGTCGCCGAGGCGATGGACACCGCGCAACGCGGCATGGGACTGGACTGGGCGGGCGCGGCCGAGCTGATCCGCCGCTCCGGCGCCGAGGCCAAGGCGGTCGGCGGACGGATCGCCTGCGGCGTCGGCACCGACCAACTCGACGGATCAGCCGATACGTTGAGGATTCGCCAGGCGTACGAGGAGCAACTCGCCGTCGCCGAGGAATCCGGCGCCCAGGCCGTCCTCCTGGCCTCCCGTGCCCTGGCCGCCACCGCGACCGGCCCGGAGGACTACCAGGAGCTCTACGGGCATCTGCTGCGGCAGGCCGCCGAGCCGGTGATCCTGCACTGGCTCGGCCCGATGTTCGACCCGGCACTCGAAGGCTACTGGGGCTCGGCCGATCCCGACGCCGCCACCGAGACCCTCCTGGAGATCGTCGCCGCCCACCCCGACAAGGTCGACGGCGTCAAGATCTCCCTGCTCGACGCCGGCCGCGAGGTCGCCCTGCGCCGCCGCCTCCCGGCCGGTGTGCGCTGCTACACCGGCGACGACTTCCACTACCCCGAGCTGATCGCGGGCGACGACCAGGGATTCAGCCACGCGCTGCTCGGGATCTTCGACCCGCTCGGCCCACTGGCGGCCGAGGCCGTACAGCTCCTCGACACGGGCGACCCCGACGGCTTCCGCGCGCTCCTCGATCCCACGGTCGCCCTCTCCCGGCATCTCTTCGAACCGCCGACCCGCTTCTACAAGACGGGTGTGGTCCTCCTCGCCTGGCTCGCCGGCCACCAAGGCCACTTCGCGATGCCCGGCGGACTGCAGTCCGCCCGCTCGCTGCCGCATCTCGCGCGGGCGTACGAACTGGCCGACGGGCTCGGCCTGTTCCCCGATCCGGCCCGGGCCGAAGCCCGGATGCGGGCCCTGCTCACGGTGTACGGAGTACCGCAGTGAACCTCGACCGCCTCAGCGTCAATCAGATGACCGTCCGCCGGCTTCCGCTGCCCGCTCTGGTCGCCCACTGCGTCCGGCTCGGCGTCCCGGGCGTCGGCCTGTGGCGCGCGCCGGTCGAGGAGTACGGCGCCGACGCCGCCGCCCGGCTCGTCCGGGACGCGGGACTCGCCGTCAGCACCCTGTGCCGGGGCGGCTTCTTCACCGGCACCGGCACCGGCACCGGTAAGGGCAAGGGCGACGGCGGCGACTGGTGGGACGACAACCGCAGGGCTGTCGACCTGTGCGCGGTCCTCGGTACCGACACCCTCGTCCTGGTCTCCGGCGGGCTCCCGGCCGGCAGTCGCGACCTGGCCGCCGCCCGGGCCCGGATCACCGACGCGATCGGGCGGCTCGCCCCGTACGCGGCGGAGCGCGGCGTCCGGCTCGCCGTCGAACCCCTGCACCCGATGTTCGCCGCCGACCGCTGCGCCGTCTCCACCCTGGACCAGGCGCTGGCGATCGCCGAGGAGTTCCCGGCGGATCAGGTGGGCGTGGTCGTCGACACGTACCACCTGTGGTGGGACGACCGGGCTCCCGCCGCCGTGGCCCGCGCGGGCGCGGCGGGCCGCATCCACGCCTTCCAGCTCGCCGACTGGATCACCCCGCTCCCGGCCGGGGTGCTCCATGGGCGCGGCCGGCTCGGCACCGGGTCGATCGACCTGCCCGGGTGGTGCGCGCTCGTCGCCGAGGCGGGGTACACCGGCCCGGTCGAGGTCGAAATCTTCAACGACGAGCTGTGGGAACGGGACGGCGTGGAGGTTCTGGAGCAGACGGTCGGGGCGTTCCTGGCGGTGTGAGAGGCAAGGGAGGGCAGAGGGGCAGCCGGGTGGGTCATATGCCCGGCTGCCGGCGGTGCCGTCGGGGCATATGCCGACCCTCGCGCCGCTGCCGTCAGGCATATGACCGCCCCCTCACACCCCCCTCGGCGCCGGGTCCGCCGCCCGCGCGTCATCCGGCGCCGACGCCGCCGACCGGTGCGGAAGCAGCAACGGGGTCGCGAGGACGATCACCCCGGCGAGACCGAGAGCCGTACGCGGACCGAGCAGGGAGCCCAGCACGCCCCACACCGCCGTCAGAAGCGCGGTGGTGGCCTTGGTCGTCACCGACCAGGCGGTCAGTGTGCGGGCGACCCGGTCGGCCGGGGTGCGCTCCAGACGGAAGGTCGCGGAGACCGGGTTGAAGACCGCGCACCAGAAGATCAGTCCGAGTTCGACGGCCATCACCAGGAGCAGCCCGCCGGTCCCCGGCCCGACGAAGACGAGGCCGACGGGCCACAGCGCGCGCAGCGTCCCGGAGCCGACCAGGACCCGGTGCCGCCCGAACCGGGTGGCCAGCGGCCGGGCCAGCCGCGCCCCGACGAGCCCGCCGATCGCGGGCACGGCGAAGGCGAGCCCGTACTGCCAGGGAGTGAAGCCGAGCCGGCCGAGCAGCAGGACCGCGAGAAGCGGTTCGGTGGCCATCACCAGGCCGTTGAACAGGGCGGTGTGGAAGAAGAGAGGGCGCAGCTTCGGGTCCCCGAGGATGTGCCGCCACCCGTCGAGCAGCTCACCGGCCCGCATCCGGCCGCCCTCCGGGCGCGCCGCGGGCCGCGCCTCCCCGCCCCCGATCGCGCGGATGCCCAGGGCCGACAGCAGATAGCTGACGGCGTCGGCCACCACCGTGGCCACCGGCCCGAGCAGTCCGATCATCGCCCCGCCCAGCGGTGGCCCGACGATCGTGGTCGTCCAGGAGGTGGACTCGAACCGCGCGTTCGCGGCGAGCAGGTCCCCGGCCGGCAGAAGCGTCTTCAGATACGCGCCCGAGGCGGCCCGGAAGGTGATGTCGGCCGCCGCGACGGTGACGGACACCAGCAGCAGCTGGACGAAGGTGAGCACCCCGAGCGCGTACGCGGCGGGAACCGTCAGCAGCGCCGCGCAGCGCGCCAGGTCCATCCCGATCAGCACCGGTCGCTTGCGGCGGAACTCCACCCACGGCCCGAGCGGCACCGCCACGACCGCCCCCACCGCCGCCCCCACCGAGGACAGCGCCGCGACCTGGGCGGGCCCGGCGTCCAGCACCCGGACGGCGATCAGCGGCAGCGCGCCGAACGCGAGCCACGTCCCGAGCGCGCTGGTCCCGTAGGCGCCCCAGAGCCACCCGAACGGCCGCCCCAGCCCCGGACCCCGTCCCGGCCCCAACCCCAGCCGCCGGCCCGCCCTCGGCCCGGACCCCGGCCCCCGACCCCGCCGCCGCCCACGATCCACGTCCGGCCCCTCTCGCCGCTCACACCCGCCCTTACAACCAATCAGCGTTCGATCGCATCCAAGCGAGCGGCACCGGCCAGGATCAAACAACCAAATGACCCCCTCGCCACAACCACTGGTTGTGCCCCTACGGTGAGGGCATGGACCTCGAAACCGTTCGGACCTTCGTCGCCGCCGCCGACGCGGGACAGTTCCAGGAAGCCGCCGCCGAGCTGGCCGTCAGCCAGCAGGCCGTCTCCAAGCGCGTCGCCGCGCTGGAGCGGGAACTCGGGGTGCGGCTGTTCACCCGTACGCCGCGCGGCGCCGCGCCGACCATCGACGGACAGGCATTCCTGCCCCACGCGCGCGAACTGCTGAGAGTCGCCGACCGCGCGGCCCTGTCCGTCCGCGTCGGACGCCGTCCGCTGCGCGTCGACGTGATCAACCTGCGCGGCGCCGCCTCCGGCCTGATGCGCGACTTCCACCGGCTCCACCCCGACGTCGAACTCGACGTGCTGAAACTGTTCGGCATCGACGAGGCGGTGGCCGCCCTCCGGTCCGGCACGATCGACGCGACCTTCCGCGCCGTCGGCGCGCCCGGCCACCCGCTCCCCGCGGACATCGCCTCCGTCCGGGTCTTCGACGAGCCGCTCCAGCTCCTCACCGGCCCCGGCCACGCGCTGGCGTCCGCCCGCTCGGTGTCCCTGCCGGAGCTGGCCGGCCACCGGATCTGGATGCCCGGCATCGCCCCCGGCACCGAGTGGGCCGCCTACTACGACGACCTCGTCGCACAGTTCGGCCTCACCATCGAGTCGACCGGCCCCAACTTCGGCTCCGACGCGCTCCTCGACACCATCGCCGACACCCCGGCCCTGGCCACGTTCATGAGCGAGCAGACCCGCCTGGTCTGGCCCACCGGCCACGGCCTGCGCCGGATCCCGGTGACCGGCCCCATCCCCGTCTACCCGCACTCGCTCCTGTGGCACCGCGACAACCCGCACCCGGCCCTGGCCGGCCTCCGCGCCCACCTCGCCGCCCTGCCCCCGGCCCCGAAGGCCCCGGACGGCACCTGGGTCCCGCCCTGGACGCCCTCAAGCTGAGGCCCCACCGCGGAGGCCCCACGGAGTTGTCCACAGGCCCCGCGTGGTGTCCGAGACCTCCGATACGGTCGGCACATGTCCCATCTGGCAGTGGTCGAAGGGGTCCTGGAGCGGATCACCTACGCCAACGAGGAGAGCGGGTACACCGTCGCCCGCGTGGACACCGGCCGGGGCGCCGGTGATCTGCTCACGGTCGTCGGCTCGCTGCTCGGCGCCCAGCCGGGGGAGTCGCTGCGGATGGAGGGCCGCTGGGGCTCCCATCCCCAGTACGGCAGACAGTTCACCTGCGAGAACTTCACCACGGTCCTGCCCGCCACCATCCAGGGCATCCGCCGCTATCTCGGTTCCGGTCTCATCAAGGGCATCGGCCCCCGGATCGCCGAGCGCATCGTCGACCACTTCGGCACGGACACCCTCGACGTCATCGAGACCGAGCCGAAGCGGCTCGTCGAGGTGCCCGGCCTCGGCCCGAAGCGCACGAAGCTGATCGGCACGGCCTGGGAGGAGCAGAAGGCGATCAAGGAGGTCATGGTCTTCCTCCAGAGCGTCGGCGTCTCGACCTCCATCGCCGTCCGCATCTACAAGAAGTACGGGGACGCCTCGATCTCCGTGGTGAAGAACCTCCCGTACCGGCTCGCCGCCGACGTCTGGGGCATCGGCTTCCTCACCGCCGACCGGATCGCCCAGGCCGTCGGCATCCCGCACGACAGCCCCGACCGGGTGCGCGCCGGCCTTCAGTACGCGCTGTCGCAGTCCACCGACCAGGGCCACTGCTTCCTGCCGGAGGAACGCCTCATCGCCGACGCGGTGAAGCTGCTCCAGGTGGACACGGGCCTGGTCATCGACTGTCTGGGGGAGCTCGCCGAGGACCCCGAAGGGGTCGTACGGGAGAAGGTCCCCGGCCCCGAGGGGCTGCCGGTGACGGGGGTGTACCTGATCCCGTTCCACCGGGCCGAACTGTCCCTCGCCGGGCAGGTCCGCCGGCTCCTGGGCGCCGAGGAGGACCGGATGCCGGGCTTCGGGGACGTGGACTGGGACAAGGCGCTGGCCTGGCTGGCGCGGCGGACCGGGGCGTCGCTCGCCCCGGAGCAGGAGCAGGCGGTACGGCTCGCGCTGACCCGCAAGGTCGCGGTGCTCACCGGCGGCCCCGGCTGCGGCAAGTCGTTCACGGTCCGCTCGATCGTGGAGCTGGCCCGGGCCAAGCGGGCCAAGGTGGTCCTCGCCGCGCCCACCGGCCGGGCCGCGAAGCGGCTCGCGGAGCTGACCGGCGCCGAGGCGTCGACCGTGCACCGGCTCCTGGAGCTGAAGCCGGGCGGGGACGCGGCGTACGACCGGGACCGCCCCCTCGACGCCGACCTGGTGGTGGTCGACGAGGCGTCCATGCTGGACCTGCTGCTCGCGAACAAACTCGTGAAGGCGGTGGCACCCGGTGCCCATCTGCTGCTCGTGGGGGACGTGGACCAGCTGCCGTCGGTCGGCGCCGGCGAGGTCCTGGGGGATCTGCTCACGCCCGGCAGCCCCGTCCCGGCGGTCCGGCTGACCCGGATCTTCCGGCAGGCCCAGCAGTCCGGGGTGGTCACCAACGCGCACCGGATCAACGCGGGCGTCCCGCCCGTCACCACCGGTCTGACGGACTTCTACCTTTTCGCCGAGGAAGAAACCGAGGACGCCGCCCGGGTCGCCGTGGAGGTCGCCGCCCGGCGGATCCCGGCGAAGTTCGGGCTCGACCCGCGCCGGGACGTACAGGTCCTCGCCCCCATGAACCGGGGCCCCGCCGGCGCCGGCGCGCTCAACGCACTGCTCCAGCAGGCCGTCACCCCCGCCCGCCCCGACCTGCCCGAGAAGCGGTTCGGCGGCCGGGTCTTCCGGGTCGGCGACAAGGTCACCCAGGTCCGCAACAACTACGAGAAGGGCGCCAACGGCGTCTTCAACGGCACGGTCGGCGTCGTGATCTCCCTCGACCCGGACGAGCAGCGGCTCGTCGTCCGCACGGACGAGGACGAGGAGGTGCCGTACGACTTCGACGAGCTGGACGAGCTGGCCCATGCCTACGCTGTGACCATCCACCGCTCGCAGGGCAGCGAGTACCCGGCCGTGGTGATCCCGGTCACCACCAGCGCCTGGACGATGCTCCAGCGCAATCTGCTCTACACGGCCGTCACCCGCGCCCGGAAGCTCGTGGTGCTGGTCGGCTCCCGTCGGGCGATCGCCCAGGCCGTCCGTACGGTCTCCGCCGGACGGCGCTTTACCGCACTCGCGTACCGGCTCACAGGGGGTGCTCTCGTGTGAAAGATCACGAGGGGCTTTCGGAACCGGGGCGAAGGGGGCAGGATATGCAGGTTGGCGGCACTGAGTGCCGCCAATTGGCCCAATGGTCGACCCCGAGTGCACTCTCCTGAGCCAAATGGGGGATGGTAGAGACAGTCAGGGCACCTCGAAGAAGAGGCACTACGTCGGTGAGGGATGACGTGAGCGACAACTCTGTAGTACTGCGGTACGCGGACGGTGAATACACCTACCCGGTGGTCGAGAGCACCGTCGGCGACAAGGGCTTCGACATCGGGAAGCTCCGAGCCCAGACCGGTCTGGTCACCCTGGACAGCGGATACGGCAACACCGCCGCCTATAAATCCGCCATCACCTATCTGGACGGCGAGCAGGGCATCCTGCGGTACCGCGGTTACCCCATCGAGCAGCTCGCCGAGCAGTCGAGCTTCCTGGAGGTGGCCTACCTCCTGATCAACGGCGAGCTCCCCACCGGGGACGAGCTCACGGTCTTCCAGAACGAGATCACCCAGCACACGCTGGTCCACGAGGACGTCAAGAACTTCTTCCGCGGCTTCCCGCGTGACGCCCACCCGATGGCCATGCTGTCCTCCGTGGTCTCCGCGCTGTCCACCTTCTACCAGGACAGCCACAACCCGTTCGACGAGGAGCAGCGTCACCTCTCCACGATCCGGCTGCTGGCCAAGCTGCCGACGATCGCGGCCTACGCGTACAAGAAGTCGATCGGTCACCCGTTCGTCTACCCGCGTAACGACCTGGGCTACGTCGAGAACTTCCTGCGCATGACCTTCTCGGTCCCGGCCCAGGAGTACGACCTCGACCCGGTCGTCGTCTCGGCGCTCAACAAGCTGCTGATCCTGCACGCGGACCACGAGCAGAACTGCTCGACCTCCACGGTCCGTCTGGTCGGCTCCTCGCAGGCGAACATGTTCGCCTCGATCTCCGCCGGCATCTCGGCCCTGTGGGGCCCGCTGCACGGTGGCGCCAACCAGTCCGTCCTGGAGATGCTCGAGGGCATCAAGGCCAACGGCGGCGACGTCGACGCCTTCATCACCAAGGTGAAGAACAAGGAGGACGGCGTCCGCCTGATGGGCTTCGGCCACCGGGTGTACAAGTCCTTCGACCCGCGCGCCAAGATCATCAAGGCGGCGGCGCACGACGTCCTGAAGGCCCTCGGCAAGTCCGACGAGCTGCTGGACATCGCGCTCAAGCTGGAGGAGCACGCGCTCTCCGACGACTACTTCGTCTCGCGCAACCTCTACCCGAACGTGGACTTCTACACGGGTCTGATCTACCGCGCCATGGGCTTCCCGACCGAGATGTTCACGGTCCTCTTCGCCCTCGGCCGCCTCCCCGGCTGGATCGCCCAGTGGCACGAGATGATCAAGGAGCCGGGTTCCCGTATCGGTCGCCCGCGCCAGATCTACACCGGCGTCGTCGAGCGCGACTTCGTCCCGGTCGAGGCCCGCTGAAGTCAGGCCCGCTGAAGTCAGGCCCGCTGAGGTCAGGCCTGCTGAAGCCGGCTGTGACGGAGCCCGGCCCGCCGTGCCGCGGCCGGCGGCTTTCGTCATCCGGTGAAGGTTCTTGAGGTCTGAGATCTGAGACCTGACGCTGTGAGGCTTGAGGCTTGAGGCTTCGAGGTTCCGGGGCCGGACCCCACCTGGGTCCGGCCCCGCGCCGTACAAGCGGAAGCGCCCCGCCGTCGATCCCCCCACGGGTCGACGAACGGGGCGCTTCCCATATCCCGGTGCGGATTCCCCCCACGGGATCCGGGCCGGGCGCCGGTCGGCGCGGTCTGCCGGGGTACGTACGGGAGGGCCGCTCAAAGCTCCCCTGTGCACGTGCCCCGGCCGCGCTTGCCTGGGACGTCCCCCAAGACATCCCATGAACGTCCCCCAAGACGTTCTTGGCATCGCCCACTTAGACTCGCGAACGGCCCAGATGGTTACCCCCCAATATCTGTGATCTAGATCTCTTTGGGAAGGTCTCGCGGCGTCACGGGCGGGTCAATTTCGCGGAGGGGTCGCCCGCCCCCGCCCGCCGCCCCGGCCGATGGCCGGACAGCTCAGGAAAAACGCCGCAGCCGCAGGCTGTTGGTCACCACGAACACCGACGAGAAGGCCATCGCGAGCCCCGCGATCATCGGGTTGAGCAGCCCGGCGGCGGCCAGCGGCAGCGCCGCCACGTTGTAGCCGAAGGCCCAGCCCAGGTTCCCCTTGATCGTCGCGAGGGTGCGCCGGGACAGCCGGATCGCGTCGGCCGCGACCCGCAGATCCCCGCGGACCAGGGTCAGATCGCTCGCCTCGATCGCGGCGTCCGTGCCGGTGCCCATCGCCAGGCCGAGATCGGCCGTGGCCAGCGCGGCGGCGTCGTTCACCCCGTCGCCGACCATCGCGACCACCCGGCCCTCGGCCTGGAGCCGGCGGACCACGTCCACCTTGTCCTCGGGCAGCACCTCGGCGATCACCTCGCCGATGCCGACCTCCGCCGCCACCCGCTCGGCCACGCTCCGCGCGTCCCCGGTCAGCAGCACCGGCCGCAGCCCGAGCGCCCGCAGCCGCTCGACCGCCTCCGCGCTGGTCTCCTTGACGGCGTCGGCGACCGTCAGCGTGCCGCGCGCCCGCCCGTCCCAGGCGACGTGCACCACGCCCGGCGCGCCCTGCCCCGGCACCTCGATCCCCTCGGCGGCGAGCAGTGCGGCCCGCCCGACCAGGACCAGATGACCGTCGACGGAGCCGCGCACCCCGAGCCCCGGCACGTTCTCGAAGGTCTTCGGTACGGGCAGCTCGCCCACCACCGCGACCGCGCCGGCCGCCACGGCCCGCGCCACCGGGTGCTCCGAGGCGTGCTCCAGGGCGCCCGCGAGACGCAGCAGCTCCGCCTCGTCCGTACCGCCGGAGCCGTACGCGCCCCCGTACACATGCGTCCCCGTCAGCTCCATCCGGCCGGTGGTGACGGTGCCCGTCTTGTCGAGTACGACGGTGTCGACCTTGCGGGTGGACTCCAGGACCTCCGGGCCCTTGATGAGGATGCCGAGCTGGGCGCCCCGGCCGGTGCCGACCATCAGGGCGGTCGGGGTGGCGAGGCCGAGCGCGCAGGGGCAGGCGATGATCAGGACGGCGACGGCGGCGGTGAACGCGGCCGTGACCTCCCCGGTCAGCAGCAGCCAGGCGACCAGGGTGCCCAGCGCGATGAGCATGACGACGGGCACGAACACGGCCGAGATCCGGTCGGCGAGCCGCTGCACCTCCGCCTTGCCGTTCTGGGCGTCCTCGACCAGCCTGGCCATCCGGGCCAGCTGGGTGTCGGCGCCGACCCGGGTGGCCTCGACGACCAGCCGGCCCGAGGCGTTGACGCAGCCGCCGGTGACGAAGTCGCCGGGGCTCACGTCGACCGGGACGGACTCGCCGGTGAGCATGGACGTGTCCACGGCGGACGCGCCGGCTGTGACGGTGCCGTCGGTGGCGATCTTCTCGCCCGGACGGACGACGAAACGGTCCCCGACCCGCAGCGCGCCGACCGGGACCCGTACCTCCCCACCCTGCCGGAGCACCGCCACGTCCTTGGCGCCGAGCCGCAGCAGGGCGTGCAGGGCGGCACCGGCCCGGCGCTTGGCGCGGGCCTCCAGATAGCGGCCGAGCAGGATGAAGGTGACGACCCCGGCGGCGACCTCCAGATAGATGGTGGAGGAGGCGTGCTCGCGCGAGGCGGTGAGGTCGAAGCCGTGCCGCATCCCGGGCATGCCGGCGTCGCCGAGGAACAGCGCCCACAGCGACCAGCCGAAGGCGGCGAGGGTGCCGACCGAGACGAGGGTGTCCATGGTGGCGGCGCCGTGCCGCAGATTGGTCCAGGCGGCGCGGTGGAAGGGCAGCCCGCCCCAGACCACGACGGGCGCGGCGAGGGTGAGGCTCAGCCACTGCCAGTGGTCGAACTGGAGGGCCGGGACCATCGCGAGGAGGACGACCGGCAGCGCGAGCACGGCGCAGACGGTGAGCCGCTGCCGCAGGGCGGCGGTCTCGGGGTCGGTGTCGTCCTTGGTGCCGTCCTTGGCCTCGGGGCCGGAGTCCGCCGGTGGTGCCGATTCCGGTGCCGGTTCCGGTTCAGGTTCGGGCTCCGGGGGTGGCGGTTCGGTCGCGGTGTAGCCGGTCTTGACGACGGTGGCGATCAGATCGGTGACCGGGATGTCCACGGGGTGTTCGACGCGGGCCTTCTCGGTGGCGTAGTTGACACTCGCGGTCACCCCCTCCATCCGGTTGAGCTTCTTCTCGACGCGGGCCGCGCAGGACGCGCAGGTCATCCCGCCGATCGTGAGCTCGGTGATCGTGGAGGTCATAGCGGTTCCAAACAGGAGCAGGGCCGTACGTAGTCACCGTACGGCCCTGCGGAGGCGAGACGCGGAGCGCCTCGGGCCGGACGGGTCCGGCCGGGTGCGGCCCGGGGGCCGGGGTGCGGGCCCCCGGGTCCGCACCGGGGTCTCAGGCGAGGCCCACCAGCTCGTAGCCGGCCTCGTCGACGGCGGCGCGGACGGCCTCCTCGTCGAGCGGGGCGGCGGACACCACGGTGACCAGGCCGGTGGCGGAGACCGAGGCGACCGAGGACACGCCCTCGATCTCGGAGATCTCGCTGTTGATCGCGCCCTCGCAGTGGCCGCAGGTCATGCCCTTGACCTGGTAGACGGTGGTGACGCCGCCGGCCGTCTCCGCCGCCTCGGCCGCATCGCCGTGGCACGAGCCGGCGGGGGAGCAGCAGGAAGCGGTGGCCTGCGGGAGTTCGGTCCTGGTCTCGGCGGTCATGGGCTTTCTCCTCTTCGAGGCGGTGCACTGGGGTGCGCGGATCCGCGCTACGCGGGCCGCACGCCGTACTTACCATCCACTGTACCCCTAGGGGGTATGTATCGCGGCGCCGGGCCGGGCGCGCCGGGCGGTCGGGGGAGCGGATGCCGGACGGTCGGGGAGGCAGGCGCCGGATCGTCGGGGATGTCAGGCGAGGCCCCGTGCCGCGGGGGTGGGCGGTTCGAGGCCTCGGGAGAGCGGGGTGCCGGGTGCGGGAAGGCGGGAGTGTCAGGCTTCCCGGCGGCTGCGGTTGCCGGGGCGGTTCGCGACCCAGCAGCGGATCGTGTCCGCGTACCAGAACGGCTTGCCCGACTCGACGTGGTCGGGCGTCGGCAGCAGGCCGTGTTTCCGGTACGAGCGGACGGTGTCCGGCTGCACCCTGATGTGCGCGGCGATGTCCTTGTACGACCAGAGCTTTCTGTCCGTCATGCGTGGCACCTCTCCTGCGTGCTGCCCGGCGGCCACGACGGCGGGGGAGGCCGTCGCGGGGAAGGCCGCCGGGAGTCACCGGTGATCACGGGCGATCACCGAGCCTGTGCCCGGGGAACGGATCCTCACCTCGGGAGGACCGCGGCTGTCGGCTGTTTGTGACAGAAACACCGAGAAAGGGAGACATGTGTGACGAAGGCGGTACGGAGGCCGCCTGTGTGGCGAGGCGGGCCGGGGGCCGGCCGGCCTCGGGGGTCAGACTCCGCAGGAGCGGAGGAAGCGGCGGGTGCGTTCGGCGATCGGGTACGGCCGGTCCGGCTCGCACGGGTACATGTCCTGTTCCACGATGGCGAACAGATCGACATCCAGGGCCTCGGCCGCGGCCAGCACCGGTTCGAGCGCCGGCACCCCGGCCGGCGGTTCGCACATCACGCCCCGCGCCACCGCCGGTCCGAACGGCAGCTCCTCGGCGACCACCTGGGCCAGCACCCCGGGGTCGACCTGCTTGAGGTGGAGGTAGCCGATCCGCTCGCCGTAGGTCTCGATCAGCTTGACGCTGTCGCCGCCGCAGTAGGCGTAGTGCCCGGTGTCCAGGCACAGGGACACGTCACGGGAGTCGGTCGCGTCGAGGAAACGGGTCACGTTCTCCTCGGTGTCGAGATGCGTGTCGGCGTGCGGATGGACGACGATCCGCAGGCCGTAACACTCCCGGACTTCGCGGCCGAGCCGCTCGGTCAGCCGGGTCAGCTGCCGCCACTGCTCGGCCGTGAGGGTGCGGTCCTCCAGGACCGCGCCGGTCTTGTCGTCGCGCCAGAACGACGGGATGACGACCAGGTGTTCGGCGCCCATCGCCTGGGCGAGCGCGGCGTTCTCGGCGACGTGGAGCCAGGTGCGGTCCCAGACGTCCGGGCCGTGGTGCAGCCCCGTGAACACGGTCGCCGCCGAGACTCGCAGCCCCCGGTGGGCGGTCTCCTCGGCGAGGACGGCGGGGTCGGTGGGCAGATAGCCATACGGTCCGAGTTCGATCCACCGGTAGCCGGCGCCCGCCACCTCGTCGAGGAACCGCTGCCACGGCACCTGCCGCGGATCGTCCGGGAACCAGACACCCCAGGAGTCCGGGGCGGAGCCGACCCGGATGCGGGACGACGGCGTCTGGTTCGTCGGATTCGTCATGAACGCCACCCTGACGCCGTCCGCGACGGAGCGTCAAGCACCCCGGGGACACCGGGCGGTGCGGCACGCGCCCACAAGGGCGGGGAAGACGTTGACACGGCCCGGGGGCGTGGATAGATCTGGGGCCTGGGCCCAAAGGGGCGGACGGGGCCGTGGCGAGAGGTGGCAGACATGGCGTCGGAGCCGAACGAGCGGTCATATGCCCCGCTGGAGGGTAGGCCGTACGGGGCATATGACCGTCCTGAGGGTCAGTCAAGTGAGGCATATGCCCAGTCGCGCAATGGCCCGCACCATGGCCCGCACGGGACCGGCGTGCGCGAGGGGCCGTACGGAGACCCGCGGGCGATCCCGCACGACGGCCCCTACGACCTGATCACCATGGGCCGGCTCGGCGTGGACCTCTATCCGCTGCGCGCCGGAGTGGGCCTGGACCGGGTCGAGACCTTCGGCCGGTTCCTCGGCGGATCCCCGGCGAACGTCGCCGTCGCGGCGGCGCGGCTCGGGCGCAGCACCGCGCTCGTGAGCCGGACCGGGGCCGACCCGTTCGGCACGTACCTCCGCCGCGAACTGCGCGGGTACGGGGTGGACGCGCGCTGGGTGACCGAGGTCGCGGACCAGCCCACGCCGATCACCTTCTGCGAGATCTTCCCGCCCGACCACTTCCCGATCCACTTCTACCGCCGCCCGAAGGCCCCGGATCTGGAGATCCGCGCGCGCGAACTCGACCTGCCCGCCCTCCGGGCCGCCCGCGCCTTCTGGATGACCGGCACCGGACTGAGCGCCGAGCCCAGCAGGACGGCCACCCTGACCGCGCTCCGCGCCCGGGCCGAAGGGGGCGAGGCGCCCGAAGGGGGTGGGAGAACCGTTCAGGACGACCAGGACCGGGAGAGGTTCACCGTCTTCGACCTGGACTGGCGCCCCGCCCTCTGGGACGACGGCGACACCCCCGCCGACCAGGCCCGGCCGCTCTACCGGGAGGCCCTGCGTCACGCCACGGTCGCCGTCGGCAACGCCGACGAGTGCGCCGTCGCGACCGGCGAGCACGAGCCGTACGCCGCCGCCCGGGCCCTGCTCGCCACGGGGGTGCGCCTCGCCGTCGTGAAGCTGGGCCCCAAGGGGGTCCTCGCGCTCGCCGCCGACGGCACCCGCGCCGAGGTACCGCCGCTCCCGGTGGACGTGGTCAACGGCCTCGGCGCGGGCGACGCGTTCGGCGGCGCGCTCGTCCACGGTCTGCTGGCCGGCTGGGACCTGGAGCGGACACTGCGGTACGCGAACGCGGCCGGCGCGATCGTCGCGGGACGTCTCGCCTGCTCGGCCGCGATGCCGTCCGGGGACGAGATCGCCCGCGCCCTGGCCGCCGGCACCGGCTCGATCCCGGCCCTCACCGGCCAGGGGCCCGTAGAACCTCCCACGGCCCCCACCAGCCGGGCGCCCGTAGAACAGCCCCCGGCCTCCACCAGCCGGGCGCCCCTCGAACCGATCCCCGACCCCGCGCCCCGGGACGACCTCCGGGAAGATCCCCGGGAAGCCCCCGAGCCGCCCCGGGGCCCCGCCCCCGAGATCACCCGGAACCCGGCCCGCCGCCGGTGAGCGCGCCGGGACAACGGGTAGGCACACCACCATGACCGCCACGACCCGCCCGTCACACCTCCACCTCCCCGCCGGGAGCGCCGCCCGCGGCCCGTACGCCGTCGACATCGACCCCGCGCGGGCCGGCTGGACGTACAGCTCGCTGCGCGTGCTCGACCTGCCGCCGGGCGGAACGCACGAGTTCGAGACAGGTGTCCGTGAATGGGTGGTGCTTCCCCTGTCCGGGAGCGGTACGGTGCGCGCAGACGGGGAGGAATTTGAACTCGCGGGCCGTTTGAGCGTGTTCGACGGTGTCTCGGACTTCGCCTATGTGCCCGTGGACTCCCGCGTCCAGATCGCCTCCGGCGCGGGAGGCCGCTTCGCTTTGGCAGGAGCGAGGTGCGGGCGCAGACTCCCCGCCCGCTACGGCCCCGCGCCGGAGGTCCCCGTCGAGACGCGCGGCACCGGCGGCCAGGCCCGCGAGGTGCGCAACTTCGCGGCGGCGGGTGTCTTCCCCTGCGACCGGCTGATCGCCGTCGAGGTGATCACCCCGGGCGGCAACTGGTCCTCGTACCCGCCGCACAAGCACGACGAGCACCTCCCCGGCGAGGAGTCCGTCCTGGAGGAGATCTACTACTACGAGGTGGCCGGCCCGCCGCACGGCTACGCCTACCAGCGTGTCACCCCCTCCCGCCCGGGCGGCGCCGAGCTCCTCGCCGAGGTCCGCACCGGCGACGCCGTCCTCGTCCCCGACGGCTGGCACGGCCCGTCGGTCGCCCAGCCCGGACACGACCTCTACTACCTGAACGTCATGGCCGGCCCCGGCCCCGAGCGGGAGTGGCGGATCCGCTTCCACCCCGACCACACGGAGGGATACCAGTGACGCGCTCGCGCTCCACCGTCGCCCAGGCCCTGGTGCGTTTCCTCGCCGCGCAGTACACCGAGCGCGACGGCGTCCGGCGCCGGCTGATCACCGCCACCTGGGGCATCTTCGGGCACGGCAACGTCGCCGGGATCGGCCAGGCGCTCGTCGAGTACCCCGGCCTCATGCCGTACCACCAGGGCCGCAACGAGCAGGCGATGGTGCACGCGGCCGTCGGCTACGCCCGTCAGTCGAACCGCCTTCAGACGCACGCCGTCACCACCTCCATCGGCCCCGGCGCCACCAACCTCGTCACCGGGGCGGCCCTCGCCACCGTCAACCGGCTGCCCGTCCTCCTGCTCCCCGGCGACACCTTCGCCACCCGCCCCGCCGACCCCGTCCTCCAGCAGCTCGAAGTCCCCTACGCGGGCGAGGTCTCCGTCAACGACTGTCTGCGCCCCGTCTCGAAGTACTTCGACCGCGTCACCCGCCCCGAGGCGCTGATCCCGGCCGCGCTCGCCGCCATGCGGGTCCTCACCGACCCCGCCGAGACCGGAGCCGTCACCCTCGCCCTGCCGCAGGACGTACAGGCGGAGGCGTACGACTGGCCGGAGGAGTTCTTCGCCGAACGCACCTGGACCGTCCGCCGCCCGAGGCCCGACACCGCCGAACTCGACGCGGCCGTCAAGGCGGTGAGGTCGGCCAGGCGTCCGATGATCATCGCGGGCGGGGGCGTGAAGCACAGCGCCGCCGAGGGCGCCCTGCGTACCCTCGCCGAGCGGGTCCACCTGCCCGTCGCCACCACCCAGGCGGGCAAGGGCGTCCTGCCGTGGGACCACCGCTGCGACGCCGGCGGCATCGGCCACACCGGCACCGGCACCGCCAACGCGCTCGCCCGCACCAGTGACCTCGTCATCGGCGTCGGCACCCGCTACACCGACTTCACCACCGCCTCCGGCACCCTCTTCCGCCCCGGCACCCGCTTCCTCAATCTCAACATCGCCGGCGTCGACGCCCACAAGCAGGCCGCGACGCTGCCACTCGTCGCCGACGCCCGCGAGGGACTGACCGCGCTGACCGAGGCCCTCGGCGACTATCAGCAAGGCCATCGGCAAGACGCTGCGCAGTGGACCTTCTCCAAGCAGGACTGGCAGGAGCGCACCGACGCCGCCTACGCCGCGCCCGACCCGCGCGCCCGCCCCACCCAGACCCAGGTGCTCGGCGTCCTCGACAGCCTGGTCACCGCCGACGACATCCTGATCAACGCGGCCGGCTCGCTCCCCGGCGACCTGCACCGGCTATGGCGCGCCCGGTCGTCCGACCAGTACCACGTCGAATACGGCTACTCCTGCATGGGCTACGAGATCCCCGCGGCCATCGGCGTCGCCCTCGCCGCGCCCGGCCGGCCCGTCTGGGCGCTCGTCGGCGACGGCACGTATCTGATGAACCCCACCGAACTCGTCACCGCCGTCCAGGAGGAACTGCCGATCAAGGTCGTGATCCTCCAGAACCACGGCTACGCCTCCATCGGCGGTCTGTCCGAGGCGGTCGGCGCCGAGCGCTACGGCACCGACTACCGCCGCCGCGACGAGGACGGCGGCTTCACCGGCCCGCCGCTCCCTGTCGACCTGGCCGCCAACGCCGCCTCCCTTGGGATGCGCGTCCTGCGCGCCCACACCGTGCGTGACCTGCGGGAAGCTCTCGCCGACGCCCGGGAGGCGACGGTTCCCACATGTGTCTACGCGGAGACCGAAACGGCAGACAGTGTGTCGGGCGCGCCCTCCGGCGGGGCATGGTGGGATGTGCCCGTGGCCGCGACGTCGACCCGCCCGTCGGCGGTCGGGGCCCGCGAGGAGTACGAACGGCACGTCACCGCCCGGCGCCGCCATCTCTGAAGGAGTAACTCGTCATGACGAAGACCGTCCACCACTGGATCGGTGGCAAGACCGTCGAGGGCACGTCGGGCAACTGGGGCCCGGTCACCGACCCGGCCACGGGCGCCGTCACCACGCGGGTGGCGCTCGCGTCCGCCGAGGAGGTCGACACCGCCGTCGCCGCGGCGAAGGCCGCCTTCGAGACCTGGGGCACCTCCTCGCTCGCCCAGCGCACCACGATCCTCTTCAAGTTCCGCGCGCTGCTCGACGCCAACCGCGACGCCATCGCCGAGCTGATCGTCGCCGAGCACGGCAAGGTCCACTCCGACGCGCTCGGCGAGGTCGCCCGCGGCCTGGAGATCGTCGAACTGGCCTGCGGCATCACCACCCAGCTCAAGGGCGAGCTGTCCACCCAGGTGTCCAGCCGCGTCGACGTCGCCTCGATCCGCCAGCCGGTGGGCGTGGTGGCGGGCATCACGCCGTTCAACTTCCCGGCCATGGTGCCGATGTGGATGTTCCCGATCGCCATCGCGTGCGGCAACACCTTCGTGCTGAAGCCGAGCGAGAAGGACCCGTCGCCGGCCATGAAGATCGCCGAGCTGCTGGCCGAGGCCGGCCTGCCGGACGGTGTCTTCAACATCGTCCACGGTGACAAGATCGCCGTCGACCGTCTCCTGGAGCACCCGGACGTCACCGCGATCTCCTTCGTCGGCTCGACCCCGATCGCCCGCTACATCCACACCACGGCCTCGGCCAACGGCAAGCGCGTCCAGGCGCTCGGCGGCGCGAAGAACCACATGCTGGTCCTGCCGGACGCGGACCTCGACGCGGCGGCCGACGCCGCCGTCTCCGCGGCCTATGGCTCCGCCGGCGAGCGCTGCATGGCGATCTCCACCGTCGTCGCCGTCGGCTCGGTCGGCGACGAGCTGGTCCAGAAGATCCGCGAGCGCGCCGAGAAGATCAAGATCGGCCCGGGCAACGACCCGACCTCCGAGATGGGCCCGCTCATCACGGCCGTCCACCGCGACAAGGTCGCCTCCTACGTGCACGGCGCGGCGGCCGAGGGCTGCGAGGTCGTCCTCGATGGCACCGGATACACCGTCGACGGTTACGAGAACGGCCACTGGATCGGCCTCTCCCTGCTCGACCACGTCCCGACCACGGCCAAGGCGTACCAGGACGAGATCTTCGGCCCGGTGCTGTGCGTCCTGCGCGCCGAGACGTACGAGGAGGGCCTGGCCCTCATCAACGCCTCCCCGTTCGGCAACGGCACCGCCATCTTCACCCGCGACGGCGGCGCCGCCCGCCGCTTCCAGCTGGAGGTCGAGGCGGGCATGGTCGGCGTCAACGTGCCGATCCCGGTGCCGGTGGGTTACCACTCCTTCGGTGGCTGGAAGGACTCGCTCTTCGGCGACCACCACATCTACGGCAACGACGGCGTCCACTTCTACACCCGCGGCAAGGTCGTCACCACCCGCTGGCCGGACCCGGCGGACGCCCCGACGGGCGTGGACCTCGGCTTCCCCCGCAACCACTGACGCCCTCGGCGTCACCTTCGCGGACCCCCGCGGCCTCCGGCCGGCGGGGGTTCGCGCTTTTCTGTTCGGCGGACGGGAGTTGCTGCCCGGAGCCGGGGCGCCTTGACCGTGATCGCAGGCGGACGGGAGCATCGTCCGGAGCACGGACGACGCCCCGAGGGCTGGTCGAGCCTTCCTGGCCGTGGACTGGATCACCACCGGGGTTACGGCTGCCTCTTGATATTCGTTCACGTGAGCGACTTTGTGCGAGTCTTCGACGCTTGATGGGGGCACCACCGGGAGCCTTTCCTGTTCTGGAAAGCCGGGTGTCTTGACCTTGATTACCGAAGGAAGGAAGCATCGATCAGGGCACTCACTACGACCCGAGGGGAAGCTATGACCGCTGCTCCGCTGCGCAAACTCACCGGAGATCAGGGCTGCAGGAAAGGCTCATGCCCGACCCTGTGGACCAAGACGGCCACGGGCGACTATGTCGTCCAGGGCTACGTGATCACCGACCCCGCCGAACTGGCCATGCTCGATCTGCCGACCGGAGAGACCGCCGTGCGTGTCCCCGCCGCCATGCTGGAGGAGTACTTCGGTGGCCGTGCCTGACTTGGTGACCGGTGAGGAATTCGGCAGGCTCTTCGAAATCTTCGAGCGCACCGCATTTCGGCTGGAAACCCTCGACGTGTACGACGTCGAGGACGAGCGAGAAGAGATGAGCCGCTTCTTCGCGGGCGAAGACATGGGGCCCGAATGGGAGGACAACCCATGGGTGCGCTCTATGACCGACCAGGGCAAGCAGGTGTCCCGCGTTCATGTCCTCGCGTCACCACTCACTGAATACCTGCGCTACGAACTCGCCGCTTACCCGGGCAACATCAAGGCCGGCGAGTCCATCGGGATCGTCGATCGGGCCGAGCAGGCGGCGGAGGGCCTGCCGGATCACGACTTCTGGCTGTTCGACGACCGCGACGTGTACCGCATGCACTACACGGAGGCAGGCGCGTTCGTGGGTGCCGAGCTGCTGCCCACCGACCGGCTGCCCGAGTACCTGGCCTACCGGTCCGCGGCCCAGGCGGCCGCCGTCCCGTTCGCGGCCTATTGGGAGCGGCACCGCTGAACAGCCAGTCCCTTGGTAGAGCCCTGCGGGCATTGCGGGAGGCGTCGGGTCTGACCGGCCAAACCGTGGCCCGCAGGGCTTCCATGTCTTCGGGCAAGCTCTCGAAGATCGAGAACGAGAAGGTCCGCCCCTCCGTTCAGGACGTGGAACTTGTCCTGAACGCTCTCGGCGTCTCCGATGGGGCGAAAGAGGAGTTCATCACGGCGGCCCGCGCCGAAGCGACGGAAGAGACAGCCTGGCGCTTCCTGAGTCGTATGGGTCCGTGGAAACACCAGAACACCATCAAGGCCATCGAAGCCGGGACGAGTGTGCTCAGATTGTTCCAGGGGCAGCTCTCCCGGGTCTGCTTCAGACCCCTGAGTACATGACGGCCGTGTTCGGACTCCCACCAGCGCTCCCCGATGAGACACGAGCGCGCACGGTTGCCGCGCGCATCGAGCGGCAAGCCGCTCTGCACGACAGCGCCCGGTCCTTTCGGTTCCTGATTTGTGAACACGTTCTGCGATGGCTTGTCAGCGAGCCGACCGTCATGGCGCTCCAGCTCGACCGACTGGTGTCCGTATCCCGGCTTCCTCACGTATCCGTGGGCATCGTTCCGGCAGGGATACGCATGCCGGACTTCCCCATGACGTGCTTCAGCCTTCATGACGACAGGCTCGTGATCGTGGAGACGTTCCACTCGGAGATCACGACGACCGACCCCAAGGATGTGCAGCTCTACGCAGAGACCTTCGACCGGTTCGCTGCCGTGGCGCTCTACGGCGACTCCATGCGTGACCTGGTCGAGCATGTCCGCGACGAACTCTTGCGGCAACAGGAAAGCCCCTAGATCACAACCCGCGCCAAGAGTCAGGCTCTCCGGGAAGGCGACAGAGAGGCGGAGGCCATGGCGGCGACGGTGGCGAGCGTGAGCGTGATCGCCCATGAGTTCGGCACCCATGCCACGGGGCGCGTCTGTCCTGCCTTCACTCCGTCCCGGTGTAGTCCCGGCGTGCGCAGCGGCGTGCGTAGCGGGGTTGGGGCGGCCGCACGTGCCGATCACCCTCATGGAAGGAACTTCCGATGACGGTCGCACCCGAAAGGCCGGTCGCTCTGCGGCAGGGCCGGGACCTCGTGTCCCCCGAACTGTTCGACAAACTCACGGCGTTCTGCGCCGACGAGTACCACCTCGACGCCGGCATGGCCGCGCGGATCATGGACGAGGCGCTGGCGTTCCTCTACGTGGCCGGCACCACGGAGCGGGAGCACGTCATGGCGCCCAGCAAGGCCGTGGACCCCGCCTGGCACACCTTCATGCTCCACACCCAGGAGTACGCCGCCTGGTGCGAGGAGCACTTCGGCCGCTATCTGCACCACGCCCCGAACTCCAAGACCCGCACGCGGGGCCTGATGTACGACGTCACCGGCGCGATCGCCGCCGCCGGGTTCGCGGTCGACCGGTCGCTGTGGGGCATCGCCGCGAACTGCAACGAGCCCGCCTGCTGCTCCGACGGCCCGTGCTGCTGACCTGACCCACTCGAACGAGGTGTGGCCCGGACGTGGAGAAGACGTTCGGGCCACACCGCTATCGGAGTCGACGATATGCACCACATCAGCGGCGCGGAAGGCCGCACCCGCACCTGCGTCTTCCTCATGTCCGGAATCGTCTTCGGCTACGCCACGCACCACTGGAACGAACGGAGTCTCGGCGAGGTCGGCGTCGTCGGCCCCCTGACGCCGGGCGTCGACTGGTCCCGGCTGTGGCAACTGGCGGCCGACATGAACAAGGAGACCGCCACCGAGACGGACAAGGGGAAATGGATCATGTTGCAGGCCCATCGGGCCTTCATCTGCGGTGCTCTTCTCGCCCGTTGGGATGAAGCGGGCTGGAAACTGGAGCCCGGCGGCCGGCGCGTGGACTTCGGCGGCGCCTACTTCAACCGGTACGAACTGTGGACCGGAAACCTGACCGTCGAAGGCACCACACCCGCCATGGTGGCCCCCAGGCCCACGGTCTGATGGGGCGCAGATTCGCAGAGGGAGGTTGTTCGTGTTCCTGGACGGTGAAGAGTGGAGCCGCCGGTTCGACGGGATCGAACGGGAGGCATGGCGGCTCGAAGCGCTGCCGCAGTATCTCGTTCCGCAGGAGGCCGAGGAGTTCGCCGCCTTCCGGGAGGGGCGGGCACCGACTCCGTACACCGGATCGGCGTACTCGGAGCGGGTGTCGCGCCAGCGCGCCGAAGGCAAGCGCAACGGGCGGGTACACATCGTGACCCGGCCGCTGTCCGACTATCTGCGCTTCGAGTTCGGCTACTTCTACGGTGTGCATGCCGAGGCCGGGGACGACATCCGCATCCTCGATGTGACCGACCGCCCCAACCCACTCCAAGGCATCCCGGATTTCTGGATGTTCGACTGTAGGGAAGCCGTCCTTATGCGTTACGAGGAGGACGGGGCGCAGATCAGTCGGGAGGTCTTCGAGGGGGACGTGTCTCCCTTCATCGAGTACCAGCGGATCGCGGTGGCCGAGTCGGTGCCGTTCGCCGAGTACGTGAAGGACATCCTTCGAGCTTGAGGCGCCGGCCGGCCCGAGGGGCCGTAGGGGAGGCCCCGGCCGTCCGTCAGAAGGAAGGAGACGGAAGGCCGGGGCCGCTTGGGGTGGTGTGTTGGGGTGCGGGGGTGCTCAGGAGAGTGGGGGAGCGCCGCCCGCCGGGTCACCGATCACGTGGGCCCAGACGAGTTTGCCCGGCCCTTGGCGGTCCGAGACGCCCCAGAGGTCGGAGAGCGTGTCCACGAGGGGAAGTCCCCACCCGCCGACGGCTCCGGCCTCGGGCAGGTCCATCAACGGCCGTTGCTCCGAGGAGTCGTGGACCTCGATCCGGAGCCCCTCGCGCAGCGGGAAGAAGCGCGTTTCGATCTCCCGCCCGGGCACGTGTGCGTGCCGGACGGCATTGGTCAGGAGTTCGGAGAGCACGAGGGAGGCGGCGTCCTCGATGTCGAGAAGCCCCCAGTCGGCCAGTGTCTTGCGCAGCTCGCGCCGGGCCATCGGGACACTCTTCGATCCCTGCGTCCACCTCAGGACGATCGGCTCGCCGGCGCAGGGAGTGGGGGACGGTGAGGTCACCAGGCCACCCCCATGGTGCTGATCAGGCAGATCTCGACCTCGGCGCCGCGTTCCTCATGGGCGAGGAGATAGGGGCGGACGAGCCTGCTGTCCTCACCTCGCAGCGGGGAGAAGCGGGGGCGGGCGAGCGGGGTAGTGGGGTGCTGCGCGATAGCTCGGGGCCCGAGGGGTGCCGTCGGCGGCAGTCCGATGGCACCCCGGCGGGGGAATAGCCGTCGTACGAGTAGTCCGATGAGGTGGACGATAGAGTCGCTCATGTTGACGCTCCTTCGAAGCGTTGGCCACGCCCCCGGACCGGTGCAACGGTCGCGGGGGTCTTCCTGTTTCACGTCCAGGCGAGCGCGGTCGGCATGCCGTTGCGTTGCGCGAGCTGTGCGTGACCGTGCGTACAGTCTGCATACGCATTCGCTGAGAATGCAAGGATTGCGAAATGCCCAACGCGTTCGAGTCGGTTTGAGCGTCGGCGTGTTGACCCCGCACACTCGCGGGGTACCGACCGGCAGAGAAGGGACCGTGGCATGCCGGAGAAGCGACCTCGTCCGCCGACTGTCCGACTTCGGCGCCTGGCAGCCGAGTTGAGGAAGCTCCGCGCGTCGGCCGGGCTCTCACGTGAGGACGTGGCGGAGCGGACCGGGATAAACGAGGTGACGCTCTACCGCATCGAGCGGTCGCGGTCCCGGCCTCAGAAGCGAACTCTGGTCGGCCTGCTGGATCTGTACCAAGCCGACGATCGGCAGCGGGCGGACCTGCTGGCTCTTCAGAGCAGATCGAACGACCAGGGCTGGCTGCGGCCCTACCACTCCGAACTGCCGGAGGAATACACCGCGTACATCGGGTTCGAGGCCGAGGCGCGGACGGTCCGGAACTACGAGTCGCTGTTCATTCCCGGTCTCGCCCAGACGGAGCGCTACGCACTGGAGGTGATCAAGGGCGGGATGCCCACGGCCAGTCAGAAGCAGATCGCGCAGCGCGTTCAAGCGCGCATGGAGCGACAGGCGGTGCTGACCAGAGATCGACCACTCCAGTTGTGGTCCATCGTGGACGAGGCCGCCTTGACCCGCCAGGTCGGAGGGGCACAGGTCATGCGGGAGCAGGCGCAGCACCTGCTCCGGCTCATCGAGGAGCCGAGTGTGACCTTCCAGGTGATTCCCTTCGAGAAGGGCGCGCACGTAGGGATGACCGGAAGCTTCGTTCACATGGACTTCCCGGATGCGGACGACCCGGAACTCGTCTACCTGGACACGCCTGCCGGGGACCTCTTTCTGGAGTCCGAGGCAGAGATCCGGCGCTATAGGTTGATGTTCGAGCACCTTCAGGCAGTGGCTCTGGGGCCGAACGACAGCGCCGACCTGCTGGCTAAGGTGGCCGAAGCGAGATGGTGAGAGGAAGTGATGAGAGTGCAGCATGACTCTGTTGCGTCGGCATGGCGCAAGAGCAGTTACAGCAGCGCGAACGGCCAGTGCGTCGAGGTCGCCGACCACCTGCCGGGCGTCGTGCCGGTGCGAGACAGCAAGCTGGACGCGGGGCCTCAGCTGGCCTTCGGGGCGAGCGCTTGGGCGCTGTTCGTCGGAGAGCTGAAGGACCAGAGTTCGCGCTGATCGCCGGTAGGCGAAATCGACTGGCCCCGGGAGCGCGTCCCGACGCACCCTGGGGCCATGCACGTCTCTCCACCGCCGTCCGCTCCCCAGGCTCCCACCGCGCCCGCGCCCGAGCCCGACTCCCCGACCCCCGCCCCGATCCCCCAACACCAGATCCGGGCCGTCCACACCGACACGACGGTGACCGTCTACCAGGCCTACACGCCCGCGATCGGGCTGCCGGCGGCTCGGGACGGACGATTTCCGGCGGCGTGGAAGCGGGACCGGATGACGTGGATCAAGCCGTCGTTCCTGTGGATGGCCTACCGCTGCGGCTGGGGCCTGAAGGAGGGACAGGAGACCGTACTCGCAGTCGAGATCACCCGCGAGGGATTCGAGTGGGCGCTGCGGAACGCCTGCCTGTCCCACTACGTCCGGGGCCTGCACCCGGCACCGGCGACCTGGCAGCGGGAGCTGAAGCGGGCGCCCGCGCGGGTGCAGTGGGACCCCGAGCGGGATCTGCGTCTGCGGCCGCTGCCCCACCGTTCGCTTCAGCTGGGGCTGGCCGGGGAGGCCTCGCGCCGGTACGCGGACGAGTGGACGGTCGCGATCCGCGACGTCACCCCTCTCGTCCACCAGATCCACGGCCTGGTCCGTGACGGCCGCACCGACGAGGCCGCGCGGCTGCTGCCCGACGAGCGCCCCTACCCGGCCGAAGACGGGCTGCTCGACCGGATCGTCGGCCCCACCGCCGGGTGATCGGAGAGATCAGGCCGACCGGAGAGGTCGGGCCGGCCGGCCCGGCACCCTCAGACCCACCCCCGCCGGGCCGCCTCCGCGCCCGCCCGGAAGCGGCTCGTGGTGCCCAGGGCGGCCATCAGTTCGCCGACCCGGCGGCTGTACGTACGCGGCGACATGCCCAGGCGCGCCGCGGCGGTCTCGTCGGTCAGGCCGGCGAGGAGGGCTTCGAGGACCGGGCGCAGTTGGGGGGAGAGACTGCGGGCGGGCGGGGCGAGCCCCACCAGCTCCTGACCCGTGTCCCAGGAGGTGTGGTGGGCGCGGACCAGCGCCTGGACCACGATGGGGTCGCGGATGAGCAGCAGACCGTTGTAGAGGATCTCCAGATCCAGGGGGACGGCCGCGATCACGCGGTCGACGACGATCATCTTGAACGGGATGGTGTCGATGACCCGCGCCCGCCCCGGGATCCGCGCCGCTCCCGCCACATGGGGAACGGCGTGCCGGGGAACGATCCTGCGGACCTCCGCGGCCCGGTCCACCGCCGCGCGCATGCACGCTCCCGCCAGCTCCAGGAACGGCTCGGGGATCGCGCGGCTCATGGAGGCGACCGGGTCGTCGAAGGTCAGCAGCTCCTGCCGGACCGAGGCGGCGAGGCCCGCCAGCGCGGCGCTGACCCGGCGGGTGCCGCGGACCGGGCGCCCCGGCGGGCGCTGGGGTTCAGGGCCGCCGCGCCCCATCGCCGAACGGGCGAGAGTCACGGATCCCGCGGTATCTGTCACCGTCGACCACCCCCACCCTCCTGACTGTGCCACTCCATGTACGCACGCGACTTCACACGGTGACAACCCCTGCTGAAAAGGATGGCGAGTCCCTGCCACACCGGCGTGCCCTCGCCGCCAATGCCGCATTGACCCCTCCGAGTCCCATATATGCCCGCTTTCCTGGCCGCTTCCCCCTCGGCCCCGGAGCCCTTCGCTCCGACCGCTGATTCACCGGTCTTTCCGCCGGTCTCTCCGGCTGGTGATCCGCCGCGTATCGGACGTCCGTTCGGGCCCGCACCCCGTGAATTCGGCGTTCACCACCACCCCTTCTCGATTTTCTGTACGGGGCTGACGCCCGACGCGTCGGTTTTCCCGTCGCGCGGCGTGACAAGGGCGGGCGCCCGGACGTGCTCCGAGGGTGCGGACCTGACGTTCTGAAGGGCCATCACGAGATCATCGGCCGTGGTCAGGGCGGTGTGGCGGGCGGGCGGCGTGATCACGGGTTCACGGCGCACGTGGACTCGGGTATCTTCCAGCTGCCGGAAAACAGGTACCTGGTGGTCCGTTTCGAGGGCTCGGGGGACCCCGGCCCGCGCGAGAAGAGGGACGGGACTCCCCATGGCGAAGCAGGACCGGGCGATTCGTACCCGCAGGGCGATCCTGGAGGCGGCCGCCACCGTCTTCGACGAGCGCGGCTACGAGGCGGCCACGCTGTCCGAGATCCTCGCGCTCGCCCAAGTGACCAAGGGTGCCCTGTACTTCCACTTCGACTCCAAGGAAGACCTCGCGCACGCCGTGCTCGACGCCCAGACGGTGACCGTGCCCCCGGCGCCCCAGCAGGCTTCCAAGGTGCAGGAGTTCGTGGACTCCGGCATGGTGTTCGCGCACCGGCTGACCCGTGACCGGGTGTTGAGCGGCAGTGTGCGGCTGACCCTCGAACAGAGCGGACCCGAACTCGACCGCAGCGGCCCCTACCGCGAGTGGACCGACATCAACCGCAGCCTTCTCCGCGCGGCCAAGGAATCCGGCGAACTCCTTCCGCACGCCGACCCGGAGGAGCTGGCCGGGCTGGTCGTCGGCGCCTTCGCCGGGCTCAACCTGATGACCCGCGCGCTGGGGGGCGGCCAGTCCGCCATGGAGCGCTGGGCCTCCGTGCTCTACCAGCACGTACTGCCGAGCGTCGTGGTCCCCGCCGTGCTGGCCGTCCTCGACATGGACCCCACCCGCGGCGCCCGCGTCCTGGGCGTCTCCGGCGAACCGGAGTGCACCGTTCCCGAGGGCGTCGTCCCCGAGAGTGCCGCCCCCGGCGGTGCCGTGCGGGACAAGGGCGCGTCGGAGTCCTGGGCGAGCCCCGGGGTGCCGGGCTCCGGAGCCGGTTTCCGCTGAATCGGTGCCGAACGGCCCCACCGACGATCCCTCTCCTTTGCCCTCCGCCTCCTCGGCCTCCGATGCCGACCGCGAAACGGACCACGAAACCGAACATCCGTCATGGTGTCGACAGGTCCGTGAGCGTCTATCCCCCTGTCCAGAAGCCATATTGATGACAACAAATCCCCCAAAGAGGGCAACGGCATCCTGGCGGGGAGGTGTCGTTTCCGTACTCCCAGGTTTCATTGACATGCCGGACGGTCTCTTTTCTAATCGATCAGGACAGCCCGTTGCGCAGACGCATGAGCTGAGGGGGGCAGGGTGGACGTCCGGATTCTGGGAGGACTCTCGGTGCGGGAGAACGGGGTGTCGGTCACCCCGGCCGCCGCCGCGCCCCGGCAGGTCCTCGCCCTGCTGGCCACCTTCGCGGGCCGGCTCGTCCCGGCGTCCGTCCTCACCGAGGAACTCTGGCCGGGCGGCGCCCCGCGCCGGGCCCGGTACGAACTCCAGGCCCACATCACCGGGTTGCGCTCCCTGATCGCCGCCGCGCTGCCACAGGACCGGGGCGCCGCCGACGGGCGCAGCGCCGAGACCGTGCTCGCCGCCGAGCCCGGCGGCTACCGGCTCGACACCGGGAGCGGCTCCCACGACGTGGGACAGTTCTCGCGTGCGGCGGGCGCCGGATATCGGGCCATGGAGGCCGGCGATCTGCCGCGCGCCGCACTCCGGCTCGGCGAGGCCCTCGCGCTCTGGCGCGGCGAACCGTACGCGGGAGTCGCCGCCGGGCCCCGGCTGCGTACCGAGGCCGAACGCCTCGAAGCCTCCCGGTTCAGCGTCCTCGACCAGTGGGCCGAGGCCCACCTGGGACTCGGCCGGCACGCCGAGCTGCTGCCCGAACTCGCCCTGCACACCGCCCGGTATCCGCTGAACGAGCCGCTCAACGCCCAGTTCATCGTCGCCCTGCTGCGCTCCGGCCGGGTCGAGGACGCCCTGGAGGCCCACCGGCGGCTGTGCGCACTGCTCCAGCGCGACGGCGGCCGGGAACCCTCGGCCCGACTGCGCCGGCTGCACGATCTGCTCCTCGCCGCCCGCCACACGCCCCTGCGCAAGATCCCCACGCAGCAGCGCGCCCTCCGTCCCGCACGCCGGCCGGCGGCGCAACTGCCCGCCCCGGCGTTCCCAGCGTTCCCGGTGTCCGCAGCGTCCTCGGGGGCCTTGGTCCCCCTCGCCAGGACGGCGGAACCGGCCCAAGTCCCCCTCCGGGAAACGATGTCGACATCGGTGTCGATATCGGTGTCGACAACGATGTCACCGTCCGTCCCGGAGTCCGTCACGGCAGCGGTGCCGAACGTGCCCGCCGTCGCCGGCACGAGAGCCCGGACCGGACGCCCGCCCCGGACGTCCGGCCGCCGGAACGCCCATCAGGGCTGGCGGCACCAGGCGGAAGCGGCACAGCGTGGGGCGGCGGGCGAGCGGTAGGTCCGGGAATGAAGTGATCCGCACCGCCGTTGATCGTCATCAACGGCGGATACGGAATTCGGCCAGCGGCACGGGTCTGCCTCGCGGCAACCGGCCGCGCGGAGGCGGGAGTCGAGACATGAGCCACCACGGCACGGAGGGGCACGCGGACGCCGATCGCCGCGGTGGCGCCACCGGCGGGGGCGCCGGCGCGCTCGCCGTACTGGAGCTTCTCTCCCGTCAGGCTCCCCCCGAGCGCTACGCCGAACTGGTCGACCAAGCCCGAGAGTCCGGCATGCCGGAGCACGAACTCGCCGATATGGAAAGGGCTGTTCATCTCGCCATCGGGGTCGGTCACACCCTCGCCCGCCACGAGCGCCGCGAGGCGGGTCTCGACGCCCTCACCGACACCGCGCGCGACCTGACCCTGTCGTACGGCCTCGAAGACCTGCTGCGGTCCGTGGTCCGCCGGGCCCGGCGACTGCTCGATCTCGATCTGGTCTGTCTCTCCCTGTCCGGCCCGGCCGCCCAGGGCGTCCGGGTGGTGCACGCCTCCGAGGGGGTGATCAGCCCACTCGATCCGGCGGGCCTCGCCGCCGCCCTCGACGAGGACGGACTGGGCGGTCTCGTCCACACGCACGGCGAACCCGTCTGGACCGAGGACTACCTCCAGGACCGGCGGTTCGCCCACACGGTGGCCCTCGACGCGTTCGTCCGCAACGAGGGCCTGCGGGCCGTTCTCGCCGTGCCGCTGCGCCTGGGCGGCGCGGTCGTCGGGGTGCTGTACGGGGTCGACCGCTGCGCCCGCCGCTTCACCTCGGGCGAGATCGTCCTGCTCACCGCGCTCGCGGACCTGGCGGCCGTCGCCGCCGGGCGGGCCGGGCTGCTCGACCGGACCCGGGCCGAGGTCAGCGAGCTGGAGGAGGACAGCTCACGCGCGCGTACGGCGCTGACCCGCATGCGGTACATCGGCGAGGCCCACGGCCGGATCATGGACCTGATCCTGGCCGGCGGCGATCTGGGTCATGTGGCGAAGGCCGCCGGCGACGCCCTCGATGCCGGCATCGAGATCCGCGACCCCGGGGGCCGGGTGCTCGCCGCCGCGGGGGAGATCGACGGGCTCGACGAGGGCGCCGTGGCCAAGGCCGCGCTCGACGCCCACGCGAGCCGCCGCCCCGCCCGCGCGCACACTCCCGGCGCGCCGGGGGACCCCGGTTTCCCCGGCTTCCCTGGCACTCCCGAGGATTCCGAAGTCCCCGAAGCTCCCGAAGCATTCGAAGCGCCCGGAGTTCCCGGGAGTGAAGGCGAAGGAGCCGGGGAGGACTCCGGCGGGCATCGCACCTGGATCGCCCCCGTCATCGCCGGTTCCGAGGACTTGGGCGTCCTCGTCGTACGCGCCGCGACCCCGCTCACCGGCGAGGACGTGCGGCTCCTCGAACTCGCCGCGCAGTCGGTCGCGTTGCTCCTGCTGATGCAGCGCTCCACCGCCGTGGCCGAAGGTCCGGTGCGCGACGAACTCCTCGACGACCTGCTCGCCGAGCCGCGCCACGCCCCGGGGCAGATCGACCAGCGGGCCCGCCGACTCGGCCTCGATCTGCGCCGGCCGCATGTCGTCGTGGTCGCCCGCCCCGAGGGCGGCGAGCCGGGCCGCGCGGTGGTGTGGGCGTCCTCGTACGCGTACCGCATGTCCGGCCTGAAGACCGTGCAGGGCGGCAGCGTCGTCCTGCTGCTGCCCGGCACGGACGCCTCGGCCGCCGCCCGGGCCGTCTCCGGCGAACTGGGGCCGCTGCTCGGCCACCCGGTGTCGGTGGGCGCGGCCGGTCCCGGCTGGAGTGTGGACAGCGTTCCCCGGCTCCACCAGGAGGCCCTGCGCTGTCTGGACGCGATGAGCGCGCTGGGCGGGACGGGGACGGCGGCCTCGGCGGACGACCTGGGCTTCCTTGGGCTGCTGCTCTCCGACGACCACGACGTGGACGGCTTCATCGAGTCGGCGATCGGTCCCGTACTGGAGTACGACGCCGAGCGGTTCACCGATCTCATCCGCACCCTGGAGGCGTACTTCGCCTCCGGCGGCAGCCCGACCAACGCGGCCGAGGAGCTGCACGTCCACCCGAACACCGTCTCGCGCCGCCTCGAACGCATCGGCGAACTCCTGGGCGCGGAATGGCAGAAGCCCGGGCAGGTACTGGAAGTCCAGCTCGCGCTAAGGCTCCAGCGCACCCGTGACATCCTCGCCCGCCGCCGCGCCACCACCGCCGACTCCCGCCCCCCGGCACCCGTGACCGGCGGCGCGGGCCCGGTCCCCGGCGTCTGACAGGCACCTGATCCGTCCCCCGCCCGCCCCCCCCCGGAGTCGGTGAGCGCTCCCGAGCGGATGGGCGAACGGTCGACTGGGCGACTGGGCGGACGGGCGACTGGGCGGGCCGGCGGGGTCAGCTTGCCGAGCGCGTCTGGAACTCGCCGTACGGAGCTATGTGTTCGGCTCCGAGTGCGGTCACCGCGTGTGCCGCCGAGGCCAGCGTGATGTGCCGGTGCCAGCCGCGGAACGACCGTCCCACGAAGTCCCGCAGCCCGGCGCCCTCGCCGATCTGCCGCAGGTCCCGTTCCACCCGCCGCGACAGCTTGGTGAGGCGCAGGAGCGGTCCGATCGCCGAGCCCGTCAGATCCGTGATCCACAGCCGGACCGGCGCGCGCCTCGGGTCGTCCCACTCGCCGAGCAGCAGGAGCGGCCGCTGCCGCTCGCCCGGCGGTACGGGCAGCGTGACCCGCACGGCGGTGGCCAGCGAGGTCCGCGAGGTGCGCGTCCCGGCCGCCGCGTCGAGCCAACTCACCGGCCGACGCAGGCCCTTGAGTGACTCCAGGATCTGGAGCGCGGTGAGCGGCCCAGCGCCGAAGCCGGGCAGCGAGCGGTCCGCGACGGTCAGCCGGCAGGCCGGGTTGATCCGCGCGACCACGGGCACCCCCGCGAGCGTCAGCCGCTGGAGCGCGGCCCGTCCCGCGCCGCCCCGGATGTCGAGCAGTAACGGCTTGCGCGCCACCTCGGGCCAGAACGCCATGTCGAGCGCCGCGTTGACCGCGCACTCCTCCAGCGTCTCCTCGGCCGCGCCCTCCGGCACCTCGGCCCGGTCCGCGCGGGTCCGGTCCTTCACCCAGGGGTCGGGCAGGAAGAGCCGCCAGTGGACGGGAATGCTGGTCTCGTCCGAGGCGAACCACACCCCGAACGCCTGCTGCCCCCGGAAGACCTGCCCCTGCTCCGGGTCGAACCGCCGGTCCACGCCGACCGAGTGCTGACCGGCCTTCGGTATCGGCATCGGCCGGACCACCCACGCCTGCGGCGTGCCCCGCCGCTGCAGAAAACGGGCCAGCTCGGTCCGCATCGGCCGCCAGTCCCAGGTGGAACTGGAGATGAAGTGGTGCAGGCTCTGTTCGGCGGCCGGGCCGCCGAACTGCGCGGCGATGTTGCGGATCGACTTGCGCCCCTGCGCGGTCAGCAGACCGTGCAGATACTGCTCCGCCTTCAGCCGCTGATCGCGGCGCGGGAAGGCGGAGAAGAGGACGGCGCAGAGTTCGCCGTACAGGTCTTCTCCGATCTCGCCCGCGTCGCCGATCTCGCCGAGCGGGTCCCGGTACGGGGTGGTGCTTCTGAATCTGGTGACCGATGTACTCACGGCACTCCTGACCTACGGATTTCGCAGCTCCCTCCAGCTGCGTCTCCACCCTCCCGTCTCCCGGCGGCAGGCACGAGGTGGACTCGGCACCCGTCTGAGCGCTTCGATGGTGGCCGGACCACCACATACCCCCGGGGGGAATGTGGACGGGGTGCCGAACGGCCTTTCACCGTCCCCCGTCCGCCCCTCGCGCGCGCCGCGCGAGCCCCTGACGAGAGCCCCGGACGCCCCCGGAGAGTGCTCCCGAGGACCGCCGGTGAGCAGCCCTGAGAACCACCCGGAAATCCACCCGGTTTCCGGCCCGGAAAGCCGCCCGGAAACCGGACCGGATCATCGCTCGGGAAGCCCCTCTCGGGGAGGTGACAGACTCATCGCAGCGGCTTTGACCACCGCGAGGCCTCGGCCGGACCATCGGGGCGAGGTCGCACGGGCCGTACTCCGGTTAATGCCCCAGGCCGGGGTCGGCCTGTGCGCCTTGCTCACGGGGCGCACGCGACCACGCGTTCCCGTTCGTCCGCGCCGTCGGTGGTGTCGTGCGGCCACGACATCCGTACGACCGCCGCCGAATCCGCCGCCGGACCCGGACATCCAGCCCCAGCCCCCGACCCGTCTCCGCGCCTGCGCGCACCACGCCCCGCCTTCCGCTTCGCGGCTCCCTCGCCCGTCGCGGCCCCGGCGCCCCTCCGCCCCCTCAGCCCCGTCCTCCCTGTCCGCCCCGTTCCCCCGTCCTCTTCGGTTCGTACGGGTGTCCGGCGCGCGGCTAACCTGACCTCATGGGATTCCGCGCGCAGCTGCCGGTCGTCGGGGTGGTCGCCGCGGGCGGCGCCCTCGGCGCCACCGCCCGCTACGCCGCGACGCTCGCCTGGCCCACCCCGGCCGGCGCCTTCCCCTGGACGATCTTCACCGTCAACGCGGTCGGCTGCGCCGCCCTCGGCGTGATCATGGTGCTGGCCACCGAGACCCTCACCCCGCCGCACCCCCTGCTGCGCCCCTTCCTGGGGACGGGCATCTGCGGCGGCTTCACCACCTTTTCGACCTACGCGCTCGATCTCCAGCGGCTGCTCGCCCGCGGCGATCTCGCGCGCGGGCTGCTCTACATGGCCGGGACCACCGTGACCGCGCTCGCCGCCGTGGCCGCTGCCGTCGCGGCGACCCGGGCCGCCGTGCGGGCCGTACCGGCAAGGAGGCAGGGATGAACCCGTTCCCCCCGGACTTCCCCGGGCTGTCGACGGGCCGGCGGGCGCTGCGGCTGACGGTCCTCGTCAGCGAGAACGCCACCTGGCACCACCGGCCGCTCTACACCGAGATCGTCCACCGCGCGCACGCCGCCGGACTGGCCGGCGCCTCCGTCTTCCGCGGCATCGAGGGCTTCGGCGCCTCCTCGCACGTCCACACCACCCGGCTGCTCTCGCTCGGCCAGGACCTGCCGGTGGCCGTCCTCGTCGTGGACGCGGAGGAACGGATCCGCGCCTTCCTGCCCGAACTCGACGAGCTGATGACGGACGGCCTGGTGCTGCTCGACCCCTGCGAGGCCATCCGGTACGGGGGCGGGGGCGGCCGGCCGACGGGCGGGGGCGCGGGTACGGGCGGCGATCCCGGCCCCGGTCCCGGCCCCGGTCCCGTGGTGGAGCCGCCCGCGTGAACTGGCTCCTCGTCGTCGCGGGTGCCGCCGTCGGCGCGCCCCTGCGCTACCTCACCGACCGCGCCGTGCAGTCCCGCCACGACTCCGTCTTCCCGTGGGGCACCTTCCTCGTCAACGTCTCCGGCTCCCTCCTCCTCGGCCTGCTCACCGGCGTGGCCTCGACCGGCGTCGGGACGCTCCTCGGCACGGGCCTGTGCGGCGCCCTGACCACGTACTCCACGTTCTCCTACGAGACGCTGAAGCTGTACGAGGGCGGGGCGCGCGCCTACGCCGCCGCGAACATCGCCGGCAGCACCGCCGCCGGTCTCGGCGCCGTCTGGCTGGGCGTGGAACTCACCCACCTGTTCTGACGGGGGCCGTTTCCGCCGCTAGGGCGCCGGGGCGGGGGAGAGGGCGAAGCCGTTGCGGGCGGCCAGCGAACGGATGTGATCCTCCGACAGGGACCCGGCCCGTTCCAGCGTCAGTACGGGCAGATCGGCCCGGCCGTGTCCCGCCGCGTGGTGGAACGCGATCACGCTCACCGGCGCCGGTGCGGGCGCGTGGAACGGATACCGCAGCCTGGCCGCCTCGTCGTCCGCGTGCGCCAGGACCCGTACGTCGGGCTCGCCGCCGAAGCCCGCGCGGGCCATCTCGCCACAGCCGTACGGCGGTTCACCGGGCCGGTGCGCGGAGGTGACGAAGAGGAAATCGGTCCCGGTCCGGGCGAGGGCCGCCGCGAGGAAGGTGTTCGACGGACAGTGCCGGCCCGGCGCGACCACCCGGACCGTGCGCGGTGCGCCGTCCGCCTCGGCCGTCAGATGCCCGGGGACCCGGTCCGCGGCCGGCCCGCGGAAGCCGAACGGCCCCAGCTCGTACAGCTCGTCCATCAGCGACCACAGCTGCCGTCGCGGCAGCGCGGCGGGCAGCCGGGACCAGTCGAACAGCCCGCGGATGGCGGACGGGACGGTGGTCACGGCGCCGGTCCGGCCGGAGGGGCGGCCGGTGAGCCGGCCCGCCCGGGCGATCAGCTCGTGGTCGGGGCGGGTGGTCAGCGCGTAGCCGTGGGCGAAGCCGTGCACCACCGCGCAGCCCGCGGCCAGATCGGCCGCGGCCAGCCGTACGGCCGTCGGGTCGCCGAGGGTCGGCGGGTCGTTCAGGGTCGGCAGGCGTACGGCCGTATTTCCGGGACCGGTTCCGCCGGGACCGGCCAGGCCAGGGACCCCGGCCGTCGCCGGGCTACTCGCAGCCGGGCTACTCGCCGGCGGGCCACTCGCCCCCGGGCCGGCCGCCTTGGGACCCGCCTTCGGCGGGCCCCCGGGGTCGATGCACCCCGGAGCCGCTTCGGCCCCGGTCACCGTCGTCGCCACCGTCTGGGCCGGCACCGCCTGTTCGTCGCGCACTGTCGTGCCTCCGCTCTCCCCCGCTCTCCACCGGATCGGTTACGGCGTGCAACGAGCCCGGGGCGATCCGGTCACAACGGGTTGACCGTAGCGCCGCCGACGGCAGGGGCCCAGAGGCCCGCGCGGTCACTGCTCGCGTATGCCCCACGGGGAGCCGTACGCGGTCAGCAGGTCGAGGAACGGGCTCGGGTCGAAGGCCTCGGCGCCGCGCACGCCGGAGCCGGTCCAGACGCCGGTGGCCAGCAGTTCGAGGGCGACAACCGGGTTGATGGCGGTCTGCCAGACGACGGCCTGCGAGCCGTACTCGCGCATCGACCATTGGTTGTCGACCACGTGGTACAGGTACACCTCACGCGGCGCCCCGTCCTTCGTGCCCTTCACCCAGGTGCCCGCGCAGGTCTTGCCGTGCATGCGCTCGCCGAGCGTGGCCGGGTCGGGCAGGCAGGCGGCGACGACGTCGCGCGGCGACACGCGCGTCCCGCCGGGGAGCGCCACCTGCTCCGTGCGGTCGAGGCCCAGCTTGCGCAGTGTCTTCAGGGTCTCGATGAACTCGTCGCCGAGGCCGTACTTGAAGGTGACGCGGCGGGCGTCCACCCAGCGCGGGATGAGCAGGACCTCCTCGTGCTCGACGTTGACGCACTCGACCGGGCCGATGCCCTCGGGGAAGTCGAAGACCTCGGGCTCGCTGAACGGCGCCGTGGTGAACCAGCCGCGGTCCTTCTCCCAGACCACCGGCGGGTTGAGGCACTCCTCGATGGTGGTCCAGATGTTGAAGGAAGGCGCGAACTCGTAGCCGTCGACGGTGAGGTTCGCGCCGTCGCGGACGCCGATCTCCTCGATGTCGTCGAAGAGGCGCTCGGCGGCGTAGCGGGCGAAGACGTCGGACAGGCCCGGCTCCACGCCGATGCCGACGAGGGCGAGCCGCCCCGCCTCCTCCCACGCGCCGGCGCGCTCGAACTGCGCGTCGCCCAGCTTGACTCCGCACTCCTCGTACGGGCGGTCGGGGTGCGGGTATGACAGCGACATCGCCATGTCGAGGTAGTGCGCCCCGGCGGCCAGCGCCGCCTCGAACAGCGGCATCACGAAGCGCGGGTCGGTGGCGTTGAGCAGAACATCGCACCGCTCGGCGGTGAGCAGCGCGGCGACGGCGGCCTGGTCGGAGGCATCGACGCGGGCGGCGCTGAACCGGTTCTCCCCGTCGCCCAGGGCGGCGACGGCGGCCTCGGCCCGGGACAGGTCGTAGTCGGCGACCACGATGTGGTCGAAGAAGGTGCGGCGGGCCGCGATCCGGGTGATGGCGGTGCCCACACCGCCGGCGCCGACAAGCAGAACTCGCATGACAGAGACATACCTTTCATCCGCATTGGTCGGAGTGGTTCCCGGGTATGCCCATGAAAGTCTTCCCGGCCGAGATGGGTCAACGGTGTTGGCGTAACCTGGGAAACAGGCACGAAAGGGGCAGTCATGCCTAAGGAAGTGGTGTCGGAGGCGGCCCGGCGCCGTAGAAAGCCCAACAAGGCAGGAGTCGTTCTCTCCGAGCGGCTCTATATCGAGACCGCGCTGCGGATGCTCCACGAACACGGCCGGGACGGATTGACGGTGCGCCGGCTCGGTGCGGCACTCGGTGCCGACCCCAGTAGCCTCTACCGCTATTTCCGGGGCACCGACGACCTTCTCCTCGCCGTCGGCGACGAACTCGTCGGGCGCGCCCTGCGTGGCTGGGAGGCCATCGGCGACTGGCGCCACGATCTGCGCGACCTGGGGCTGCGGATCCACTCCGCCTATCTCGCGCACCCGCAGGCGGCGATCCTCACCGCGAGCCGGGTCAGCGGCCGGGCCAACGAGATCGCCGTCGACGAGGCGGTCATCGGCGTGCTCCGCACGGCCGGGCTGCCCGACCCCGAAGCGGTGCGGATCTACCAGGCGTTCATCGATCAGGCGCTCGCCTTCGCCGCCCTCGACGCGGCCGCCCTCGCCCTCCCGCACTCCGCGCGGGCCGCCGACGAGGCGGTCTGGCAGGCCACGTACGCCCGTCTGCCGGCCGGCACCCACCCCCACATCGCGGCCACCGCGCCCCGGTTGATCGCGCGGATGAAGAACAGCGCCTACCCGACCGCCCTCGACATGCTCCTGGACAGCGCGGCGGTGGCACTGGCCCGTGCGGACGTGGAAGGTGCCGGCCCGAGGGAAGGTGGCTCGTGAGCCGCCCTCGCGCGAGGGGCCGGGTCCAGTACGGTGACTCCTGGTCGGCAGCGGCGGTCCGAGAGGCGGTGGTCCATGACCGGGCGGGATGAGCCGGGCGGGGCGAGAAGGCCGGACGAGTCGGGTGGTGCGGGTGAGCCGGTCGGCGGGCCGGGCGGTACGAGCGGTGCGGACGAGCCCGGACGTACGGAACGCCCTCTGGCGCCCGAGACCAGGAACAGTGTCTCCGGCGGTCACATCGAGGGGCCGGTGGCCCAAGTGGGCGTCGTCCAGGGCTCGATCACCTTCAACTACCACGCCGCCGCCGGGGGCGCGGAGCCCGAGGGCGACCGTCGGCCCGACCAGGTGCCCCGGCCGCCCCGGGGCTTCGTCGACCGCCATGAGCCGCTGGCCGTACTCGACGAGGTGTTCGCGTATGCCGGGGAAGACGCCCCGGGGCACTGTCCCATCGGCGTGTTCAGCGGCCTTCCCGGCATCGGCAAGACGGCCGCCGCCAGTCAGTGGGCCCACCGCAACCAGCGGTTGTTCCCGGGCGGACAGCTCTTCGTCGACTTCGCGGCTCTGCGGGACGACGCGGGGCGGGAGCGTGGGAGGGGCGGCGGCGGAGGCGCCGGATTCTTCGGGGGAGGTGGGGGCTCGGGCGGCGATGTGTCGGAGGCTCTGGCCGGCTGTCTGAGGGCCCTGGGGGTCCAGGACGCCTACCTTCCCGCCTCGTTCGCCGAACGTGCCGCGCTCTACCGGGAGTTGTCGGGCAAACGCGGGCGCCTGCTGGTGGTCCTGGACGATGTGACCAGCCCGGCCCAGGTCACCGCCCTCGTGCCGCAGGGAGACGGCAGTGCCCTGCTGGCGACGAGCACCTGGCAGCTCGGTGAACTCATCCTCGACGGAGCCTCGTTGCTGCCGCTCGATGTTCTCGACCCTGACAGTGCGCTTGAGTTGCTGACGGCCCTGTGCGGCCCCCGGCGGATCGCGGACGATCCGGCCGCGGCGGCGCGCCTGGTCGATCTGTGCGGAGGTCTTCCGCTGGCCGTACGGCTGTGCGCCGCAAGGCTGTTGACCCGGCGGAACCTCACGCTCGCACGACTCGCCGACGAACTCTCCGACGAACAGAGCCGCCTCGACCGCATCGCCGTGTCCGGGGCGCCCGCGCGGACCCCGGCGTCAGCCCGTGAGGAGCGCACCGTGTCCGCCGCTCTCGACCTCGTCTACCGGGACCTCCCGGCTCTTGCCGCCCGCCTGTACCGGGCCCTCGGCCGGCTTCCCCAGCTCAGCTTCGACACCGCCGTGGCGGCGGCAGCGGCGGGCTCGTGGCCGCTGCCGGAGACGGCGGAGGCGCTCGGTGCGCTGGAGGACGCCAGCCTGCTGTCCGTTCTGGAGGACCAGCGCTACACCCTGCACGGTCTGGTACGGCTCCACGCCCGCCGGATGTCCGACGCCGAGGACCCGCCCGGCGCGGTGCGGGAGGCTGTCGGACGGGTCGCCGGGCACTATCTGCGGCTGGTGGTACGGGCCGATCTCGCCGTCCGCGCCGACCGGTTGCGCATCACCGACCCGGCCGAGGTCCTGGCGGCCGAGTCGGCTCCGGCCCCGGCCCCGGCCCAGGGCGGCGACGGGGCGGATCCGGCGGGCGGTCCGACTCGTGAGCGCGCCCCCGAGGCCGAGTCGTTGGCAGCCGCCGAACCGTTCGCCGATGCCGACCCGTTCGCCGGTTCCGACGATCCCGGCCGGGACGCGCTTGCCTGGCTGGAGGCCGAGCGCGGCAACATCCTCGCCGTGCTCCGTACCGCCGCCGGGCTGGGATTCGACCGTGTGGTGTGGCAGACGGCGGAGTCGTTCACCGTGCTCTTCCTGCATCACCGGCACCTCGCCGAATGGCGCGAGTCACTGGAGCTCGGGATCGCGGCGGCGCGGCGGGACCGGGCCGCCGGGGGAGAGTGGGCGGGCGCGGCCGAGGCCCGGCTGCGCAGCCTGCTGTCCCGGCCCCTGCTGGACCTGGGCCAGGACGAGCGGGCCCGGGAACACCTGGCGGTCGCCGAACGGCTCGCGGTGGAATCCGGGCACGTCGCCCTCCAGGCGTCGGTCCAGGAGTTCGCCGGCCGCTACTGGGACCGGCACGACCCGGCCCGCGCGATCGACGCCTACCGCGCCTCGCTCGCCCTCAACGCCGAGGCCCGCGAAGCCCGGGGCGAGGCACTGGCCCGCTACTTCCTCGGCTGCGCGCAGCACGCGGCGGGCGATCCGCGCACCGCCCTCGCCACCCTCGGCCGGGCCCGCGACGAACTCCTCGCGCTGCCCGACAAGCCCGACCGGCGCATGGCCGCCCGCGCCCTCGCGGACACCGGGCGGGCCCGGGCGGCGCTCGGCGACCTCGCGGGCGCCACCGCCGACCTGACGGAGGCCGCCGAAGTCCTGCGCCAGGAACAGGCGTTCCACTACGAGGCGCGGATCATGGAGGACCTCGCCGGCCTGGCGGAGCGGTCCGGCGACCCCGAACGGGCCAGGGGATGCCTGCGCCGTGCCCTCGCCGTTTACGAGGAGGGCGGCAGCCCCCGGGCCGCCACGGTCCTGGAACGGCTCGCCCGAGGCTGACGTCCGGCGTCCCCGGGGCGCAGCTCCAGCCGTCGGCCGCGGTGCGGACCGAGGTGGAGCACCAGCGTGAACCCGTGCGTCGTCCCGTGCGGCGGGATGCCGGCCCGCAGACACGCGTAGACGACGGCGGCGGCCAGACCGGGGTCGACGGGCGCGAGGCTGTCGGGGGCGGGCGAGGCGGCTGGGATGTGCGGGGCGTCTGGGGCGGGTGGGACCGGCGGGGTGCCCGGGGCGTGCGGGGCATCCTGAGGGCCAGGGCCAGGGGCGTCGGCTGCGGCGACCCGTACCGTACGCCCGTCGCGCAGACCCACCAGGCAGTCGGCCTCCCGGGAGACCGCCGCGATCCGCGCGCCCGGGAAGTCGGCGAGGAGACGGGCGACGCCCTCGGCCGCCGCTCCCGGGGCGAACACCCCGGACCCGGCGGACACGACGGAGGCGCTCTCCGTCAGCCGGGTGTCCGGCTCGTCGATGTCACAGGCCAGATGCCAGAACGACGTGCCCTCCTCCACCGGCTCCGCGGCGAGTCCGGCGGGCAGCCGGCTTACGTGGACGTGGAGTTCGCCCATGGCGGTGGCGTCGTCCCGTACCCCGGCGCCCCGCACCCCGTCGTCTCGTACGACGGTCGTGTGGACGAGGAACGACCGGGCGCGGGCGGCGTGCTGGGACGGCGGGAGGGGGAAGGCGCGGGGACCTCGGGGGCCCTGGGCGCCGCGGACGGGCATATGCCGGGGCTGGGGGAGGCGAAGGAGGTCATATGCCAGTTCGCGCAGGCGGGGCAGGGCCATGCCCGGCTCGACGAAGGCGCGCGCCGTCACCTCGGTGAACCGGTCCGGGTGGTCGCCGTGTGCGGACAGGGCCGTTTCCAGCCGTGGACGCAGCGGCGCGCCGTCGTCGTCCAGCCATCCGGCGGCCGTGCGGAGCGCCTGCCCCGCCGTCCCCGGGACGGACTCGGACCCGAACGCCCCGAGCAGGACCGGGTGTCCGGTCGCCGCCCCGTACAGCGTCACCGAACCGTGGTCGCCGATCACGAGGTCGGACGCGACCAGGGCCTGCTGCCAGCCGTCCGTGGGATCGACCACGATCAGCCCGGCCTCCACGGCCGACCGCTGCATGACTCGGATCTGCCAGGCGCCGTGCGCGGACCAGACGTTCGGGTGCAGGACGAGCGCCACCCGGAACTCGTCGGCGGGCAGCTCGGAGCAGTTCGGCCGGCAGCCCGGGCCGGGTCCCGGCCAGCGACTGTCCGCCCCAGGTCGAAGTCACCAGGATCAGCCGCTGACCGGGCAGCACCCCGAGCGCGGCCCGGTAGCGCTCCCGCTGCCGGGCGCTGACCAGGAGCCGGTCGAGCACGGGATCGCCGACGAGGACGGTCCGTCCCACCGTGCCGGGATGGGCTGCGGCCAGCTGCGCCGTCTGGTCGGGGTGCGAGACGGCGAGCCAGGCCCGGCGGGCCGCCAGCAGATCCTCCGGGACCAGACCCGACAGCCGGGTGCCGGGACCGTCGGAGTCCGGCACGTGCTTGTGGAAGCCGACCCCGTGCGGCAGCACGAGCACCGGGTAACCGCCGGGCGGGACCTTGATGTTCTCGGAGGCGGAGATCAGCAGATCCGGCGCGATCTCCGCGAGCTGGGGCCAGGGGAGCGTACGGCAGCCCAGGCTCCGCAGCAGATCGAGGACGCCGTTGTTGAAAGCGGACGTCGGGTCGTAGGCGAACACGACGGTGATCCGCGGATCGTCATGCACGAGCTCGGGCACGACTTCCAGTACCCGTACGAGTGAGGTGACCGTCCGCGCCGCGACGACGAGCGTCCGCTCGCCGTCGAAGGTCCGCCAGCGTGCCGCGTCGGGGCCGACCGGAGCGAGGACGGGCGCGACGGGGTTGACGGAATGCGTGGGACTCGTGGGACTCGTGGGGCCTGCGGGGCTCGCGGGATTCACCGGAGGCTGCGGAATCACCGGCTCCATCGCGTACCTCCGCCCGACGACGGCATCACCGCGCCCGCCGCCCTCAGGGCCTCGACGGCCTCAACAGCCTTCCGGCTTCCGGCTTCCGGCTTCCGGCTTCCGGCTTCCGGCTTCCGGCTTCCGGCTTCCGGCTTCCGGCTGGTTAGCATAATCAGGAATGCTGGGCAACCGACCTTCGCTTTCTCTCAAGGGAAGGCTACTCGGTGTGGTTCCCCGTTCGGGTGGCGTGCCCCGGGAGCCGCGGGGCGAGGCGGCGCGGGTCTGCTTGGCTCCCTCCATGCGTACGACGAGAGTGTTCCTCGCCGCCCTTCCCCTGATCGCCGCGATCACCGTCCTCGGCACCGGCCCCGCCGCCGCGCGGGCGGTGACGGTCCGGGAGGACTGCGGGGGCGGCGGCACGGAGATCATGTCCAACGAGGAGTACGAGCTGCGGTACGGCACTGGCAATGGCATCGGCACGGCGTTCCCGCCCGCTCCGCCGGCCGGAGTCCGGGGCCGCTGAGTTCGCCGGCCGGGCCCGCGCGAGGCCCGACACCGGATGACGGGGCTCCGAGAACCCGGGACCCCGGGGACTCGGGATGCCCGGCCCCGAGACTCCTCGGACCCCGAGACCGTCACTGGGCCCCAGGGCCGTCATGCCCGGAGCCGGGCGGCGACGGGGCGGTGGTCGCTGCCGGTGGCCGGGAGCGTCCAGGCGTCGGTGGGGGTGACACCCCGGGTGAGGATGTGGTCGAGGCGGGCCAGCGGGAAGGCCGCAGGCCAGCTGAAGCCGAAGCCCGCGCCGGACGCGTCCGATGCGGGTGTCAGCCGCGACATCAGGGGCGCGAACGCGCGGTCGGCGGTGGTGCCGTTGAGGTCTCCCAGCAGGAGGATCTTCCGCTGCTGTTCGTGATCGAGGGCCGAGGCGAGCGCGGTGAGGTGGTTGTCGCGCCTGCCCGTGGTGAAGCCGGACGCGCCGACGCGGACCGAGGGCAGATGCACGACGTAGACGGCGACGGGGCCCTTCGGACCCCGGACCAGCGCGCGAAGCGAGCGGCTCCAGCCGGGGTCGATGGTGACGCGCCGGGATTCGTCGATCGGGAAGCGGCTCCACAGGGCGACGGTGCCGACGCGCGCCGAGTGGGGAAGCCTTCGGTCCAGCGTCTTCCGATAGGCGGGCAGCGTCTCGTCGGTGATCTCCTCCAGGGCCACCAGATCGGGGTCCGCCGCCAGGAGTGACCGGGCGGTCCCGGCGGGGTCGGGGTTGGCCGCGCCGACGTTGTGGGTGACCACGGTCAGGTTCGGGTCCGGTGCGGAGCCGTCGTGATCGGCGAGGAACAGGGGCGCGAACGAGGCGGACCACACGGCTCCGAGCGCAAGCGCGGCAACGCCTCCTGGCACGGATCCGCGGAACACAGCGAGGAGAAGAAGCACCGGTACGGCCAGTCCGGTCCAGGGCAGCACGGTGTCGAGCAGACTGCCCAGATTGCCTGGCGTGTTCGGCACGAAGGAGTGGCAGAGCAGGACGAGTCCCGTCACCACGGCGGCGGCGACCCCGCCCGGGACCCGATACCTGCGACCGGAGCCGGAGCCGGAGCCGGAGCCGGAGCCGGAGCCGGAGCCGGAGCTCGGCTCGTGATCGGGCTCGTGATCGGGATCGGCGTCGGGATCGGTGTCGAGGCCGGGGGCGTCGGAGGGGCGCTCGCCGGGGCCACGGTCGTCGGGGCCACGGTCGTCAGGGTCGGAGAATCCGCCTCCTATGTACACATCCGGGTGGGGGTCCTGGTACGGGTGGCGCATGGCACGTCCTGGGGAAGGGGAGTGGTGCGTCGGCTCGCAGACCAGACGCGGTGAACGCGGTGAACGCGATGAACGAGGCGCGGCGGTGAGCGCGGTGGCGGGTCAGCCGGCCGCGTCGATCAGAAGGCTCGGGCAGGTGCCGCCGGGGGTGGTGAGCAGTTCGAAGTGCCACATCTCGTTGTTGTAGACCTGGCACAGGCCGTAGGCGGAGCCCTTGCGGATCAGCCAGTCGTCCGCGTCGGTGGGGCCGATGTCGATGGCCTTGCCCGACACATGGGCCGACTTCCGCGGCGTACTCACGAACCGTCTCGCCTGCTCGACGCTTCCGTACCGCTCGACGGCCTCGTCCAGCAGACGCTGCTGGTGTTCCCTGGTGCGCCACCCCGAGGTGACCCGGAACTCCACGCCATCGGCGCGGGCGTCCCGGGCCGCCGCCTGTACGGCCTTCAGCAGGCGGGCGTCCAGGCGTCCGACGGCCGGATGGTGGGTGTCGAAGGGGGTGAGGGGGCGGCCCTCCGGCCGGGTGTCGCTGTCGGTGTCCTCCGGGCCGGAGTCCGTGGTCGCGGACCCGCCGGCAGGGGTGGCCGGAGCGGCCGTGGCCGCCGGGCCGCCTCCTGGTGCCGTGTCCCCTACCGTCACGGCCGCCCCCAGCCCCGCCACCACGACGGCGGCCAGCGCACCGGCACCCCACGCGGTCCGGTGGGGGAGACGCCGTGCGCGTCGTGTTCCTTGTGTTCCTTGTGTTCCTTGTATTCCTTGTGTTCCAGCGGGGTCGTCGTACATGGTCGCCTCCGGGGGTCCGGGCGGGCGGCGGGCGCCGCGGGCCGTTGCCCCGAGTGAACGGGGGGACGGGTTGCCGGGACGTCTTGAATTCCCGATATGTTCTCGGTAACCCCGTTCCGCTTGGATGGCCCCGAGCCCCCTCGCGGACGGAGCGGGCCGGGCGGCGCGGAATCGTGGGCACGCGGATCACGCGGATCACGCGGTTCACACGGACCGCGCTGACCACACGGACCGCGCGTAGTCGCCGAACGGGCGGAGATCAGGAGAGACCGGATGCGGGTGCTGATAGTCGAGGACGAGCTGTATCTCGCCGAGGCGGTGCAGGCCGGCCTGAGGCTCGAAGCCATCGCCTCGGACATCGCCGGGGATGGGGACACCGCCCTGGAACGCCTCGCCGTACACACGTACGACGTCGTCGTGCTCGACCGCGACATCCCCGGCACGCACGGCGACGACGTGTGCCGGAGCATCGTGGAGCGGGGGCTCGGCTGCCGGGTGCTCATGCTGACGGCGGCGGGACTGATCGACCAGAAGGTCGCCGGGTTCGAGATCGGCGCCGACGACTACCTGACGAAGCCCTTCGACCTGAAGGAACTGGTCGTACGGCTGCGCTCGCTGGCCCGCCGGCCCAAGGAGGGCACGCCTCCCGTCGTCGACCAGGCGGGGATCCGGCTGGACCCGTTCCGGCGGGAGGTCTTCCGCGACGGGAGGTATGTGGCGCTCACCCGCAAGCAGTTCGCCGTCCTGGAGGTCCTGATGACCGCGCGGGGCGGGGTCGTCAGCGCGGAGACGCTGCTGGAGCGGGCCTGGGACGAGCACGCCGACCCGTTCACCAACGCGGTCCGCATCATCATGTCGACGCTCCGCAAACGGCTCGGCGAACCGGCGGTCATCCACACCGTGTCCGGTGTCGGATACCGTCTCGGCGAGCCGGCCGGCGGGAACACGGGACAGGGCGGCGAGCGATGAGGCGCGGCCTCGAACCCCGTGCCGATGCCGCGGGGACGTCAACTCCGCACGTAGCGATGCCTCTTGATGCGCGGCAGCCCGTACCGCGGCCCCGGCGGCTGACCGCCCGGATGAAACTCACCCTCACCTACGCCCTGTTCGTCTTCGTCGCCGGAGCGCTCAGCCTGGTCGTGGTCTACCTGGCCATGCGCTTCGTGCCCGACTACCCCCTGAGCGCCGTGAATCCGCAGGCCGCCGCCGTCGCCACCCGTCCGGACATCCTCCGGGCCCTGATCAAGGCCTCCGCCGTAGCCCTGCTCCTCCTCGCGCTGGTGGGGCTCGGCGCCGGCTGGCTCATCGCGGGCCGGGTCCTGCGCCCGCTCCAGGACATCACCCGGGCGGCCCGCCGGGCCGCCGGAGGTTCCCTGGATCATCGCGTCGGACTCACCGGCCCGCGCGACGAGTTCACCGAACTCTCCGACACCTTCGACGACATGCTCGCCCGCCTCCAGCGCTCCTTCGACGCCCAGCAGCGCTTCGCGGCCAACGCCTCGCACGAACTGCGCACCCCCCTCGCCGTCAGCCGCACGATGCTCGACGTGGCCGTCGCCGACCCCGACGGCCAGGACTACGGCCGGCTCGTCTCCCGGCTTCGCGAGACCAACCAGCGCGGCATCGACATCACCGACGCGCTGCTTCAGCTCGCCGCTCTCGACCACACCCCGCCCGCCACCGAACGGCTCGACCTCGCCGACCCCGCCCGGGGCGCCGTGGCGGCCGTCCGCGAGGAGGCCGGCGCGCGAGGTGTGGCCCTCACCGCCGACCTCGGCCCGGCCCCGGTCACCGGCAACGGCGTCCTGCTGCGCCAGCTCGCGCTGAACCTGCTCCACAACGCCATACGACACAACCTGCCCACCGGCGGATCGTTCTCCCTCGCCACCGGCGCCGATCCGCTCCGCCCCGGTCATGTCCTGCTGACGGTCACCAACACCGGGCCGCGACTGCCCGCCGCCGACGCCGCCGCCGTCGACCGGCTCACCGAACCGTTCCTGCGCGGCGGCGGCCGGGTCACCGACAAGGACCCCGCCCGCCGAGGCCACGGCCTCGGTCTCGCGATCGTCGCGGGCATTGTCCGCGCCCACCGCGGAGAGCTGACTTTGGCCCCCAACCCCGGCGGCGGGCTCACCGTCCGGGTCTCGCTGCCCGCCTCCGGGTAGCGGCGGGGCGGTGGGGGCGGCAGGGGCTGGTAGCGGGCGGTGGGGCGGCAGGGGCGGCCGTTCGGCGGAAGAGGTGTCGTCCGTTCGGGAACGATGCCGTTTCCCCGGAAGGCCGGGGCGGCGGGGGCGGGATGATCGCGGCCGTACCGCGACCGATTCCTCCCCCTTCCCGCCTGAGGCAGGGGACCCCCGCCCGTCCCCGGAGGTGACCGTCCATGGTCCTCGTCATCGTCCTCGCCGCGCTGGCCCTGCTCGCCGGCCTCGCCGCGAACAAGTGGCTGCGGCCGAGGCTCCTCAAGGAGGACGACGGCAAGGGCATGGCGGTCAAGGACCTCGTCGGCCCGCTGCTGACGATGACCGTGCTCCTGCTGAGCTTCGTCCTGGTCACCGCCAACGGTTCCTACGGCAAGGCCGAGGTCGCCGCGGACAGCGAGGCCCGGTCGCTGGACCAGCTGGTGGAGACGGCCGGGTATCTTCCCGCGAGCTCGCCGCAGCGGGCGCGGATCCAGGCCGACGCCATCTGCTACGCCCGCGCCGTACGTACCCAGGAATGGCCCACCATGGCCAAGGGGAGCGGTGCCGGCTCCCCGGCGCCCAGCGTGTGGTCCACCGACTTCCGGACGGTCTTCGGCCAGCTCCAGGACAAGCCGGTCTTCGGCATGCTGGTCTCGGCCGACAACGACCGCTCCGTCGCGCGCGACGAACGCCTGACCCAGGCGACCCCGAGCATCGCCGCCGCCATTTTCTGGTTCCTGCTCGCGACTCTGGTGATCACGGTGATGGCGCTCGGCTTCTGTCTGCCGCGCGAGAACAACCGCAGCCAGATCGTCACCCTCACGGTGATCACCGTCCTGCTCACCACGACGCTGATCATCATCAAGGACGTCGACCGGCCCTTCGGCGGCATTGTCGACGTGAGGCCGACGGCGCTCGCCGAGGCGGAACGGCAGGCCACCCGCGACTTCCTCGCCCACCACCCGGCGTCCCGGATCCCCTGCGACGACAAGGGCAACCGTCGGGCCGTCTGACCCGGCGACGATGGCCCGGGCCAGGGTGGACGGCAGGTAGACCGCTCGGGTCGGCCCACCCGCCTCCGCCGTGCCGTGCGCGGCGGAGGCGGTGGCGTGTTCGCGCTGTATCAGGACGGCGGAGAACGCCCTATCGTGCCCGGTGCACGGACGGGTTTTCTTCGGCGGTCGAGGCAGGACGGTGGCGAAGGTGGCGCGAGGCGTTCAGGGAGCGGGTTCCGTGCCGGAGACGGGTGCCGCGGCTAGGTTCGAGCTCTTTCCCTCGGTGCATGTGGCCGGTGGCCGGGTGGTGCACCTGGTGGGGGACGGCCAGGTGCCAGAGCTCGACCGGAGCGACCCGGTCGGGGCCGCGTTGGCCTTCCAGGAACAAGGGGCCAGGTGGCTGCACCTGGTGATGACCGAGGAGGCGGACGGCGGCTTCGACTTCGAGCAGGCCCGCCGTGTCGTCGAGGCCGTCGACCTCGACGTCCAGTTGATGTGCCGGGCCGGTGTCGACGATCCGGCCGCTCTCGAACGGGTCCTCGCCACCGGGTGCAGCCGGTTCAACCTCGGCCGCGGCGCCCTGACCGATCTCCGGTGGTGCGCCGAGGCGGTCGCCCGGTACGGGGAGCGGATCGGTGTCAGTCTGCCGGTCCACGTGACCGACCGCGGCCCCCGCCTGGCGGGGCCGGGGCACGGGACGGACGCGGGGGACCTGTGGCGGGCACTCGCCGTGCTCGACGGCGCGGGCTGCGCGCGCTATGTCGTCACCGACGTCAGCCGGGAGGGCAGCCTTTCGGCCCCCAACCTGGAGCTCTTCGGCGAGGTGTGCGACCGGACCCCGGCCGCCGTCCTGGCCGCGGGAGGCATCGCCACCCTGGACGACCTGCGGGCGGTCCTGGCGCTGGCACCGGCCGGGGTGGACGGCGCCCTTATCGGCCGCGCCCTGTACACCGGGGCCTTCACCCTCGGCGAGGCGCTGGCCTGCGTGGCCGATGGCGGGTAGGCGCACGAGTTCGAGGGACGAGGCTTCCGGGGGACGCTCGTCGCCTCATTCCGGTGTCGATCACTCTCACGGCGTGCCGGTGCCCCCGCTTCGGATCGAGCGGGGGACACCGGCGGCTCACCGGTCAGACGCGCCGCAGGTAGACGGTCTTGCCCGAGCGCTGGCTGAGCCAGATCTTCTGGTCTGCTCCGCCTCCGGCGAGGCGCGGGTTGTCGTAGGTGCTGGAGCCGGAGCCGCCCGGGTTGACGGTGACGATCACGCGGTCCAGAAGCCAGTCGTCGTTGTTGTCGACGCCCTCGAAGCGGAGGTAGACGGGGTAGCGGTCGACGTCATCGGTGTCGAGGGCGGGGACGTGGCGTGGGTCGTTGCGCGCGGCGTCGAGCACGTTGGAGCCGTCGCCGAAGACGTACGTGTAGTTGTCGCCGGGCTCGAAGTCGTTACGGGAGGAGTCCACGTGGAACTCCCGGCCGGCGACCCCGATGTACACGAAGCCGTGGGTGCCGGCCCCCGTGTCGGGTGCCGTGATCAGCTGGACCGTGATCTTGGTGATGCCTGCCATTTGTTTCCTCCGTGTAGCAGACACGACTCGCCCGCACGCATGGAAAGAACCTGGAAGCGGTTTCATCTGACGAGAGTGGCCGGACGGTCACGGTGTACGCACCCGCGTGTCCGACCGTGCCGACGAGTCTGTTCGGTGGTGCGGTCACGCGACCGCGCCCACTTTCAGTGTTCACGCGGCTACCGTCAGGTATCAAGGGGGCTGAGGTGCGGATGCGATGTACTGGGGCGTAAACCTACGGCGGAATCGCGTGGGTGGTGCGGCAGGCATCTCGTGGTGCGGCGCTGAGCACGGCGTATGCCGGTCATCTTGTCGTAACGCGATCTCGCTGAGTGGACGCTGCCGGCGTTGTCTCCACATCGCGGATCAGCTGGTGTGAGCTGCCTCGGTGAGGGCTTCGGCGGTGCGGTAGGCGGTCGGGGCCGTCGCGAGGCGGCGGGCCGGCGCCAGAGCCCGGCGCTCGGCGGCGGCGCGCGCCGTGGTGTCGCTGAGGGTGGTGAAGTCGGCCGGGCGGGCGAAGCCGACGACTCTCCGGATGATCTCCGCTCCGCAGAAGCCGAGGGTCTCGGTGAACAACTCGTCCAGGTAGCGGTTCCGTTCCGTCTCCAGTGCGGGTGCGGCGGGGCCGGTGAAGAGGGCCGGCGGGTAGGCGTCCCCGTCGGCGTGGCCGCGCCACAGTTCGGTGAAGTGGCTGCGGAAGTCGTTCCAGAGCTGTGCGACGGAGGCCAGCAGCCAGTCCTGTTGCGCGGTTCGGTCCGCGGGGTGCGCGTCGGCGGCGTAGTAGGCGATCAGCAGGTGGGCCAGGAGCGTGCCGAGGTCGAAGCCCATGGGGCCGTAGCAGCCGAACTCCTGGTCGATCATGCCAGTGGACGACTCCGAGACCATGATCGAGCCGGTGTGCAGGTCCCCGTGCAGGAGGGCGTCGCGGGAGGTGAGATAGCGCTGTTTGAGCCGGGATACGGCGATCTTCAGCTCGGTGTCCCGCTGGAGGCGCTGGATGTCCTCGTCGAGCTCTGGGCTGGTCCACTGGTTGCGCGGATGGTCCACGTACACCTCGGTGAAGACCATGTCCTCCATGATCCGGCACATCTCAGGGAGGAGTGGACGCGTCGGGGGCCGGCCGGGCCTACGGGGCCGGCTCGGCCGGGCAACGCCTCAGCGCGTTCCCGTCCCCCGTCGCGGCTTGCCCGAGGCCTGCCGCTCCGTTTCCGGGGAAACGCTGTTCCCTTGTCCCCCAATAGGGGCAGGGGTGCGAGATTTGACGTCTCAGTCGCCGAGTTCGGCGCCCTTGACGCCCGCGACGAACGACGAGAACGCGGCAGCGGAGACGCTGAGCGACGGCCTGTCGGAGACCTTCGAGTCCCGGACGGGGACAATGCCACGCGCGGCGACAAGGTTCTGGGATGGTTGCCCTTGATCAGTGCGTTGTAGTGCGCCTTCTTCTCCTCGGCGAGGAAGTGGGCGTGGTCGTGCTGGGTGTGCATGGCATCGAAGGTGACCACGGTGTCGGCCAGGTCCAGGGGGTCGAGCAGCGGGCGGAACGCGGTGATCTCATTGCTCTTGGAGTCGACCTGGCGCTGGGCGATGACGGCGCGGGTGCCGTGGATCGAAGCGGCGGGCAGGCGGACCGCCCGGCGTTCGCGGGTGCGCGAGCCACGCGGGGTCTTACCGTACTGAGATGGCTTGCCGCTTGGCTGGGCTCTTTGCCGGCACGGATCCGGCGAGCGGGTCGGTGTGCTGCAGCCGGAGCCATGCGCCCAGGGCCGTATCGAGGGCGTCGCCGTCGATACGGGCGAGGAGGCGGGCCAGGGTGCAAGTGCGCGGGATGCCGCGCACGAGGCCGATGCGCTCACGCAGATCCAGGATGGCATGCAGACGCGGCTTCGGTTGTGATCAATGGCTTCAGACCTTGATCATCCGGGGCCGCGTCCTGTTCCACCAACGGCGCGAACCAGTCAATCCTGATATCTCATAATAATTGTGACGCCTCGTCGCCCAAAAACACTCGCGCCCTGTGGCCGTGGGTGATCTGGTCCGCTGGGTCACTGGGCCAATCAGCCGACTGCCCGTCAGGGGAAGTCCGTCGCGATGGGCGCGCCGTGCCCAGGGGGCCTGCCCAGGCGTCCTGTGTGCGCCGCCAGGAGGCCGACAAGGCCGCTGCGGGCGACAAGTGGATGGAAAGCGGCTACACCTTCGCCCGTCCCCCTGAAGCGGGCCACTGACGCCAGATCATGTGGGCTACGCCCTCCAGCAGTTGGTGCGAAGCCTCGGGACTCCACCGGTGCGGCTGTATCGGAGGCGCCCGAATGCCGACCCGAATCGCAGCAATCAAAAATCGCCTGAATGCCGACATTTGAAGGAAAGGTGTAAGAGTCGGAGGAGATTAGCATTCGCCTGATTCGTCATCGATTTCCAGATCGGAGGCGATTCTCCATCGCGTAAATCATGGGTAGCTCCGGAGGTGGACATGGGCAAGGCGGGTATGGGCCGTGCCGGCGGTAAGGCGCCGGGCGGCCGGTTGTGGAAGTGGGGGAGGTGGCGGGGTCCCGGGCGTTCGGCCGGGTGCCCGCCGAGACCGCCGACCTGGCTGCACTTCTGGCGGGTCGCCATGGTGGCCGCGTTGCTGGTGTGCGCCACCGGGCCGGCCGTCGTCGCGCACGCGCAAACGCTGCTCACGGTCGCGTTGTCGCCGGTGACGACCCCGGTGAACTCCGGCGACGTACTGATCTACGCGCTCAATGTGCAGTGCTCCAACCCGACCGGCTGCGGGACGATCACGGCCACGATGCCCGCGCCGGCCGGCTGGACCAGCGCCGCCGGCACGCCCAGCGCGTCGCTGAGCCCCGCCCAAATCGCGGCCGGGATCACCCAGTCGGCCGATTCGGCGGGCACGCTCACGCTCACGTGGCCGAACGCGACCGCCGGCAATTCGCAGCAGATCCAGGTCAACTGGCCGACCCAGAACTACCTGACGGCGCCCGGACCGCAGACGGTCACCGTGACCGCCAGCGACACGGCCGGCGACACCGTCGAGCCCTCGACCGCCACTGTCCAACTCAACGCCGTGCCCAACCCGGAGCTTTTCAAGAGCGGTCCCAGCATCGCGGTCGCCGGCGGCACGGTCTCCTACCTGATCTTCGCGCGCAACATTCAGACGAACCCGACGTCGGCGGAGGGCGGGCTCGCCCTTGACAACGTGGTCATCTCCGATGTGCTGCCACCTGGAGTCACGTTCGTGAGCTGCAGCGACGGCTGCACGTACGATTCCGGCACTCACACCGCGACCTGGCCGGCCATCCCCCGGATGGCCGGCGACCAGGCCGGGCGCACCATCACGTACACGCTCCCGGCTACGGCGCAGCCGGACGACACCTTCACGAACACGGCGAGGCTGGAGGCTACGCCCTTCGGCTCGACCACGCCGATCCCTCCGCTCACCGCCACGGCGGTCACGACGATCCCCAGCGGTCCGCCGGTGGTCGAGGCGTATACGTACAAGGGCACCGACTACAGCGTGGCGGCCGTCAACGGGCCCGCGAACTGGTACATCAACGTGGGCAATCGCGGTAACGTCGACGCGTCGCTCGTCATGCGCGACGACCTGCCGGCAGGGTTCAACGCGACGGCCATCGGCTCGTTTCAGAGCAACAGCACGGGGGCCCCGCCGCCCAGCGGCACGACGATCGTGGTGACCTACAGCGACTCGTCGCAGGAGACACTCACCTGGCCGGGCTCGCGGCTCGACATCACCAAGCCCGGTGTGCGGGTCACCAACATCACCGTGACCATCCCGAACGTCTCGCCGTCGACGACCTACGGCATCATCATCAACGGCACGATCGACGCGTCCGCGACGCCCGGATCGACGATCACGAACTGCCAGAGCACGACCGTCTCGGCGCCTGGCGTGGCCGACGACACCGCCACGGATTGCTCGTCGCTGAGGATCAAGGAGTACCTCACCAGCGGGTACCTCAGGAAGGACCTCGTCGGCCCCACCCCGGCCGCGCCGGGAGCGACGCAGACCTGGGGCTTGAACATCGGCTGGGACCCGAGCCTGGCGACCACGGACCTCCAGCCCGAGATCATCGACCTGATCCCGCCCCAGCTGACCTACGTGCCGGGATCCTTCACCCTCGCCGCCGGCCAGGCGGCAGGGTGTCCGGTGGCGTCCGACTTCGAGGTGTCACTGACGCCGAACTACCTCAACGGCCGCACAGCCTTGATCGCGACCACGGCCGGCTCCGGCGCCACCGTTCCGTTGAGCGACAGTTGCCGGTACGCGTTCCAGACGACCGTCAATCCGTACACGCCTGCCGGCACGTACGGGGGTACTGCCGGTGGCGCGGGACCGACGGACCCCACCTACCCCGTTCAGCCGGCCTACGAGGGTAACGTCGCGTACCTGTTCGATGTGCGCGGCTACCTGCTCGCCGGCAGCTTCGGCAAGGTCGCGGACGCCGCCGATGTGAACAAGAACGGTGACACGCAGGAAGGTGTCTCGGCGACCACCGCCGACTTCGCCGTGGCCCGGTCGGCGGCGTTGGGCGTCACCAAGGAGGTGAAGGGTGACAGGGACACCGATTTCCTCGGATCGGCGGAACAGGACCCCACCCAGGTGGGTACCTCCACCGCGGGCGGCACCGTCACCTACCGTGTGACTCTCGCTGACAACGGCAACGAGCCCATGACCCACTTCGTCGCCTACGACCTGCTTCCGTACCCCGACAACACCGGTGTGACGGCTTCCCGGTATGCCGATCACAGCGACGTCAACGAATGGGTGCCGACGCTGACCGGGCCGATCGACACCGGCTCCGATCCGGTGACGGTCTACTACTCCACCAACACCGACCCCTGCCGGCCCGAGATGGACAACACCGGCACCCAGCCGTTCTACTGCGGCGGCGATGTCAACGCCCACTCTGACTGGGTCACGGCGGGCGGGGTGACCAACTGGTCGGCGGTGCGCGCGATCCGCTTCGACTACGGCAACACGATCATCGCGCCCGGCACGACGTACACCTACACGTGGACCATGAACGTGCCCACCACCAAGGCCGGTGGCGCCGCGTTCGTCGGCGGCGAACGGACCTGGAACAAGATCGCCGCGCAGGCGGCCAGTGACGTGTCCGGCGCGCTGACCGACCTCCTTCCCACCGAGGCGCCGTGGGTCGTCGATCAGGTCGTCCCCAGCCAGGAACCGGCCGGTCTCGGCATCGTCAAGGAGGCTGACACTCCCGGTCCGTTCCACGTCGGTGACACCGTTCCCTACACCTACACCGTCAGCAACACCGGCCCAACCCAGATCACCAACCTCACCGTCACGGACGACCGGGTCACCGGCATCACCTGCGAGTCCACCACCCTCGCCCCCCAGGGCAGCCCCGGAGACAGCACCCGGTGCCACGGCAGTTACGTCATCACGGACGCCGATGCCGCGGCCGGCCACGTGACCAACACGGCCCTCGCCAGCGGCACCGATCCCGAGGGTGGGACGGTGGAGAGCCCGCCGGCCGAGGAGACGGTTCCGGTCGTCTCGGGCCAGTCGTCGCTGTCGATCACGAAGCAGTCCGACGTGGAGGGCACCGCCTCTCCGGGCGACGAGGTGACGTACACCTACACGGTGACGAACACCGGGCAGACGGCGCTGACGGACGTGGCTGTCCATGACGACCACGTGGCGTCGGTGGCCTGTGACACGACGACCCTCGACCCCGGTCAGAGCACGACCTGCCGGGGCACGTACACCGTCACCGAAGCCGACGCGGTGTGCGGCACGCGCGGCAGCGGAAACGGCGGGTACGGCGACCACGGCACCACCTGCCCGGTCACCAACACCGCCCACGCCACCGCGCTCGGCGTTGAGGGCGACACGATCACCAGCAACACTGCCACCGCCACCATCCAGGTGACCTCGGGCGGAGGCGGCGGCTACGGCTCTGGCGGCTCCGACTACGGCAACGGAAGGGGAAACTCCTAAGCAGATCCTCCGAGGGGGCTGTACGACGACGAGTCGTACAGCCCCCTCTGGGCTGTCCGGAGCATGGTCAGGCCTGAGAGGTCGTTTTCGATCTGCTGGCGCATGCCGGCGTGGATGTTGTGTGGGACGAGGCCGGCGGGCTGGACGAAGCGCACACCGTCGGCCTCGTCGTTGAGAGTGGGGCCGCCGTCGGCGGGGCGGCCATCCCGGTGTTGTGAAGGTGGCGGCAGCGTTGCGCGGAGCGCGAAGGGCCAGGCGCGACGGGGCCCGCGATCGGGGTGCCGAGACTCAGGCGGATGTCGGGAGGTGGGTGTGGGTGGCGGCCCGAACTTCGGGCCGTTTTCGGGCCGGACGGCCGCCAGAGGCCGCCCCCGGCCGGTTCCAGTCGGACGGATCAAGCCAACAGTGCCCGGTTCCCGCCCCGCCCCATCTCGACCGAAAAACTCCCCCGACCAGCAGAAAGACCCTCCCGAAGGAGGGTCTTCCGTCACGCGCCCCCGGCAGGACTCGAACCTGCGGCCAAGTGCTTAGAAGGCACCTGCTCTATCCGCTGAGCTACGGGGGCCGACGGTGACCGGGTCAAGGATAGGGGTCCGGTGGCCCTGGCCCGGCTGCTTCACCTGCGTGGCACGATGTGGAGGTTCGGTGAAGCGGTCCGATAATCGCAGCCAGGTGCGATTCGCGCAGCGCTTTTTGCGCCACGGGGGCCGGGTGTTGTGCAGTCGTTATGCCTGACGTTCTCGGCTACATCCGTTCGGTCGGCGCGCAGGGCGCCCATACGCTTCAAAATGACTCCTAAATTGGGCATTCTTCGCATGTGGTGACCTTGGACGAACGGCCCCAGCTCATCGACGCACTCTCCGCCCTGCGCGACCGTGTCGCCGCCGTGCGTCTTCCCCTTCCGCTCCCCGGCGCGCCCCGGGCCCGGCAGACCCGGGCCGAGTTGCTCGCACAGCTCGACGACTACCTGGTGCCCCGTCTGAAAGATCCCGACGCGCCGTTGCTCGCGGTCGTCGGCGGATCCACCGGGGCCGGGAAGTCGACGCTGGTCAACTCGCTCGTCGGGCGGCGCGTCAGCGAGGCAGGAGTGCTCCGGCCCACCACCCGGACCCCCGTGCTCGTCTGCCACCCCGAGGATCACCACTGGTTCGCCGGCATGCGCGTCCTGCCCCAGCTCACCCGGGTCTGGCTGCCCCAGCAGGACGACGACCACCCCGAGGAGCCCCCCGAGGACAACTCCCTGCGCGTCGAGACCTCCGCCACCCTGCCGCGCGGGCTCGCGCTCCTCGACGCGCCCGACATCGACTCGCTCGTCGTCGAGAACTGCCTGCTCGCCGCCGAGCTGATCTGCGCCGCCGACATCTGGGTCATGGTCACCACCGCGAGCCGGTACGCCGACGCCGTCCCCTGGCACCTGCTGCGGACCGCCAAGGAGTACGACGCGACCCTGGTCACCGTCCTCGACCGCGTCCCGCACCAGGTCATCGGCGAGGTCTCCCGGCAGTACGAGGCGCTGCTCCTCAAGGCCGGATTCGGCGACCTGCCCCGGTTCACCATCCCCGAGCTGCCCGAGTCCACCGGCGGCGGCAGCGGACTGCTGCCCGACAACGCCGTCGCCCCGCTGCGCGGCTGGCTCGCCCACTGCGCCCAGGACCCGGCCGCCCGCCAGCAGGCCGTCGGCCGGACCGCCGCCGGGGTGCTCGACTCGCTCGACAGCCGGATGCCGGAGCTGGCGGGGGCCGTGGCGGCGCAGTACGCGGCGGCCGTACGGCTCGGGGGCGCCGTCGAGGCGGCGTACGAGGAACAGGGGCGGCGACTGCGCGAGCAGGTGCGCCGGGGCGCCGTCCTCGCCGGCGACGCGCGGACGCGCTGGCGCGGCTACCCCCGGGACAGCTCCGCCGGCGAACTCCTCGACGCGCTCGTGGAGTCCCTCGCCGCGCTCGCGCAGTGCGCCGTCGCCGCCGCCGACGAGCGCGTCCGCGACGCCTGGCGCCGCGAGCCCGCCGCGCTCGCCCTGCTCCCGTACGGCCGCCCGGCCCGCTACGGCGGCGCCGACCCGGACTCCGGCGAGCGGGTCGCGATGACCGTACGGCGCTGGCGGCGCGTCCTGGAGGAGATGGTCGAGGAGGAGGTACGGGAGATGGAACGTCCCGCCGCCGCCCGTACCGGCCGTCCCACCCGCACGAGCCGCCGCGCCCCCGCGCCCGCCGCCCCCGACAGCGAGACCCTCACCGCGCTCCTCGCCGCCGTCCTCCTCGGCGGCCGGCGCACCCGGGCCGCCGGCGACCGGCTCGCCGAACTCCTCGGCGCCCAGGGCGCCTTGCGGCTGCGCGACAAGGGCGGCGAGCTGGCGACCGCGTACCTCGACCGCGCCCTGCACACCGAACGCGACCGCTGCCTGGCGCCCCTCGACGCCCTCGACGTGACCCCCGAGCCGCAGGCCGAACTGATCGCCGCGCTCTCCGTACTGCAGAAGGAGAAGTGACGCCGTGGACATGGACGCACAGGTGGATGGGGACCAGGGCGCGCACCCGGGTACGGAGCGCGGCTCCGGGAGCGCCGGGGACGTCGGAACCGGGACACCGGCCGGGCGAGTGAGCGGGGCCGTGGACGGTACCGCCGTGGAACCCGCGCCCGAGCCCCCGGCCGAAGCGACGGGCGCGACCTCGGCCCCGCCCGCGACCGCGCCCGAGGCCACCGACCCCGCCGACCCCACCGGCACCCCCACCGCCCCCGACGCCCCCGGCTCCGAGCGGTCCGCCCGCCGCTGGGACGACGGCCTGATCGCGCGCCGCGCCGCCGACCGCACCCCCACCGACCGCACCCCCGACTCCGACTCCCACGCCTCCACCGCCGCCGGCCGCTCCCCGCACCCGGACGAGCGAGCCCCGGCGCCGTCCGCCCCCGGGCGCGCCGCCGGATCCGACACTGAGGACGACGCGCCGCCCGCCCTCGGCGGCGGTGGGTACGGGGGAGCCCTGCGCACCCGGCTCGACGCGCTCCACGAACTCGTCGGCCTGTCCCGTACGCGCGTGGAGAGTGAGGTGCTCGCCGAGGCCGGCCGGGTCCTCCAGGAGGCGGCGGCCCGCCAGCGGCTGTCGTCCCGGCACACCGTCGTCGCCATCGCGGGCGCCACCGGCAGCGGCAAGTCGACGCTGTTCAACGCCCTCGCGGGCGTCCCCGTCGCCGAGACCGGACTGCGCCGCCCCACCACCTCCGCGCCGCTCGCGCTGTGCTGGTCGGAGGGGGCCGCCGGGCTCCTCGACCGGCTCGGCATCCCCGGCCGGCAGCGCCGCCGGCCGCTCGCGGGCGGCACCGGCGACAGCGACCTCCAGGGCCTCGTCCTCATCGACCTGCCCGACCACGACTCGGCCGTCACCGCCCACCGCGACCAGGTGGACCGGCTGCTCGGCCTGGTCGACGCGGTGATCTGGGTGGTGGACCCGGAGAAGTACGCGGACGCGGCCCTGCACGAGCGCTATCTGCGGCCGCTCGCCGGGCACGCCGAGGTCACCTTCGTCGTCCTCAACCAGATCGACCGGCTCGGCACCGAGGCCGCCGACCTCGTCCTCGACGATCTGCGCCGGCTGCTCGACGACGACGGGATGGCGCTGGGCGAGCACGGCGAGCCGGGCGCCACGGTGCTGTCCCTGTCCGCGCTGACCGGCGCGGGCGTCGGGGAGCTGCGCGAGCTGCTCGGCCGGTTCGTCCAGGAGCGCACCGCGCCAGAGCGGCGGCTCGCCGCCGACGTCGACGCGGCCGCCGCCCGGCTGCGTCCGGTGTACGTGGCGGACGGGCGGCCCGGGCTCGGCGAGCGGGCCCGGGACGAGTTCGCCGACCGGCTCGCGGGCGCGGTCGGCGCGCGGGCGGCGGGCGAGGCCGCCGAGCGGGTCTGGCGGCGCACCGCCATCAAGGCCTGCGGTACGCCCTGGCTGCGGCTCTACCGCTGGTACGAGTCCCTCCGCGCGCACGGCATCACGGACCCGAGGCTCGACAGCCCGGTCGAGGACGAGCTGACCGCCCGCCAGCGTGTCGAGCAGGCCGTACGGGCCGTCTCCGACGAGGCCGCGCGCGGGCTGCCCGGGCCCTGGGCGCAGGCGGTACGGGAGGCGGCGGCGCGCGGGGCCGTCGGGCTACCGGAGGCTCTCGACGAACTCACGGTGACCATGGGCGACCCGGCGGCCCGCCCGCCCCGGCCCGCGTGGTGGCCGGCGGCGGTGTTCGCGCAGGCGATGATGACGCTGCTGCAGATCTTCGGCGCGCTGTGGCTGATCGGGCAGATCGCCGGGGTGCTGACCCCGGGCCTGCTCGTGCCCGCTCTGATCATGCTCGCGGGGATCGTCGGCGGTCCGCTGGTGGAGTGGGCGTGCGCGGTGGCCGTACGGGGGCCGGCGCGGCGGTACGGGCAGGAGGCCGAGCGGCGGCTGCGGGAGGCGGCCGCGGCCTGCGGGCGGGCGCGGGTGCTCGATCCGATCGCGGCGGAGCTGATGCGCTACCGGGAGGTGCGCGAGCAGTACGTGACGGCCTCGGGCGCCGAGCGGGTCGCGAGCCGGGGGATGGGAGCCGGTGCCGGGATGGGCGCGGGACTGGGGCACGGGAGCCTCGGTGGCTACGACAGTCACAGCGGTCACGGCGGTCGCAGTGGTCACAACAGTCACGCCGGCCACGGGTTCGGTGGCGTCGCGCGGGGGACCCGGCTCGGGCCGACGAGGGCGGGTGCCGCGCGGTCCAGATAAGCCATGTTCCAGGGGTGTCCGTCCCCTGCTGTCCCCAGGCCCCGTCACTCGCCCGAGTGGCGGGGTTTTCCACAACTGCCCTGCTGTCCACAGCTTTGAGTGGATTCTCCGGAAGAGGATCAGTATGGGATCCGAGCACGGCCCTCGCCGCGAGGGCCCGAACGGCGCGGAAGGTGACGGCTGATGAGCGAGACGACGGTGACCCTGGTCGGCAACGTGGCGACGAACGTGGAGTACCGGGACACGGCGACGGGCGGGGTGGCCCGGTTCCGCTTCGCGGTGTCGGCCCGTCGCTGGGACCGCGAGCGGGCCGTCTGGACGGACGGTCCGACCAGCTTCTACACGGTGTCCGCCTGGCGTGCCCTGGCGGTGAATCTGGCCGCCTCGGTGTCGGTGGGGGAACCCCTCGTGGTGCACGGGAGGTTGAAGATCCGCGAGGAGGAACTCGACGGGCGGCGCAAGACCTTCGTGGACGTCGCCGCGACGGCGGTGGGCCACGATCTGACGCGGGGCACGGCGGCGTTCCGGAGGGCGGTGCGGGCGGTGAGGGAGACGTCCGCGAGTGGGCCGCCGCCGACGGGGGAGGAGGACTGGGGGAAGCGGGGGAACCGGGACGAGCGGGCAGGGGTCGTACGGTCCATCGGCGTACCCGGCAAGGCTCTTGACGGAGCGTCCGATGATGTGCCCGACCCCTGGAGAGTGGGAGGGGATCCCTCGGTGGTGTCCGCCTCCTGACCTTCGGGCGTGGGGATTTGTCGATACCGCGACCTGCAATTCTCGTCCAACTGACGGTCTCCGATAACGATTTCGAGTCGGAATGGTTATCAGACTGCGCGAGGGGATACCCCGGCCTTCCCGCTCCCTAGGATTCTGGGTACTCATGAGGCGTTTGCTTCCCGTGGGTCAGTGAGTCTGCTGACAGGCGCTCCCCCCACGCGTCTCGATCGATGACGCGGAGCGGCCTGTCCGGAGGGGAATTCCATGATTTCTGTACGCAGGCGCGGCGTTGCCCGCCTTGCCGCCGCGGCCATGGTCTCGGGCCTCGTCGCCGCGAGCGCGATAGCGGTCGCGGGGCCGGCGATGGCGGACCAGGGCAACGAGGGCATCGGTGGTGCCACGGCGACGCTCGGCGACCTGAAGGTCTTCGACAAGGTGGTCGTCAAGTCCAACGGGCACGAGCGGCAGGTGTCCGCCGGTCTGTTCGAGATGGATGTGAAGTCCGGGGGGTCCATTCAGACCTACTGCATCGATTTCCACACCAGGGCCATCCAGGGCCAGGAGTACGACGAGGTCGGCTGGGACCAGTCGTCCCTCCACGACAACGCGGACGCCGGCAAGATCCGCTGGATCCTGCAGCACTCCTACCCGCAGGTGAACGACCTCGGCGAGCTGGGCCGCAAGGCCGGCGCGAAGGGCCTCACCGTGGAGACGGCCGCCGCCGCCACCCAGGCCGCGATCTGGCACTTCTCCGACAAGGTCGACGCCATGCCGACCAACGGCGCGGCCGCGAAGCTGACCGACTACCTGGAGAAGAACGCCACCAACCTGGCCGAGCCGAAGGCGTCGCTCAGCCTCTCGCCGTCCTCCGTCGCCGGAAAGGCGGGCGAGCGTCTCGGCCCGATCACCGTCGACACCAGCGCCGACACCGCCGCGGTCTCCCTCGCGCCCGGTGCCCCCGCCGGCGTGCAGATCGTGGACGCCGACGGCAAGGCGGTCACCGCCGTCTCCAAGGGCGAGAACAAGATCTACTTCGGTGTTCCGGCCGGCGCCGCCGACGGCAGCGCCGAGCTGAACGTCCAGGCCAACACCGTCGTGCCGATCGGCCGCGCCTTCGTGGCCAAGAAGGTCAAGAGCCAGACCCTCATCCTGGCCGGCACCAGCACCTCCACCGTCACCGCCAAGGCGAGCGCGACCTGGGCCAAGCAGGGTGCCCTGCCGTCCGTGACCGCTATGAAGAACTGCGCCAAGGGCGGCGTGGACATCACCGCCGGCAACGAGGGCGACGAGGACTGGACCTTCGAGGTCAAGGGCGAGACGCACACCATCGCCGCGGGCAAGACCGAGACGTTCACCGTCCCGGTCGCCGAGGACGAGGCGTACAAGTTCACCATCACGGGCCCGAACGGCTTCGAGAAGGTCATCGAGGGCGTGCTCGACTGCCAGACGGCCACCCCCGGCCCGACGCCGTCCGAGACCACCCCGGCGCCGTCCACCTCCCCGTCCACGTCTCCGTCCCCGTCCGCCGGTGGCTCCACCACCGGTGGTGACACCACGGGCGGCAACACTCCCGGCACGAACACCGGTGGCGGCGACCTCGCCGAGACCGGTGGCTCCAGCGCCACCCCGATGATCGCCGGTGTCGCCGTCGCGCTCGTCGTGGTCGGCGGCGGAGCGATCTTCTTCCTCCGCAAGAAGAAGGCGGCCGGTCAGTAAGGCACCGCCTGAACGCCTGAACCCGTTGTAGGGATAGGGAGCGGCCTCGGCGCGCATCACGCGCACCGGGGCCGTTCCGCGTTCCCTCCGGGGTTCCCCTGGCTCAACGCCTGTGTATGTCACGCCTGTTGGGATGAGTACGCGTGCTCATGCCCGCGGCCGGGCGCGCTTCCGACACTGGGCGCATGAAACTCACACGAATCAGCGCCATGGCCGCCGTGACCGTCTTCTCCCTCGGCGTGCTCACCGCCTGCGGGACCGAAACCAAGCCCGGAACCGGGGCGACGTCCGGCGGTGTGGCCGGCACCCTCACGGCCACACCCGCCCCCGTACCTCCCCGGACGGACCCGGAGGTGGAGTTCATGATGATGCAACTCGCCGTCGGCCGGCCGTGCCACCCCGGCGCGCCCACCGCACCCCCGGACTCCGAGGAGCCTCCTGTGCCCACCGGGCCCTCGGGGAGACCCGTGACACCCCTCACCTCGCGCCCGGCCGAGCCGCCGCCCGTCGGCGACCCCCCGTCGCGGCCGCCGGCGTCCTCCACGCGCCCCGCCCGCCGGTCGTCCGGGGTGGAGCTGACCGCCGCCTTCCGGTGCGAGGGCCGGCTGCACGCCGCACGCATCACCAAGGAGCTGGACGCGCTCCCCGACCCCACGCCGGAACGGGTCAGGGCCGCCCTGAACAAGCTCGGCTACACCGACGAGAGAATCCACGGCCTGGAGCGCGCGGGGCGGACGACGCGGTTCGTTCTCGACCTGCGGATCTTCGAGGACCCCCTCTGCCTGGCGGGTGACGTGACCGCCGGCGCGACGGTGATCAAGCCGTTCGGTGTCGCCTCCGACGTGAAGGGGGAGGACGTGAAACGCCCGGACTGACCCGCGCCGGGCCCTCCAGGGGCCGCCCCCGCCCCTCGCCTCTCATGACCACGGTGACGCATGGTGATGCGTGGTGACGCGCGGCGGCCCGGCCACCGTCGAACGGCTGCCCGCCGGTGCCCGCCGGTCACCGAACGGCCCTTGAGAACGCGCAGCTCAGGCGGCCCCGGCGGATGTGGTTTCCGCCGACGGCCCTCGGTCAGGCAAGATGGAGTCCATCTGCCCACTCACTCCTTGCCGGACGGTTTCTCTTGGCTGAGTACATCTACACCATGCGCAAGACGCGCAAGGCGCACGGCGACAAGGTCATCCTCGATGACGTGACGCTGAGCTTCCTGCCGGGTGCGAAGATCGGTGTGGTCGGCCCGAACGGTGCCGGTAAGTCCACCGTGCTGAAGATCATGGCCGGCCTGGAGCAGCCCTCCAACGGTGACGCGTTCCTGTCGCCGGGCTTCTCCGTCGGCATCCTCATGCAGGAGCCCAAGCTCGACGAGTCCAAGACCGTCCTGGAGAACGTCCAGGACGGCGTGGCCGTGATCAAGGGCAAGCTCGACCGGTTCAACGCGATCGCCGAGGAAATGGCGACGAACTACACCGACGAGCTCATGGAGGAGATGGGCAAGCTCCAGGACGACCTGGACCACGCCGAGGCGTGGGACCTGGACGCCCAGCTGGAGCAGGCCATGGACGCCCTGGGCTGCCCGCCCGGCGACTGGCAGGTCACCAACCTCTCCGGTGGCGAGAAGCGCCGTGTCGCGCTCTGCAAGCTGCTGCTCGAGGCCCCCGACCTGCTGCTCCTCGACGAGCCCACCAACCACCTCGACGCCGAGTCGGTGAACTGGCTGGAGCAGCACCTGGCCAAGTACAAGGGCACCGTCGTGGCCATCACCCACGACCGGTACTTCCTCGACAACGTCGCCGAGTGGATCCTCGAGCTGGACCGCGGCCGCGCGATCCCCTACGAGGGCAACTACTCCACGTACCTGGAGAACAAGGCCTCCCGTCTCAAGGTCGAGGGCCAGAAGGACGCCAAGCGCGCCAAGCGCCTCAAGGAAGAGCTTGAGTGGGTCCGCTCCAACGCCAAGGGCCGTCAGGCCAAGTCGAAGGCGCGCCTCGCCCGCTACGAGGAGATGGCCGCCGAGGCGGACAAGATGCGGAAGCTGGACTTCGAGGAGATCCAGATCCCGCCGGGCCCGCGTCTGGGCAGCGTCGTCGTCGAGGTCGAGAACCTCAACAAGGCCTTCGGCGAGAAGGTCCTGGTCGACGACCTCTCCTTCACCCTGCCCCGTAACGGCATCGTCGGCGTGATCGGCCCGAACGGCGCCGGCAAGACCACGCTCTTCAAGATGCTCCAGGGTCTGGAGACCCCGGACTCCGGCGACATCAAGGTCGGCGAGACCGTCAAGATCTCGTACGTCGACCAGGGCCGCGCCAACATCGACCCGAAGAAGACGCTGTGGGAGGTCGTGTCCGACGGTCTCGACTACATCAACGTCGGCCAGGTCGAGATGCCGTCCCGCGCCTACGTCTCCGCGTTCGGCTTCAAGGGCCCGGACCAGCAGAAGCCGGCCGGTGTGCTCTCCGGTGGTGAGCGCAACCGCCTGAACCTGGCGCTCACCCTGAAGCAGGGCGGCAACCTGCTGCTCCTCGACGAGCCGACCAACGACCTCGACGTCGAGACCCTGTCCTCGCTGGAGAACGCGCTCCTCGACTTCCCCGGCTGCGCCGTGGTCGTCTCCCACGACCGCTGGTTCCTGGACCGGGTCGCCACGCACATCCTGGCGTACGAGGGCGACTCCAAGTGGTTCTGGTTCGAGGGCAACTTCGAGTCGTACGAGAAGAACAAGGTCGAGCGCCTCGGCCCGGACGCGGCCCGTCCGCACCGTGCCACGCACAAGAAGCTGACCCGAGGCTGAGGCCGGCGAACCCATGGCGAGGCACCTCTACTCCTGTCCCCTCCGCTGGTCGGACATGGACGCCTTCGGGCACGTCAACAACGTGGTCTTCCTCCGCTACCTGGAGGAGGCCCGGATCGACTTCATGTTCCGGCTGGCGCCGGGGGACGGGAGCCCGTCCTTCTCCGGCGGGTCCGTCGTGGCCCGGCACGAGATCGACTACGTCCGGCCGCTGGTGCACCGGCACGAGCCGGTCACCGTCGAGTCTTGGGTCACCAAGATCGGCGCGGCGTCGCTGACGATCGCGTACGAGATCAAGGACCCCGACGTCACCTACGTCCGGGCGTCCACAGTCGTCGTGCCGTTCGACCTGGAGGAGCAGCGTCCCCGTCGCATCAGCGACGAGGAGCGGGAGTTCCTCAAGGAGTACATGGACGACGGGATGACCTCGCGGGCCACCGACGCATGACCGCGTCCGCGCCGCTGCGTTTCGCCGACCCCAGGGAGGCGGCGGGTCTCGCCGCCTTCCTGCGCCGGCTGCTGCACTACGACCGCGCCGCCACCGTCCGTCTTCAGGCCGGCGGCGGCGCGGTCGCCGTGTTCGGCCGGCCGCCGTCGTTCGAGGTGATCGCCATCCGTACGGCGCGCCTGGCCGACCCCGTCGACTTGGACGCGACCGTCTCGGCGGGCGAACTCCTCGAAGGAATCGAGGAGTCGTCGGGAAAGGCGTTCGTGCCCGGCACGGTCACCGGCCCGCCGTGGACCGGGGTGCTGCCGCCCCGGACCGACTGGCAGCCGGTCGCCGGACTGCCGTCCGCCGCCGAGCTGCGCGGCGCGGTGGCCGAGGCGGTGGCCGAGTTCCGGTCCCGGGACGAGGCCCTGCCCGAGGAACGGCGCACCCGCGCCGAACGCGACCGGATCGGCCGCGAGATCTGGTCCCGCGTCTTCACCGGTACGGGCCTGCCGCTGCGCGCCGCGCACGCCGCGCAGTCCCTGGGCTTCCTGCCGCCGGTACCCGGCGAGGAACTGCCGGTGGCGCTGTTCGCCGCCGGTCCGTGGCTGCGGCTGCGCACCCCGTACGGCTCGGTCGCCCTGCGCGACGTACCGACGGCGCTGACCGTCACCCCGAGCGAGCCCCGGTGACGGAGGGCCCGATGAGGACGGACCCGACGGCGGACGACCAGGGGTCCGGCGCGCCGGACCCCGAGGTCCCCGCCCCGGCCTCCGCGCTTCCCGCTCCGGTCCTCGCCGTCGACGCCGAGCTGACCAGCCCCGAGCTGGACGCGCTGTTCCACGCCTCCTGGCCCGGCCACCGGAGCACCGACTTCACCCCGGTCCTGGCCCGCCGGCTGCTGCACGTCACGGCCCGCCGCGCCGGCCGGCTCGTCGGCTACGTCAACGTGATCGGCGACGGCGGCGCGCACGCCTTCGTCCTCGACACCACCGTCCACCCCGACGAGCGCCGGCAGGGGCTCGGCGTGGCACTCGTCCGGGCCGCCGCCGAAGCCGCCCGCGAGCGGGGCGCGCACTGGCTGCACGTGGACTACGAGCCGCACCTCACCGGCTTCTACGCGCGATGCGGCTTCCGCCCCACCGAGGCGGGCCTGCTGGCCCTGAGCCCCTGAGTCTCTGAGCCCGAGCCGCTCCCTAGCCGGCGCTCGGCCCGCAGACTTCGCGCCCCCGACCCGCGCCCCCGACTTCTGTCAGGGACACGGGTGTCAGGGACACGCGTCGCACCGGCCCCGGGTCAGTGCTCCGCGTCGTCCGGCCACACCCCGATGTGGTCCGACTCCAGTTCCAGGGCCACCCGGTGCCGCATCGCGAGCGCCTCCGTGTACTCCGCCGGCAGCTGGAGCCGGCCCGCCCGGTCGAGCATCGCGTACTCCCGGGCCACCAGCGACTCCTGCCCCTCGGCGTCGACCTCGGTGCGCCGCAGCACCTCCGACGAGGTCCGGCCGTCGCGGATCGCGACCGTACGGCGGACCTCGGAGGCGACCTGCTGATCGTGGGTGACGATCACGATCGTCGTGCCCAGCTCCTCGTTCGCCCGCCGGAACGCCGCGAAGATCTGCTCGCCGGTGCCCGAGTCCAGCTCACCGGTCGGCTCGTCCGCGAGCAGCACGGACGGGTTGTTGGCGAGCGCGACCGCGATCGCCACCCGCTGCTGCTGGCCGCCGGAGAGCTGGTGCGGACGCCGGTCGCGGAGGTCGGAGATGCCGAGCATCGACAGGAGTTCCTCCGCCCGCTTCCCCTTGTCCTTGGACCGGCCGCCCCCGGCGCCGTCCTTGCCGCCGCCCCGCAGCTGCATGGGCAGGGCCACGTTCTGCGCGGCGCTCAGATACGGCAGCAGGTTGCGCGCGGTCTGCTGCCAGACGAAGCCGACGACGTCCCGGCGGTAGCGCAGCCGCGCCTTGCCGTCCATCGCGAGCAGGTCGCAGCCCGCGACGGTGGCCGCGCCGGCGGTCGGCACGTCGAGCCCGGCCAGGATGTTCATCAGGGTCGACTTGCCCGAGCCGGACGCCCCGACCAGCGCCATCAGCTCGCCCTTGCGCACCAGCAGGTCCAGGCCCTGGAGGGCCTGCACCTCCACCCCGTCGGTGGTGAAGATGCGGACCAGCCGGTCGCAGGCGATCAGCGCGTCATGACCGTACGAGGGCCGGTCGCGGTGCGCCGTGGCCCGCCGCTCCAGTTCCTCCAGCGTGGTCCCGGCCGAAGCGCCCGAGGCCGAAGCACCCGAAGCCGAGGCCGAAGTGGAGGCCGAAGCAGAGGCCGAGGCCGAGGGCCCCGAGGCCCCCGAGGGTGTCGAGGTCGTCGTCATCGTGCGTCTCCTGCCCTGAGTTCCTTGATCGAGCCCTTACGGGCCGCCCACCACGCCTGGGCCACGGCGGCCCCGCCCGCGAGCACCACCACGCCGGCCGCCGGAAGCCCGAGCGTCCAGGCGTCCGCCCGCAAGGCCGTGCCGAGGGCCGCGGCCTCCTCGGGCGCCCCGGCGAGTGCCAGCCGGGTCAGGTCGACACCCGGCGAGAGCAGCCGGATCGTCACCCAGCCGACCACGATGCCGCCCACCGCCGCGGGCGCCGCCTGCGGCAGCGCCTCCAGGGCGAGCAGCCGCCGGCCCTGGCTCCGGGTCAGGCCCATGGTCCGCAGCCGGGCGAGCAGCGTGGTGCGCTCGGGGGCGACCTGGAACAGGGCGATCAGCAGGGCGAGGACGGCATAGCCCGCGCCGGCGGCGATGGCGACGAGGTAGAGCCCCTCGGCGCCGGTCTGGAGCGGCGAGTCGACGGAACCGGCCCGCTTCTCGGCGGCCAGTTCCACATGGGCGCTCTTGCTGGAAGCGAGGACCGTGGTGCGCAGCCCCTCGCCGTCCAGTGCCCCGTCCTTGCCGCCGGTGACGAGCAGCGCGGTGGGCGCCTGGTTGACCAGGTCGGCCAGGTTGACGAGGAAGAAGTCCTTGTCCGGCAGGGCCGGGGTGACCTCGCGCACGGCCACGACCTTCACATGGAAGCGTCCGGCCGCCGCCGTGATCTCCATCGGCTTGTCGCCGAGCCGGTCGGCGACCCGCGGCGAGGCGATCACGGGCACGACCCGCTCGTTGTCCCCGACGGCCTTGCCCCCGCCGGTGCCGGTGGACTTCAGCAGATCGGCCGGGAACGCCCCGAAGCCGGTGCGTTCCGCGAGCCGGGCGTACGTGGCGGGGTCGATGCCGACCAGCGGGGCGCCCATGCCGTTGTCGTTGATGCCCGGCCGGGCCGGCAGGTCGACGCCGTACTCGACCTGGACGGGCGACACTTCCCGTACCCCGGGGAAGGCGCGGACCGTGGTCTCCACCTTCGGGGGCAGCGGGGAGAAGGCGACCCCGCTCTCCACCCGGGCGTCCGCGCCGGTCGCCAGATAGGCCGCCTTGTCGCGGGCGTCGGAGATGCCGGTGAGCACGGAGCCGCCGAACGCGGCCGTGGTCAGCGCCACGAGCAGGGCGAGCAGCGGCAGCGCGCCGGTGGCCGAGGAGCGGCCGGCCCGGGCGAGCGACAGATAGCCGACCACGCCCCGCAGCCGGCGCGCGGGCCGGGCCGCCCAGCGCAGCGGCAGCGGGTACAGCCGGACGAGGACGAAGGCGGCGATCAGCGCGACGAGCACCGGGGCCGCGCTCACCAGGTAGTCGACGGAGCCGGAGCCGGGGTCGGCCGCGCCGCCGGATCCCGTACTCGTGCCGGATCCGGCGCCCGGGGTGTCCACGCCGCGGCGGCGCAGCGCGGTCACCGCACCCACCGCGAGGACCAGGAAGGTGAGTTCGGCGACCGTACGGCGCCGGGACGGCTTGGCGTTGATCAGATCGTCCCGCGCGCTGTGCAGCTGCGGACGGCGGTGCAGGAACATCGCGCGCAGCGGTACGACGAGACAGCCGAGCAGCGCGACGGCGCCGACGGCCACGCAGGAGGGCCCGATCCGGTCGGGCGAGGCGCCGGTGAACCCGTACGCCAGCAGCAGCCCGAGCACCGAGGCCGGCACGGTGACGGCGGCCGTCTCGCCGAGCAGCCGGACGCCGATGCCCGGCAGTGAAGCACCCCGGGAGCGCAGCAGGGCCAGTTCGGGGTGGCGGCGGGCGGTGAACAGGCCGCCGGTCATGATGAGGACGACGGCCGCGACCGCGCCGACCCCGAACACGGCGACCGCCACCACCGAGGCGATGGAGCCGCGCATGTCCCGGAAGCCGGTGATCACGTCGTCGAGATCGGTGTGGAACCCGCCGTTGTCGCCGAGGACTTCACGGATCTTCACGAGGCCGGGGCCGGCGCCGAGCGAGTCGAGCACACCGGCGAGCCGGTCGGCGTCCCGCGCGGTGAGCTCGTTCGCGGCGGGCGCGAACCGCCAGTACTGCTCGGGCTCCCCGAGCGTGCCGGCCAGCTGGGGCGCGCTCTCCGGCCCCATGATCAGCGCGGCCGCCCAGTACCACGCGGGCTCGGCCCCGCCCGTGGCCAGATAGGCGGGGGTCTCCAGCTGCGTCTCGACCGTCCAGAAGGGCCGCTTGGCGTCCAGCGGACGGACGATGCCGGTGATGGTGATCGCCTTGGGCTCGCCGTCGGTGCCCGCCACATGGACGACCGAACCGGTCTTGATGCCCAGCGCCTTGGCGGTCTTCTCGGAGACCACGGCCTCCATGCCGCCGTCCGCGCCCCGCTTCGGCGCGCGGCCGGAGACATAGCGGGCGTGGTCGGCCAGGCCGGTGGGGGCGTCGAGGAGCAGCTGCGGCGGAACGTGGTCGCGCTGGGGCAGCCACGGGTCGAGCGCGGGCACCCGCTTCGTGGTGTGCGCTCCGTAGACCGAGTCGGCGCGGTCGACGCGCAGCGGATCCGGCAGCAGGGGCGCCAGCTTGTCGCGCTTGCGGAGCAGGCTGTCCGGGGAGAGCTCGGACGCCTGCGCCTCGACGCCGAGACTGCTCGCCGCCCGGGTGCTGATCGTCATCGTGGCGCGGTGGGCCGGGGCGGCGCTGATCGCGTGCCGCAGCCCGTCCGTCTCGTATCCGTCGGTCGTCCACGGCAGAGACGCCGCGAGGAAGGCCGTGACCAGGACGAGCAGCCCGTACGCGAACGCCGCGCCCGGCGCGGTCCGCAACCGGGTCCGGACCCAGGGCGCCACGGTACGGGCGGGCTTGCGGGGCATGGCGGTCGCCTTTCCGCGGGCGGGAGTGGACGAGAGGGACAAGGGATGCGCGGGAGGTGTGGGAGACGAGGGGGACGAGTGAGGTGCGGGGGCCGAGGTCGACGACGGGGTCGGGACCGCGGACGGGACCCGGCCGGCGGTGCCCGCGGCATCCCTGGCGGCCGTGGTGCCCGCGGGGTTCGTGGACTCCACGGGGTCCGGGTCCGGGAGGTCCGCGGAGCCCGGGGACTGGCCGGACCCCGGGGAACCCGGGGCCATCAGTTGTCCCCCTGCGAGCGCAGCGTGACGGCCGGGTCGTGGCGGCGCAGCGCGATCGCCACCACGATGGCCAGCGGCAGCGCCGCCACCCCCGCGAGCAGCAACAGCACGTGCCCCAAGGGAAGTTCGACGAGGACCCGGGGCACCGGACGTTCCGCCTGCCCGGTGAGCACGATCAGCGGGACGACCGCCCGGGTCAGTACCGTGCCGAGCGCGACACCGACCACCAGACCGATGCCGACGAGCACGCTCTGCTCGGCGGCGATCAGCCGGGCCAGCTGGCGGCGCGACGCGCCCAGCGCGCGCAGCACGCCGAACTCCTGGGCCCGCTCCCGCATCGAGCCCGCCGAGCCGACCGCGAAGCCGACCGCCGCGAGCGCCGCCGCTGCCGCCGCGACCGCCATCAGCGCCGAGTTGGGGCCCGCGCCGAGCGGGTCGCCGAGCAGCTCGGCCGCGACCTCGTCACGTACGACCACCTGCGTGGGGTCGCTGTCGGGCCGGGCGCGCAGGGCCTTCACGACCTGGTCCGTCCGGCCCGGCTCGGGGTCCAGCCACCACTCGGTGGGGGCCAGGGTCGCGGAGCCGCGCCCGGTGAGGGCCAGGTTCGCCGTGGGCAGGTCGATCAGGAGCGCGCCGCCGTCCTGGGGTGTGGAGACGGTCGTGGTCACGGAGACGGAGCGGGCGCCGGGCCCGGTGGTCGGCAGATCCCGCACGGTGTCGGCGATCCGCACCTGAAGGGTGTTGCCGTTGAAGGAGACCTGGAGGCTGTCGCCCTTCTTCGCGCCGGTGGAGGCGAGGAAGGCGTCGGTCGCCAGGGCCGGGATCTCCTTGGGCGGCGAGGCGCGGGGCGCGTCGATCGACACCGTGTAGACGTCCTGCCTGGCGAACCGGTCCGGGTGCCGATCCGCGGTGCCCGCGACGAAGCTCGCGGTGAGCGGCGCGGTGGCGGTGGGCCGGACCGCGATCGAGGTGGCCTGGCTTTCCTCCGGGCCGTCGTCCACCTTGTACGTGGCGTGCCAGTCCGCCAGGGCGGCGCGCACGGCTTCCACCTGTCCGGGTTGTTCGGCGGCCCCGGCATCCCCGGAGCGGGCCGAGAGCACCTGCTCCACGAAGACCTCGCGCTGCCCGCCCTTGCCCGGGTCGACCGCACCGTCGAAGGTGAGCCCGGACAGGCGGAAGCCGTGCCCGCCGTCGAGCGCGGGCAGGTCGAGGGTGAGCCGGTGGCTGTGGCCGTCGGCCGGGAGGGTGCCGATCAGCCGGTGGAACGGCATCCCGGACGCGTCCTCCAGGACGATCGTGACCTGGGTGCTCGGCGTCCCGGCCGGTGCCTTGTCGCGCAGCACGACGGTGAGCGCGCGGGTGCCGGCGGGCAGCGGGATGCCGGTCTGCTTCCCCGGCTTCGGGGTGACGGCGGCGACCTTGGCGGCGGGCGAGCCGTCGGCGAGGTCGGGGCGGAAGGTCAGTCCGGCGGCCCGCCGGGTGTCGACGGCCAGGATGGTCGCCTGCTTGCCGTTGAGGTCGGTGGAGCCGCGGTGCACGGACGCCACGCCGCGCACCCCGTCCACCATCGCGAGCCGTTCGGTGTCGGCGAGTTCGCCGGGGCCGGCGCCCAGGACCCGTACCGGCACACCGGCCTTGAAGTCGGCCTGGTCGCGCTGCGAGCGGTTCCAGGTGTCGCTCTGCCCGATCGCCAGCATGCCCATGGCGATGGCGAGGACGAGCAGCAGCACCGGGCCCGCGCCGCGCAGCGGACGGCGGCTGAACTGCCAGCCGGCGAGCGCCGCCGGCAGCCCGCGCCCGCCGGCGGCGCGCCGCTCGGCCAGCTTCGCGGCGGGCGGCAGCAGCCGCAACGTGAGGACGGTGCCGGCGAGCAGCGCCAGGGCGGGCGCGGCGACGAGCAGCGGGTCGACCCCGAGACCGCCGGAGCGGTCGCCGGCCAGCGCACCGGCGCCCGTGCCGGTCTGCCGGTCCAGCTGCCAGTAGGCGATGCCCGCGACGAGCAGCAGGGCGATGTCGGCCCCGGCGCGGACGGGCCCGGGCAGGGCGGCGGAGCGGCCCTTGCGCAGCGAGACGGTGGCGCCGTCCCCGGCGGCGAGCGCCGGGGCGACCACGGCGGCGGCGCAGCACAGCGCGACACCGGCGGCGACCAGCCACACGACGGGCGGCGGGACGAGCGCGAGCCGGCCAAGCGCCTCCCGCGCGGTGCGGTCGGCGAACAGCAGCGTCAGCGGGTGCGCGAGGAGCGGGGCGACGACGGCGGCGGGCAGCGCGAGCAGCAGCGCCTCGACGGTGGCGAGCCCGGTGATCCGGCGGCGCGAGGCGCCTCGGGCGCGCAGCAGTTCGGTCTCGCCGGAGCGCTCGGAGCTCAGCAGCCGGGCCACCAGGAGCAGCGCGTACGCGGCGAGCAGGACGAGCTGGACGGCCACGATCGACAGCGTGGAACGGGAGACCAGCAGCGCCCGCTCGGTCTGCTCCAGGACGGTCGGCAGCGAGGTGTACGCGGTGATGGTGGCGCCGAAGCCCGCGGTGTCCTCCAGGATCGCCTTCGGCGCGTCGGTCGCGGACTCGCGGAGGGCCGCGATCCGGCCGGTGTCGACGCCGGTGTAGTCGGCGACGCCCAGCCACGAGGTGCTGCCGGAGGTGACCCGGCCGGAGGCGAGGGTGGCGGGGTCGGTGGCCAGCGGGCCGTACGTGGTGAAGACCAGGGTCTTCACGCCTCGGCCGCCCGCCGGGTCGAGCTGCCAGTACAGGTCGGCGGTGTCGACGGGCCGGTAGACGCCGGTGATCCGGGTCTTCAGCGGCTTGCCGCCGAGCCGGTCGGCGAGGTCGAGGACGGTACCGGGGGTGATCTTCAGCCGACGCGCGGCCTCCTCGGGCATCGCGCTCTCGACCGGCCCGGTGGCGCCGCCGGCCTTCGGCCAGGAGCCGCGGACCAGGGTGAGCCGGGAGCGGTCGAGCGCCGCGAAGTGGGTGAGGTCCGGGTCGCCGGAGCGGGCGGCCGGCGGCTGGAGCGTGCGGGGCAGCGCGTACGGGCCGGACGTCTGCAGCTTCCGTACGGTGACGGGCAGCCCGGCGAAGGTCCGCTCGGCGCCCTTGCGGGCGGCGGCGTCGGCGCTCGCCCGGTGGTCGGCGGGGATCTGGCCGCTGACGACGAGGGCGGCGGCAGGCGCCGAGCGGCCCTTCAGGGTGCTCTGGAGCGCGGCGTCGCCGATCGAGCCGGAGAAACCGGCCAGGGTGGCGAGCACCGAGGTCGTCAGGAGGACGGCGAGCAGGGCGGCGGCGAGCAAAAGCCGGTGTGCTCTGACCCGCAGAAGTACGAAGCCCGTCACCCGGTTCCCCCCTGAAACACCGTGATCGTTCAGTATCGAACGTTCATCGGATGCTGTCAGAGGGGAGGGGGTCTGGAAACCGCTTGCCGACCCACCTTGATCCGATCGTGACCGGTATTCGGGGTTCCGTCACCGGAATGTGTTCGTCCGGGAGCGGGCGGTCAGAGTGAGCGGCCGGAATGCGAGCGTGGGGCGGGCGTCCTCAGCCCGCGGTGTTGATCATCGCGGCGGCGGCGTGCGTCATGTACGCCCACAGCTCGCGCTCGTCCTCCGGCGCGAGCCCCGCCTCGTCCACCGCGTCGCGCATGTGGCTCAGCCAGGCGTCGTGCGCCGCCCGGTCCACGGTGAACGGGATGTGCCGCATCCGCAGCCGGGGATGGCCCCGGTGGTCGCTGTAGGTGCGCGGGCCGCCCCAGTACTGCATGAGGAACAGAGTGAACCGCTCCTCGGCCGGGCCGAGGTCCTCCTCCGGGTACATCGGCCGCAGCAGCGGGTCCTCGGCCACCCCCTGGTAGAACCGGTGGACCAGGCGCCGGAAGGTCTCCTCGCCGCCCACCCGCTCGTAGAAGGTCTGCTCCTGAAGCGTGTCGCGCGGAATCTCGTTCACCCGTCAATCGTCTCAGACGTCCCGGCGAACGACCGGGGGTCCGGGAGGAACGGTGGCCGAAATCGCTTCCGGCCGCCGGGCGGGCGAGGCCAGGGGAGGGGGAAACGCGAAGCGCTCCCGCTCAGGCGCCGTGGTGGCGGGAGGAGCGGGAGCGCTTCGGGGGCTGCGGTACGGGGGCTGCTGTACGTGGGCCGGCCGGTCCCGGGGCGCCGTTGCCGTACGGCGTACCCCGGGGGGATCTCTGTCAGGTCGGCCGTGACCGCGACCGGGACCGCGACCCGGACCGGGACAGGGAACGGGTCAGCCGCGGCGGACCGTGATCGTCGTCCAGGCGCCGACGTGCACCCGGTCGCCGTCCGCGAGCTGCACCGGCACGTACGGCTGGATCGGGTCGGGCGAGCCGTTGATCGTGGTGCCGTTGGTGGAGTTCTGGTCCACCACCGCCCACGAGCCGTCGGGCTGCGCCACGAGCACCGCGTGCTGGTGCGAGACGCCCGGGTCCTCCGGCGGGACCGACAGGTCGACGTCGGGCGACTCGCCGGTGGAGTGCCGGCGGCGGCCGATGCTGACCTGGCTGCCCTGGAGGGGGACGCGCTGCTCGGGGGAGTACGCGGGCATGTTGAGCCCCGTGGCCTCCGGTCCGCTGCGCTGCATCATCGCCATGAAGTACTCGCGGTCCGGACCGATCACCGCGGTCCACCCGGCGGGCCGGCCGGGCTGCCGGCCGAACGGCGCGGGTGGCCCCTGCGGGTCGGGGGCGCCCGGCATGCCGGGGCCCTGGGGTGCCTGCGGACCCGGGCCGAAGCCGTGCGGGCCGGGGGCTCCGGGATCCTGCGGGCCCGGTCCGGGCGGAGGCGGCAGCTGCCCGCCCTGCCCCGGACCGCCCTGTCCCTGGCCGGGCGGCGGGGGCATGCCCGGACCCGGCGCGACGGGCGCGGGCGGTGCCTGCGGGCCCGACTGCGACGGGGGCGGCAGCAGCCAGTCGTCGTCGGCGCGCCGCCGAGGCGGCGGGGGCATGCCCGGACCCGGCGCGGCGGGCGGGGCCGGCTGGAACGCCTGCGGAGCCTGGGGTGCCTGGGGCGTCTGCGGGGGCCGGGGCCCCTGCGGCGGCTGCGGTCCCTGCCCCTGCCCCGGTCCCTGCCCCTGCCCCGGTCCCTGCCCCTGCCCCGGTCCCTGCCCCGGGCCGGGGGCCGGGGGCGCCGGCGGACCGGCCATCGGCGGACGCTGCGACGGCGACTGGAGGTGCGTCGGGTCGGTGCTCAGCGGCTCCGCCGGGCGATTCACCTGCGAGGGCCGCGAGCCCTGGTAGTCGAACGGGTCGGCGGGCGGCCGAGGAGCCGACGGTCCCGGCGGCGGGGCCTGGAAGCCCGGCGGCAGGTGGACGCCCCCGGGCGCGGGAAGGCCGGTGGGAGCGATCGGGGTGTACGAGGTCGCCGTGTTCGTGAGGAAGTTCCAGCGGCACTCCTCGCAGAAGGGCGCCATCTGCTCACGCGGGGTGCGGCACTGCGGGCACAGCTCGGCCTGGGCGGTCGCGCCCGGCTCGTACCCACCGGGGCCACCGGGTCCGGCAGGCCCACCGGGGCCACCGGGTCCGAGAGGTCCACGGGGGCCGCCAGGGCCACCGGGGCCGGGCATGCCGGGGCCCGCCGGACCGCCCGGTCCGGGGTAGCCGTAGGCGGGCGGCGGCGGGGGAGACTGCGGTACGGCACCCGTCGGCGCACCCGCCCCGGCCGCCATGCGGTGGCCGCAGACCTCGCACCAGTCGTCGGAGACCGACTGGTGTCCGTTCGGGCAGGTAGGCATGTCGGTGCTTCCCCCTCTCGTCGTCCGTTGCCCTGGCGGGCAGCGCGGGCTACTTCTTCACACGTACGGTCTTGGTGGAGCGTGTCTCGAGAGTCATCTCGTCCGCTTCCGCGACCTTCGCCTTCAAACGCACAGTACCGGTCGCGGCGTCGACCACGTCCACCACCTTCGAAAGCAGTTTCGCCGTATCCGCGTTGCCGGAGGCCGCGGCGAGCTGCACGGCCCGCCCGAGCTTCGCCGTCGCCCCGTCGTGGTCGCCCGACTTGCGGGCGTCCAGCCCCTGCTGGATGACATCGGCGAGCTCCGCCTGGCCGGTGTAGTGCGCGACCTGCGGATTCATGGCCGTGGACATCACCATGTCGTCCGTCCACACCGCCCGGACCAGTCCCTGGGCGAGCGCCGTCGGCGGACCGCCCGCCGCGTCCGGGACGATCAGCGAGACCCGGGCGGCCAGCATCTCCTGGCCGATCGAGGCCTCGGGCACCCGGACCGAGACGTGGTAGTCGCGGGACTCGTCGCCCCAGGAACCGGTCGGGTAGTCGCCGGCCCGCGGGCCCGCCTCGCTGCGCCGCCCGACCAGGTCCTCGACCGTCGGGGCGACCTGCTTCACCAGGGAGATCTCCACGCCCACCGGGGTCCACAGGCGCAGCGCGACATCCGCGACCTCCTTGCCCATGACGTGCTCCATCATCGCCGTGAAGTCGGCCTTGAGCCCGGCCGGATCGGCGACGATGTCGGCGGTGCCGAGCAGCGTCCGGGCGATGCCCCGGACCTCGTCGACCTCCCAGTCGGTGCCCACTCCGCGCGCGTCGCAGGTGAAGCGGCCCGTACAACTCTCCAGGGCGGCCCGCAGATCGGCGGGCGACTCGTGCTCGTTGCGGCCGTCGGTGAGCAGGATGCCGTGCCGGATCGGGGCCTTCGCGGCGGACAGCAGCCGGTCGGCGAGCCGGAGCCAGGTGCCGATGGCGGTGCCGCCGCTCGCGGTCAGCGCCCGCAGCGCCCGCTTGGCCTCTTCCCGGGTCCGCGCGTCGGCCGTCGCCAGCCTGCCGTCGCCCGGGTAGACCTCGCGCGCCACATGCGTACCGGCCACCAGCGCGAAGGCGGTGCCGTCGCGCAGGGTGTCGATGGCGGCGACGGCCGCCTCGCGCGCGCCGCGCATCTTGGTCGGCGGGTATTCCATCGACCCCGAGCAGTCGAGCATGAGCACGACCGCGGTGGAACCCGCGGATCCGGCGGACGGGCCGCCGGTGCCGCCGCCGGTCGCGGTGACGGTGACGATCGCGTTGACGTCCCGGCCGCCCTCCGGCAGGAACTCGTTCTGGTACACGTCCACCGAGAACTGGGGCCCGGTCGGTTTGGCGAAGTTGGCCATGTGGGATGCGGCTCCTCGGCTCACGAGAAGGGAAACGGCGTCAGGACAGCGGACGACAGCGGAAGTCGCCGGAAGACGGGGATACGGGGAGACGGGGATACGGGGATTCGGAGGGCCTGACGGGCCGGAGGGCTCGTCAGGCGGCGGGTTCCGCCTCCTCGGGCGGCAGCGCGAACGGCAGCAGCGCGACGGTGATGTTGTCGTGGCCGCCGCCGTCGAGCGCGTGGCCCACGAGGACCTGCGCGGCGTGCAGCGGACGGTCCGAGGCGTCGGCGGGCAGCACCCGGGCCATGTCCTCGGCGCCCTCCGCGTAGTTCCACAGCCCGTCGGTGCAGACCAGCACCACGCCCGGCCGGTCCGGCTTGAACGCGGCGGTGTGCGGCTCCAGTTCGTACGCGTCGGCGCCGAGCCAGCCGGTGATGGCGTGGGCCCGCTCGTCCGCGTACGCCTGCGCCTCGGTCATCAGCCCCGCCGCGACCATCTGCGCGGCCCACGAGTCGTCCTCGGTGAGCCGGGCGGGCGGGACGGAGCGGTCGTCGGGCACCCAGTAGGCCCGGCTGTCGCCGACCCAGCCGACGATGAACACCTCGCCGGCGACGACCGAGCCGACGATGGTGCAGGCCGGGGCGTTCTGGTGCTCGCGCTCGCCGGTGGGCGGCGCGGCCAGCGCGTTGACCGCCTCGGACGCGGCCACGATCGCCTCGTGCATGGCCGTCTGCGGATGGGTGCCGGCCGGCAGCGCCGCCACCAGCGCGGCGCTCGCGGCGGCGGCGGCCGCCTCGGACGCCTCGTCGGGGCGGGTCGCCGAGGAGACGCCGTCGCAGACGATGCCGATGGTGGCGGGGGAACCGTCGGGCAGCGCCGAGGCGGCGACGGAGAAACTGTCCTCGTTGCGGTGATGGCGCAGACCCCGGTCACTGACGGCGGCGACGGAGGGAAGTTCCCGCTCCATGTGGTCGCGCTCGCGCGGCTGGGCGTGCCCGCAGTGCTCGCAGTAGCCGTCGCGGTCGACCCGACCGGTCCGGCAGGCCACGCACACCTTCCGGCGGTCGCCCGCACCGCCCGTACTTTCCACGCCGCCCGCGCCGTCGGCCGCCTGGAGCGCGGCCCGGGGATCGGGCGCGGCGAGCGTGAAGTCGCCGTCGGGCTCCGGGCCGTCCGCCTCGGCGGCACCGTCCCGCTCCGGATTCTGCGCCTCCGCACCGCCCGGCGCGGACACGCCTGCCCCCGGGCCGTCCGGGGCCCCGGGCACCTCGTCCGTACGCAGCGGAACCGCCGGCAGCTCCCCGCCGCCCGACGCGAGGCCCGGCAGATCGCCGGGATGCTGGGTCGCCGTGGACAGCGCCTGGGGGTCCCGCGGCGGGGCCTCGGGCCAGTCCACGGGCAGCGGGAGCGGCACCGTCGGCCGGTCCGGCCGGGGCCGGGCGGCGGCCGACAGGTCGTAACCGCACGCCCCGCAGAAGCGGTCCCCCGATTCGAGCGGTTCCGCGCACACCGGGCAGGTGCCCAGGGGGTGCGGGGGCTGGGGCTTCAGGGACATACTCACACCCACGTCCGGGGGCGGAAACGGTTGGCCCGCTCCACCAGTTCGATCCTCTCCTCGCCGCGCTGGGCGAGCCGGGCGAGCACCCGGTACGAGCGTTCCAGGCCGAAGCGCAGTCCGCGCTCGTCCAGTTCGCTGCCGAGCAACAGTGTGCCGTCCGGGCCCGCGCCGGGGCTGCCGGACAGCACCCAGTCGAGCGCCGTGCCCAGCACCTCCGTCGCCAGCCGCTCACGGCGCACCGCGTCGAGCCCGAAGCCCGCGAGCGCCGAGACCTGCGCGGCGGCGGCCGTCAGGTCCGCCCCCAGCGGCTCGTTCGCCGGCCGGCGCCGCAGCCGGGCCCGTACCGCCGCGACCCGCGCCGCCGTGTAGTGGATGGACGACTCCGGTACGGACTCCAAGGCCCGCACCGCGCCCGCCCGGTCGCCGGCCGCGAGCCGCACCCGGGCCAGGCCGAACGCCGCGCTCACATAGCTCGGGTCGGTCGCCCACACCAGCCGGTAGTACTCGGTCGCGTTGTCCAGCTGGCCCAGCACCTCCGCGCACACGCCGAGCGCCAGCTTGGGCGCCGGCTCGCCGGGGAAGGCGTCGTAGATCGCGTCGAAGGCGAGCGCCGCGCTCTCCCGGTCGCCGCTCGCCAGGGAGGTGACGCCCCGGTACCAGACCACCCGCCAGTCGTCGCCGAAGCCCTGCTCCAGATCGGCCAGCGACCGGCCGGCCGCCCCCAGATCGCCCATTTCGAGGCGGGCCCGCAGTTCGCGCAGCCGCAGTTCGAGCGAGGTGACCGGGGCCGCGTGCAGGGCGGTGATCAGTTCGGCGGGCGCGGCGGCGAGCAGACCGGCGAGGAAGCCCGCGTTGGCGTCGCCCGGGTCGACCCGGGGCACCGGCAGCGCCAGCGTGGTCGCGGGCACGTCCAGCGGGCGCAGGAACGCGCCGCCCCGGCCGCCCACCGCCGTCGGCAGCGCCCGCCCCCCGCGCCGCGACCCCTCCGTGCGCCGCGCGCCGAGGACCGACACATCGTCGGTCTGCTCGGCGAACAGCTCGCTGTCCGTGACCCGTACCTCGGCGCCGAACAGCGTCGACAGGGCGGGCCGGGGCCGGCCCGACTGCAGCGCCACGACCTCCCGCAGCACCCCCGTCAGCTGCTCGGCCATCTCCTGCGCCGAGCCGAACCGCCGCGCCGGGTCGGGGTCGGTGGCGCGCACGAGGAAGCGGTAGAACGACTCGTACGTCCGCAGCACCTCGATGCCGTCCGGCTCCGGCAGCGAGTCCGCGTACACGTTCGTGTAGCCCTGGAAGTCGAAGGTCAGCACCGCCAGGGTGCGCGCCACCGTGTACAGGTCGCTCGCCACCGACGGGCCCAGCTCCGCGACCTCCGGCGCCTGGTAGCCGACCGTGCCGTAGATCGCCGACTCGTCGTCGTCCATCCGCCGGACCGCGCCCATGTCGATGAGCTTCAGCTGATCCTCGGTCTGGATCGCGTTGTCGACCTTGAAGTCGCAGTAGAGCAGGTTGCGGCTGTGCAGATGGCCCAGCGCCTCCAGGGCCTCGATGCCGTACGCGCAGGCCTGCTCGACCGGCAGCGGATCGCGCCGCCCGTCGGGCGTACGGCGCTCGTTGGCGATCTCCTTGAGCGACTTGCCGCCCACGTACTCCATGACGATGTAGCCGTCCATGGAACCGGTGCGCTGGTCCAGGTGCTCGACGAAGTTGTAGATGCGGACGATGTTCGCGTGCTCGATCTCGGCGAGGAACCGGCGCTCCGAGATGGCCGCCGCCATGGCGTCCTGGTCGCCGGTGTCGAGCAGGCCCTTGAGCACCACCCAGCGGTCCGAGACCGCCTTGTCGACGGCCAGATAGACCCAGCCGAGACCGCCGTGCGCGAGACAGCCCACCACCTCGTACTGGCCGTGCACCACGTCCCCGGCGGCCAGCTTCGGCACGAAGGAGTACGGGTGGCCGCACTTGGTGCAGAAGCCCTCGGTACGGCCCTGCCGCTCGCCGCGCGAACGGCCCACCGGGGCACCGCAGTCGGAACGCGAGCAGAATCGCTTCCTCTCCGGGACCTCCGGGTTCGCCATGACGGCCCCGCGCGGATCGGGGCGCGGCACCCCGGGCATCGTGACCAGACCGGCGCCGAGCCGGCCCCGCCCCGACTGCGCGCCCGACGAACCCGAGCTGCGCACCGACACCGAACGCACCGTGCTCTGTCCCGACAGCGACCGCGACAGCCGCCCGGACACCGAACGCCGGGACGCCGAGGACCGCGCGGACGCCCGCGACGAGGCGCGCGAGCCACCGCGCACCGAACCGCTGACCGGCTCCCGGGCCGGCACCGCGACACCCGTCGGGTTGGCCGCGAGCACACCGCCGGGCGCGACGACCGGGGCGAGCCCGCAGGTGTCGCAGTACAGCTCGCCGCCTCCCATGTCCTCGTACGACCCCTCGCACGACGGACGCTGACAGCTGCCCACGAGGGGCTCCCCGTTCACCACTGGCTCTCCCTGCCGTCCGAACCGTCCCCCGCGCCGTGGCCGCCAGAGCCGCCACAGCCGTTTCCGCAGCCGCTTCCGCCGCCGTGGCCCTGGCCGCCCTGGCCGATCCGGCCACCCGCCGCACCCTCGACGGCATCCCGCGGCGCCGACAGCGCCTCCGCCGCGGCCCGCTGGTAGCGCAGCACCGCCTGCTCGGCGACCCGCAGATCGCACGGCGCGCTCCACAGCATCCGGCGCGCCGCGTCGTACCGCTCGACCAGCAGCGGATCCTCCGCCGCGCCGAGCCGGGCCGTCTTCGCCTTGTACGCGTCGAGCCGGCCGCGCAGCTCCGCGCGCACCGCGAGCGGGGCGGTGACCGCCGTCAACGACTCGCGAGCCCGCAGGAGTTCGTCCTCCGCCTCCCGCTCCAGGGCGTCGAGCAGCGGCGACAGCCGGTGCCAGCGGGCGTGCCGGCGGTGCTCCGCGGCCGTCGCGAGCCGCTCCTGGAGGGCGGTCGGCGGGCCGCTGACCGCGGGGACCTCACAGGCGGCGATCTTCGCCAGCACCTCGACGCGGGCCGACCTGGCCTCCGCGAGCGTGCGATCCGCCCGCGACAGCACGTCCCGCAGCCGCAGCAGCCGGTCCTCCGCGTCCTGCCGGACCTGGAGCACCGCCTCGATCTCGCGCCGGATGTCCTCCAGGGCGAGCGCCGCCCGGTCGTACCGCCCGGTGTCCGGCCGCCCGCCACCGGGCGCCGAACTGCCCCCGGCGGAGTGCCAGAACGCCAGCGGATCCGACACCACCTGGGTGCGCAGCGCCGCCAGCTCGGTCGTGATCTCCGCCAGATCGTCCCCGGCCGGATGCTCCCCGGGCCGCACCCCGACCGAGTGCGCCAGCGAACGCGTCCGGCCCAGCTCGGCGGCGAGCAGATCTATCCGGGCGGGCAGCGCCGACCAGACGGCGTCGGCCGTCACCACCACGTCGAGCGAGCGCGCGTACAGCTCGTTCATCCGGGCGACCAGGCCCTCAAGCGTGAACGACTCGGTCAGCGCGGCCTGTTCGCCCGCCCCGCCCGGCACCTGCACATGCTCCCCGCGCAGCAGCCCGGTCAGCTCGGTCAGCTCCTCCTTGCCCGGCCAGCGCCGCCGGGAGCGCACCTCACGGGCGGCGTGCAGGGCGTCCGTGTACGCCTCGAAGCACGCCCACAGCACGGTGATCGTCCGCTCGGTGCGCTGCCAGCGGTCCCGGGTCGTCCCGGTCAGCTCGGCACCTTCGAGCAGCCTGCGGCCGGCGTGGTCCTGGAGCGCGAGGAGCGAGTCCTCGACCGCCTTGTGCTCCGCGCCGAGCCGCGCCAGCGCACGGTCCACCTCGTCCCGGTCCATCACCGGCCCGGGGAGTCCCGCGACGCCCATCGATCACCTCTTTCGTTCCGCTACTTGTACTTCGGGGCCGGCGGCCCGGATATGCCGGGCAGGTCCGCCTTCAGCCAGGTGTCGTACGCCTTCTGCCAGGGGCCCTGCCGGTAGTGCACGAGCACCTGGTTGACCCGGCGGACCAGGTCGTCGTTGCCGAGCTTGGCGGCCACCCCGTAGTACTCGGTGGTGAACGGCTTGCCCTTCAGCTCGACCGCCGGGTCCTGCGCGGCCTGGCCGGCGGCCAGCGCGTTGTCGGTGACGACCGCGTCGACCTCGCCCAGCTGGAGCCGGGCCAGACAGTCCAGCTGGTTGGGCACGGTGAGCAGGTCCGGGTCGTCCTTCGTACCGTCGCCCTTGTCCTTGTAGACCGAGCCGAACGACTCCCGCTCCAGCGCCTCGTAGGCCGTCGAACCCTCGGCCGTGCACACCCGCTTGCCGTCCAGCGAGTGGTCGTAGCCGGTGATCAGCGAGGACTTGGGGGCGAGGACCTGTTGGCCGGCCTGGAAGTAGGCGGTGGAGAAGGCCACTTGCTCGGCCCGCTTGCAGTTGATCGTCATCGTGCGCACCACGAGGTCGACCTTGCCGCTCTCCAGGGCGGCGATCCGCTGGTTGGTCGGGATGGTGCGGAAGACGATCCGGTTCTCGTCGCCGAGGATGTCCTTGGCGATGGCCCTGGCCAGATCGATGTCAAAGCCGCGCAGCTCGCCGGGGGTCTCCTTGAACGAGCCGTCGGGCTGCCGGGTGACGGTCGGCGGGGTGCGAAAGCCCCAGTTGTAGCTGGACTGGTCGACGCCGACGACGAGCTTGCCGCGCGCCTTGATCATCGTGACCGAGGCTCCGTCGGCGCCCGAGGGGCTCAGCGACGCCTCGGGGTCGCGGCAGGAATCCGCGGCGCTCACCTGCACCAGTCCGTCCGCGCCCGCGGCGGGCCGGACCGGCACGTCGGTCCCGGCGCCGGCGTGCGGCAGCCCGACCAGTGCGAGCGAGGCCGTCAGGGCGCACCCCAGCCCCATCGCGGCCACCCCGCCCCAGCCCCGCGGCCGCCCTGCGCGCGGCCGTACGGGAGCGGCCGAGGCCACGGCCGGCGGCTTCGGGGCCAGGTTCAGACCGGAGCCGGAGCCGGTGCCGCCGGACGGGCCGGGGCCCGCCACCGGCTCCCCGGCACCGGCGTACGCGGCTCCCGCGTACGCGGTTCCGGTGTGCGCGGTATCGGTGTACGTGGCGCCGGCCGAGGAATCCTCGCCCACGGGGCGCCCCGTGCCGTTCACCGCACCGTTCACCGCACTCCCCGCCGCGCCATGGCCGGAGACCCGGCGCGGGCGGGGCGGGTGGGGCGGGCGCGCGGCGGCGCCGCCGGGGAGGGTGTCGTCCACGACCCGTCCCGGCTCGTCGTTCTGCTCGATGTCGTCCGGCATGGCTCCCCCTCTCACCGGTACTCCGACAGTCTGCGGTTGCCGCCGACGACCACTCCGGCCGCGGCGAGCACGCCGAGCACGGCCACCCCGAGCGGCAGCCCCGTCAGCGCGTTCCGGCCGCCGTCGGCGGCGCGGGTGAACTCGTCCTGCTCATGGGCCAGGGCGCGGCCCAGTGCCGCGTCGACCTGGTCGAAGGACTGCCCGGTGGACAGGGCGGTGCCGGTGATCAGGTTCATCGCGCCGGTGAAGTCGCCCTCGTCGTCGAGTGTGCGGGCCTGCTGGTGACGCTCGCGCCATTCGGTGGTCCGCTTCGACGCCTCGGTCAGCGGGTCGCCCCCGGCCTTGTCGTCGGCGAGCCGGACCGCGGCCTTCAGGTCCGAGGTCAGCGCGGTCATGCTGCTGGTGTAGTCGGCCTCATACTTGTCGGTCTTGCCGTCCTCGGCGAGCACGGCGCCGCGCGCGACCACGGCCAGGTTCTCGTTGGCGCGGGCCTTCAGGGAGTTGATCCGGGCCTGGTTGAGCACCTGGAGGGACTCCTGGCCGTGCGTGCGGGCGTCGTCGAGCCCGGCCCGGGCGAGCCCGTGCCCGGTGGCCAGCCACACCAGCGCGGCCACGGTGGCCGTCGACGCGGCCAGCAGCCCGTGGTTGAACACCCGGTTCGTCCGGCGGTAGTCGCGGCGCTGCGCCCAGACCAGCACCGCCAGCGCCAGGACGCCGAGCGCGATCGACAGGAACGGCCAGGTGCGGGCCGCGTCGTCGTCCTCGTGGAGTCGTCCCGTCTCCGCCGCGTACAGCCGCTCGGCGGCCGGCAGCAGCCGGGTGCTCATCGTCTGGTTCGCGTACCGCAGATAGGCGCCGCCGAGCGGCAGGCCCTGTCGGTTGGCGGCGCGGGCCCGCTCGATCAGACCCGTGTAGCGCGGCAGGAACTCGTTGAGCGTGGCGAGTTCGCGTGCCGAGGTGCCGTCGGGACCGGTGTGCGCGGCGGCCTTCACCAGGAGCCGGGAGGCCGTGGTGACGTCGTCCGTGTACCGCTTGCGGATCTCCGCGGTCTCCTGCGGGCCGGCCAGGAAGCCGCTCGCCGCGGTGGCGTCGGCGTCGGCGAGCGAGCGGTATATGTCGGCGGCGTCGGCGCTCAGCGGCTGGCTGCGGTCGACCACGTCGTCCGCGTACGAGGACCGGTAGGCGACCTCGAAGGCCGTGACGGCGCCGAAGGCGAGCACGAGCAGCGCGAGCACCGCCCCGAGGATCCGCAGCCGGCCCGGCTCGGTCGTGGCGGCCCGGCGCAGCGTCGCGCGGCCCTGCGACCACACTCCCGGCGTCTTCGGCGATCCGGCCGGCGCCCCGACGGCGGATCCCCGGCCCGGTCGCGGCGCCGGCGGCGGTCCCGGCTGCGCGGGCACCTGGGCGCCCGGCCGTGCGGGCGCGCCTGCCGTGCCCCGCGCCGCGGAGGCGGCGGGCGCGTTCGGCGGGTATGTCACGTGACCTCCCCCTCGGTCTTCGACGTCGACCCCGTCCTGCCGGTCTGCTCGCGGACGGCGACCCGGCCAGCAGTATGGCGGCAAGGGCCCGGTCCCCACACCGGGATTGACTCGATCTTGTTCCTATCCTGCCCCACGTTCACGCCCGCACGGCGGGCGTACCCCCATCAACTCCCAACACTGTGAATACGCCTGCGGCCCCGATTCGGTTCCGTTCCGGCTGTCGCTCGAAGGAGTGAACAGGCGTACGGAGCGCCCCGGGAGGACGCTCCGCACACCCCGTGCCCCGCACCCCGTACGCACCACCCGGCACGTACATCACATCCGACGCTCCCGGCTCACCGCCGTGAGCGTGAGCGGGGCGGCCGCCGCGCTCACGCGTAGTGCGCCCGCAACCGTGCCGCCGCCTCGGGCCCCGCCCCCTCCTCGTCCAGCGCGAGCAGACCGGCCCCCAGCACCGGCGCCGCCGTCACCACCCGGATCACCGCCTTCGGCGCCCGGGCCGCGAGGAGTTCGGCGATCCGCTCGTCCAGTCGCGGATGGCGCGCGGCCAGCACACTGCCGCCGAGCACCACCGGCGCCTCCTCGTCGAGGAGCCGGAGCCGTCCCAGGGCGACCGTCGCCATGGCCACGACCTCCTCGGCGAGCCGGTCCACCAGCGCCCGGGCCACCGGGTCGCCCTCCGCGCTTGTACGGAACAGGACCGGTGTCAGCTCGTGCTTGCGCGCCGGCGGCAGTCGCCCCCTGTGCAGCGCCTCGATCAGCGCGTACATCGACGGCAGCCCGAAGTGCTCCGGCAGCGTGCGGGCGAGGGCCGTGGCCTCGCCCCGGCCGTCCTCGGCGCGCGCGGCGAACCACAGCGCCTCGTCGGCCAGTCCGCCGCCCCCGCCCCAGTCCCCGGATATCTTCCCGAGCGCGGGGAACCGGGCCGTGCGCCCGTCCGGCAGCATTCCGGCGCAGTTGATCCCGGCGCCGCACACCACGGCCACCCCGCGCGGCTCGTCGACCCCGGCGCGCAGCAGCGCGAAGGTGTCGTTGTACACCCGGTTCGTCCGGCTCCAGCGCCGTTCGTCGAGGGCCTGCTCCAACTCCCTTTCCTCGACCGGAAGATCGGCGTTCGCCAGGCAGGCCGTGATCCGGGCGAACCGCGGGGCGAGCCCCGCGCCGCCCGCCGCCCCCCAGGCCCGCCGAGTGATCTCCGCGAGCACGTCGACGGCCGCCTCGACCCCGACCACCGGTGGCTGGAACCCGCCGCCGCGCGCCTCGCCGAGGACCTGGCCGTCCCGCGAGAGCACCGCCACGTCCGTCTTGCTGTTCCCCGCGTCGATCGCGAGCAGCACCCCGTTCAGAGGTCTCACGCCCACGGCAGGTGCTCCCGGTTGTGCGCGATCAGCCGGTCGGTCAGCCCGTCCGCCGTCTCGATCTGCCCGATCAGGGGATGTGCGAGCAGCGCCTTGAACACCCGGTCCCGGCCGCCGCGCAGTGCCGCGTCCAGGGCCAGGTCCTCGTACGCCGTGACATGGGAGATCAGCCCCGCGTACAGCGGGTCGAGCGCCGGCACCGGCAGCGGCACCGCGCCCTTCGGCCCGACCGCCGCCTGCACCTCGATCACGGCGTCGTCGGGCAGGAAGGGCAGCGTGCCGTTGTTGTACGTGTTCACCACCTGGTACGGCGAGCCGCCGCCGGCCGCCCCGCCCGATGTTCCGCCGCCCGCTGTCCCGTCGGCCGCCCCGCGCGAGGTCCCGCCCGATGTCCCCCCGAGCAGCACCGCCGCCAGGTCGACCGCCGCCTCCGAGTAGAAGGCGCCGCCCCGCTTGGCGAGCAGCTCCGGCTTCTCGTCGAGCGCCGGGTCCCCGTACATCTCCAGCAGCCGCCGTTCCATCTCCGCGACCTCGGCGGCCCGCGACGGCTTGGTGCGCAGCTCCTCGACGACGACGTCGTGCGCGTAGAAGTAGCGCAGGTAGTACGAGGGGACGACACCGAGCCGGTCGAGGACGGACACCGGCAGACGCAGGTCCTCGGCGATGCCGGCGCCGTGCTCGGCGAGCAGCCGGGGCAGCACGTCCTCGCCGCCGGGCCCGCCGAGCCGCACCCCGGTTTCCCAGGTGAGGTGGTTGAGGCCGACGTGGTCGAGATGGAGGGCGGACGGGTCGAGACCGAGCCGGGCGGCGAACTTCCGCTGGAGGCCGATCGCCACGTTGCACAGTCCGACGGCCTTGTGCCCGGCCCGGAGCAGCGCCCGGGTCACGATGCCGACCGGGTTGGTGAAGTCGATGATCCAGGCGTCCGGGTTGGTGCGGCGGACGCGTTCGGCGATGTCGAGGACCACGGGGACGGTGCGCAGCGCCTTGGCGAGGCCGCCGGCGCCGGTGGTCTCCTGGCCGACGCAGCCGCACTCCAGCGGCCAGGTCTCGTCGCGCTGCCTGGCCGCCTGTCCGCCGACCCGCAGCTGGAGCAGGACGGCGTCGGCGCCCGCGACGCCCGCGTCCAGGTCGGAGGTGGTGACGATCCGCCCGTCGTGGCCCTGCTTGGCGAAGATCCGCCGGGCGAGCCCGCCGACCAGGTCGAGCCGCTCTGCGGCCGGGTCGACGAGGACGAGTTCGGTGACGGGCAGGGTCGCGCGGAGCCGCGCGAACCCGTCGATCAGTTCGGGGGTGTAGGTGGAACCGCCCCCTACGACAGCGAGTTTCATCTTCTCTGGCTAACCCTTCACTCCGCTCAGTGCGACTCCCTCGACGAAGGCTTTCTGGGCGAGGAAGAACACGAGGATCACGGGGGCCATGACCAGGACGGTCGCGGCCATGGTCAGATTCCATTCGGTGTGGTGCACGCCCTTGAAGGACGCCAGGCCGTAGCTCAGCGTCCACGCGGACGGGTTCTCGGAGGCGTAGATCTGCGGCCCGAAGTAGTCGTTCCACGCGGCGAAGAACTGGAAGAGCGCGATCGCCGCGATGCCCGGCTTCGCCAGCGGCAGCACGATCCTGAGCAGGACCCGGACCTCGCCGCAGCCGTCGAGCCGGGCCGCGTCGAGCAGGTCGCGGGGGAGCGTCAGCAGGAACTGGCGCAGCAGGAAGATGGAGAAGGCGTCGCCGAAGGCCGTCGGGACGATCAGCGGCCACAGGGTGCCGGACAGGTCCAACTGCCGGGTCCAAAACAGGTACATCGGGATGACGAGGACCTGCGGCGGCAGCATCATCGTGGCCACGACGAGCATCAGGACCAGCCGTTCGCCCCGGAAACGGAAGGTGGCGAGCGCGTACGCGACGGGCACCGACGACACCACGGCGAGGACGGTGCCGAGGCCCGCGTACAGCAGGCTGTTGCGCCACCAGGTGAGGAAGCCCGGGGTGGTGAGCACGGTGCGGTAGTTGCCCCAGTTGAAGGTGCCCGGGGTGAGGTCGCGGGTGAGGGCCTGCTGGTCGCTCATCAGGGAGGTGAGGAGGACGAAGACGAAGGGGAGGACGAAGAAGAGCGCGGCGGCGACGGCGAGCGCGTGCACCGCGATCCAGTGGAGGACGGCGGCGCGGCGGACGGCGCGGGGGGTACGTGGGGTGCGGAGGCCGCGGGGGGTACGGCGCCGGGGGCGCCTTCGTGCGGCGCCGGACTCTTCCCGTACCTCCGGCGAGTCGAAGAGAACGCTCACGGCTCAGCCACCCGCCCCGGCAGCCCCGGCCGCGACGCCGCTCCGCCGCCGCATGAGCAGCGCGGTGAGCGACAGCGCGAGGGTGAACAGGACGAGCGCGACGACACAGGCCGACCCGTAGTCGAAGCGCTGGAAGCCTTGCTGGTAGACGAGTTGGGGCAGCGTGAGCGTCGACTTGTCGGGGTAGCCGGGCTCGAAGGGCCGGCCGGATCCGCCGGCGGCGCCCGAGGCGATCTGCCCGGCGACCAGCGGCTGGGTGTAGGACTGCGTCGCCTGGATGACCCCGGTGACCACGGCGAACAGCACGACCGGCGCGATGTTCGGCAGGGTCACGTAACGGAAGCGCTGGTACGCCGAGGCGCCGTCCAGCTCGGCCGCCTCGTACTGCTCCCTCGGTACGTCGAGCAGGGCGGCCACGAAGATCACCATCAGGTCGCCGACGCCCCACACCGCGAGCACGGTGAGTGCGGGCTTGGCCCACGCCGGGTCGCCGAACCAGGCGGGACCGTCGATCCCGAACCGGGCCAGCAGCCCGTTCACCGGCCCGGTGCCGGGGTTGAGCAGGAAGACGAAGGCGAGCGTGGCGGCCACCGGCGGCGCGAGGAACGGCAGGAAGCACAGGGTGCGCAGCAGCCCGGCGCCCCGCTTGACGCGGGTGACGAGCAGCCCCACGCCGAGCCCGAAGACGACCCGGCAGACCGTCGTCGCGGCCACCAGCCACAGGGTGTTGCGCAGCGCCGGCCAGAAGAGCGGCGAATCGCCGAAGACGTACGACCAGTTGGTGAGTCCGGCGAACGAGGGGGCGGTGAACCCGTCGTAGTCCATGAAGGAGAAGTAGACGGTCGCGGCCAGCGGGTAGGCGAAGAAGACGCCGAAGCCCACCAGCCACGGCGACAGGAACGCGAGCGTGCGCAGGGCCCGGCGCCGGCGTCTCGACCGGAGGGCAGCGGTCGCGGGGGTCGCGGTGGTCATCGCGCTCACCTCGGTCACCCGCGCCTGGCCTGGGCCATGTCGGCGTCGATCTGCCGCTCCGTCCGAAGGAGTCCCAGGACGAGGTCGGAGGAGTCCTTCTCCTTCTCGAACCCGTAGGCGAAGTCCTGGAGGGTACGGAGATACGCGCCGCCGTCGAGGGTGCCCGGCGCCGTGTTGGATCGCTTGTCCCGGGCGATGTCGAGGAAGGTCTTGAACCGTGGATCGAGCTTCAGGTCAGGGGACTTGAGCGCGGCGAAGGTCGAGGGGACATTGCGGATGTCGTTGGCGAAGGCGACGACGGCCTCGGTGTCGGTGGTCATGAACCTCACCAGTTCCCAGGCGGCGTTCCGCTTCAGGCTCTGCGCGGAGACGCCCATGATCGTGCCGGAGAGGAAGCCCTTGCCGTAGTCGATCCGGTCCTCGTCCGGGACGGGCATCGGCGCCACGCCGATCTCGAACGGCACCTTGGCGTCCAGGGCCATGCCCAGCCGCCACTCGCCGTCGAGCTGCATGGCGACCTGGCCGGTGTGGAACGGATGCTCGGCGCCGAACTCGTCGCCGAGCCCGGTGCGGAACCGCTCCAGCTTCTCGTAGCCGCCGAGTTCGCGGACCAACTTCTGCTGGAAGTGCAGCAGATTTCGGACGGCGGGATCGAGGGCGAGGGACGCCTTGCCCTTCGGGTCGAAATATCTCGGGCCCCAACTGCCGAGGTAATGCTCGATGTTGTTCTCGTAGCCGTGGTAGTTCGGCAGGAAGCCGACCCGCTCGTATCCGTCGCCGCGCGGCTTGGTGAGCTTCTTGGCGACCGCGCGGAACTCGGACCAGGTCTTCGGTGGGCCGTCGATGCCGGCTTCCTTGAAGGCGGTCTTGTTGTAGTAGAGCCCGTACGCGTCGGTGAGCAGGGGCATCGTGCACCGGCGGCCCTCGAACTCGGTGTACTCCAGGAGGGGCTTGGGGAAGGTCTTCGCCAGGTCGAGCCCGGACTTCTCGATGAAGGGGGCGAGATCGGCGAGCGCGCCCGAGGAGCAGAACCGGCCGACATTGGCGGTCTCGAAGGAGGAGACCACGTCCGGTCCCCTCGAACCTCCGGCCCGCAGCGCCTGGTTGAGCTTGTCGTCGTCGATCCCGCCGACGGCGTGGACCTTGATGTGGGGGTGGGTCTTCTCGAACCGCGCGATGTTCGCGTCGATGGCCCGGACCTCGGAGGGAGCCGACCAGCCGTGCCAGAAGGTGATCGTGGTCCGCCCGCCGGGGCCGTCGTCGGCGCCGCCGGCCGGGGAGCCGGTGCACGCGGTGGCGGACAGGGCCAGCGCCAGGGCGGTGCCGACGGCGGTGAGAGTGGTGAGGGCGCGCCGGTGAGGGTGGGCGGGCGACATGACGGTGTTCTCCGGTCGGGGCTGGGCGGTGGGGGGAGGGGAGTGGGGAGGGGAGGCGGTGGGGGAAGTCAGGTGGAGAAGAGTGGGCGGGAAGAGGCGGCGGGTCGGCTCAGCGGGGGTGGCGGGAGGTGTCGAAGACCTCGTCGCGGGTGGCGGCGAGGGCGGAGACGAGCGCCCCGCACAGCACCGGCCGCCGCTCGACGGTGCCGAGCACCAAACGGGGCTGAGCGTCGGAGAGTTCGGCGAGCTGTTCCTGGACGCGGGCGCGCAGCGGCTCCCCGCCGGGGCGGACAGCCGCGCCGGCGAGGACGACGAGCCCGGGATCGAGGACGGCGACCAGGGCGGCGATGCCGATGGCCAGACGTTCGGCGTAGCCGTCGAGGAAACGGGCGGAGGGCTCGTGCTCGGTGTGCCGTGCGGCGGCCTCCGCGAGCAGCCGGGCCACGGTCGGCACATCGTCCGGCCCGTCGCTCCCGGCCCCGAGCCCCTGTCCGTCCTCGATCCCGCTCCCGCTACCAGGGCCTGTCTCGATCCCGCAGTCGCGCGCGAGCCGGAGCAGTGAGCGGGCACCGGCCAGCTCCTGGAAGCCGCCCGCGCCGGCCTCGGCGACCCGCCGTACCAGCGGGGTCCCGGGCACCGGCATGAGGCCGACCTCCCCGGCGCCGCCGGTGGTACCCCGGTGCAGCCGGCCGCCGAGCACGAGCGCGGCGCCGAGCCCGGTCTCGTTCCACAGCAGCACGAAGTCCTCGTGCCCGCGCGCGGCACCGGTCCGCTGCTCGGCGAGCGCGACGAGATTGACGTCGTTCTCGTACGCGACCGGCATCGGCAGCGCGTTCGCCAACTCGTCGAGCAGGGTGGGGGAGTGCCAGCCCGGCAGATGGGCCGCGTAGCGCAGCCGCCCGGTGGCCGGGTCGAAGGCTCCGGGGGTGCCGATGACCAGACGGTGTACGGCTCCGAGGGTGAGCCCGGCCTTCTCGGCGGCCCCCGCGAGCGCGCCGGCCACCTGACGTACCACCCCGCCCCGTCCGGGCGGCGTGGCGGGCAGCCGGAACTCACCGACGATCTCGCCGGTCACATCGGCGACGGCCGCGTGGATCCGGTCGGCGGTGACATCGAGCCCGGCGGCGTACGCGGCGCGCGGATTCACCGCGTACAACTGCGCGTTCGGTCCGGGGCGGCCTTCGGACATTCCCGTCGCCTCGACGAGTCCGGCGGCTTCGAGCCGGGCGAGGAGCTGGGACGCGGTCGGCTTGGACAGGCCGGTCAGCCGGCCGATCCGGGTCCGCGACAGCGGCCCGTGCGCGAGCAGCAGATCGAGCGCCGCCCGGTCGTTCATCGCCCGCAGTACGCGCGGGGTCCCGGGTGTGCCGACGCCCCCGCCGACGCCGCCGGTGCCGCCGGTGCGCGGGTCCGGGCCGGGAGCCGTGCTCGCCATGACGCCTCCGTCCCCCTGCCTCGGCCACATCACATTGTCAGGAAGGTTTCCTGTCTATTCGAGAGGACGGTAGGACGGCGCCGGGCGAACCGTCAATACCGGACAACCGGACGACCGGCGGCAGCCGGGCAGCGCCTACGCCCTGCGGGCGAGCAGGTGGATCTCCCGGAACTGCCGGAGGTCGGTGGGCTCGGGCTCGCGCACCATCCGTGCCACCTCGTTCAGCCCGGCCGCGCGCAGCAGTGCGGCCATGTGGTCGGGCCACCAGCGGTGGGCGGGCGCGACCGCGTGGTCGAACTCCTGCGTCGCGGGAGACGGTCCGTCGGTCGCCGAGAAGCCGATCAGCAGATGACCGCCGGGGGCGAGGATCCGATGGAACTCCGCGAGGACCTCGGGGAGTTCGGGCGGCGGAATGTGAATGACGGACCACCGGGAGAGAGCACCGCCCAGGGTGCCGTCAGCGATGTCCGGCTCGGTCATCGAGCCCACTTCGAACCGCAGCTCGGGATGGGCCCGCCGGGCCAGTTCGATCATCGCGGGCGAGGCGTCCACGCCGAAGGCGTCGATCCCCGCCTTGGCGAGATACGCGGTGACATGACCGGGTCCGCACCCCAGATCCGCGACCCGGCCGTCCCCCGCCGCGCGGGCGAGCTCGCCGAAGGCGTCCAGGATCGCGCGGTCCAGTGGGAGGCCTGGGAGGCTGTCGTGGAAGAGATCGGCGTAGGTGGAGGCGACGCTGTCGTAGGCCGCGCGGGTGGAGTGGAAGGCTTCGTCTTCGACCATGCCCGCGAGGGTAGTTGCCCCGGTCGCGGGCATGGTCATGGCTTCGTGGTGACAGTCGCGTTCACGCCATCGGGGTCTGCGGACCGTCCTGGTCCGAGGGCGCGGGGGCGATCCAGACGGCTTCCAGGTCCCGGCAGCGGACGGTCAGTGTCGCGTCCGTGAGCGCGATCTCGTGCCGGCATCCGGCCGGGTCCGGAAGCAGCTCGTCCAGCAGGAACGTGTCCTTGTCCATCCAGTCGAGGGCGTGCGCGTAGTCGAAGGAGAAGTGGACGACCCCGGTGTACCTGATCTCCAACTCGTCTTCATGCTTCCACGGGTTGGGAGTGAACCGCACGACGAGCGACCCGCTCTTGTCCGCCGCCACCCGTACCTCTGCCAGCCCTAGATCCTTCACGCAGCGCGGCGAGCTGAATCGGTAGTGATCGGGGTCGGTGGCGAAGGTCCATGCCCCCGGCGGGAGTTCGGGAGCGAGGCACGGTAGCTCGTCAAGGTAGGGGTGGGGGTCGACCGTGAAACCCGGGTACTCCGTGTCCCACGCGACTTTCACGTACCGCATCCGTCCCGTCCCCGCCTTCGTTCGCTGTCGAGCCGTCGAAGGAATTCTCGCCAGTGTCCGACGGCGGCTTCACGGCAGGGGCCCAAGGGGCCCAAGAGGCCCAAGGGGGCGGGGACGGAAGGTGGATTCACCCCATGCCGTGGACCCACTCGCCGACCGCGTTCGACCAGGCGTTGCCGCCCGTCGCGTCCCAGTTCGTCGACCATGCCGCCGGACCGTGGAGATCGGGGTACATCCGCGACGGTCTGAAGGAGCCGCAACTCTCCTTTCGGATGAGGCAGGTGAGGGCGTCGTTCACGACCTGCGGGTCCGTGTAGCCGCTGTCCGGGCCATTCGGGGAGGCGGGTACCCCGAAGCCGACCTGGGCGTTGTGCAGACCGGCTTCGAGCTGGACGCAGGTGAGCGCGGCGAGGAAGTCCACCGAGCCCGGGCTGTACACCTTGCCGTCGCAGCCGGTCAGCGAACCGGTGTTGTAGTACCGCGTGTTGACCACCGTGAGGATGTCCTTCACGGCCAGCGCGGTCTTGAAGTACTCGGTGTCGGCCGACTGCATGTCGAGCGCCTGCGGCGCCAGCGACAGGAACATGTTGGGGCCACCCTTGGCCGACAGCTGACGCAACGCCTTCGTCAGGTAGGTGGAGTCGACGCCGTGATCCAGGGCGATGTCGACGCCGCTGAATCCGTACTCCCGCATCAGGCTGTACGCGCTGTTGGCGAACGCGATCGCGGAGGCGTCGCTGTCGATGGTGACGTTGCCCGACTCGCCGCCCACCGACAGGATCACGGACTTTCCGGCTATCTTCTTGGCCGTGATGTCGGCCTTGAATTCGGCGGTCGACGCGTAGCCGATGGCCGGGTCGAGGGTGAAGCCGATCTGCCCCGGGGTGGGCGTCGACTCGGCGAAGGAGACCGCGATGACGTCGTACTGGGGCGGCACGTCGCGCAGTTTCTGCAGGGGGGCGCCGTTGTCGAAGTTCTGCCAGTAGCCGGTGACCTCGTGCCTGGGCGCCCACGGACGGCGTGGGGGTGCGTAGGACTCGGTCTTCATCGACACCGGCGCCGACTTGGGGGACTCGCCGGCGGCGTTGATGGCACTCACCTCGAACTGGTACGTGGTGTTCTCGGTCAGCCCGATCACGTCGAAGGCGATGCCGGTGACCGTGCTCCTCAGGACGCCGTCGCGGTAGATCCTGTACGCCGTCGCGCCCGGGACCGCGTCCCAGCTGAGGCCGATGCCGTGCATGGCGACGCCGCCCACCTCGAACCCGGTCGGAGTGTCAGGGATCGTCGGCTCCGGGCCCGGAACACCGTCGTCGCCGAGGACCTTCACGTCGTCGACGGAGTAGGCGCCCGTGCCGACCTTTCCGCGTGTGTAGATCTGCACGGACGTGGTGGACGCGCCGGTGATGAAGTAGGTCGGCAGCTCCTTCCAGGCGTTGGTGTTCGACGTCATGGTGTACACGTCGGTGGTGCCGGTGTTCTGGGCGCCGATGTACGTGAAGCCGGGGCCCCGGACCCACGCGCTGAGTTCGTACCTCGTGTTGGGCCTCACCTCCACGGTCTGGGTGCAGGTGGCGTCGTCGGTACTGGTCGGGGTGGCGCGCAGCGCGCCGGTGCCGGTGCGGACGGGCGAGGAGACGACGGCGCCGGTGTCGCCGGAACAGGACCAGTCGGCCAGGCCGTTCTCGAAACCGCCGTTCTTGCCGACGTCGACCGTGACGGCCCGGGCGGTTCCGGTCATGGCGACCGTGCCGACTAAGGACAGGGTGGCGCTGACGACGAGTGTCAGCACGGTTCTGGTGATGCGTGCCATGTGCTGCCTCCGATGGGGGTGGGGTAAGGGAGGTGCGCGCAACAAGTTGGTCAGGCCCCATCGGTAAGTCAAGGCATATGGCAGATAACGCTGTTCGTTCGGCCTCGCCGCTGCCCGAGGCCGGATTCACGGGCTGTCCGAAGGGAGCCCGGGCCGCGCTCGTCGGTCCGGACTCCGTCGCCGCGTGTCAGGTCCCGCCGTGCGGGCAGGGCGGCCCGCCGGCCCGCGGGCAGGCGATGAGCGCCCGCGAGACGAACTGCCGCGCCTTCGAGTAGTAGCCGTGGACCACGTCGGCGCCCGCGGTCAGGAGAAGCGTCTGGCGGGAGCGTTGCAGGCGGTCCCAGACCGGGAAGTGTTCCTCGTCGGCCGGCGGGTTCTGGGTGAGCTCGCTTTCCAGCCACGCCACCGCCTCGTCCACGACGGCGTACGTACCCCGTACCTGGGCCCGGGGGCGCCCGAGCCAGTCCTTGATCTCGATGGGCGGATAGTCGGCGGGCACCTCGCCCCGCCGGATCGCCGAGTCCGGGTAGGACCGGCCGGTGTACGCGTACGCGTGCCAGTGCTGGTGCGTCACCGGCGCAGCGTATCCACGGGGCTGCCCCTCACCGACCACCTGACACGGCCCTTCGCGCGAGTTCGGCCATTCTCGCGGGCTCCTCCAGAATCAGCGCCCCGACCAGGTATTCACGGGTCCAGCGGACGGCTTCCTCGGGGGTTCCGAGGAGCCTCGCGGGCGGGATCTCCGCGCGTAGCGCGGGGTCCGCCAGGGCCCGGGCGGGGAGGTCGCGGGTCATCTCCTCCGCCAGCCAGTGGAACGTCCGCTCCTTCAGCGCGAAGGTGAGATGCAAAGACGTCTCGTCGCCCTCGGTGTACGGGGAATGGACGAATCCCCGGGGCAGCCAGAACACGTCGCCGGGCTCCAGGGTGAACGTCTGCTCCGGTGGTGTGTTGGCGAGAAAGTGCCGTTCCTTGGAAGTGAACCCCCGTTCGAGGAAGTTGTCGTGCTCCGTCGTCGGGTTCTCGACGAACGGCGGATGGAGCGGCCAGGTCTTGCGGCCGGCGAGCTGCGCGATGAGGGTCACGTACGGGTCGTAGTGGTACTTCAGTCCTTGGGCGCCGGGTGGCGTCATGTACGCGTTCACGTGCACCAGGCAGCCGGTCTCCGCCTGGATCTCGTGCCGCAGCACGCTCAGGGACGGCTTGACCGTCTGGAGTCCGCGTACGGAGAGGGTGCCGCCGCTGTCGAGGTGCGCGCGGACGGCCCCGGGACGGGGCATGTCCCCGTCGGCGCCGATGTACGTGTGCCGCTCCAGCACCTTGCCGTCCTTGAGCAGGACGACATTGCGCGCGGGCAGGCACTCGGCGTCCACCAGGGCGTTCACTTCGGCGAGCGACCACAGCGCGGCGAGCGCACGCGGTGAACGGCGGTGCAGTGTCGGGCGGGTGGGCCAGTGTTCGAGGATCCTCGGGACGTCGTCCACGAGATCGGCGAGAGGCATGGCGGTCCTTGAGGGAGCGGGAGATCCGGGAAGGGGGCGGGGCCCGTCACCGCGTGCGGTGACGGGCCCCGCAGGCGGGTCAGACGGCCGGTTCGGCCCTGGTCAGCCATTCGCGGGCGAACGCCGTGATCTCCGCCGCGCTCATCCGCAGTTCCCGGCCCACGCCCTCGGGCTTGCTGTCGCCCAACGCGTAGCCTCCGCCGCGCAGTTCGGCGAGGGTGATGCAGCTCTCCATATTCCCGTCGTTGTCCGTGCCGCCGCCGCACAAGGCGGCGAACGGGCCGGACACTTCCCGGGCGTACAAGTCGGTCATAGGCTTGCTCTCCTGATCTCTGTCTTCGGATGGGGGTCGGCCCTCGCTCCCGGGCGGTCTTGCCGGACATCACCGGGGGCGGGGGAACTCCTTGACGGTCATCTTCGGCGGGTCGTGCGGGTGGTTGCGGATCTCCACCGCGCAGTCGACGGCGGCCGATTCGTCGTGCCGGGGACCCGTGCACGTGTAGTGGTCGAACCACCGGGCGAGGTGCGCGCAGAGCGTGCATCCCGGCGCCGGTTCGGGGCGGGCGCGAAGCCCGTGGTCCACGGAGAGGACGTGCGTCGCGGATTCCCCGGGTGTCACGGGCTGATCTTTCGCACGGGAGTGGTCAGGGCGCGGATCCATTCCCGTTCGGCCTCGGTGGGTGCTCGCAGGTCCGCCGGTTCCGGATTCCACTCGGTGCCACCGCACGGCGGGCGGAGGTACAGGACCCCGTGGTCGTCGAGGGCCGTCACCTCGCCGATGCGGGGCGGCTGCCGGCCGGTGTCCACGACGTACGAACCGACGGCGGGCAGGGGGCTGGAGTCATTGGGGGGCGCGTGGGAAGGAAGGTGCGCCTGCTTATCTGACAACACAACTCCTCTCTGTAGCGGATTCGCTACCAGGGGTCGTCAGGCTGGCGTAAAGTCGGACTGTCTTCAACTGGGCATGCGTGAAGGGGGACTTGCGTGAATCGCAAGGAGCTGAACCCGGAGAGCGGGCCGCTGGCGGCCTTCGGAGCGCGCTTGCGCGAGGCACGCGAGGCCAGAGGGTGGACGCAGGACGAACTGGGTGAGCGACTGGGGTACTCCGGTACGCATGTCTCGGCCGTGGAAACTCTCCGGAAACCCCCGACTCTTCGTTTCGTGAGGAGTCTGGATCGGATTTTCGGAACGGCCGGGACCGACGAGTCGTTCGAGCAGGAGTGGAGGGAGATCCGTCACGGATCGCTGCTCGCGGGTTTCCCGGAGTTTGTCCGCTACGAAGGACGCGCGGTCGAGATCCGGCTCTACGAAGTCGGGGTCATGCCTGGCCTGCTCCAGACTCCCGAGTACGCCGCCGCTATTGCCGAGGGCCACATCAGGCGGGGTGCGATCACGCCGGAGCAGGCGGAAGAGCGGGTGTCCCTTACCGGGGACCGGCAGGCGGCCCTCGTCCGGACTCCTCTCCCTTTGATCTTCGTGGTCCTGGACGAGAGTTGCATCCGGCGACCCGTTGGCGGACCGGGGGTGATGAGTGCTCAGTTCGACCGGCTGATCGAGTTCGCCGAGCAACCAAACACCCACCTCCAGGTGGCCCCGTTCGCCCTGGGGGATCGACGGCCCTTCAACCTGCCCGTCACGGTGCTGACCTTGGCGGACCGCTCGCTCATGTCGTATGCGGAATCCGCTCAACAGGGCTATCTGGAACGGGACACGGGATCTGTCGTCCCTCTCCTGACGGGCTACCATCAGCTTCAGGCCGAAGCTCCCTCGCAGGGGGCATCCATGGCCCTGATCGACGAGGTACGAAAGGGTATGTCGTGACGACCGCATCCCCCCGCTGGTTCAAGTCCTCCTATAGCGACAACGGTGGCCAGTGCGTCGAGGTCGCCGTCAATCTGGCCGCCTCGCGTGGTGTCGTTCCGGTGCGTGACTCGAAGGTCCAGGACGGTCCCGTCCTGGATGTCTCCGTTGCCGCGTTCTCCTCGTTCGTGGCAGGTGTGAAGGGGCAGGTGCGATGACCGAATCCCCCCGCTGGTTCAAGTCCTCCTACAGCGAGAACGGCGGCGCTTGCGTCGAGGTCGCCGTCAACCTCGTCGCCTCGCGTGGCGTGGTCCCCGTGCGTGACTCGAAGGTTCAGGATGGTCCGGTTCTGGACGTCCCCGTCGCCGCGTTCTCCTCCTTCGTCGCGAGCGTCAAGCGCGGTCGCTGACCGACGAAAGGGCGGCCCCCACCTTCCGGTGGGGGCCGCCCTTTCGTGCGTACGGCTGCGGCTATGGCGTCCTGTTGCTACTTGCTCGGCTTCGGGAGCGGGGACGCCGCCGCCGACTGGGGGGAGGACAGGGAGCCGAAGACGGACGGGGCGTTCATGCCGGCCGTGGGGTCGGCCTTGGCGGGGGTCACGTCGAGAGGGAGGCCGCCGACGATGCTGATGCCCTCGGCGTCGAGTGCGCGCTTGACGCGCCAGCGCAGTTCGCGTTCGACGCCGAGCCGGGTGCCCGGCATGGTCTTCGCGGCGACGCGCAGCGTCATCGAGTCGAGCAGCACCTCGGTCAGGCCGAGTACCTCGACCGGGCCCCACAGGCGCTCGTTCCACGGCTCGTCCTTGGACATCGCCTCCGTGGCGGTCACGATCACCTCGCGGACGCGGTCGAGGTCCTCCGTCGGGCGGACGGTGATGTCGACGGCGGCCGTCGCCCAGCCCTGGCTGAGGTTGCCGATGCGCTTGATCTCGCCGTTGCGGACGTACCAGATCTCGCCGTCCGCGCCACGCAGCTTGGTCACCCGCAGGCCGACCTCGATGACCTCGCCGGACGCGACGCCCGCGTCGATGGAGTCGCCGACGCCGTACTGGTCCTCCAGGATCATGAAGACGCCGGACAGGAAGTCGGTGACCAGGTTGCGCGCGCCGAAACCAATGGCGACACCGGCGACACCGGCGGAGGCGAGCAGCGGCGCCAGGTCGATCTTGAAGGCGCCGAGGATCATCAGCGCGGCCGTGCCGAGGATCACGAACGAGGCGACCGAGCGCAGCACCGAGCCGATGGCCTCCGAGCGCTGACGGCGGCGCTCGGCGTTGACGAGCAGACCGCCCAGGGCCGTGCCCTCGACCGCCTGCGCGGACCGGTTCATGCGGTCTATCAGCTTGGTCAGGGCCTTGCGGACCAGCATCCGCAGGGTCAGGGCGACGATCAGGATCAGGACGATTTTGAGGCCGGTGTTCAGCCAGGTGGCCCAGTTCTGCTCCACCCAGCCGGCGGCGTCCGTGGCGCGTTCGGCGGCCTCGTCCAGGGTCACCGGAACGGACTGCTGGTCGTCGGCGGGCGGTGGCGGCGGGGCGGCGAGCCAGGACACGGGGGACAAAGGGGGACCTCCAAACAGGCGTACGCAATCCCTCCACAGTAACGGGGGACCGTACGGGCGCCCCGGACCGTGTGTGCGGAGTGCGCGGGGGTGGGCACAGGACGTACTCGGGGTGTACAAGCGAAGACGGGCACGGGCCGGGGACGACTCCCTGATGCCCGTGGATGTGGCCGAGAACACCTCGCGGGCTTTCCTTCAACGTGGTGGCGTACGGACCGGGCATGAGGGGAGACTGGGATCAGTTTCGTCCCGGCGCGAGCCACGCGCCGCCGGCGTATGGGAGGCACCGTGCCGCATGTCCTGGTCCTCAACGCGTCGTACGAGCCTCTCGGCGTCGTACCGCTCCGTCGCGCACTCGTCCTCGTCCTGGAGAGCAAGGCACTCTGCCTGGAGGAGTCCGGCGCCTTTCTGCACAGCGAGAGCAGCGTGATCGCCGCGCCCAGTGTGGTGCGGCTCAAGCGTTTCGTTCGGGTCCCCTACCGGGGGCCCGTTCCGTTGACCCGCAGAGCCCTGTTCGCCCGCGACGGCGGGCGTTGCGCGTACTGCGGTGGCGTCGCAACCAGCGTCGACCACGTCATTCCGCGCAGCCGCGGGGGGACCCACGTCTGGGAGAACGTGGTGGCGGCCTGCCGCCGCTGCAACCATCTCAAGGCCGACCGGCACTTGCGCGAACTGGGCTGGCGGCTGCGGCACCAGCCCTCTCCGCCGACCGGCCTGGCCTGGCGGATCATCGGCACCGGCCATCGCGACCCACGCTGGCTGCCGTATCTCCAGCCCTATGGCGCGGACGACGCCATGGCCCGGATCGACTCGGTCGTCACCGCCCCCCAGCAACCACAGGGGGTCGTGGCGGCGAGTTGAGCCGGGCCTTTCGCGTTCGGGGGCTTCGGGAGCTTCGGAGGCTTTCGGCGGGGCGCACGCGCACGGCCGTGCGCCCCGGGACGCTGCCACGCGCCTGCCGACTGTCGACCGCTGACTACCGTCCTGCCGTCTCGCGCTCGGGTACGGCGGTCAGCCGGCGTCCGGCGCCGTCACCGCGTACGCCTCCACGGACCACAGCGAGTAGCCGTACTGGGTGGCCCGCGCGTCGCCCTGGATCCGTACGTAACGGGTGTCCGGCGCGTCGAACCGGACCGACTCCACCCCGCCCCGGCCGTCCGTGACCGTCGCGGCCGTACGCCAGGTGCTGCCGTCGGCGGAGACCTGGACGCGGTAGCGGGCGGCGTATGCGTCCTGCCAGTGCAGCACGAGGCGGCCGACCCGGGCGGGTTTCGCCAGCTCCATCTGCCACCAGGCGCCGTCCTCGGCCGGTGAGGACCAGCGGGTCGCCGGATCGCCGTCCAGGGCAAAGGCGGCGGGGAAGTCGGGCGTCTCGTCGCCGGACGAGGCGGCCATGGCCGTACGGGCCAGATCGGGGCCGCCGGTACGCGGGAACGCCCGGACCGTCAGCACCCGCTCCTGCCCGGCGAACGACACGGGGACCGCGTACGAGCCGGTCGGCACGTCCGTGCCCACCGACACCTCCAGTGGCACGGTGGTACGGGCGCCGCGCGGCACCACGGCCTCCCTGGCTCGCTCCTTCGGCAGCCGCACCGTGATGCCCTTCGGCGGGCGTACGGTGAGCGCCCCGCGCACCTCGGACGCGCGCCGCCCCGTCAGGGTGACGTCCACCCGCTGGGCCGGGCCGCCGGACTCGGCGTCCGTCTCGGTACGGGCCAGGTCGAGCCCCGCGCGCGGTTCGTCGGCGAACCACGGCACCAGCGAACGTACCCGCCCCGGCGGGCCCGTCCACACGATGCGCAGGGCGTCCGCCCGCAGCCCCTTCAGGTCCGTCTGGGTCCAGCCGGAGGCGGCGAGCGGGGCGAGCCGGCGCCAGCCCTCACCGGGCACCCGCGCCTCCAGCCGTCCGACGGGCTCGCCGGCCTTCCCGCCCTCGTTCCCGCCCTTGGTACCGGCCTCGGGGTCCCCGGGGCCCTTGGCGGGCTCGGCGGGCTCGGCGGGTGCGGCGGGCTTGGCGGGTTCGGTCATCACGGTCAGGGTGTCCAGCGGGCGGGAGCGGTCGAGGCGGAGGGTGTACGCCTGGTCCGTCGTCTGTACGGCGGCTCCCGTGCCCGGCGCCGTGCCCTCGCCCGCGTTCCCGTCCGTGCCCGTGCCCGTGCCCGTGCCCGTGCCCGCACCGGAGCCCGTGTCCGCGGTCGTACCCGTGTTCGCGGGCCGAGCGGCGGCATGCTCGCCGCCCGGCCCCCGGTCCGCGCCCGTCCAGGCCGCCGACTCCTTCGCCGCGCGTGTCAGGAAGGCGTCGAGGACGCCCTTGCCGACCGTCACCCCGCCCGGCCGCAGCCCGGCGCGCTGCCGCTCCAGTTCCAGCTGGGCCCGCCACGCCGTGGCGCCTTCGCCGCGTGCCTGGGCGAGCAGCATGTCCACGGCGGCCTCGCCCGCCGCGCCGTACCGGGCGAGCCGGTCCAGCCAGGGTCCGGCCTCGGTGCCGAGCGCGCCGCCCTGCGTGTCCTTCAGACGCGCGGGCGCCTGCCGCATGACGGTGAACGCGGCCCGCAGTTCGCGCCCCGCCTTCTCCCGCGCCGCCGCCGCGCCCTCGCCGGTGCGGGCGCGGGCCGCCCAGAAGGCGTCGAGGAGCGGTTTCAGATAGGCCGACTCTCCATGCGGGTCGAGCAGCGAGGAGGCGCCGTTGCCGGCGAGCGCGCCGAGCGCCTCGCGGGCGGCCGGGTCGGGTCCCGCGAGGTCGTCGACGGCGGCCCGCCAGGACTCCTCGGGCCGGTAGCCCTTGGCGTTCCAGGCGAAGTCGGCGACGGTGAACAGCGGCACGCGGGAGGCGGTGGCCTGCTCCATGGCGGTCGCGAGATATCCGGCGGACCCGGCGGCCACGGCCGGCTCGCGGCCGGTCGCGGGGCCGAGGAACAGCCGGTCCTGGGCGTAGTCGTTGACCGGGTAGTCGTCCATGGTGAGCAGCGGGTGGCGCAGCGCGTCGCGGGCCCCCGCCAGCTCCTTGCCGGTGATGGTGCGCGGCACCACCCCGACGCCCGTCCACGCCACCTCCACGCGCGCGTCCAGGGCGCTCGCGAGCGCGGTGCGGTAGTCGGTGGCGCCTTCCTGGTAGTACTCGGTCGGCATCAGCGACAGCGGCGCCGCGCCCGGGTGACGGGCGGCCAGATGGCGGGCGAGGGCGTTCGCCACGCGCGCGTGGGCGCGGGCGGCGGCCTCGGGGCCGCGCCCGAAGGTGTCGGCGTCGTCGGAACAGTGCCACTCGCTGTAGCTGACGTCCTGGAACTGGAGCTGGAACGCGCGCACCCCGAGCGCCCACATCGCGTCGGTCTTCTTCTTCAGCGCCGCCAGGTCCTCCTCGGAGGACAGACACATGGCCTGGCCGGGAGAGAGTGCCCAGGCGAGCGTGACGTGGTTGGCCTCGGCCCGCGCCGCCAGCTCGCGGAAGGCCGCCCGCTCCGCCGCCGGGTACGGCTCGCGCCACAGCGCGCCCCGGTACGGGTCGTCGCCGGGCGCGTAGAGGTACCGGTTCTGCTTGGTACGGCCCAGAAAGTCCATCTGGCCGAGCCGTTCGGCGGACGACCAGGGGCGGCCGTAGAAACCCTCGGTCAGCCCGCGTACGGCCGAGGTGGGCCAGTCCCGGACGGTGACGGCCGGCACGACAGCCTCCGCCCCCGCCTTCGCCCCCGTTTTCGCTCCCGCCTTCGCTCCTGTCTTCGTCTTCGACCCTTCCCCCGGACGGGTGATGAGTTGACGCAGGGTCTGTACGGCGTGGAAGAGGCCGTCCTGGCCGGCGCCGGCCAGCGCCACCGTGTCCCGGCCCGCGAAGCGGCCGGTGGCCAGCCGGTAGCCACCGGCGGGCAGATCGCCCCGCTCGCGCGCCCCGAGCGCGCGCAGGGCCGCGTCGGCGTCCGGATGCTCGTCCGTCCCCAGCCGGAGTACGGGGCCGCGCCCAGGCAGCTTCTCGTGCACCGTGCGTACGCCGGAAGCGTGAAGGAGCGCGCGCAGCGCGGAGACGGCGTGCGGGTCGGTGCCGGGTGGGGCCAAGAGGGTGACTTCGGTGCCGAGCCGAACGGCGGGCTCGCGGGTCGCGGTGAGCGACTGGGGGCGCGGCCAGACGGACGGGACGTCCCCCTGGGAGGTCCGGTCGGTCCGGTCGGTCCGGTCGGCCCGGCCGGGGGCCGTGGCGGGAGCGGGATCGGAAGGCGTGGCGGGCGTGAGGGGTACGTCGGGGAGGAACGGGGCCGCGGGTCTCGCGGGGACGGCCGAGGCGGTGCCCGGAGCGGCCCCTCCGAGCAGCCCGCCGATGATCGCCGCCGCGACGGCCGTCGCGGTCCGCTTGCTCCGCCCGACGCGCACGCGGATCTCCTCTCGCTTCCCCCCGGGTCACAAGTCGGTTACGAGCCCACCACTCGGGCCGACGGGGTGTCAATGCGGCTGGTCGATGTGTCCGCATTGCCTGGTGTGCTTTCGGCGGGGTGGCACTCTTTCGCCGGATCCCGCCGGTAAAACGGGCTGCGGGGGGTAGATCTTGTTGTGCCGACCCGCCCGGCGCCGCCTCGCGGCGCCCCGCGCCGACCCGCCCGACCCGCCCGCGCCGCCGAACGAACCGGGAGACCCCGTGACCACCACCGACCCCGCCGGCACCCCCACCCCCACCCTCGCCTCCGCCCGGATACACATCCCGGCCCAGGGCCGCACGCTGCCGCTGACCAGCGAGCCGCCCCTCGCCGACGCCGCCCCGCTCACCAGCGAACCGCCTCTGGTCGAGGCGGCACCCCTCACCAGCGAGCCCACCGTCCGCGCCGCGGCGGGAGGTTCACAGTCCCCCGGAGTGTGACGTGACCCTGGCCCGTCTCGCCGCCCTGCACGGCGTCGCCACCGAGTACGCCCCCTCGCGCGGTGTCACGGTCGCCGTGCCCGAGGCCACCGTGGTGGCCGTCCTGCGCGCCCTGGACGTCGACGCGAGCACGCCCCAGGCGCGCGCGGCGGCCCTCGAAGCGGCGGAACGGGCCGAGCGGGAACGGCTGCTCCCGCCCACCGTCGTGCTCTGGCGCGACGAGCCGAGGGAGCCGAGCCCCTCGAAAGGGCACAAGGAGCAGCGGCAGGAGCAGAAGGGGCAGGAGGAACCGGGACGGCCGGGGGTGGCGGGAGAGACCGGACAGCCGGGTCGCCGCCGGAACCACAGCGGTGACCCGGACCCCCTGGACGCCCCGCCCGGCCCCGGCATCCCGCCCGGGCCGAGCGGCCCCGGCGGCCCCCGGCCGCCGACCGGCCCGTACGCCCTCCGGCTGCCGTCCGGCACCCGCGTCACCGTCACCACCGAGGACGGCCGCACCCTCACCGGCCGCGACTGGCGCCTCCTCCCGCTCGGCGTCCACCGGCTCACCGCCCAGGCCCCCGACGGCCGCGCCGGCACCGCCACCCTGATCGTCGCCCCCGCGCGCGTACCCGTCCCGCGCGGCCGTTCGTACGGACTGCTCGTCCAGCTCTACTCGCTGCTGTCCACCCGCTCCTGGGGGATGGGCGACCTGGCCGACCTCGGGGAGCTGGCCGACTGGGCGGCCCGTACCCACGGCGCCGGATTCGTGCAGGTCAACCCCTTGCACGCGGCGGTTCCCGGGGCGCCGTCCGACCCCTCCCCGTACCGTCCCTCCTCGCGCCGCTTTCCCGACCCGGTCCATCTGCGGGTCGAGGACGTCCCCGAGTACGCGTATGTCTCCCCGGCCCGCCAGGGCGAGCTGGAGCGGATCGCGGCCGACGCCGCCGAGCTGCGCGAACGGGTACTCGACAAGGGCGCCCTGATCGACCGCGACGCGGTCTGGGAACTCAAGCGGCGCGCCCTGGAACTGGTCCACACCGTCGACCTCGGGCCCGGCCGGCGGGCCGCGTACCACGACTTCCTCGCCGAGCGCGGCCGTGCCCTGGAGGACCACGCCACCTATCAGGCCCTCGCCGAACGGCACGGCCCGCACTGGCGCCGCTGGCCCAAGGAGCTGCGCGACCCGCGCCGCGCCGAGGCGGTCGTCCGCGCCGACGCCGCGCTCGCCGCCCGCGTCGACTTCCACTGCCGGCTCGCCTGGCTGACCGACCAGCAGCTCGCCGCGGCGGCGGCGACCGCCCGCGACGCCGGCATGGCGGTCGGGATCGTGCACGACCTGGCCGTGGGCGTGCACCCGGACGGCTCCGACGCCTGGGCGCACCAGCATGTCTTCGCCGCCGGCATGTCGGTTGGCGCCCCGCCCGACGCCTTCAACGCGGGCGGCCAGGACTGGGGCCTGCCGCCCTGGCGCCCCGACGTGCTGGCCGCCGAGGGCTACGCCCCGTACCGGGGGCTGCTGCGCGAACTGCTGCGGCACGCCGGAGCGCTGCGGATCGACCACGTCATGGGCCTGTTCCGGCTCTGGTGGGTGCCGGAGGGCGGCACCCCGGACCAGGGGACGTACGTACGCCACGACGCCGAGGCCATGCTGGCCGTACTCGCCCTGGAGGCCCACCGGGCCGGGGCGGTGGTCGTCGGCGAGGACCTGGGGACGGTCGAGCCGGGGGTACGGGAGGCGCTGGCCCGGCGCGGGGTGCTCGGCACCTCGGTGCTCTGGTTCGAACGGGACTGGGCCGGGGACGGCGCGGACGGCGCGAGCGAGAGCGAGACCGGGCACGACATCGACATCGACATCGAGGGCGAGGGCGAGACCGGGGGCGCTCAGGGGAGCGGGCGGCCGCTGCGGCCGGAGGAGTGGCGGGCGGACTGTCTGGCCACCGTCACCACCCACGATCTGCCGCCCACCGCGGCCCGGCTCACCGGCGGCCATGTGACGCTGCGGCACCGGCTGGGCCTCGCGGGCGGCGACGTGGCGCGCGAGCGGGTCCGGGACGCCGCCGAGACCGCCGGGTGGCTGGGGCTGCTGACCCGGCTCGGGCATCTACCGGAGGGACCGGGCGACGAGGCCGCGGAGGTCCGCGCGTTCCACCGCTTCCTCGCGGCGACCCCGGCGCGGCTGGTCGGGGTGTGGCTGCCGGACGCGGTGGGCGACCGCCGGCCGCAGAACCTGCCGGGGACCTGGGACGCGTACCCGAACTGGCGACTGCCCCTCGCGGACCCCGAAGAACAGCCCCTGACCCTGGAGGAACTGGCCTCCTCGCCGCGCGCCCACGACCTTCTGAGGGGGCTCGCGGAGCGCTTCGGGGCTCATACGGCACCCCCGGGCGCGCGACTCGTTTAGGTGTTCGCTACTTTTGCACCGTGGACAAGAAGAACGCTCTGCGCGCCGGCGCCGTCGCGGCCGGTACGACGCTGATGATGCTGCTCATGTCGTCTCCCGCGCTCGCGCTGGTACGCGACGACGGTGACGACCCGGCCCCCAAGCTCGAGGTCGTCGACACCCTCGGCCTTTTCGTGGCCGCGCCGATCGGGCTGTTCCTGGTCATCGCCGGCCTGGTGATGCTGCTCGACAAGTCCAAGAAGAAGGCGTAAGCCTCACTCGTTCGTGACGCGAGGGCGCCGCGCGGTACACCCGTACCACGCGGCGCCCTCGCATGTCTTCATGCTCTTCGGGAGCGGTCTTTTAGGGCCCGGCTGACCCGCCGCGCCCGTACGGTCGTCAGCCCGTCGTGGCCAGCAGCTTGCGCAACAGCCCGGCCAGCTGCTCCGCCTCCTTTGGCGTGAGCGCCGCCTCGACGGCCCCGCGCTGACGGCCGAGCCCGGCGCCGACGGCCTGGTCCACCAGCGCGCGGGCCTCGTCGGTGAGGGTGACCCGCAGGCCCCGCCGGTCGTTCGGGTCGGGGTTACGGGTGATCAGCCCGGCCCGCTCCAGCTTGTCGAGCCGGCCCGTCATCCCGCCCGTCGTGATCATCAGCGTGGCGGTCAGCTCGCGCGGGGAGAGCGTGTACGGCTCGCCGGAGCGGCGCAGCGTGGCGAGGACGTCGAACTCGCCCAGGGACATCCCGTAGGGCTTGTACGCCTGGCCCATTTCCTCGCGGATCGCGGCCGAGATCCGGTTGATCCGGCCGAAGACGGCCATCGGCAGCGTTTCGAGATCCGGGCGGACGACGGCCCACTGGTCGGTGATGGCGTCGACGGCGTCGTGCTCGGGGCCGGAGCCGGCGCCGGAAGCGTGGCCGAGGCGGGTGCCGGAGCGGGCGGCCGGGCCGGGCGTGGTGTTCTCCATGAGATCAGTTTCCCCTCTCTTCCAAGTCGATGACAAGAAAGGCACTTGCACGCAAGTAGCTTAGTGCTAAGTTAATGACTGCCAAGCCGAACGGCAGGGCGGGGCAGAGGGCGCGACCCTCGCGTCCCACGCCCCCGCCCGACGGTCCGACAGCACGGCAGTCCGGCAGCCGTATCCCAGGGGGGAACCCGTCATGCCCAGCAAGGCCGCCACCGTCGCCCTGACCGCCCTGGCCCCGATCTCCTGGGGCTCGACCTACTTCGTCACCACGGAGTTCCTGCCGGCCGACCGGCCGCTGTTCACCGGACTGATGCGGGCCCTGCCCGCCGGGCTCCTGCTCCTGGCCCTCACCCGCAAGCTGCCCCGCGGTGCCTGGTGGGGGAAGGCGCTGGTGCTCGGCGCGCTGAACATCGGCGCCTTCTTCCCGCTGCTCTTCCTCGCCGCCTACCGGCTGCCCGGCGGTGTCGCCGCCGTCGTTGGCTCGGTCGGCCCGCTCTTCGTCGTCGGCCTCGCGGCCCTCCTGCTGGGCGACAAGCCCACCCTGAAGTCCCTGCTCGCCGCCATCGGGGCCGCGTTCGGCGTCAGCCTCGTCGTCCTCAAGGCGGGCGCCGCCTTCGACACGGTCGGCGTGCTCGCCGGTCTGCTGTCCGCCCTGTCGATGTCGGCGGGCACCGTCTTCACCAAGCGCTGGGGCCGCCCCGAAGGTGTCGGCGCCCTCGCCCTCACCGGCTGGCAGCTCACCGCCGGCGGCCTGCTCATCGCGCCCCTCGCCTTCCTGATCGAGGGCGCCCCGCCGGCCCTGACCGGCACCAACCTGGCCGGCTACGCCTACCTCGCCTTCGGCAACACCGCGATCTCCTACTTCCTCTGGTTCCGCGGTATCGGGCGGCTGAGCGCCTCCTCGGTCACCCTGCTCGGCCCGCTCTCCCCGATCACCGCGGCCGTCATCGGCTGGGCCGCTCTCGGCCAGGCCCTCGGCCCCGTCCAGATCGCCGGCATGCTGATCGCCTTCGGCGCCACCCTGGCCGGCCAGCTGTCCCCGCGCGCCTCCCATGCCACCCGTACCCCGCGCACCACCCGTACCCCGCGCGCCCCGCAGACCTCGCAGGCCCCCGGCACCCTCGCCGGTCCGGACGCTGCCCCGAACGGCCCCACGGGCGCGAAGGGCGTGCCGAACACGGCGGGGAACGCGGAGGGCGCGCGGGAGCGAGCCGGGGAGGAAACGTTCGGCCGTACTGAACGGAACGCTCGGGAAGTATCGATGGACCCGGAGGTTTCCGCGGTGCGACGGTAGGAGTATGAGCCCGACCGCAGCCGAGCGCTCGACCGCCACCGAGGGGCCGGCGTCCACGGGAATCCTCCCGAAGGGCGCCGGCCCCGGTGTTCTGCTCGCCCTGCTCGCCACCGTCGTCTGGTCCGGCAGCTTCGTCGTGGCCCGGGCCCTGCACGAGACCGTGCCGCCCGTCCAGAATGCCTTCTGGCGCTGGATCATCGCGATCGCCGTCGTCGCGCCCTTCGCCGCCCGCGCCACCTGGCGGCAACGGCATCTCCTGCGGCGGCACCTCGGCTATCTCGTCCTCGCCTCGCTGCTCGGCATCACCGTCTACAACACCCTGGTCAACGAGGCCGGAGAGACCACCCCGGCCGCCAACATGGGCATGATCATGGCCGCCTCGCCGGTCCTCATGGCGGTGTACGAGCGGCTCACCGGCACCCGGCTCGGCATCCGGCGCACCACGGGCATGGCCATCGCCTGCGCCGGCGTCCTGCTCCTTGTCGGCCGGGGCGGCCTCCCCACCCACTTCGGCTCGGGCGACCTGTGGATGTTCGCGGCGGCCCTCGCCTTCGCCGCGTACAGCGTGCTGCTCAAGCGCCGTCCCGAGGAGATCGACGGCGCGGTCTTCCTCCTCACCACCTTCCTGCTCGGCACGGTGATGCTGCTGCCGGTGTACGTGGTCAGCCTCGCCCTCCAGGGCGGCTTCGTCTTCGCCACCGGCACCGTCGGTCCGCTCGTCTACGTCGGGATCTTCTCCTCCGCCGTCGCCTTCTTCGCCTGGAACCGGTCCATCGCCCTCATCGGCGCCGCCCGCGCCGGGGTCGTGTACTACCTCCAGCCGGTCTGCGTCGCCCTGCTGTCCTTCGCGCTGCTCGGAGAAACCCTGGGCCTGCTCGGAGTGGGCTGCATGGTGCTCATCCTTGGCGGGGTGGCGCTCAGTTCCGCCCGATAGGTTGCCGCTCATGACCGAGTGGGACATAAAGAAGCTCCGGATCCTGCGCACCCTGCGCGATCGGGGCACCGTCACCGCCACCGCCGAGACGCTGCGCATGACCCCCTCGGCCGTCTCCCAGCAACTCACCAACCTCGCCCGGCAGCTCGGCGTCCCGCTTCTGGAGGCGCACGGCCGCCGGGTCCGGCTCACCGGGGCCGCGCATCTCGTGCTGCGGCACGCCGAGGCCGTGTTCGCCCGGCTGGAGCGGGCCGAGGCCGAGCTCGACGGACTGCTGCGGGGCGAGACTGGGCAGGTGCGGGTCGCCGCCTTCCCGACCGCCGTGCCCGCGCTCGTCGTCCCCGCCGTACAAGCCCTGCGCACTGCCCACCCCGGGCTCGACGTCCGGATCCGCGAGGCCGAGGCGGCGGAGTCGTACGACCTGCTCGCGGCCGGCGAGGCCGATCTGGCGCTCTCGCTCGCCGCCCACGCGCCGACCGCCCGGGACCCGCGGTTCAGCCGCGTACCGCTGCTCGCCGACCCGCTCGACGTCGCCCTGCCCGTACGGCATCCGCTGGCCGAGGCGCCCGGTCTCCGGCTGGCCGACCTGTCCGCCGAGCCGTGGATCTACGGCGGCTCCGAGCCCTGGTCGGAGATCACCACGGCCGCCTGCGAGGCCGCCGGGTTCGTACCGGAGCGGGCGCACAGTGCCGCCGACTGGACCGCGATCCTCGCCCTGGTCGAGGCCGGGATGGGGGTCGCCCTGGTGCCCCGGATGGCTGCCGCCGAACGGCGCACGGGGGTGGGCTCGGGCGTCGTCATGCGGGTCCTCTCCGCCGACCGGCCGCGCCGCCATGTCGTGGCGGCGGTACGGCGCGGGGCCGAGGACGGGCCCGGGGTGGCCCGGGTGCTGGCCGCGCTGCGGCGGGCGGCCGTACGCCGGGAGACGCCGCGACGGGCCGCCGAGGGAGCCGAAGGGGGAGTCGCTGGAGGGACGGGGGAGTCGGCGGGGGAGCCGGGCCGGGCGGGAGCGACGGTTCAGCGGGACTGAAAAGACCTGTCGAAAACATGCGATGGACCCGGAGGAGCGGGGGCGGCACAGTCGACGCATGAGTCTCGACGAGAGCGCAGCCCCCCAGGAACAGGACCAGGATCCCCACGAGCAAGCCCAGGCCCAGGCCCAGGCCCAGGCCCAGGCCCAAGACCAAGCCCAAGCCCAGGCCCAGGACGACGACCCGCACGCCAACGACGCCGCGCCCTACGGCGGCGGGGACCCGTACGCCGACTACCGGGCCGGCGACTTCCCGTTCACCGAACTCGTGGACCTCGCCGACCGCCGCCTCGGCGCCGGGGTCGTCGCCGCCAACGACGAGTTCTTCGCCGAACGCGAGAACCTGCTCCTGCGCGAGCGGGCGGTCTTCGACCCGGAGCGCTTCGGGCACAAGGGCAAGATCATGGACGGCTGGGAGACCCGGCGTCGCCGGGGTGCCGACGCCGGCCACCCCTTCCCGGCGCCCGGGGAGCACGACTGGGCGATCGTCCGCCTCGGCGCGCCCGGCGTGGTCCGCGGGATCGTCGTCGACACCGCCCACTTCCGGGGCAACTACCCGCAGCGGGTGAGCGTTCAGGCCACCGCCGTCCCGGGCGCCCCGAGCCCGGCCGAACTCCTGGACGCGAAGTGGGAGGAGCTGCTGCCGCCCACCCCCGTGCGCGGCCATGCCGCCAACGGCTTCGCGATCACCGCCGAGCGCCGCTACACCCACCTCAGGCTCTGCCAGCACCCCGACGGCGGCATCGCCCGGCTGCGGGTGCACGGCGAGGTCGTGCCGGACCCCGAGTGGCTGGCCGTCCTCGGCACCCTCGACCTGGTCTCGGTCCTCAACGGCGGGGTGTACGAGGATGCCTCGGACCGCTTCTACTCCTCGCCCACCCAGATCATCCTGCCCGGGACCTCCCGCAAGATGGACGACGGCTGGGAGAACCGCCGCCGCCGGGTGCGCGGCACGAACGACTGGGTACGCTTCCGGCTCGCCGCCCAGGGCACCGTCCGCGCGGTAGAGATCGACACCGCGTACCTCAAGGGCAACGCGGCCGGCTGGATCGCCCTCCAGGGGCGCGACGGCGAGACGGGCGAGTGGTTCGAGATCCTGCCCCGCACCCGCCTCCAGCCCGACACCCTCCACCGCTTCCGGCTCGACGCGCCGGCGGTCGTCACCCATGTCCGCCTCGACGCGTTCCCGGACGGGGGCGTCGCCCGGATGCGGCTGCACGGCGAACTGACGGAGGAAGGCGCGGCGCGACTGCGGGCCCGGTACGCGAGCCTGACGGGCTGACGGGTCGGTCGGCGGACGCCAGAACAGGCATATGCCGGCCAAGCGCCTGGAAACGGAACAGCACCCCAGGCATATGCCCGGGGTGCTGTCCTCAGCCGCTCAGCCGTACGTCCTACGCGGCTCGCTCAACCGGTACGGATCAGGCCGCGGCCGCGTCCGCCGCCCGCGCCTTCAGCGCGCGCTCGATGCCCGCGCGGCACTCCGTCACCATGCGGCGCAGCGCCGGAACCGGCTGGTGCTCGGCGATCCAGGCGTCCGTCGCGGCCAGCGTCTCCTCGGAGACCTGGAGCGTCGGGTACAGGCCGACCACGATCTGCTGGACCATCTCGTGGCTGCGGGTCTCGGAGACCTGCTTGATGGCCGCGAAGTACTTCGCCGTGTACGGGGCGAGCAGCTCGCGCTGGTCGGTCTGCACGAAGCCGCCGATGACGGCCTCCTGCACGGCGTTCGCCAGCGTGTCGCTCTCCACGACCGACGCCCACGCCTCGGCCTTGGCGGCCTCGGTGGGACGGGCCGCGCGGGCCGTCGCGGCGTGCCGCTCGCCCGCCGCCGTACGGTCGCGCTCCAGCTCGGCCGCGATCTCCGGCTCCTCGAACCGGCCGGTCGCCGCGAGCCGCTGGACGAAGGCCCAGCGCAGCTCGGCGTCCACGGCCAGACCGTCGACGCTCGCGGAGCCGTCGAGCAGCGCCGCCAGGAGGTCGAGGTCGGCGTCCTCGCGGGCGGTCGCCGCGAAGGCCCGCGCCCAGGCCAGCTGGTGGTCGCTGCCCGGCTCGGCCGCCCGCAGCTGCTCCAGGGCGAAGGCGCCCCAGCGGGCCAGGCCCTCGGCGCGGAACTCCGGCGCCGCGTACAGCTCCAGCGCCAGCTTGGTCTGCCCCTGGAGCGACTGGACCACGCCGATGTCGGTCTCCTTGGCGATGCCGGAGAGCACCAGGGCCAGGTAGTCGCGGGTGGCCAGCTCGCCGTCGCGGGTCATGTCCCAGGCGGAGGCCCAGCACAGCGCGCGCGGCAGCGACTCGGTGAAGTCGCCCAGGTGCGCGGTGACGTTCTGCAGCGACACCTCGTCGAGACGGACCTTGGCATAGGACAGGTCGTCGTCGTTGAGCAGCACGACCGCCGGGCGCGGCCGGCCCACCAGCTGCGGAACGGCCGTCAGCTCGGCCGCCTCGATGTCCAGCTCCAGACGCTCGGTGCGCACCAGCTTGCCGGCCTCGTCGAGGTCGTAGAAGCCGATCGCGATCCGGTGCGGGCGCAGCACGGCCTCGCCCTTCGCGCCGGCCGGAAGCGCCGGGGCCTCCTGGCGGACGGCGAAGGCGGTCAGCGCGCCGTTCTCGTCGGTCTCCAGCTCGGGCCGCAGGATGTTGATGCCCGCGGTCTCCAGCCACGCCTTCGACCAGGACTTGAGGTCACGGCCGGAGGTCTCCTCCAGCGCGCCGAGCAGGTCGGCGAGCCGGGTGTTGCCGAACGCGTGGCGCTTGAAGTACGCCCGCACGCCCTGGAAGAACTCGTCCTGCCCGACGTACGCCACCAGCTGCTTGAGCACCGAGGCGCCCTTCGCGTAGGTGATGCCGTCGAAGTTGACGAGCACGTCCTCCAGGTCGTTGATCTCGGCCATGATCGGGTGCGTGGACGGCAGCTGGTCCTGGCGGTAGGCCCAGGTCTTCTCCGCGTTGGCGAAGGTGGTCCAGGCGTTCGGCCAGCGGGTGCCCTCGACGGAGGCCTGGCAGGCGACCGAGGTGAAGGTGGCGAACGACTCGTTCAGCCACAGGTCGTTCCACCACTCCATGGTGACCAGGTCGCCGAACCACATGTGCGCCAGCTCGTGCAGGATCGTCTCGGCACGGCGCTCGTACGCGGCGTCCGTCACCTTCGAGCGGAACACGTACTGGTCGCGGATGGTGACCGCGCCCGCGTTCTCCATCGCGCCCGCGTTGAACTCGGGGACGAACAGCTGGTCGTACTTGGCGAACGGGTAGTCGTAGTCGAACTTCTCCTGGAACCAGTCGAAGCCCTGACGCGTGACGTCGAAGATGTGATCGGCGTCGAGGTACTCGGCCAGCGACGGGCGGCAGTAGATGCCGAGCGGCACGACCTGGCCGTTCTTGCCCTCGTAGGTGGAGTGCACCGCGTGGTACGGGCCGGCGATCAGGGCCGTGATGTACGTGGAGATGCGCGGCGTCGGCGCGAACTCCCAGACGCCGTCCTTGCCGTCCGGGGTCGGGCTGTTGGAGATCACGGACCAGCCCTCGGGGGCCTTCACGGTGAACCGGAAGGTCGCCTTCAGGTCGGGCTGCTCGAAGGAGGCGAAGACGCGGCGGGCGTCCGGGACCTCGAACTGCGTGTAGAGGTAGACCTCGCCGTCGACCGGGTCGACGAAGCGGTGCAGGCCCTCACCGGTGTTGGTGTACGCGCAGTCCGCGACGACCTTCAGCTCGTTGGCGCCCTCCTTCAGGTGCGGCAGCGCGATCCGGGAGTCCCGGAAGACGGCGGCCACGTCGAGGGAGCGCCCGTTGAGGACCACCTCGTGAACGGCGGGGGCGACGAGATCGATGAAGGTCTCGGCACCGGACTCGGCGGAATCGAAACGGACGGTGGTGACGGACCGGTAGGTGCCGCCCTCCCGCGCACCGGTGAGGTCCAGGTCGACCTCGTACGCGTCCACGTTCAGCAGCTTCGCCCGCTGCTGCGCCTCTTCACGGGTCAGGTTTGTGCCAGGCACCCGGTCAACTCCTCGGTTTCGTGATGGTTGGCCCATCCTTCCACGGTGCCGACCAGGGGCGCACGGAACATTTCCCAGGGCGAACAACGGATGCGCGCGGGCGCGTGCGGGCGGCGTGGCGGGAGCGTACGGGCGAGGCGACGGGCACCCGCGACCGGGCCGGTGGACGCGTGTGTGTGGTGGGGGGTGCGAGGCCCGGGGCGCGTACGAAAGGGAGCGGCGGGCAGTGCGAAGGGCGGTCACCCCACCGGGGTGACCGCCCTTCCAGGCGCGTGTGCCGGGGTCAGCCCTTCAGCTCGGCCGCGACCAGCTCCGCGATCTGCACGGCGTTGAGCGCCGCGCCCTTGCGCAGGTTGTCGTTGGACACGAAGAGCGCGAGACCGTGCTCGACGGTCTCGTCGACCCGGATACGGCCCACGTACGAGGCGTCCTTGCCGGCCGCCTGGAGCGGGGTCGGGATCTCGGACAGCTCGACGCCCTCGGCGTCCTTCAGCAGCTCGTAGGCGCGCTCGACGCCGATCGGGCGCGCGAAGGACGCGTTGATCTGGAGCGAGTGGCCGGAGAAGACCGGGACGCGGACGCAGGTGCCGGAGACCTTGAGCTCCGGGATCTCCAGGATCTTGCGGGACTCGTTGCGGAGCTTCTGCTCCTCGTCGGTCTCGTGCGAGCCGTCGTCGACGAGGCTGCCGGCGAGCGGCAGCACGTTGAAGGCGATCGGGCGGCGGTAGACGCCGGGCTCCGGGAAGGCCACGGCCTCGCCGTCGTGGGTCAGCTCGGTCGCGCGGTCGGCGACGGCCTTGACCTGGCCGTCCAGCTCGGCGACACCGGCCAGACCGGAGCCGGACACGGCCTGGTAGGTGGTGGCGACCAGGGTGGTCAGCTCCGCCTCCTGGTGCAGCGGCTTGAGCACCGGCATGGCCGCCATGGTGGTGCAGTTCGGGTTGGCGATGATGCCCTTGGGGCGGTCCTTGATCGCGTGCGGGTTGACCTCGGACACCACCAGCGGGACCTCGGGGTCGCGGCGCCAGGCGGAGGAGTTGTCGATCACGACCGCGCCCTGCGAGGCGACCTTCTCGGCGAGCGCCTTGGAGGTGGCGCCACCGGCCGAGAACAGGACGATGTCGAGACCGGTGTAGTCGGCGGTGGACGCGTCCTCGACGGTGACGCCGTCCAGGACCGTGCCGGCGGAGCGGGCGGAGGCGAAGAGCCGCAGCTCGTCCAGCGGGAAGTCGCGCTCGGCCAGAATCCTGCGCATGACTGTGCCGACCTGACCGGTGGCTCCGACGATTCCGACCTTCACGGGGACTCCTCCGTAGGGATGTGCAGGTGATGCGGGTGATGCCGCTTTTCCATCATGCGTATGTCCCCGTATCGCTTGTCCAATCCATTGTCCAAGGAGCGGACGGCTCCGGCGCGGCGGGGCGGCGGTGGGGCGGTGGCGAGACCATGACGGGCGGATCGGCCCAGGTCAGGGCCGAGTCGGGGTCGGTCGGCGGGGGAGCGCGGGCCGGTCACTGCTCCACCAGCAGCGCCCAGTGCACGTTCGGCGGCGCGGTGATCCGTGCGGTGTCCAGGTCCGGGACGGTCGCCGAACGCATCTCGTTGCGTGTCGCGGTGACCTCGCCTTCGACGCAGTCCACCTGGAACTCGGTCCAGGTGGGGGAGAGCCGTACGGTCATCGTGCCCTTGCCCTGGCACGCGGCCTCGACGGCGAGGGGACCCGCGCCGGGCTTCTTGGTCACGGCCAGTTCGGCGCTCCCGGTGCGCGGACCGACATTGAGGAGGACCTTTTCGCCCGTCGGCCGAAGGGCGTGGACGACGGCAGCCGGGGTGCCGCCGGGGGCTCGCGTTCCTGTCGCCGCCGGCACGGACACCGAGGAAGGTGCCGTCGAGGAGGGTGGTGCCGCAGCCGTCCCACCGCCCCCGCCCCCGGCACTGGTACAGCCGGTGACGAGCAGCAGCAGCGCCGCCGTGCCCGCGAGCGCGGCGGCCCCGGCGCGGGGGCCTGGTCTCCCGCCCTTGATTCCCCTGGATACGGATATGGCCACGGCCATGGACGTCCCCTCCCGTTTCCCGGCTCCGAAGGCGCCGGACAGGGGAAACGCTAGGCAGCCGGAGGAGCGGAGGGGCGGAGTCGCGAGATCCCTGAGGAGAACCTGATCTTCCGGGGCGGAGATCCGGACATCCCGCACCGGCCGGGTGAGGGCTCCGGCCTCGGGGCGTGGGACACCCGCTTGGTACTCCAGCTGTGGATCGTGATCGTGCTGGTCGGGCCTGGCCCAGGAACGTGCGTGGACACGGGTGATCGAAGAGCGCGGTCTACAGCTGGAGTAACGGGGCGGATGCCCGGTCTCAACGGCGACTGGTCCGCATCAGCTCGACGACTTCTCCTGCGGCCTTGCGGAGAGGCTTTCTGCGCAGCCACACCAGGTGCACAGGCAGGGGCACGCCGTTTTGTGTGTTCTCGAATTTCAGCAACCGCAGTCTGCCGGCGGCGACTGCCGCTCGGATCGAGCTCGTGGGCAGGTTTGCCCATCCAGCTCCCCCTTGCACCAAGTCGAGTGCGGTCTCCACGGAGTTCACGTGCCAGCGATCGCCGGAGACGATGAGCCGGCGGTCCGCGATGGACTCGTCGGGTCCGGCCACCAGGATCTGACGGCTGGCGCTCAGGTCTTCGAGCCGCTGCGGGTCGACGGGCAGACCGAAAGTGTCGACAGTGGCGGAGGCTACCGCGACGAAGGTCTCCTCTCCCACGGTGATGCGGACCTCCTCCCGGTTCGCTTGCGAGGGGGCGGGCATGAGCGCCAAGTCGATGCGGTCTTGGTGCAGCATCGTGCGCACCTGGTCCTGGGGGGCGCGGAGCAGGTTGACGCGCAAGAGGGGGTAGCGGGTACCGATGCGAGTCACGGTGTCCAACAAGTCCTGGTCCTGGATACCTGTGGCCACGGCGATGGTGAGCGTGCTCTCCAGATCCTGCGACAGCTGCATCGCGTGGACCTGAAGCAGCCGCAGGCTACTGGCGATGGTGCGGGCTTGAGGCACCAGTGCCATCGCCTGGGCGGTGGGTGCCGCTTCGCGATGGGACCGGTCGAACAAGGGATATCCGAGCTCGGCCTCGATGTTGGCGATGCCCATGCTGACCGCGGAAGGTACTCGACGGAGTGCGCGTGCTGCGGCGGAGAAGGAGCCGTGGTCGACCACGGCCAGGAACAGCGTGATGTCGTCGCTGGAGAGCGCCATAGGTACCTGTCAGTTTTCTTGAAAGAATCTTACTTTTTCCGCCAGTTTGCTTGAAGTATCGTGCCATGCGTCAACAGCCGAACCAGAAGGTAAATGATGCAAGGCGTAAAACGAAAACTGGTCTATGTCGGAGGCTACGAGGTCCTCGGGCTGGTGGTGGGCACCTCGGTGATGGCGCTACTGACGGGTGACTCGCTCTCTTCCACCGGGCCCTTGGCGATCATCATCAGCGTCGTGGCAACGGTATGGAACATGGGGTACAACTACCTCTTCGAGGCGTGGGAAGCGCGTCAGAACGACCGCACGCGGACCGTGTGGCGTCGAATTCTTCATGCCGTGGGATTCCAGGCCACCCTGGTCTGTTTCCTTGTGCCCCTCATCGCCTGGTGGCTGAACATCACATTGGTTCATGCCTTCCTGCTCGATATCGTGTTCATCGTCTACGTCCCCTTCTACACCCTTGCCTACAACTGGGCCTTCGACAAGATCTTCGGAGTTCCGAGCTCGGCAATGAACGAAGCTGATTCGCAGGAAAACGTCATGAAGGGCGAGCCCGCGCCGTCTTCTCGCCTGAACCATGGTGAGACCGAAACCGATGCGGACAAAATGAGCCTCGCCATCAGTTGATACTCCGGTCGTGGATCGTGATCCTCACGTCTGGACCGCGGCTTGGTCGCGGTCATGGCTGTGCGGGCGGTTCCCGCGGGCCGTCAGGAGCCGGCCGCCGCGCCCGACCGGCGCCCGCGAGCCGCCATGGCGCCGTGCCCCACGGAAATCACCACGCGAGACATCCTCCTGCTTCCGGAGAGCGGGGTTCCGCATGAGCCCGGCGGGTCGCACCGCCAAAACCGCGCAGCTTCCCGATCACCCCCCACCGGCCCGGCGAGGGCTCTAACCTCGGTGGATGCGAACCGAGTTGCGGGTGGCGGCCTACGCCGTGTGCGTGCGGGACGGGGCGATACTCCTGGCCCGCTGGGTGGCGCCGCACGGCGTCCGGCAGTGGACGCTCCCCGGCGGGGGCCTGGAGCACGGCGAGGATCCGGTCGAAACGGTCGTCCGCGAGGTCGAGGAGGAGACCGGATACGCGGCCGAGCCCACCACCCTGCTCGGCATCGACTCCATCCGCCGCACCTGGCCGCGCCGGCTCGGGGCAGTCGGGGACTGGCAGGGGCTGCGCATCGTCTACGAGGCCCGGATCACCGGCGGTGAACTGCGCGCCGAGAGCAACGGTTCCACCGACCTCGCCGCCTGGCATCCGCTCGACACGGTGCCCGGTCTCGATCGGCTCCCGCTCGTCGACGCGGGCCTCCGGCTCTGGCGCGACCGGCCGCCGCTCGGCCGTTCGCCGTTCGCCGACCCGGCGAACGGCTGAAAACGGCTCAACCGTCCCGGACGGTCTCAACCCCGGCGCACCCTCCCGTGGTCCTGTCCCACCAAGAACCGTCGATCATCTCCCGACCGGCACCGGTCGCACCGTGATCGCGGTCCGCACACGACCACGGGAGCCCGTATGCAAGCCGTCCGCGTCCTTCGTACCGCCGTCGCCGCCGCCCTCGCGGCCGGTCTCGCCACCACCGCGCTCGCCGTCCCCGCCCTGGCGGCGGCGCCCGCCCCGGCCGGGCACGCCGTCACCCGGCAGGCCCTGGAGGTCAACGTCGCGGACGGGGTGCCCGGCGCCGTCGCGGCGGCCCGCGACGACCGGGGCCGCTGGGCCGGTACGGCGGGCGAGCGCGGGGCCGCCGACCGGTTCCGGGTCGGCTCCATCACCAAGACCTTCACCGCCACCGTGCTGCTCCAGCTCCAGGCCGAGGGCCGGCTCGACCTCGACGACCCGGTCGAGAAGTGGCTGCCCGGCGTGGTGCGCGGCCACGGCCACGAAGGCCGCAAGGTGAGCGTCCGTCAGCTTCTCAACCACACCAGCGGCATCTTCAACTACACCGCCGACCCCGCCTTCCAGAAGCAGGTCTTCGGTACGGACTTCCTGGAGCACCGTTACGACACCTGGACCCCCGAGCAGATCGTCGCCGTCGCGATGCGGCACAAGCCGGACTTCGCGCCCGGCGCCTCCTGGAACTACTCGAACACCAACTTCGTGCTCGCCGGCATGGTCGTCGAGAAGGTCACCGGTCACTCGTACGAGAAGGAGGTCGAGCGGCGGATCATCGAGCCGCTCGGGCTGCGCGCCACCCGGGCCCCCGGCACCGACCCCAGGATGCCGTGGCCGCACTCCGGGGCGTACTCCAAGCTGTCCCGCGACACCGACGGGCCCACCTACGAGGTGGGCGAGCTGAACCCGAGCATCGCCGCGGGCGCCGGTGAGATCGTCTCCGACACCAACGACCTCCAGACCTTCTACCGCGCCCTGCTCAAGGGACGGCTGCTGCCGCCCGCCGAGATGAGGGAGATGACCGACACGGTCGCCACGACCCTGTCGCCGGACGCCCGCTACGGCCTCGGCCTCATCCGGCAGAGGCTCAGCTGCGGCACCGTGGTCTGGGGGCACAGCGGCGGCATCCACGGTTCCACCTCCGAGGCCCACGTCACCCGGGACGGCGAGCACTCCCTCGCCGCGAACCTCAACGCCGACTGGACGGGTGACTCCCAGGCGATCGTCGAGGCCGAGTTCTGCCACAAGCCCGCCAAGCCCGCCGCCACAACCGCCACGATGGGCGCGACCACCGCCAAGACGGGCGCGACCGACCTGGCCGGCCCGGGGAACTGACCGGCCACCCCACCCGCCGGGCCGGTCACCCACCAGGCCGGCCCTCCGGCCAGCCGGCCGACCGCCCCGAGGAACCGGCCGCCCCGCCGGCCGCTCAGCGGGGCAGTACGACCACGTGGGCGGCCGGCGGCCGGTCCGCCGCGGCCATCAGCGCCGTACGGACCACGGTCGCCTGCTGGTCCCTCGCCTCGCGCAGCCCGCGCGGGCTGAGCCGGACGACGGTGACGCCCAGCCGCTCCAGATGCTCGCGCTTGCGCGTGTACGCGGCGTCCAGGGCGTCCTCGTCGCGCCGGGCCGCCCGGGTGTCCAGCTCCACCGCCACCGCCTGGGCCGGCCAGTAGGCGTCCAGGGCGCCCAGGTGCGGGCCGCCGGGCAGCCGCAGGTCCACGTTCCACAGCGGGTCCGGCAGCCCGCAGCGGCGCACCATCGCGTACAGCCGCTGTTCGGCCAGCGCCCGGCCCTCGGTGAGCAGGACGTCCACGGCGGCCGCCACCTGCGGCCGGCCGAGCAGCCGGGCCCGGCTCAACTCGCGGACGACCACGCCCGGTTCGCAGTGTCCGCCGCCGACCGCCTCGGTGAGGAGGCGGCGGACGGTGTCCGCGTCCGCCGGCTGGGCCACCGCGTCGGCGAGGGCCCGTTCCACCGGGGCCACCGGCAGCCCGTCGATCTCGACCGGCAGCGGCGGCCGGGCCGTTCGCACCACCCGGACCCGGTCGGTGGAGCGCGGTCGCCGGGTGCGCGGGACGAGGATGTCGATCCGCTCGATCAGGTCCGGCCGGGGAGCGGTGGCGAGACGGTGCAGGGACAGCGCGGCGAGCCCGGTGAGCATCGCCTCGGCGCGGCCGTGGCGGACGGCCGCCCGGAACCGGTCCATGCCGGTTTCCGTTCCGGTCTCCGTGCCGGTGGGGATGTCGTAGTTCATGACGACGGTCTTCCGTCATACGACAAGGGGATAACCGCTGTTGCCTATTCGTTGCCCAATCAGGACAACTCCTCCCTAAAGAATAGGCGTTCGAATGCCGATACAGGGCGGCCCCCGGTGGATGTCCATCCACCGGGGGCCGTTCGCCTCACCTCAGAGGCTCTGCCGGGCGCGCACTCACGCCGCGCGCTGGTCGCACTCCTGCGCGCGCAGCGCCCGCGCCAGGTCGTCGCGCGCCTCCAGGACGAGCCGGCGCAGCGCCGGCGCCGCGTCCGCGTGCTCCGCGAGCCACGCGTCCGTCGCCGCCAGGGTCTCCGGCCGGTCCTGGAGCCCCGGGAACAGACCGCGCACCACGTCCATGCCGATCTGGATGGACCGCTCCGACCAGATCCGCTCGATCGCCGCGAAGTACTTCTCCGCGTACGGCGCGATCAGCTCGCGCTGCGACGGCTGGACGAAGCCGCCGATCGTCGCCCCCACCAGGGCGTTGGACAGCTGGTCGGACTCCACGACCTGCGCCCACGCCTGCGCCTTGACCGCCTCGGACGGGCGGGCGGCCAGGCAGCGCACCTGGTGCCGCTTGCCGGTCGCGGTGTCGTCGCGGGTCAGCTCCGCGCCGATCCGCGCCTCGTCGGCCCGCCCGTGCGTGGCCAGCGGCTCCAGGAACGCCCAGCGCAGCTCCTGGTCCACCTCCAGACCGTCGATCGCGGCCGTACCGTCGAGCAGTCCCTCCAGGAGCTGGAAGTCCGCGTCCGACGAGGCCACGGCGGCGAAGAAGCGCGCCCAGGTCAGCTGGTGCTCGCTGCCCGGCTCCGCGATCCGCAGCTCGCCGAGCGCGCCCTCGGCGAGCAGCCGCCCGCCCTCGGCGCGCCATGCGGGGGCCGCGTAGTGGACGACGGCCGACCGCGCCCAGGCGTGCACCATCTGGAGCACGCCGATGTCGGTCTCGCGGCCCGCGAAGTCCAGCGCCACGCGGACGAAGTCGCGGGCCGGCATCAGACCGTCACGGGTCAGGTTCCACAGCGCCGACCAGCACAGCGCGCGGGCCAGCGGGTCGGTGATGTCGCCGAGGTGGCCGCGCAGGGTGGCCAGCGAGTCCTCGTCGAAGCGGATCTTGCAGTAGGTGAGGTCGTCGTCGTTGACCAGCACGAGGTCGGGGCGCTCGGCCCCGGCGAGCTCGGAGATCACCGTACGGGCGCCGGTGATGTCGGCCTCCACGCGCGCGTAGCGGACGAGCGCCCCGTCGGTCAGCCGGTAGAGGCCGACGGCGGCGCGGTGCGGGCGCGGCTCGCCGCCGTCCTGGAGGACGGCGAGTTCGGTGATCCGGCCCTCGGCGTCGTAGGTGACGTCGGGGGTGAGGGTGTTGACGCCGGAGGTCTGCAGCCAGGACTTCGCCCAGGCCTTCATGTCCCGGCCGGAGGTCTCCTCAAGGACGGTCAGCAGGTCGGCGAGGCGCGTGTTGCCGTACGCGTGGCGCTTGAAGTAGCGGCGCGAGCCCTCCAGGAACGCGTCCCGTCCGGCGTAGGCCACCAGCTGCTTGAGCACCGAGGCGCCCTTGGCGTACGTGATGCCGTCGAAGTTGAGCTTGGCGTCCTCCAGGTCACGGATGTCGGCCGTGATCGGGTGGGTGGACGGCAGCTGGTCGGCCCGGTAGGCCCACGCCTTGCGGTTGTTGGCGAAGGTCACCCAGCTGTCGGTGAAGCGGGTGGCCTCGGCGAGCGAGAAGGAGCCCATGAAGTCGGCGAACGACTCCTTCAACCACAGGTCGTCCCACCACACCATGGTGACCAGGTCGCCGAACCACATGTGGGCCATCTCGTGCAGGATCACGTTGGCCCGGCGTTCGTACGCCGCCCGCGTCACCTTGCCGCGGTAGACGCACTCCTCGGTGAAGGTGACCAGGCCCGGGTTCTCCATCGCGCCGAGGTTGTACTCGGGGACGAAGGCCTGGTCGTACTTGCCGAAGGGGTACGGGTAGTCGAAGTTCTCGTGGAAGAAGTCGAGACCCTGCTTGGTGATCAGGAAGACGTCGTCCGCGTCGAAGTGCTTCGCGAGCCCCTTGCGGCACATCGCGCCGAGCGGGATCTCCAGCTCGGTGCCGTCGCCCAGGACGCGCGTGTAGGAGTCGGTGACGTAGTGGTACGGGCCGGCCACGACACAGGTGATGTACGTGGAGATCGGCGCCGTCTCGGCGAACCGCCACACCCCGTCGGCGCCCTGCTCGCCCGCGCCGTTGGACCAGACCGTCCAGCCCTCGGGCGCGGTCACCTCGAAACGGTACGGGGCCTTGAGGTCGGGCTGCTCGAAGTTGGCGAAGACGCGGCGGGCGTCGGCCGGCTCGTACTGCGTGTAGAGGTAGACCTCGCTGTCCTCGGGGTCGACGAAGCGGTGCATGCCCTCGCCGGTACGGCTGTAGGCGCACTGGGCGTCGACCACCAGGACGTTCTCGTCGGCGAGGCCGTCGAGCGCGATCCGGGTGCCGTCGAAGACGACCGCCGGGTCGAGGGCGCGGCCGTTGAGGGTGACGGCGTCCACGGAGGGCGCGATCAGGTCGACGAAGGTGGCGTCGCCCGCTCCCGTACGGCGGAACCGCAGGGTCGTCACCGAGCGGAAGGTACGGTCGGGCCGCTCGGCCCCGCCGACCGCCGAGCGCAGGTCGAGGGCGACCTCGTAGCCGTCGACGGCCACCAGCCCGGCCCGCTCGTGGGCCTCGTCGCGGGTCAGGTTCTCACCGGGCACGGTCACTCCTTCGTCGTGCGTTCGAAACAGCACCGATCCTGCCATGCGCCGGGGCGCCCCCGGGCGACGGGCGCCGGGGAATGCGGCCGGGGGTCGTGGTGTTCGGTCAGATCGACGACCTCGCTCCACTCGCTCCACCGTAGGCCGAAGCCCTTTCCCTTGAGGAGACGCATGTCCGAGAACGTGACCACCGCGGAATTCTTCTTCGACCCGCTGTGCCCCTGGGCCTGGCTGACCTCCCGCTGGATGCTGGAGGTGGAGCAGGTCCGTCCGGTCCACGTGCGCTGGAAGGTCATGAGCCTCGCCGTCCTCAACGAGGACCGGCTCGACGAGATGCCGCCGCAGTACCGCGAGATGATGGAGACCCAGGCGTGGGCCCCGGTCCGGGTCGTCATCGCCGCCCGTGAGCTGCACGGCGACGAGGTCGTCGGCCCGCTCTACACCGCGCTCGGCACCCGCTTCCATGTCAACGGCGAGGGCCCGACGCGCGAGGCCATCGCGGGCGCCCTCGCGGACGTCGGCCTGCCGGCCGAACTCCTGGAGTACGCGGACAAGGACACGTACGACAAGGAACTGCGCGCCTCCCACAAGGAGGGCATCGACAAGGTGGGCCAGGAGGTCGGCACCCCGGTGATCTCGGTGCCCGGCGCCGACGGCGAGGAGGTCGCCTTCTTCGGCCCCGTCGTCACCCCGACCCCGCGCGGCGAGGCGGCGGCCCGGCTGTGGGACGGCACCCTGCTGGTGGCGTCGACCCCGGGCTTCTACGAGATCAAGCGCACCCGTACGGCGGCGCCGAGCTTCGAGTAGGGCCGACCGAGGAGGGCCGACCGAGCAGGCGACGGCCGGCGGAGTACCGGCCGCCCTCCCGTACGGAGGAACCCCCGTGATTCACGTCATCACGGGGGTTCCTCTTTCCACCGCCTGCCCGGTGACGGTTGAAAAGACGATCACGAGCAGGACGCTGCCGCTCCGGACGCCGGGCCCGGGCGCCGGACGGGGGTGTGGCTCAGAAGGAGATCAGCGGGACCGACGCCTTGGCCGTCTCGTAACGGCGCGCGACGTCCTGCCAGTTGACGACGCCCCACATGGCCTCGATGAAGTCGACCTTCTGGTTCTTGTACTGGAGGTAGAAGGCGTGCTCCCAGGCGTCGAAGACCAGGACCGGGACCGAGCCCTGGCCCACGTTGCCCTGGTGGTCGTAGACCTGCTCGACGATCAGCCGGCCGCTGACCGGCTCGTAGGCGAGGACGCCCCAGCCGGAACCCTGAGTGGTCGCGGCGGCCTTGGTGAGCTGCGCCTTGAAGCCGGCGAAGGAGCCGAAGGACTCGGTGATCGCGTCCGCGAGCTCGCCGACCCCGTCGGCGGCCAGCGGCTCGCCGCCGCCGCCCTCCTTCGGGCTGCTCATGTTGTTCCAGTAGATCGAGTGCAGGATGTGGCCGGAGAGATGGAAGGCCAGGTTCTTCTCCAGGCCGTTGAGCGATGCCCACTGCCCCTTGTCGCGGGCCTCCGCCAGCTGTTCCAGCGTGTCGTTCGCGCCCTTGACGTAGGCGGCGTGGTGCTTGTCGTGGTGCAGCTCCACGATCCGCGGATCGATCACCGGCTCCAGCGCCGCGTAGTCGTACGGCAGCTCCGGAAGCGTGTAGACGGCCATGTGTCCTGTCCGACCCTTCGACTGACTGACTGAATCCTTATTGCAATTAATGTGCAAGTGCAGGCTAACAGTAGGTGCGGCCGATGTGGATCAGTCCTTGGTCCTAGGCCGTGTCGGTCCGGCGGGCGGGGTCCGTACAGCACGATGCCCCGCCGAGCAGTGCTCGGCGGGGCATCACGCGTGTTCTACGGGACTACGGGACCGGTCAGGCCTTCTTGGCCGTCACGGGCTTCTTGTCGTCGCCCGCGGCCTTGTCGTCGGCCTTGTCGCCGGACGTGGCCTTGGCCTTCTCCTCGGTCTTGCCCTTGGGCTTGGCCTCGGCCTTCTCCTCGGCCGCCGCCGGCTCCGCCGGGGTCGTGCCGGGCAGGGCCGCCTCGGCGGCCGTCTCGTCGCCGCGCTTCTTCTGGAGCACGTAGCCGACGATCGCGAGGAGGACGGTCAGTCCGCCGGTGTAGTAGAGCTGCTCGCGGGTCTCGGCCTCCATGGCCATCAGGATGAAGACGACCACCATGCCGACCAGCGCCGTGATGGTGAGGCCGGGGAACAGCCACATCTTCACGACCAGCTTCTCCGGCGTCTCGCGCTCGGTGCGGCCGCGCAGGGCCAGCTGGGAGGCGCCGATGAAGAACCAGACGACGAGGATGATCGCGCCGATGGTGTTCAGCAGCCAGATGAACGCCTTGTCCGGCGACCAGAAGCTGAGCATCACACAGCCGAAGCCGAGCACACAGGAGGCGAGGACGGCCAGGCGCGGCACGCCGCCGAAGGTGCGGCCCATGATCTGCGGGCCCATGCGGCGGGCGACCAGCGAGCAGGCCATCCGGGAGGCGCCGTAGATGTTGGCGTTCATCGCGGACAGCAGGGCGACGAGGACGACCACATTCATGATCTGGCCGGCGGCCGGGATGCCCAGGTAGTCGAGGGTCGCGACGTACGGGCCCTTCTCGGCGACCGCCGGGTCGTTCCACGGCATGATGGCGACGATGACGGCCATGGAGCCGATGTAGAAGATCGCGATGCGCCACATCGCCGTACGGACGGCCTTGGCGACGCCCTGCACCGGGTGCTCGGACTCGGCGGCGGCGATGGTGACGGTCTCCAGACCGCCGTACGCGAAGAGCGAGGCGAGCAGACCGAAGATCAGGCCGTCGACGCCGTTCGGGAAGAAGCCGCCACCGCCTCCGCCGACCTTGCTCGTGGCCGCCTCGGAGGCCGCCTTGGCGGCCTCGTCGGCCGGGATGACGCCGACGATGGCGAGCACGCCGATGCCCAGGAAGAGGACGATGGCGCCGATCTTCAGGGCGGCGAACCAGAACTCGAACTCGCCGAAGTTCTTCACGGCCGCCAGGTTGGTGCCGCAGAACACCAGCATGAAGAGGGCCACCCAGGCCCACGCCGGGGTGCCGGGGAACCAGCCGACCATGATGCCGGCGGCGCCGAGGCCCTCCAGACCGACGGCGACGCAGAGCAGGAACCAGAAGGCCCAGCCGGAGGTGAAGCCCGCCCACGGGCCGAAGGCGCGCTCGGCGTGGACGGAGAAGGAGCCGGAGGCCGGGTTGGCGGCCGACATCTCGCCGAGCATGCGCATCACCAGCATGACGAGCGCACCGGAGAGGGCGTAGGCGAGGACGATCGAGGGGCCGGCCTTGGCGATGCCTTGGCCGGAGCCGACGAAGAGGCCGGCGCCGATGACGCCGCCGAGGGCGATCATCGACAGGTGACGCTGCTTGAGGCCGTGCGACAAGCTTCCGACGGCGGCGGCGGAGGAGGCGGGGGTGCCGTCCTTGCCGCCGTCGGACGGCGCGGGGGTGGTGCTCCGTGACATGGGCGAACTCTGTTCACTAGCCGAGACGGGAGAGTGGCCCACAGTGTGGAGGGGTGTACCGCTCAGAGGGAACGCATGTCCGCTATACGGTCACGATCTTTACACAAGGTGAATTAATAATTCCGCTTAGTGCGGAGCATAACCCGCTCGCGAATTCCGGCCACGACCAGCACCAATGCGGTCGCTCCGCTGGACCAGAGCACCTGCGGCCGGGACGCGTCGTCGAGCAGCATCAGCACCAGAACCACCGCCATCGCGGCCAGCGCCACCCAGGTGAGCCAGGGGAAGCACCACATACGGAGGGACAGCTTCTCGGGCATCTCGTGCTCGATCCGGCGCCGCAGCCGCAGCTCCGAGACCGCGATCAGCGCCCAGACGAACAGCAGCACCGCGCCGACCGCGTTCAAGAGGTAGAGAAAGACGGAATCAGGCCACTTCAGATTGAGGACAACGGAGACGAAACCGAATGCGACGGACGCGAGCAGCGCCCGGCGCGGAACTCCGCCTTCCGTGACCTTGAGCAGGCCCTTTGGTGCCTCGCCGCGCTCGGCGAGCGAGAACACCATGCGCGAAGCGCCGTACAGATTCGCGTTCAGCGCGGACAAAAGCGCCACGAACACCACGACATTCATGATCTGCCCGGCCGCCGGTACCCCGATGTGATCCAGTACCGCGACATAAGGCGACTCGCCCGGCTTGATCGCCGTCCACGGCAGCAGGGTCACGATCACCAGCATCGAACCCACGTAGAAGAAGAGGATCCGCCACACCGCGCTGCGCACCGCCCGCGCCACATTGCGCACCGGGTCGTCCGACTCCGCCGCCGCGATCGTCACGACCTCCAGACCGCCGAACGCGAACGCGACGACGAGCACCCCGGAGACCACCCCGGACCAGCCGTTCGGCAGGAAGCCGCCCTGGCCGGTCAGATTCGCCATCCCCACCGGGGCGGTGTCCGGCAGCCAGCCCACGATCGCCAGGAGGCACAGAACGAGGAACAGCACGATGGCGCCCACCTTCAGCGCCGCGAACCAGAACTCGAACTCGCCGAAGTTCTTCACCGCCGACAGGTTGGCCGCGGTGAACACCACCATGAAGGCCAGCACCCAGCCCCACTGCGGCACCCCCGGCACCCAGCCGTGCGCGATCCGGGCCGCGCCCGTCGCCTCCACCGCCAGCACGACCACCAGCAGGAACCAGTACAGCCAGCCCACCGAGAAACCCGCCCAGCGGCCCAGTGCCCGCTCCGCGTGCACGGAGAACGCCCCGGACGACGGCATCGCCGCCGACATCTCGCCCAGCATCCGCATGATCAGCATCGCCAGCGCGCCCGCCAGCAGATACGAGATCACGATCCCCGGGCCCGCGACCGCGATGCCCGCGCCCGAACCGACGAACAGACCCGCGCCGATGACACCGCCGAGCCCCAGCATCGTGAGGTGGCGCTGCTTCAGTCCGTGGGAGAGCGGCGCCGGCAGGTCGTCCAGGACGGAGGGGGTGGCCGCGCCGGATCCGGCAGCGGTCCCGGACCGGGCCCCGGTGGCGGACCCGCCGGAATCGGGGCGTCCGGAAGGTTCGGCGGGTTCGGCGGGTTCGTGCATGTGGGGGGCTCGTGCTCTCGGGTGGTGCTGCGGCTTTATGGGGACCCCACAGTCTCTCCGCTCGGCACCCTTGGACGCAAAAGGGACCACACGGGAGGACTTCCCAGTGACCAGCATCACGTGGCGCGACGGGCGGATCGTGGGCTTTGTTTGATCTCCACGAAGGGGTCGGCCCGTGCTTTGTGGGCCGTTGATGGTGATCGGCCGCTCACCCCTGGCATACGGTCGAGCTGGCCCCCTGTGGCCCGCGCGGCCCCTGGAGCCGCCCGCGGGTCCCCGGTGGTCCGCGCCGCCCTCCTCGGGGCCCCTGCCAGGCGTGAACCGCTGTCCCGTTTCACCCGCAGTCCCACCCTGTTCCGCTTCTCTTTCGCCTTCCTCCCGATTCCCACACGGAGTACCGATGAGCACCGCAGCCCCCGTCTCCTCCCTCCGTTCCGGTACGGTCCTCGCCGACCTGATCCCGGCGAGCCGCGTCCGCGAGATCGCGCTGGTCGCCGGCGGTGCCGCGCTGACCGGCCTCGCGGCCCAGATCACCGTCGCGGTCCCCGGCTCCCCGGTCCCGGTCTCCGGCCAGACCTTCGCCGCCCTCCTGGTCGGCACCGCGCTCGGCGCCCGCCGCGGCTTCCTCTCCCTCGGCCTGTACGCCGTCGTCGGCATGGCGGGCGTGCCGTGGTTCGCCGAGGGCGCCTCCGGCTGGTCCATGGCCTCCTTCGGCTACATCCTCGGCATGCTGCTCGCGGCCACCGTGGTCGGCGCCCTCGCCCGCCGCGGCGGCGACCGCTCCGTGCTGCGCACGGCCGGCACGATGGCGCTCGGCTCCGCGATCATCTACGCGGTCGGCGTGCCGTACCTCGCGCTGGCGACCGGCATGACGCTCGGCCAGGCCGTGGCCGCCGGCCTCGTCCCGTTCCTGATCGGCGACGCGCTCAAGGCGGCCCTCGCCATGGGCGCCCTGCCGGCCGCCTGGAAGTTCGTCGGCCGCAAGGGCTGAGCGGGCGAAGGGGGGCGTCGTACCCAAGCGTCCCCCGCCGCCCCGCTCCGCACGCCCGAAGGCGCGCGCTCGTACATACGAACCCGAAGGCGCGCGCATACGAACCCGAAGGCGCGCGCTCGTACATACGAAAAGGCTCTCCGTACCCCGGAAGAAGGGGTACGGAGAGCCTTTTCGTATGAAGGGCCCGGCTGCCGCCGCCGGCCGCCGGGCATCAGGACCAAAGGTGCCGGTCGGGGGAGTGTCAGCTCTTCGCGGCCGGTATCTCCGACGGCTCGGACTTCTTCATGATCCGCTCCTTGACGAGACCGATCACCAGCACGAGCGCGGCCACCGCGAGCGAGAGCACGACCTGCTGACGGTTGTCGCCGCCGTCGAACACCATGTAGCCGATCACGAAGGTGATCATGCCGATGGTGGCCCAGGTCAGGTACGGGAAGAGCCACATCTTCACGACCAGCTTCTCGGGCTGCTCGCGCAGGATCATCCCGCGCATCCGCAGCTGGGTCACACAGATGACCAGCCACACGAAGAGCGCGACGGCGCCGGAGGAGTTCAGCAGGAAGGCGAAGACGGTGTCGGGCCACTTGTAGTTGAAGAAGACCGCGACGAAGCCGAAGACCACCGAGGAGAGGATCGCCGCCTTGGGCACACCGCGCTTGTTGACGCGGGCGAAGGCGCGGGGCGCGTCGCCGCGCTGGCCGAGCGAGAAGGCCATGCGGGAGGCGGTGTAGAGACCCGAGTTCAGGCAGGACAGAACGGCGGTCAGCACGATCACGTTCATGATCTGGCCGGCGTGGGGGATGCCGATCGAGTCCAGGGCGGCGACGTACGAGCCCTTCTCCAGGATCGCCTTGTCGTCCCAGCGCAGCAGGGTGAGGACGACGAAGATCGAGCCCAGGTAGAAGACGGCGATACGCCAGATGACGCTGTTGGTGGCCTTCGTCACGGCACGCTGCGGGTCCTCCGACTCGCCGGCGGCCAGGGTGACGATCTCGCTGCCCATGAAGGAGAAGACGACCATCAGGACGCCGGTGAGGACCGCGCCCGCGCCCATCGGGAAGAACCCGCCGGCGTCGGTGAGGTGCCCGAAGCCCGCGCCCGGGTTGTCCGAGCCCGGCAGCACGCCGAAGACGGCCAGCAGACCGATCACCACGAAGGCGCCGATGGCGACGACCTTGATGCCCGCGAACCAGAACTCGAACTCGCCGTAGGAGGCGACCGAGGCCAGGTTGGTGGCGGTGAGCACCACCATCACGATGAGCGCCCAGCCCCACTGCGGGACGGCCGGGATCCAGCCCTCCAGGATCTTGGCGCCGGCGGTCGCCTCGACCGCGAGCACCACGACCCAGAAGAACCAGTACAGCCAGCCGATGGTGAAGCCGGCCCAGCGGCCGAGCGCCTGGTCGGCGTAGGCGGAGAAGGAACCGGAGGACGGCCGCGCGGCGGCCATCTCGCCGAGCATCCGCATCACGAAGACGACCATCACGCCGACGAGCGCGTAGGACAGGAGGATGGCCGGTCCGGCCGCGGCGATGCCCGCCCCGGAACCGACGAAGAGTCCGGCGCCGATGACGCCGCCGATGGCGATCATCGAGAGATGGCGGTTCTTGAGACCGGCCTTCAGGCCGTCCTGGCCCGCGTTGTGGTCATCGGATGCGCCGAGGGACTGCGAGGTACCACCGGTGTCGTCGGCGGATCCGCCTTCCTTCGTCAGAGTCGGCTGCGTGTTCATGAACGCTTCCTTCGATGTGGGGGGCGCTCGGGTGAGCTGGACACATAAAACCCGTATACGGCCCCATACGGAAGACCTAATTCCGGATCGTGATTTCGGACATACGGTCCAGAGCAGGCGGGACGGAGGTCCTGGACCAAGGTCCCGACCCCGCTTTCGGTTACCCGCGCCGGTCCGTGCCACACTCGGATCATGCGCGTCTACCTCGGCTCCGACCACGCCGGCTACGAACTCAAGACCCATCTCGTCGAGTGGCTGAAGGCCCACGGCCACGAGCCCGTCGACTGCGGTCCCCACATCTACGACGCCCAGGACGACTACCCGCCGTTCTGCCTGCGCGCCGCCGAGCGGACCGCCGCGGACGAGGGCAGCCTCGGTGTCGTCATCGGCGGTTCCGGCAACGGCGAGCAGATCGCGGCCAACAAGGTCAAGGGGGTGCGCGCCGCCCTCGCCTGGAGCGAGCAGACCGCCGCCCTCGGCCGCGAGCACAACAACGCCAACGTCGTCGCCGTCGGCGCCCGGATGCACACCCGCGACGAGGCCACCACCTTCGTCGAGATCTTCCTGAAGACCCCGTACTCCGGTGACGAGCGCCACACCCGCCGCATCGACATGCTCTCGGCGTACGAGACCACGGGCGAGCTTCCGGCCATCCCGGCCCACCACCCGCAGGAGCCCACCGCCTGATGCCCGAAGGGCACACCATCCACCGGCTGGCCGCCGACTACCGGGAACGGTTCGGCGGCCGGCCGGTGCGTGTCTCCAGCCCCCAGGGCAAGTTCGCCGACTCCGCCGCCCTGCTCGACGGCGCGGTCCTCGCCCGTACGGAGGCGCACGGCAAGCACCTCTTCCTGGGCTTCCCCGGCGAGGAGTGGGTCCATATCCATCTGGGCCTCTTCGGCAAGGTGAACTTCGGGAGCGTCGCCGGCGCCGCCGGGGAACAGGGCCCCAACCCGGCCCCGCCGCCGCCCACCGACACCGTCCGGCTGCGGCTCGCCAACCCGGACGCGTACGTCGATCTGCGCGGCCCCACCACCTGCGCGCTCATCACGGACGCCGAGAAGCGGGCGATACACGACCGGCTCGGCCCCGACCCGCTGCGCGCGGACGACGACCCCGCCGGGGCCTGGCGGCGGATCTCGAAGTCCCGTACCACCATCGCCGCCCTCCTGATGGACCAGAAGATCGTCGCGGGCGTCGGCAACGTCTACCGCGCCGAGGTCCTCTTCCGGCACGGCATCGACCCCTACCGGGCCGGGCGGGAGCTGAGCGCGGGGGAGTGGACCGCGATCTGGGAGGACCTGGTCCTGCTGATGCGCGAGGGTGTCCGGCTGAACCGCATCGACACCGTCCGCCCCGAGCACACCCCCGAGGCGATGGGCCGTCCGCCGCGCGTCGACGACCACGGCGGCGAGGTCTACGTCTACCGCCGGGCGCACCTGCCCTGCCACATCTGCGGCACGGAGATCCGCACCGCCGACCTGGCGGCCCGCAATCTCTTCTGGTGCCCCACCTGTCAGCGGCGATAGCCGCGCTTCCGGCCGGGTGCCCCGGGCGCCTCGGGTACGCAGGGTGTCCCGACCGCGCCGAGCGGCCGTCCTCCTGCCGAGGGCGGCCCGCCGGGATTTTCCGACTCCAGCCCATGGTGTCCCTCTTGAGGGTGATTCATCCCTGAGTGAGGCGCCTTGGGTGGCACACTCGTACGGGTGATAGTGGCGCGCCCCCACGGGACGGCCGCCGGGCTCTTTCGCGAGGGCCGGCGTGGTTTCGGCATTTGACCGCATCGCAGGGGGCCCTCGGGGGAGGTCTCGAAGAGAGGGGGCGCGTCGCTACGATCCGCACGCGCCGTGTCCCGATGCGCCGATGCCCGTCCTGATGCATGGATCTGACCTGCCGTTATGCCGTCATGCGGCGGGGTCGTGCGGTGAGCGGGGTGGTGTGGCGGGGCCCGGTGAGGGGTGGGGACGACGGGAAGGGGCGGGCATATGACACAGCAGCCTGAGGACCAGGCCCAGGGACGGAACCGTGAACGGACGGCGGGAGTACGGCTGGCGCGGCTGCTGCGCCGGTGGTGGGAGGAGTCCGGCGGCCCCTCCCGAGGCACCCGGCCGACCCAGCAGGCACTCGCCGCCCGGGTGGGTGTCGACCAGACGACACTCTCGCGCTATCTGAACCCGGGACATCTCTCCACCGCGCCCCTGCGCGTGGTCGAGGCGCTGCACGCCCAACTGCGGGCTCCGGCGGGGGAACTCGACGAGGCCCGCGCCCTGTGCGCGGCCGCGCTGCGGGAGAACAGCCGGCAGCGGACCGCCGCCCCCGGCGGCCCGGCCGGGCGGACCGCATCCCCGGACACCGCTCCCCTGAGCCTCGCCCTCCTGGGTGCCGCCCCCGTGGAGACTCTTCCCGCGCGGAAGGAGGCCGCCGCCCGGACCGGCTCCCGCTGGCTTCCACCGGTCCTGGTCGCGGCGCTCGTGGTGATGGCGTTCACGGCCGGGGTCGTCGTCCACGCCTGGTGGTTCGCCGCGGGGCGCGAGGAAGAGGCGGAGGGCAGTGCGGCCGGGGCGGTCGCCACCCGGGTGGTACGGCACAAATGGCCGGTGCTGATCATGCGGGACGAGGACCAGTTCACCCGGGCCCGCGCCCTTCAATACTTGCTGCGCTCACACGGCTACCAGGTGCGGACCGACGGCTTCTTCCGGGAGGACACCCGGGACGCCGTCACCGACTTCCAGCGCAAACGCCTCCTGCCCGCCGACGGCAAGGTGGGGGACCAGACCTGGCCGGAGCTGGTGCGGGCGAGGGTGGTCGGCCCCGACTCCGGTCCGTTCGAGGTGCGGGCCGTCCAGGAACTCCTCGACAACGTGGGCCAGGGCGGCACCCCGGTCTCCGGCACCTTCACCTCGATGACCGCCGACGCCCTGAAGTACTTCCAGCGCACCCGCCATCTGCCCGACACCGGCCGGGCGGACACCAACACCTGGCTGGCCCTGCTGGTGGGCCAGCTGCCGCCCGTCTCCTCGCACGACGACTAGGGGCTGTCCGGGCCCGGTCGCCCCCGGGCTTCGCATGAGGGCATAACCCCAGGTCGGAGCCATGCCCATGACGACGCATCCATGCGCATCGGCGGACGGCCCGCAACCGCTTCCCGGCCCCCGCCGCCCCGGGCCATGCTGATGCCGCGGCCGGCGCCCCGGACGCCCCGCCTCATCGGCGGGGCGCCGCCTCCGGGGCCGTATCCCGGTCCGCTTCCCGTCCGCACACCGCCCGAAGGGGGCACCCCCATGTCCGCTGTCGCCCGTAAGACTCTCGTGTCCGCGGTCTTCACCGCCGTCCTCACCGGCGGGCTGCTCGCCGGATCCCTCGCGCCGGCCGCCTCGGCCCACACCCCGGCGGCCCCCGCCCACACCCCGGCGGCACACGCGGCCACCTCGCTGGTCTTCGACAAGAACCAGAAGAACCCGGCCGACTCACGGCTCCTCGTCTACCGGGGCAAGAAGCTCGTGGCCTCCTACCGGGCCGGCTCGGGCACCGGCGTCAAGAACGACTGCACGCGCAACAAGGGCTGGATGCCCAACGGCAGCTGGAAGATCCGCAGCAAGTCCCGCACCTACGGGGGCCGGTACATCAAGGGCTACGCGGTCTACCTCCAGGACATGTCCTGCTCCAAGGGCACCACCAAGCGCAGGGAGATGTTCATCCACTCCGAGATGAACCGGGACGGCTCCCAGGGCCGCACGGAGGCCCGGCGCTGGGACGGCGCGAGCGACTACAAGTCCAACGGCTGTGTGAAGGTCAGCCCGACCGACATCAAGAAGATGTTCCGGCTCCTGGACCGCATCGGCTGGCCGACCCACCTGCGCGTGGTCTCCTGACCCCGCCCGACCCCTCCGGTCCGGCTCCCGGACCGTGATCCCCACCCGGCTGCGGCGACCCTGACGGGCTCGTCGCGGCCGGCGGCATGCGCGGCGGCAGATGCCGCGGCATGTGCGGGCCCCGGGTGGGGCGCACACGGGCCCCGGGCGGGGGCGTGCGCGGGGTCGCACCCGGGTTGTATGCGGGGCCGGGTGCGGCGGGTACGCCCCATGGCGCGCGGGGTGGCACGCGGTGCCGAGTGCGACGGCTCATACGGTCATTCGGCGGCGCACGGCAGGAGTACGCCAGAGCGGACTGTTCGCGTCCGCGAAGTCCTACTTCGGCCTGATGGTGTCGTGCGAGGGCCCTGTGACGCCCTCGCGGCGCTCCGTAGCCACCGCCACCGGCGGCGACTTCCCCGCCGCCCGGCCGCCACGGCGGGCCCGAGCCGTCCGCCGGGGCCCTCCTTCCGGCGCGGCGGGGCCGTTCGGCTCCGCTCAATTCCCGCCAGAGCCGGTACTTCCGGAATGCTCCCGTCGTGTGCCGGAGACGGACCCTCCGGCGGCGGACCAGCGGCCTCTTCGGGCAGGTGCCGGCCCCTACGTGCACCTGTCATATGCCACTGGCTTCTCCGGTTCACGATTCCGGCCACCCGATTTCGAATGCAATGTCACTCGGGTCCCCCTGCACGAGCTCCGATCGGGTGGATAGGGTCCAGCCCATATGACACGTCGTGGAGCGATGCCCGGATACGTGGCCCGGTGGCGCAGGAGCGTCCGCCGGGTCCGCGTCGGCCTGCGCCGGTCCGGGGTCGACTACTTCCGGGGCGACGGCTCCGACCGGCTCGCCCTCGCGGGTCTCCTCCTCACCGTCCCCGCCATCACCTGCGGCACCCTCCTCGCCCCCGTCTGGTGCTCACCGGCCGCCCTCGTGCTGCCGATCGTCGCCGGCGGACTGATCCTGCGCCCGGCCAGCCTGCTCGGCCTGTACGCGACGGCCGCCGCCGCGCTCATCGTCGAGTCCGTGGCCCTCGGCCCCTATACGCAAGGCCCCGCCCGGGTCACCCCGGGCATCGTCCTGGTCGTCGCCGCCTGCGGACTGTTCGGACTGCTCGTCGCACAGTTCCGGGCCCGCGTCGGCGTGCCCTGGCGGCGCGGCGGCACCATGCTCTTCGACCTGCGCGAACGCATCCGGGTCCAGAGCGCGCTGCCCCGCCTGCCCGGCGGCTGGCACCGCGAGATGGCCCTGCGCCCGGCCGGCGGCCAGTCCTTCTCCGGGGACTTCGTCGTCGCCGCCCGCACCCACGGCGGCCGCACCCTGGAAGTCGTCCTCACCGACGTCTCCGGCAAGGGCATGGACGCGGGCTCCCGCGCCCTGCTGCTGTCCGGCGCCTTCGGCGGACTCCTCGGCTCGCTGCCCCCGCACGCCTTCCTGCCCGCCGCCAACGGCTATCTGCTGCGCCAGGACTGGGACGAGGGCTTCGCCACCTCCATCCATCTCGTCCTCGACCTGGACTCCGGCGACTACGAACTCTTCTCCGCCGGCCATCTGCCCGCCCTCCAGCTCCACGCGGGCCGAGGCGCCTGGGAGGAGAAGTCCGCCGACGGGCCGCTGCTCGGTGTGTACGACGCCGCCGAATACCACCCGGTCAAGGGCTCGCTCAGCCCCGGCGACGTCCTCATGCTCTACACCGACGGCCTCGTCGAGAGCGCCGAACGCGACATCGCCGAGGGCATCGACCGGCTCACCGGCGAGGCCGACCGCCATGTCGCCGGCGGTTTCGAGGGCGCCGCCTGGCACCTCATCGAGGCCTGCGCCAAGGACGTCAACGACGACCGGGCGCTGCTTCTCATCAGCCGCAAGGGCTGACCCCCAGCGCCGGGGTAGGGATTGCCCCACCCCTGGTCCACCGGCCTGCGTCATAGCCACTGACCTGCGCTGATCCGTACGTTCAAGGGGTCAAGAACGAACGTACGGAGGAACCCATGGGCCCGGACACGGCAGCCGTCGAACTCGCCGGAGTGCGACGCCAGTACGGCAGGGGCGACCGCGCCGTCCACGCCCTGCGCGGCATCGACCTGAGCCTGCCGAGCGGCACCTTCACCGCCGTCATGGGGCCGTCCGGCTCCGGCAAGTCGACCTTCCTCCAGTGCGCCGCCGGACTCGACCGCCCGACCGCCGGCTCCATCCGGCTCGGCGGCACCGAGATCACCGGCCTCGGCGAGAACCGGCTCACCGAGCTGCGCCGCAGCCGTCTCGGCTTCGTCTTCCAGGCGTTCAACCTGCTGCCCTCCCTCACCGTCGAACAGAACGTCCTGCTGCCGCTGCGCCTGGCCGGCCTGCGCCCCGACCGCCGGCGCGCCGCCGAGGTCCTGGCCCAGGTCGGACTCGGCGACAAGGGCGCCCGCCGCCCCGGCGAGCTCTCCGGCGGCCAGCAGCAGCGGGTGGCCATCGCCCGGGCCCTGGTCACCTGCCCCGACGTGATCTTCGGCGACGAGCCGACCGGCGCCCTCGACCCCACCACCGCCGCCGAGGTGCTGGCCCTGCTGCGGAGCGCGGTCGACCACCTCGGAGCCACTGTGGTCATGGTCACCCACGACCCGGTCGCCGCGGCCTACGCCGACCGGGTGATCTTCCTGGCGGACGGCAGCCTGGTGGACACGCTCCCGCGGAGCACCCCCGGCACGATCGCCGCCCGGATGGCCGCGCTCGCCGCCCGTCCCGCCGCCCCGGCCACCACCGCCACCGCCCCCTTCGCTCACTTCGCCGGGACGGCCGCCTGATGCTCCGCGCCAACGGACTCGCCCGCGCGGCGATCCGCTTCAAGCCGTCCGCCTTCGCGGGCACCTTCCTGGCCCTGCTGCTCGCCGCCGCCGTCGTCTCCGGCTGCGGACTGCTGCTCCAGACCGGTCTGACCGCCTCAGTGCCGCCCACCCGCTACGCCGGCGCCCCCGTGGTCGCCGCCGCCGACCAGCAGGTCCACGCCACCGTCAACCTGGGCGCCGAGCCCGAGACCCAGTCCGTCACGGTGCCCGACCGGGCCCGACTCGACGCCCGCCTGGTGCGTACGGCCGCCGCCGTCCCCGGCACCGCCCGCGCGATCGGCGACGTCGGCTACCCGGTCCGGGCCGTCTCCGGCGCCCCGGCCGACGCCCCCGCCGGTACCCCCGCCTCCGCCGGCGGCCCGCTCACCGCCTCCGGCTGGGGCTCCACCGCCTTCACCGGTGTCCGTACGACCTCCGGCACCGCCCCGGGCGGCCCGGACCAGGTCGTGACCGGCCCCGGCCTCGGCAGGACTGGCGCCCGCCTCACCCTCGACACCCCGGCCGGCCGGCGTACGTTCACCGTCTCCGGCACCACGGACACCCCCGGCGTCTGGTTCACCGACGCCCGGGCCCTCGCCCTGTCCGGCCACCCCCGCACCGTCGACGCCATCGCCGTCCTGCCCGAGCACGGCACCGACCCCGCCGCGCTCGCCGGCCGCCTCGGCCACGCCCTGGACGGCAAGGCCCTGGTGCACACCGGCGACGACCGCACTCTCGCCGAGGGTGCCGCGCTGCCCGCCGCCCGGGACCTGCTCATCGGACTCGGCGGCTCCTTCGGCGGCACCGCGACCATGGTCGCCGTCTTCACCGCCGCCGGCACCGTCGCGCTCTCGGTCGGCCAGCGCTCCCGCGAGTTCGCCCTGCTGCGCGCCATCGGCACCACCCCGCGCCAGCTGCGCCGTTCGATCGCCACCGAGGCCCTGCTGCTCGCCCCGCTCGCCGGAGCCCTCGGCTGCCTGCCCGGACTCGCCCTCGCCCGCTGGTGGTTCGACGCTCTGCGGGTCCGGGGCGCGATCCCCGACGGCGTACGGCTGGACACCGGCCCGCTGCCCTTCCTCGCGGCCGTCGTCGCCGTCGTCCTCACCGCGCTGCTCGCCGGCCTGACGGCCGCCCGCCGCCCCTCCCGTACCGCGCCCGGCAGCGCGCTGGCCGAGGGGCGGACCGAACTCGCGGGGCCCGGACGCCTCCGCACCGGATTCGGCCTGGCCGCCCTGGCCGGCGGCGTCGGCCTCGGCGGGGTCGCCACCGCCCAGTCCGGCATGGACTCCGCCCAGGCCGCCCTCGGCGTCGTCATGCTGTTCATGGTGGCCGTCGCCCTGCTCGGCCCGTGGATCGCCCGGATCTGCGCCGCCCTGGCCAGGCTGCCGCTCGGCCGCCTCGGCGCCTCCGGCCACCTCGCCGCCGCCAACTCCCGTACGAACGCCCGCCGGCTCGCCTCCGCCCTCACCCCCATCGTGCTCGCCCTGGCCTTCACCTCCACCCTGGTCTTCCTCCAGACCAGCACCGAGCGGGCCACCCGGCACCAGCAGCGCGACGGCGTCGTCGCCGACCATGTCGTCACCGCCCCGGCCGGAGGACTGCCCACCGACACCGCCCGCCGCGCCGCCGAGATCCCCGGGGTCACCGCCGCCGTGACCGTCCAGCGCACCGGCGTCCTCGTCCCCGACGACACCATGGGCTTCCTCCCCGTCGCGGCGCAGGGCGTCTTGGCCGACCCGAGCCCGGTGCTCGACCTCGACGTCCGCACCGGCTCGCTCGCCGACCTCGGCCCCGGCACCGCCGCCGTCGACGCCACCCTCGCCGAGACGGCCGGGGTACGGACCGGGCAGCGGCTCGCCCTCCGGCTGCCCGACGGCACCAAGGCCACCCCGCGCGTCGTCGCCACCTACGGCCGAGGCCTCGGCCTGGGCGAGATCACCCTGTCCGCCGCCGACCTCGCCGGTCACGTCTCCAGCCCGTACGCCGACGAGCTGCTGGTGCGCGGTGGCCACGCCGCCGACCTCGCCGCGCTCGGACCGCTCACCGTCACCGACGCCGCCGGCCGGGCCGCCGCGCGCAACCAGGACCGGGAACTCAACGCCTGGGCCAACACCGTCATGGCGGCCGTCCTCGGCGGATTCGCGGCGATCGCCGCCGCCAACACCCTGGTGATGACCGTCCTCGACCGCCGCCGCGAACTGCGCGTCCTGCGCCTCGTCGGCACCACCCGCCGCCAGGTCCTGCGCATGATCCGCTGGGAGTCCCTGCTGGTCACCCTCGCGGGCACCGTGCTGGGCAGCCTGATCGCCCTGGCCACCCTCGTCCCGCTGACCCGCGCCTTGACGGGCGAGGGCCCGTACATCCCGCCGCTGGTCTACGGGGCGTTCGCCGCGGGCATCGTCGCCCTCGGCCTCGCCGCGACGTCCCTCCCGGCCCGCGCCGCGCTGCGCTCGCCCGGTCCGTAGCCCCGTCCGAAGCCCCGAGACCCTGTCCGCGGCCGGCCCGGTCCGTAGCCTGGCCCCCATGACCGCAGCCCCCTCCCCGTCCCCGCGCCCGTACCTCACCCTCGCCGAGATCGAGACGCTCGCCGTCGCCGCCCACGCCGGGCAGACCGACAAGGCGGGCCGGCCCTACGCGGAACATCTGCGGGCCGTCGCCGAGGGGGTGCGGGCGCGGGGCGGCAGCGCGGAACAGATCGCGGCGGGATGGCTGCACGACGCCGTCGAGGACGACGCCCTCTCCGAGGAGTGGCTGACGGCGGCGGCCCTTCCCGACGCGGTCAAGGCGATGGTGCGGGCCCTCACCAAGCGTCCCGGCGAGGAACCCGAGGCATATGCCCAACGGATCCGCGCCACCCCCGGCGCCCCGCTCGTCAAGGAAGCCGACCTGGCGCACAACGCCGACCCGGCCCGGCTCGCCGCCCTCGACTCCGCGACCCGCGCCCGGCTCACCGTCAAATACGCCCGGATGCGCACCTTGTTGGGCCTTTCGGAACCCCCGATGACCCCTGGGACGACACCATGAAATCCGTCACATTGGCCGGATTTCTCTGCCGTTCGCTGTCGACGGTTCGTCACCCACCGGGCATGGGCAGAAGGTTGATGGCACGATGGATGCGGCGGGGGCCTGTGTGACGGGCGCTCCCGGCGGTAAGCGCGACCGACCAGAGGTGTGATCAGTTATGGCCGTTTCACTGTCCGTGGTGCTGCTGTTGGCGATCATCCTGGTGGTCCTGATCCGCAGCAAGAGCCTCAAGCCGGGACCGGCGCTCGTCGCCGTGCTCTTCGGCTTCTTCCTCGCCTTCACCGGCATGTCCGAGTCCATCCAGCGCTTCCTGAACTCGATATCCGCGTCGATCAGCGCCATCCAGTTCTGAGGCGCGCGGCGCGTACGGCCTGTGTGCCGGACGTCCTGTACGGCGCCGCCGGGCCCGCCGGCGCGGACGGCCCGGCCGCGTGAACTCCGTACCCCCGCAAGCCTGTAGCCCCCTGACCACCCCGCGCGCGTACGGCGGCGCACATGGAAAAGGCCCCCTGGACCATGTCCAGGGGGCCTTTTCCATCTTCAGAGCGGGCGACGGGAATCGAACCCGCGTAGCTAGTTTGGAAGACTAGGGCTCTACCATTGAGCTACGCCCGCGTGCACCGACATGCCGCAGGCTTTGGGGCCGCGGCACGGACGCCATCGTAGCGGGTTCCGGGAGGTCCGCGCACACGCCTCGGAAATCGAGGACGTCGGACTGTTCCCGTGCATGTACCCTACGTGTCGCACCGACGGGGTGTGGCGCAGCTTGGTAGCGCGTCCGCTTTGGGAGCGGAAGGCCGTGGGTTCAAATCCCGCCACCCCGACCAGCACAAGATCGACCAGCGCAAGATCACATTGTGGGCCGCCCGTCGCTTGCGGTTACTATGCAAGCTGCGTGCCCGTGTGTCTCTCTGGACCGGGCCGATCGGCCGGAACCATCTCAGGTGGGACCGCCGGAAACCAGGAATCAGCCACCAAGGAGACCGAACCGTGAAGAGCGCCGTGGAGACCCTGAACCCGACCCGGGTTCGGCTCACTGTCGAGGTGCCCTTCGAGGAGCTCAAGGACAGCCTCGACGCGGCGTACAAGAAGATCAACCAGCAGGTCACGGTCAAGGGCTTCCGCAAGGGCAAGATCCCCGCGCGTGTCATCGACCAGCGGTTCGGCCGCGGCGCCGTGCTGGAGGAGGCCGTCAACGACGCGCTTCCGAAGTTCTACACCCAGGCCGCCAACGAGGCCGAGATCAACCCGCTCGGCCAGCCCGAGGTGGACATCACCGAGCTGAAGGACGGCGAGCTGCTGGCCTTCACCGCCGAGGTCGACATCCGCCCGACGATCGAGATCCCGGACTACTCCGGCATCGAGGTCGAGGTCGACGCCATCGAGGTCAGCGACGAGGACGTCGAGAAGTCGGTCGAGCAGCTGCGCGACCGCTTCGCCTCCACCAACCCGGTCGAGCGCGCCGCGGCCGAGGGTGACGTCGTCACCATCGACCTCGAGGCCAAGGTCGACGGCGAGGTCCTGGCCGACGGTGTCGCCGAGGGTGTCTCGTACACCATCGGTTCGGGCGAGCTGCTCGACGGCATCGACGAGGCCGTGACCGGCCTGGAGGCCGGTGGCGAGGCCACCTTCTCCTCGCAGCTGAAGGGCGGCTCCGCCGCGGGCAAGGACGCCGAGGTCACCGTCAAGGTCACCACCGTCGCCGCCCGTGAGCTGCCGGAGCTGGACGACGAGTTCGCACAGATGGCGTCGGAGTTCGACACCCTCGACGAGCTCAAGGCCGACAGCCGCAAGCGCCTCGAGAACATGAAGCAGTTCGACCAGGCCACCCAGGCCCAGGAGCGCGTCCTGGAGAAGTTCCTGGAGCTGGCGGAGATCCCCGTCCCCGAGAAGCTTCTCGAGGAGGAGGTCACCACCCGCAAGCACAACCTGGAGCACCACCAGCTCGGTCAGATGGGTCTGACCCTCGAGAAGTACCTGGAGTTCCAGGGCAAGACGGTCGAGGAGTTCGACGCCGAGACCAAGGAGCAGGCGGTCAAGGGCATCAAGACCCAGTTCCTGCTCGACGAGCTGGTCTCCCAGGAGAAGCTGAACGTGGAGCAGGAGGAGCTCACCGAGCACCTCATGCGTCGCGCCGCCTCCTCCGGCATGTCCCCCGACCAGTTCGCCCAGGCCGTCGTCCAGGGCGGCCAGGTGCCGATGCTGGTCGGCGAGGTCGCCCGCGGCAAGGCCCTCGCGGTCGTCGTCGAGGCCGCCAAGGTCGTCGACACCAACGGCAACGTGGTCGACCTGTCCGACGAGGACGAGGAGCAGGCCGCCGAGACCGTCGAGGCCGCCACCGGCGAGGCCGAGGTCTCCGAGGACAAGTAAGGCTCTCCGGGCGGCCCGTTCGCCCGGCCAAGCCCGCTGTACCCGCGCCACGGGCCCGGACGCACCACTGTGCGCCCGGGCCCGTGCCGTACACCGGCCCTTTCGCGCGTGCTCCGCTTCATGCGCGCTCCGCCCACCTTGCGCTCCGAGCGAACAGTTCGGGAACCGGGATGGCGCCCGCCTACCAGCGCGTTAGGGTCCATGGATACGGGGGCACTGCCCCCAGAACGAGACGCGAGACGGCACGGGGCCGTCGGAGACGAGCAGGTGGATACGTGACGAATCTGAAGCCTTACGCCGCGGGTGAGCCGTCCATCGGTGGTGGTCTCGGCGACCACGTCTACAACCGGCTTCTCGGCGAGCGGATCATCTTCCTCGGCCAGCAGGTCGACGACGAGATCGCGAACAAGATCACCGCGCAGATGCTCCTCCTGGCAGCCGACCCGGAGAAGGACATCTACCTCTACATCAACAGCCCCGGTGGCTCGGTGACGGCCGGCATGGCCATCTACGACACCATGCAGTACATCCCGAACGACATCGTCACCATCGGCATGGGCATGGCGGCCTCCATGGGCCAGTTCCTGCTCACCGGCGGCACCGCCGGCAAGCGCTTCGCGCTGCCGAACACCGACATCCTGATGCACCAGGGCTCCGCCGGCATCGGCGGCACGGCCTCGGACATCAAGATCCAGGCCGAGTACCTGCTGCGTACGAAGAAGCGCATGGCCGAGATCACCGCGCTCCACTCGGGCCAGACGGTCGAGGCGATCATCCGCGACGGTGACCGCGACCGCTGGTTCACCGCCGAGGAGGCCAAGGAGTACGGCCTCATCGACGACATCATCACCCACGCCGCGGGTGTCCCGGGCGGCGGCGGCACGGGCGCCTGATCCGGCCCCGCACCGCAGCCCCAGCCCCACGAACGCCCCCAGGATGGTGAACAGCCCCATGACCCCGAACTTCTCCGCGAGCGGTCTCTACACCGGCCCGCAGGTGGACAACCGTTACGTCGTTCCCCGCTTCGTCGAGCGCACCTCGCAGGGTGTGCGCGAGTACGACCCGTACGCGAAGCTCTTCGAGGAGCGCGTGATCTTCCTCGGCGTGCAGATCGACGACGCCTCCGCCAACGACGTCATGGCGCAGCTGCTGTGCCTGGAGTCGATGGACCCGGACCGCGACATCTCGATCTACATCAACAGCCCCGGTGGTTCGTTCACCGCGCTGACCGCCATCTACGACACGATGCAGTTCGTCAAGCCGGACATCCAGACGGTCTGCATGGGCCAGGCGGCCTCCGCCGCGGCCGTGCTGCTCGCCGCGGGCACCCCCGGCAAGCGGATGGCGCTGCCGAACGCCCGGATCCTGATCCACCAGCCCTCCGGCGGCACCGGCCGTGAGCAGCTCTCCGACCTGGAGATCGCGGCCAAGGAGATCCTGCGCATGCGCAGCCAGCTCGAGGAGATGCTCGCCAAGCACTCCTCGACGCCGATCGAGAAGATCCGCGACGACATCGAGCGCGACAAGATCCTGACCGCCGAGGACGCCCTCGCGTACGGTCTGGTCGACCAGATCGTCTCGACCCGCAAGGGCGCCGTCACGGTCTGACGCCCGACCTTCCCTTGACGCGGCACGCGGGGTGTCACGGAGGACGGCATGGCCGGATTCCGCCCCTGCCAACCGCGTCAAGGGGGGCCCGGGTGAAGGGCCCGGCAAGGTACCGTCGAATATGAGGCACCAGGAGTCGCTGAACCAGGCGCTCCCAGGCGAAGGGGAAGCACCTCGTGGCACGCATCGGTGATGGCGGCGATCTGCTCAAGTGCTCGTTCTGCGGAAAGAGCCAGAAGCAGGTGAAGAAGCTCATCGCGGGTCCCGGTGTGTACATCTGCGACGAGTGCATCGACCTCTGCAACGAGATCATCGAGGAAGAACTCGCGGAGACGAGCGAGGTGCGCTGGGAGGAACTCCCCAAGCCCCGCGAGATCTACGAGTTCCTCGAGGGGTACGTCGTCGGTCAGGAGCCCGCCAAGAAGGCGCTCTCGGTGGCCGTCTACAACCACTACAAGCGCGTCCAGGCCGGCGAGAACGGCGGCGGGGCGAGCCGGGAAGACGCCATCGAGCTGGCGAAGTCCAACATCCTGCTGCTCGGCCCGACCGGCTCCGGCAAGACGCTGCTCGCGCAGACCCTGGCCCGGATGCTCAACGTCCCGTTCGCCATCGCCGACGCCACCGCGCTGACGGAGGCCGGCTATGTCGGCGAGGACGTCGAGAACATCCTCCTGAAGCTGATCCAGGCCGCCGACTACGACGTCAAGAAGGCCGAGACCGGCATCATCTACATCGACGAGATCGACAAGGTCGCCCGGAAGAGCGAAAACCCGTCGATCACGCGTGATGTCTCCGGCGAGGGCGTACAGCAGGCCCTGTTGAAGATCCTGGAGGGCACCACCGCCTCCGTGCCGCCGCAGGGCGGACGGAAGCACCCGCACCAGGAGTTCATCCAGATCGACACGACGAACGTGCTCTTCATCGTGGGCGGCGCCTTCGCCGGCCTGGAGAAGATCATCGAGTCGCGGGCCGGCGCCAAGGGCATCGGCTTCGGCGCGACCATCCGCTCCAAGCGGGAGATCGAGTCGAGCGAGGTGTTCCAGGAGGTCATGCCCGAGGACCTGGTGAAGTTCGGGATGATCCCCGAGTTCATCGGCCGTCTCCCGGTCATCACCTCGGTGCACAACCTGGACCGCGAGGCCCTCCTCAAGATCCTCGTCGAGCCGCGCAACGCGCTGGTCAAGCAGTATCAGCGGCTCTTCGAACTCGACGGTGTCGAGCTGGACTTCGACCGTCCCGCCCTGGAGGCCATCGCCGACCAGGCGATCCTGCGCGGCACCGGCGCGCGCGGTCTGCGCGCGATCATGGAGGAAGTCCTCCAGTCGGTGATGTACGAGGTTCCGTCCCGCAAGGACGTGGCCCGCGTGGTCATCACGGCCGACGTGGTCCGTAACAACGTCAACCCGACGCTGGTGCCCCGGATCGTGAAGAACGACGGACGGCACGAGAAGAGCGCGTGAGCCGGGAGCAACTCCCGCTGTAGGACACGATGAAGGGGCGCCCCCGCCGGGGGCGCCCCTTCATCGTTGGTACTCGGCCGAGGACCGGGCCCCGTGTCTCAGGAGCCGTGCCTCAGGGCCCGGGCGTCAGATCTTGACGCGGACTTCCTTGCGGAACTTGGCGGTCAGGCCGGCCGCGTCCTCGGGGGAGCCGCCCTTGCCCGTGAGCAGGGACCCCATGTCGAGCGGGACCACGATGCCCACCGTGCTGTGGTCGGCCCACACGCAGAAGGAGACCGTGAACGCGGGCGTCTTCTCGGCGGGGTTCGCCTCCGTCTTGGACTGCTGGCACTTGAGAACGGCGTCACCCAGCTCGGCCGGGTTGTACGCCTGCGGGTCGCCCTGGAGCTCGCCCGTGCCGTCCTTGCTCTTGCCCTGCTCCTTCGCCGACTGCGCCTTGACGAAGGCGAAGATGGAGTCGACGACCTTCTCCGGGTCGTCGATCTCGCCGTAGAGGCCGTTGAACTGGAGCATCTTCCCGGCCAGCGGGTTGTTCGGGTCCTTCACCTCATAGGACGCCTGGACCTCCTTGGCGTTGCGGACACCGTCCTTCTCCGCCTGCTTCAGCGAGTCCTTGTCGCTCGACGACGCCTCGTCCTTGGAGGACTTCTTGTACTCGCCGAGCACCGTGGCCGGGGTGATCAGCTTGTGCGCGCCGTCGTCCGCGACGTTGGAGCCGCCGCCCCCGCCGATGACGAAGTACGCGCCCACGGCGAGCGCCACGACGGCCGCGCCGCCGACGATCCAGCCGGCCTTGCTCTTCTTCGGACCGCCCGGCGGGGGCATGTCGTAACCGCCGGGGCCCTGCGGGGCGCCGTACGGGGGCTGCGGCGGCTGCCCGTAGGGGCCGGGCTGCTGCGGGGCGGGCTGCCCGTAGGGGCCCGGCTGCGCCTGCGGGGGCTGCGGGGGGTACCCGTAACCCTGCGGCTGGCCGTACGGGCCGGGGGCCTGCGGCGGGACGCCCTGCGGGGCCTGCGGGGCTTGCGGGGGGTAGCCGTAACCGGGCTGCGGCGCCTGCGGCTGCCCGTACGGGTTCGGCTGGCCCCCGTAAGGCCCGGGCTGCTGCCCGTACGGGTTCGGCTGGCCGCCGTACGGTCCTGGCTGATTGTGGCTCATGGACGGGTTCCCCTCACAGAATGCTTATGCTGCCGAACATCCTGTCGGAAGTCGGCGGCGAGAAGCGCGACGGGGCCCACACCGTTACCGAAGAATCGCGTTTCAGGACCGGGCGGTGACACCTTTAAACTGGCCCGGTGACCGATAACACTCAGCAGCACCCCGCAGCCACCCCCGAACTCCCGACCACGTACGCGCCGGCCGAGGTAGAGGGGGCGCTGTACGAGCGCTGGGTGGACCGCGGCTACTTCACCGCCGACGCGAAGAGCGACAAGCCGCCCTTCACCATCGTCATCCCGCCGCCGAACGTCACCGGCTCGCTCCACCTGGGCCACGCCTTCCAGCACACGCTGATGGACGCCCTCACCCGCCGCAAGCGCATGCAGGGCTACGAGGCCCTGTGGCTGCCCGGCATGGACCACGCCGGCATCGCCACCCAGAACAAGGTCGAGCAGCAGCTCGCCGAGGTCGGCAAGTCCCGCCACGACCTGGGCCGCGAGGAGTTCGTCGAGCGTGTCTGGCAGTGGAAGGAGGAGTACGGCGGCAAGATCCTCGGCCAGATGCGCCGGCTCGGCGACGGCGTCGACTGGAGCCGCGAGCGCTTCACCATGGACGAGGGCCTGTCCCGTGCCGTCCAGACCATCTTCAAGAAGCTGTTCGAGGACGGTCTGATCTACCGCGCCGAGCGCATCATCAACTGGTGCCCGCGCTGCCTCACCGCGATCTCCGACATCGAGGTCGAGTACCAGGAGGACGCCGGCGAGCTGGTCTCCATCCGCTACGGCGAGGGCGAGGACTCGCTGGTCGTCGCCACCACCCGCGCCGAGACGATGCTCGGCGACACCGCCGTCGCCGTCCACCCCGACGACGAGCGCTACGCGCACCTGGTCGGCAAGCAGATCAAGCTGCCGCTGACCGACCGCACCATCCCGGTCGTCGCGGACACCCACGTCGACCCGGAGTTCGGCACCGGCGCCGTCAAGGTGACGCCCGCGCACGACCCGAACGACTTCGCCATCGGCCAGCGCCACGACCTGCCGTCGCTGTCCGTCATGGACGAGCACGGCGTCATCACCGTCCACGGCCCCTTCCTCGGCCTGGACCGCTTCGAGGCCCGTTCCGCGGTCGTCGGCGCCCTGCGCGAGCAGGGCCGTATCGTCGCCGAGAAGCGCCCGTACACGCACTCCGTCGGCCACTGCTCGCGCTGCAAGACCACCGTCGAGCCGCGCCTGTCCCTCCAGTGGTGGGTCAACGTCAAGCCGCTGGCCAAGGCCGCCGGCGACGCGGTCCGCGACGGCCGGGTCGCCATCCACCCGGCCGACATGTCGAAGCGCTACTTCGACTGGGTCGACAACATGAACGACTGGTGCATCTCGCGCCAGCTGTGGTGGGGCCACCGGATCCCGATCTGGTACGGCCCGGAGGGCGAGATCGTCTGTGTCGGCCCCGACGAGCAGCCGCCCACGGGCGAGGGCTGGCACCAGGACACCGACGTCCTCGACACCTGGTTCTCCTCCGGCCTGTGGCCGTTCTCCACGCTCGGCTGGCCGGAGCGGACGCCGGAGCTGGAGAAGTTCTACTCGACCGACGTCCTGGTCACCGGCCACGACATCATCTTCTTCTGGGTCGCCCGGATGATGATGTTCGGCCTGTACGCGATGGACGGCGAGGTCCCGTTCAAGACCATCGCCCTGACCGGCCTGGTCCGCGACGAGTTCGGCAAGAAGATGTCGAAGTCCTTCGGCAACGTCGTCGACCCGCTGGACTGGATGGACAAGTACGGCTCCGACGCCGTCCGCTTCACCCTGGCCAAGGGCGCCAACCCGGGCACCGACGTGCCGATCGGCGAGGACTGGGTCCAGGCGTCCCGCAACTTCGCCAACAAGATCTGGAACGCCACCCGCTTCGCGATGATGAACGGCGCGACGATCGAGGGCGAGCTGCCGCCGGCCGAGCAGCTGTCCGCGACGGACCGCTGGATCCTTTCGCGCCTCAACAAGACGGTCGCGCAGGCCGACGCGTACTACGAGGACTTCCAGTTCTCCAAGCTCAGCGAGGCGCTCTACCACTTCGCGTGGGACGAGGTCTTCGCCTGGTACGTCGAGCTGTCGAAGACGACGTTCTTCGCGGGCGGCGAGGGCGCGAAGGTCTCCGGCCGGGTCCTCGGCGAGGTCCTGGACGTCATGCTGCGCCTGCTGCACCCGATCGTTCCGTTCGTCACCGAGACGCTGTGGACCACGCTGACCGGCGGCGAGTCCCTCGTGATCGCCGACTGGCCGAAGGACAGCGGCTTCCGCGACGAGGCCGCCGAGCGCGAGATCGAGCTGGTCCAGCGGGTCGTCACCGAGGTCCGCCGCTTCCGCAAGGAGCAGGGCCTCAACGACGGCCAGAAGGTCCCGGCCCGTCTCGACCTCGACGGCACCGCGCTCGCCTCGCACGAGGCCGCCATCCGTCAGCTGCTGCGCCTCCAGCCGGAGGGCGAGGGCTTCTCCGCCACCGCCTCCCTGCCGGTCGCCGGCGCGACGGTCTCCCTCGACCTGTCGGGCACCATCGACGTGGCCGCCGAGCGCAAGCGGCTCGCGAAGGACCTGGCCGCCGCCGAGAAGGAGAAGGCGCAGGCCGAGGGCAAGCTGGGCAACGAGGCGTTCCTCGCCAAGGCGCCCGACAACGTCGTGGACAAGATCAAGGGCCGTCTCGCCAAGGCGGACGAGGACATCGCCCGTATCCAGACGCAGCTGGACCGCCTGCCGCAGGCGTAACCGGACGACGAAAGGGCCCCTCCCGCGCGCCGAGCGCGGGAGGGGCCCTTTCGCGTGTGACGCAACGTCAGAAATTTAGTCCGATCCGGACGAAGTGTGCGATCTCACAGTGATCGGGACTTCAGGACCACGGTGACGGGACCTTCGACCCGGGATGATGGCCGCATGCCCCCCTCGCCCGCCCCGCTCACGCTGCGCCGCTGTGTGGACCGGTGGGCCGTGTCGCCGCCGGCCATGGACGTCGTCGCCGCGCTCTTCTCCTTCGGCCTGATGGTCCTGGACGTGCCCGGACTGGCCCGCGAGGACAACTCGCTCCCCGGCTGGGCCGCGGCCCTGGTCTTCGCGGCCGCCGCGTCGACGCTGACGCTGCGCCGCCGGGTGCCGTGGGTGCCGTTCGTGGTGGCCATGAGCATGCTGGGCTGGCTGCACGAACTGACGATGATCCAGTTCGCGCTGTACTCCCTCGGCCGTTTCCGGGGCCGCCGGACCGCCGCGGCGGCCACCGCCCTGTACGTGGTCGTCGCGTACGTGTACTTCAACCTGCCGGGCTGGCCCGACCGGCACGGCGACACCCTCAGCGACTTCCTCAGCCTGGTCCTGCCCATCGGCGTCCTCGCGGCGGGCGTCGGCATCGCCGCGTACCGCCAGGACCTGGTCGCCGCCCTGGAGGTCGAGCGCCGCGCGTCCGCCGCCCGGCAGGCCGTCCAGGAGGAGCGCATCCAGGTCGGCCGCGACGTCCACGACCTGGTGGGCCGGGAGCTGACCCTCCTCGCCGTACGCGCCGAGGTGCTGGCGGTACGCGCCCGGGGCCAGGCCCACCAGCAGGACTTCGAGGAACTGGCCGACACCGCCCGTCGCGCCCACCACATGCTCAACGAGACCATCGTCCGGCGCACCGACGACACCCCCGGCCTGGACGGTCTCGCGGCCCTCGCCGAGGAGAGCGAGCAGATGGGCAGCCCCGTCCGGCTCGACGTCGACGCCGGGGCGAAGGGCCTCTCCCCGCTGCGCCAGGCGGCGGTCCACCGGGTCGTCCGCGAGTGCCTCACGAACGCGGCCAAGCACGCCCCCGGCCTCCCCGTCACCGTCGCCATCACCCTCGACGACGCCGACCTCCACTTGGAGGTCCGAAACCCCCTCCCGGCCACCCCGCCGGACCGCGCCCCGGTCTCCGCCGGCACGGGCCTGCTCTCCATGTCGGAACGCGTCACGACGATGGGCGGCACCCTCCACGCGACCCGCACCGGCGACGCGTACGTGGTGAGGGCGACACTGCCGTCGGGCCTGCGGTAGCCCGCGTCCGCGCCCCACCCCCGCCCCGCACCACAGCGTGCGGCGCCCGGCTCCGTAGACTGGACCCGTGAGTGACTCGACTGACCCGCGCGACCAGGCCGACGACGACCAGTTCGACGGCATCGTCGACGAAGCGACCGACCGTGATCCCGATCTGGCGGTGATCGAGGCCGGCAGCCGCACCCTGCGCGCGATGACCGGCCCGCCGCAGGGCGACCCGGTGCCGTCCCGTCCGGAGGATCCGGAGGTGGACCGCGCGCTGCGCGAGGTCGAGACGGAGCTTTCGACCCGCTGGGGCGAGACGAAGCTGGAGCCGTCGGTCAAGCGGATCGCGGCGCTGATGGACGTGCTGGGCGATCCGCAGCACGCGTATCCGTCGATCCACATCACGGGCACGAACGGCAAGACGTCGACGGCCCGCATGATCGAGTCGCTGCTCGGCGCCTTCGATCTGCGCACCGGGCGGTACACCTCGCCGCACGTGCAGACCATCACCGAGCGGATCAGCCTGGACGGCGCGCCGATCGACCCGGAGCGGTTCATCGAGACGTACCGGGACGTGAAGCCGTACGTGGAGATGGTCGACGCCCGGGAGGAGTACCGGCTGTCGTTCTTCGAGGTCCTCACCGGCATGGCGTACGCGGCGTTCGCGGACGCCCCGGTCGACGTGGCCGTGGTCGAGGTCGGCATGGGCGGCACGTGGGACGCGACGAACGTCATCGACGGTTCGGTCGCGGTGGTGACGCCGATCGATCTGGACCACACGGACCGCCTCGGCGAGACGACGGGCGAGATCGCCGGCGAGAAGTCCGGTGTCATCAAGCAGGGCGCGACGGTGATCCTGGCGCAGCAGCCGGTGGACGCGGCGCAGGTGCTGCTGAAGAAGGCCGTCTCGGTGGACGCCACCGTGGCCCGCGAGGGCATGGAGTTCGGCGTCACCGCGCGCGAGGTCGCGGTCGGCGGCCAGCTGCTGACGCTGCGGGGTCTGGGCGGCGAGTACGAAGAGGTGTTCCTGCCGCTGTACGGCGCGCACCAGGCGCGCAACGCGGCGGTGGCCCTGGCGGCGGTCGAGGCGTTCTTCGGCATCGGCGCGGAGCACGCCCGCACGCTGGACATCGACACGATCCGCCGCGCGTTCGCGCAGGTGTCGTCGCCGGGCCGGCTGGAGATCGTGCGTTCGTCGCCGACGGTCGTCCTGGACGCGGCGCACAACCCGCACGGCGCCCGCGCGACGGCCGAGGCGGTCACCGAGTCCTTCGGTTTCTCCCGGCTCATCGGCGTGGTGTCGACGAGCGCGGACAAGGACGCCCGGGGGCTGCTCGAAGCGTTCGAGCCGATCTTCGCGGAGATCGTGATCACCTCGAACTCCAACGCGCGCGCGAGCGACCCGGACGAGCTCGCCGCGCTCGCGGTCGAGGTCTTCGGCGAGGACCGGGTGGTGGTGGAGCCGCGCCTGGACGACGCCATCGAGGCCGCGATCACGCTCGCCGAGGAGGAGGGCGAGTACGCGGGCGGCGGTGTGCTCGTCACCGGTTCGATCTTCACGGTCGGCGATGCCCGGCTGCTGCTCAAGAGGGGCTGAAACCTGTGCGTACGCTCTGCGCCTCGACGCTGATCGGCGAGTTCTTCGTGATCGGCTTCGCCGGTCTGGTCGCCATGAAGGACGACACGCTGTCCACGTCGACGGTCTGGACGGTGTGCGGGATCGCCATGGTCCTGACGATCCTGCTGTGCGGGATGATCACCCGTCCGGGGGGTGTGCAGCTGGGCTGGGCGCTCCAGATCGCGCTGATCGCGAGCGGTTTCGTCGTCCCGGTGATGTTCTTCCTGGGCGCGGTCTTCGCCGTCCTGTGGTGGGCCTCGGTGCACTACGGCCGGAGGATCGACGAGATCAAGGCCCGCTGGGCGGCGGGCGCGGCCGCCGCCGAAGGCTCGGCAGCACCTGACGCTGCGTGATGTTCCCTGGTGCGGGCCCTGTAGATTCAGTGGCCCGCGCCCCCTTGTCTGCTTTGTTCCACCCTTAAGTCTGTCCGAAGTCCCCAAAGGAGTTTTCCCGTGAGCCAGCGCACGCTCGTCCTGCTCAAGCCCGACGCCGTCCGCCGTGGCCTGGTCGGCGAGATCATCGGCCGTATCGAGCGCAAGGCCGGCTGGACCCTCGCGGCCCTGGAGATGCGCGAGCTGGACCAGGAGACCCTGGAGCAGCACTACGGCGAGCACAAGGGCAAGCCGTTCTACGAGCCGCTGATGGGCTTCATGGCCTCCGGCCCGGTCGTCGCGCTGGTCGTCGAGGGCGAGCGGGTCATCGAGGGTCTGCGGACCCTGGCCGGCCCGACCGACCCGATCGCCGCCGCCCCGGGCTCCATCCGCGGCGACTTCGGCACCATCGTCCGCGAGAACCTGATCCACGCCTCGGACTCCGAGGAGTCCGCCGAGCGCGAGATGAAGATCTTCTTCCCCGGCCTGGTCTGATCCGGGACCGCGCCGGGCTCCGGTCGGGGCCGGCCTGAGCCCGAGCCGGCCTGAGCCCGAGCCGGACCGAGTCGAGCCGGACCGATTCGAGCCGAGCCGATCCGGTCCCGGAACGGTCCGTACGGCCGACCGGCCGACCGACGGGGCACCGCCTCCGCCGAACAGCGCATGCGCCAGAGGGCGACCGAAGGAATTCGGTCGCCCTCTGGCATATGATCGCCGATCCCGGGAACGGATCGCCGCGTCATTCCGTCACCTATACAGAGGTGGAGCGAGGCGGTCCGCCGCGCGGCAGGCGCACGGGCGGCACTACGATGGAGAACTCCACGCCGCTGCCTCGTCAGCCACCACCTCGCCGTCCTGAGAAGCCGTCAACGCTCCGCTAGGGAAGGCCCGACGATCCTCATGGGAATCAAGGGGAACTCAATGTCGTTCATCGGCCGTGACATGGCTGTCGACCTCGGGACCGCCAACACGCTGGTGTACGTCAGGGGTCGAGGCATCGTTCTGAACGAGCCGTCCGTCGTCGCGATCAACACCAACACCGGCGGCATTCTCGCGGTCGGTGCCGAGGCGAAGAAGATGATCGGCCGGACGCCCGGCAACATCGTCGCGGTCCGCCCGCTCAAGGACGGCGTGATCGCCGACTTCGAGATCACGGAGCGGATGCTCCGCTACTTCATCCTCAAGATCCACAAGCGCCGCTATCTGGCCCGCCCCCGGGTCGTCGTCTGTGTGCCCTCCGGCATCACCGGAGTCGAGCGCCGCGCCGTCATCGAGGCGTCCACCCAGGCCGGCGCCCGCCAGGTGCACATCATCGAGGAGCCGATGGCCGCCGCGATCGGCTCCGGCCTGCCGGTCCACGAGGCCACCGGCAACATGGTCGTCGACATCGGCGGCGGCACCACCGAGGTGGCCGTCATCTCCCTCGGCGGAATCGTCACGGCACAGTCCATCCGGGTGGCCGGCGACGAACTGGACAACGCGATCATCCAGCACGTCAAGAAGGAGTACTCGCTCCTCCTTGGCGAGCGCACCGCCGAGCAGATCAAGATCACCATCGGTTCGGCGTACGAGCTGGAGCAGGACGAGCACACCGAGATCCGCGGCCGTGACCTGGTCTCCGGCCTGCCGAAGACCGTGGTCATCTCCGCCGCCGAGGTCCGCAAGGCCATCGAGGAGCCGGTCAACGCCATCGTGGACGCGGTGAAGACCACCCTCGACAAGTGTCCGCCGGAGCTGTCCGGCGACGTCATGGACCGGGGCATCGTCCTCACCGGCGGCGGCGCCCTGCTGCGCGGCCTCGACGAGCGGCTGCGCCAGGAGACCGGCATGCCGATCCACATCGCAGAGGACCCGCTGGACTCGGTGGCGCTCGGCTCCGGCAAGTGCGTCGAGGAGTTCGAGGCCCTCCAGCAGGTCCTGGACGCCCAGCCACGCCGCTGACGGCCCCGCCGGGCCCGGGAGTGATCCCGGGCCCGGCGCCGTCGCGAGGCCGCCCGGCGCATCTCGCGCCCCGCGCGCGTACGCGCACCCCGGTGCCGTTCGTACCCGCGCCCGTACAACTCCGTCATCTGTCGATTCGAGGAAGGGCACGGCCGCCGCACGTGAGGGACACACGAGAGAGCCGGCTGCTCCTGGTGCTGCTGATCGCCACCGCGTTCGCGCTGATCACGGTGGACATCAGAGGAGGCCAGGAGTCACCGGTCGACGGTGCCCGGCAGGCCGCGGCCGCGGTCTTCGGCCCGGTCGAGAACGGAGTCGCCTCCGCGGTCGACCCGGTCGGCAACGCCATAGGAGCCGTCCGCGACTCCGGGGAGCGAAGCACCCGTATCGCCGCCCTGGAGAAGGAGAACGCGGCCCTCAAGACGAAGCTCGGCAGCGACGACCGCAACCGCAACCGGGTGCGCGAACTCGACGCCATGCTGAAGACCGCCGGGGCCGGTCAGTACGGCATCAAGGGAGCCCAGGTCATCGCCATCGGCGCCGCCCAGGGCTTCTCCTGGACCGTCACCATCGACATCGGCGCCCGGGACGGCGTCAAGCGCGACATGACCGTCATCAACGGCTCCGGACTGGTCGGCCGCGTCACCACCGTCGGCCCCTCCACGTCCACCGTGCTGCTCGCCAACGACCCGGACTTCACCGTCGGCACCCGGATGGAGAAGAGCGACGAACTCGGCTTCGCCACCGGCCAGGGCGACCGCCCGCTGCTCATCCAGCTCCTCAACGGCAAGGCCAAGGTGAAGAAGGGCGACCGGCTCGTCACCTTCGGCTCGCAGGCCGACAAGCCGTTCGTGCCCGGCGTGCCCGTCGGCGAGGTCGTCCGCGTCGACCCCGCGGGCGGCGGTCTGACCCGCAACATCTACGTCCGTCCGTACGTCGGCTTCACCAAGCTCGACATCGTCGGCGTCGTCGTCCAGGCCCCGCGCACCGACCCGCGCGACATGGTCCTGCCGCAGAAGCCCAAGCCCGCGCCGACCGTCACCGTCACGGCCCCGCCGCCGGCGAAGGACGGTCAGCAGGCTGATGGCCGGCAGCCCGACGGGCAGCGGCAGCCGGGACAGCAGACGGGCGGTCAGGCGCCGGTCGGACCGGCCGCGGGCCGCGTCCAGCAGCCGGGCCAGGCGGCCCAGCCGCCCGCCGCCCCGCCCGCCGACCAGCCGGACGAGAACCAGCAGCCGCAGGACCAGGGGGCGACACCGTGAAGATCAACCGCATCATTCTGTCGGCCGTGCTGGTCGTCGTCGCCCTCGTCGTCCAGGTCTCCGTCCTCGCCCGGCTCCAGCTCCCCGGCGCCGTCCCGGACCTCGTCCTGCTCACGGTCGTCGCCCTCGCCCTGGTGTACGGACACGTCACCGGCGCCCTCGCGGGCTTCGCCGCCGGACTGCTCGCCGACCTCGCCCCGCCCGCCGACCACGCGGCCGGCCGCTACGCCCTGGTGCTCTGCCTCGTCGGCTATCTGTGCGGCCTGGCCCGCCCCGAGAACGGCCGGCTCAAGTCCGCCACCGGCCCGATGACCGTGGTGGCCGCCGCCGCCGTCGGCTCCACCCTGCTCTACGCGGGGGTCGGCGCCCTCGTCGGCGACACCGCCGCCCGCCATGTCGGCCTCGGTTTCCTGCTGTTCACGGCCGTCCTGTACGACCTGCTCCTCGCCCCCTTCGCGGTGCCGCTGATCATGGCCCTGGCCCGGCGCGTCGACAACGACCCGATCGCCGGCGCGACAGGGGCGAACGGCGCCGACGTGGCCTCCGGCTGGCTGTCCTCCGGCACCGGCCTGAGAATCGGCGGCCCGAGCAACGGACTGCGTATCAAGGCCGCCCGCAACCGCGCTTCGCGCGCCGGGCGGATCAAGGGAGTCAAGCGACTGTGATCCAGGGGGCAGCGGCAGCATGAGCAACATCCCGGAGACCGGGCGGACCCCCCGGGTCCAGATCCGGCTCGTCGTCATCCAGGTTCTCGTCTTCTCCCTGCTCTTCACCCTCGGCGGACGCCTCTGGTACCTCCAGATCCGCAACGGCAAGGAGTACGGGGACGAGGCCAAGAACAACCACGTCCAGCGGGTCGTCCAGCCCGCCGTCCGCGGCTCCGTCCTGGACGCCCGCGGGGTGCCGCTCGCCGACAACGAGACCCGGCTCGTGGTCTCCGCGTCGCGCACCGAGCTGATGAAGATGAAGGACGACGGCAAGGCCGTCCTCACCCGGCTCGCCGACGTCCTCCACATGAAGCCCGAGGACGTCGTCAACAAGATCCGGCTGTGCGACTCCAAGACGCCCAAGCCCTGCTGGAACGGCTCGCCCTACCAGCCCATCCCGGTCACCGACGAGGCCACCACCCAGCAGGCCCTCCAGATCCGCGAGCGCGCCGAGGACTTCCCCGGCATCACCGCCGAACCCGCCGCCGTACGCCGCTACCCGGCCCCCGGCAAGTCCCGCACCTCCCAGGTCCTCGGCTATCTCTCGCCGGTCACCGACGAGGAGATCGAGAAGGCAAAGACCACCGAGTCGCCGTATCTGCGCTCCGACATGGTCGGCCGCTCCGGCCTGGAGCGCACCTACGACAAGCAGCTGCGCGGCAAGGCCGGCGTCACCCGCTACGAGGTCGACAACCTCGGCCGGGTCATCGGCCAGGCCAAGAGCGACCCGGCGGTGCCCGGCGCCAACGTGGTCACCTCCATCGACGCCCGCGTCCAGGCGGTCGCCGAATGGGAACTGGCCAACGCCATGAAGGAAGCCCGCAAGACCTTCGACAAGAACACCAACGAGAACTACAAGGCCGACGCGGGCGCCGTCGTCGTCATGGAGGCCAAGACCGGCCGGGTCGTTGCCATGGCCTCGCTGCCCGACTACGACCCCAACGCCTGGGTCGGCGGCATCTCCGCCAAGGACTACGCCGCCCTCACCGGCAAGAATTCCAACTTCCCGCTGCTCAACCGGGCCATCCAGGGCCAGGCCGCGCCGGGCTCCATCTTCAAGGTCGTCTCCACCGCCGCCGCCGTCAACGCCGGCTACGACTTCGACGGCCGCTACCCCTGCACCAGCTCGTATTCCATCGGCAACCAGGTCTTCAAGAACTTCGAGTCGCAAAACCACGGCCCGATCTCGCTCGGCCGCGCCCTGGAGGTCTCCTGCGACACCGTCTTCTACGCCCTCGCCCACCAGCAGTGGCAGAAGGACGGCGGGATGAAGCCGAAGAGCCACCCGGGCGACTGGTTCTACAAGACGGCCCACCAGTTCGGCCTCGGCGCCGAGACCGGCATCGACCTGCCCAACGAGGTCACCGGCCGGGTCCCCGACCGCCAGTGGAAGCAGAACTTCTGGTCGGCCAACAAGGACTGGTGGTGCAAGAACGGCAAGAAGGGCGGCACCTACGTCCAGCAGCTCTCGTACGAGAACTGTCTGGAGGGCAACCTGATGCGCGCCGGTGACTCCGTCAACTACTCCATCGGCCAGGGCGACACCCTCGTCACCCCCATCCAGATGGCCACCATCTACTCCGCCATCGCCAACGGCGGCACCCTGTGGAACCCGACCGTCGGCAAGGCCGTCATCGCCGCCGACGGCAAAAGCGTCGAGGAGATCAAGCCCAAGTCGCACGGCAAGCTGCCGTTCACCAAGGCGACCCGCGACTTGATAGACGAAGCCCTCGCGGGTGTCGCCACCCGCGGTACGGCCGCCTGGCGGTTCGGCGGCTGGCCGCAGGACAAGGTCGCGATGCACGCCAAGACGGGTACGGCGGAGGTCTACGGCAAGCAGACCACCTCGTGGTTCGCCACGTACACCAAGGACTACTCGATCGTCATGACGATCTCCCAGGGTGGTACGGGCTCCGGCGCCTCCGGCCCCGCCGTGCGCAACATCTACGACGCGCTGTACGGCTTCGACGACTCCGGCAAGCAGGACCTGAAGCGGGCGCTGCTGCCGCAGCCCCAGAAGGACCTGCCGAAGATCGCGGCCGACGGCTCCATCGACGCGCCCGGCATCGAGCCGTACGACCCGAACGCGGGCAAGACGGCCGACACCGCGCCGCCGACGGAGGCGGGACCGCCCGCCGACCAGCCCGCCGATCCGCCGCGCAAGCCCACCGACCCGCTGGCCGGACCGCCCGGCACCGCCCTGCGCGGGAGGGACTGACCGATGACCACGCCCCACGGCTTCTCCGTCTCCCGCTACGCGCCCAAGCGCGGCGCGATCGCCCGGCTCGCCGCCCGCGACTCGGTGCTGCGCCGGCTCGACTGGCCCATCCTGCTGTCGGCGCTCGCCCTGTCCTTCCTGGGCTCGCTGCTCGTGTGGTCCGCGACCCGCGGCCGTACCTCGCTCAACCAGGGCGACCCGTACTACTTCCTGTTCCGGCACGCCATGAACACCGGGATCGGGCTCGCCCTGATGATCGGCACCGTCTGGCTCGGTCACCGCACCCTGCGCGGCGCGGTCCCGTTCCTGTACGGCATCTCGATCGTGCTGATCCTCGCCGTGCTCACCCCGCTCGGCGCGACCATCAACGGCGCGCACGCCTGGATCGTCGTCGGCGGCGGCTTCTCGCTCCAGCCCAGCGAGTTCGTCAAGATCACCATCATCCTGGTGATGGCGATGCTGCTGGCGGCGAAGGTCGACGCGGGCGACCAGCTCCACCCCGACCACGGCACCGTCGCCAAGGCGCTCGGCCTGGCCGCCCTGCCCATGGGCATCGTCATGCTGATGCCCGACCTCGGCTCCGTGATGGTCATGGCGGTCATCGTGCTCGGGGTGCTGCTCGCCTCCGGCGCCTCCAACCGCTGGGTCCTCGGCCTGATCGGCGCGGGCGTCCTCGGCGCGGTGCTCGTCACCACGCTGGGCATGCTCGACGAGTACCAGATCAACCGGTTCGCCGCCTTCGCCAACCCGGACCTCGACCCGGCCGGTGTCGGCTACAACACCAACCAGGCGCGGATCGCGATCGGTTCGGGCGGGCTGCTCGGCTCGGGACTCTTCAAGGGGTCCCAGACCACCGGCCAGTTCGTGCCCGAGCAGCAGACCGACTTCGTCTTCACCGTCGCGGGGGAGGAGCTGGGCTTCGTCGGCGCGGGGCTCATCCTCGTGCTGCTCGGCGTGATCCTGTGGCGCGCCTGCCGGATCGCCCGCGAGACGACCGAGCTGTACGGCACGATCGTGGCGGCCGGGATCATCGCCTGGTTCGCCTTCCAGTCCTTCGAGAACATCGGGATGACCCTCGGCATCATGCCGGTGGCCGGTCTGCCGCTGCCGTTCGTCTCGTACGGCGGTTCGTCGATGTTCGCGGTGTGGGTGGCGATCGGGCTGCTCCAGTCGATCCGGGTGCAGCGGCCGATGACGGCGTAGGGCCCGGGCCTGTCCCTCCGGCGCTCCGCTGCCCGCCGCCCGTTTCGCCACTAGATTCGAGACATGGCACAGAAACGGGCGGCGGCGGAGCGCACGGGGAAGCAGCCGAAGGGGGAGCGGCGGCCGGGGGAGCGGAACTCCGGTGCCACGACACACCGCGAGATCGAACGTAAATACGAGGTCATGGGTGAGGTCCGGCTCCCCGATCTCACCCGCGCCCACGGCGTCGCCACCGCCCGCGCCCGGGGCGTCACCGAGCTCGACGCCGTCTACTACGACACCGCCGACCTCCGTCTCGCCGCCGACTCCCTCACCCTGCGCCGCCGCACCGGCGGTGCCGACGCCGGCTGGCACCTGAAGATCCCCGTCGCCCCCGGCGTCCGCGACGAGATCAGGGCCCCGCTCTCGGACACGCTCCCGCGCTCCCTGGCGGGGCTGCTGCGTTCCCGCGTCCGCACCACCCCCGTCCAGCCGGTCGTCCGGCTGCGCTCCCGCCGCGACGTCACCCACCTGCACGCCGCCGACGGCACCCTGCTCGCCGAGGTCTCCGTCGACACCGTCCACGCCGAGCGCCTCACCGGCTGCCCGGGCAGCGCCGACTGGACCGAGATCGAGGTCGAGCTCGCCGACGACGTGGACCCCGAGATCCTCGACGCGGTCGGCAAACGCCTGGTCAAGGCCGGGATCCAGCCCTCCGCGGCCCCCTCGAAACTCGCCCGCGCCCTCGCCGCGACCGGCACCCCCGTCCCCGAACGGCCCACGACCGAGGACACCGGCCCGGACGCCGATACGGACAGCGGCACGGCCGGCTCCGTCGTCCTCGCCTACGTACGCGAACAGGTCGACGCCCTCATCCGGCTCGACCCCGCCGTCCGCCGCGACCTGCCCGACGCCATCCACCGGATGCGGGTCGCCTGCCGGCGGCTGCGCAGTGCCCTGCGGACGTACGGCAACGTCCTCGACCGCGAGGTCACCGACCCCCTCGCCGCCGAGCTGCGCCGGCTCGCCGCCGAACTCGGCGCCGCCCGCGACCTCGAAGTCCTCGACGACCGCATCGGGGCCGCCCTCGACGCGATCCCCCGCGAGCTTGCCGCCGGACCCGTCCACCGGCGCCTGAAGAGCTGGGCGAAGAGTGGGGGCGCGGGCACCCGCCGCCGCGCCCAGGCCGCCCTCGACTCCCCGCGCCACCTCGCCCTGCTCACCCGGATCGACGCCCTGCTCGCCGACCCGCCCCTGCTCCCCGCCGCCCACCAGGCCGCGGGCCCCGTCCTGCGCAAGGCGGTCCTGCGCGACCACCGCCGCCTCGCCCGCCGGGTCGAGCGGGCCCTCGCGCTCGACCCCGGGACGGAACGCGATCACGCCCTGCACGACGCCCGCAAGGCCGCCAAACGCGTCCGCTACGCCGCCGAGGCCGCCGCCCCCGCCCTCGGCAAGCCCGCCCGCCGCCTCGTCACCCGGATGAAACGGCTCCAGGACTGTCTCGGCGACCACCAGGACTCCGTCGTCGCCCGCGCCGCGCTGCGCGAGCTGGCCGACGCGGCCCACACGGCCGGCGAGACCGCCTTCACCTGGGGCGTTCTGTACGGCAGGGAGGAAGCGGCGGCCGCGGACCGCGAACGCGAGCTGCCCCGGGTGTGGGCCCGCTCCTTCGCTCCCCGCTTCCGGGCGGCACGGAGCCGCTGAGCGCCGGGGTACGCTGGATAGTCGCCCCCCTGCCAGCTCACAAAGGTTCGAGATGTCTGCTGCCGAGTCTGTCTTTCCGCAGCTCGAAGCTCTGCTCCCGCACGTGCAGAAGCCGATTCAGTACGTCGGTGGAGAGCTGAACTCCACGGTCAAGCCGTGGGAGTCCGCTGATGTCCGCTGGGCGCTGATGTACCCGGACGCGTACGAGGTCGGTCTGCCCAACCAGGGCGTCATGATCCTCTACGAGGTACTCAACGAGCGGGAGGGTGTCCTGGCCGAGCGCACGTACAGCGTGTGGCCGGACCTGGAGGCCCTGATGCGCGAGCACGGGGTCCCGCAGTTCACCGTCGACTCCCACCGCCCCGTCTCCGCGTTCGACGTGTTCGGCCTGTCCTTCTCCACGGAGCTGGGCTACACGAACATGCTCACCGCCCTCGACCTGGCCGGCATCCCGCTGGAGTCGAAGGACCGCACCGTCGATCACCCGATCGTGCTCGCCGGCGGCCACGCCGCCTTCAACCCCGAGCCGATCGCGGACTTCATCGACGCGGCGATCATCGGCGACGGCGAGCAGGCCGTCCTCGACATGACGGAGATCATCCGCCAGTGGAAGGCCGAGGGCCGCCCGGGCGGTCGCGAGGAGGTCCTCTTCCGCCTCGCGAAGACCGGCGGTATCTACGTCCCGGCCTTCTACGACGTGGAGTACCTGCCCGACGGCCGCATCGGCCGGGTCGTCCCCAACAAGTCCGGTGTGCCGTGGCGCGTCTCCAAGCACACCGTCATGGACCTCGACGAGTGGCCGTACCCCAAGCAGCCCCTCGTCCCGCTCGCGGAGACCGTCCACGAGCGGATGTCCGTCGAGATCTTCCGCGGTTGTACCCGCGGCTGCCGTTTCTGCCAGGCCGGCATGATCACGCGCCCCGTGCGGGAGCGAAGCATCACCGGCATCGGCGAGATGGTGGACCGCGGTCTGAAGGCGACCGGCTTCGAAGAGGTCGGTCTGCTCTCGCTGTCCTCCGCGGACCACACGGAGATCGGTGAGATCGCCAAGGGTCTCGCCGACCGCTACACGGACGACAAGATCGGTCTGTCGCTGCCGTCGACCCGCGTCGACGCGTTCAACGTCGACCTGGCCAACGAGCTGACCCGCAACGGCCGTCGTTCCGGACTGACCTTCGCCCCCGAGGGCGGCTCCGAGCGCATGCGCAAGGTCATCAACAAGATGGTCTCGGAAGAGGACCTGATCCGTACCGTCGCCACCGCGTACGGCAACGGCTGGCGCCAGGTGAAGCTGTACTTCATGTGCGGCCTGCCGACCGAGACCGACGAGGACGTGCTCCAGATCGCCGACATGGCGATCAACGTCATCGCCAAGGGCCGTGAGGTCTCCGGCCAGAACGACATCCGCTGCACCGTCTCCATCGGCGGGTTCGTGCCCAAGCCGCACACCCCGTTCCAGTGGGCGCCGCAGCTGTCGGCCGAGGAGACGGACGCCCGTCTGCAAAAGCTCCGCGACAAGATCCGCGGCGACAAGAAGTACGGCCGTTCCATCGGCTTCCGCTACCACGACGGCAAGCCCGGCATCGTCGAGGGCCTGCTCTCCCGGGGCGACCGCCGTATCGGCGCGGTCATCCGCGCGGTCTACGAGGACGGCGGCCGTTTCGACGGCTGGCGCGAGCACTTCTCGTACGACCGCTGGATGGCGTGCGCCGACAAGACGCTGCCCGAGTTCGGTGTCGACGTCGACTGGTACACCACCCGCGAGCGCGGCTACGAGGAGGTCCTGCCCTGGGACCACCTGGACTCCGGTCTCGACAAGGACTGGCTCTGGGAGGACTGGCAGGACGCCCTCGACGAGACCGAGGTCGACGACTGCCGCTGGACCCCGTGCTTCGACTGCGGTGTCTGCCCGGCGATGCAGACCGAGATCCAGGTCGGCCCGACCGGCAAGAAGCTGCTGCCGCTCTCGGTCAAGAAGTAGGCGCGGGCGGGAAGCCGGCGCGGGGACGGGCGCGACACGCCTGGGTCCCGTATGACCAAGGCCCGGCGGAGGACAACCCTCCGCCGGGCCTTCGGCGTCTTTGTGGACATGAACACGTTCGACCCGGACCGCGACCCGGCGCCCGCCAAGGCCCCTGCCCCGGCGCCCTCCCGGGCGCCCGGCCCGGCCGTCCACGCCCCGCACCCGCTGATCCGGGTCCCGGTCCGGATCGTGGTGCTGGTCCTCGTCCTGCCGGTGCGCATGGCCTGGGACGCCCTGGAGGCCGGCGGGCTGCTGCTCGAACGGCACCTGCTGCGGCCGGCGGGCCGCGCCCTCGGCCGGCTGCTGGACGGAGCGGGCCGGGCCTTCTTGTGGGTCTTCGGGCCGGTGGGACGGGCGCTGGCCCGGTCCGGTGCGGTGGTGTGGTACGGCCTGACCTGGGCGTTCGCCGGGATCCGGCGCACCCTCGGGTGGCTCGGCCGGGGGATCGGGCACGGCCTCGCCCTCGCCGCCCGATGGGCCGGCGCCGTGCTGGCCTGGCCCTTCGTCCTGGCCTGGCGCCATGTGATCGTGCCGGTCGCCGTCCACGGGATCGCCCGCCCGGCCGTGTGGCTGTGGCGGGAGGCCCTCGTTCCGCTCCTGCGCCGAGGCGTCGCCGCCCCGGCCGTGTGGCTGTACGCGCGCGTACTCGCACCGCTCGGCCGGGAGATCCGCGACGCGTTCGCCATCTGCTGGCGCGTCGCCGGATTCCTCTCGCACGCCGCGTGGCGCGGCCTCGCCTGGACGGTCCGCACCCTCGTCGTACGGCCCGTCGCCTGGATCGCCCGCGATCTCGTCGCCCGGCCCCTCCTCTGGCTCCTGCGCCATCTGGTCCGCGATCCCGCCGCCTGGATCTACCGGGAGGTCTGCGTCCCGGCCGGGCACTGGGTCCGCGACGCCGTCCTGAGCCCGGTGCGCACCGCCCTCACCCAGGTCCAAAAGACCGCGCGCGCCGCGCTCGCCTCCGCCCGGGACACGGTGCGCACCGCCCGGCAGGACGCGTGGCGCGCCCTCGTCGGCGGAGCGCGGCCCGGGCGGCCCGGGGAACCTCTGGCGGCCTCGGCGCGTACTCTGGGTAGTACAAAGAACGTCCCCGGCGCGGCGCCCGCACCCGAGATCTCCTCGCACCAGCGGGGGTGAGCCGGGCGGGACCCCCGGGACACATCCGCCTTCGAGGGCGGCCGCCTCCCGCGCCCGCCCCGCACCGAGGAGAAGAACCACTGGGCAAGCGACAGCCCGAAGGCCCGCCGCCCGCACCTGCGGTGCAGCGCATCCGACTGCGCTACACCAAGCGCGGCCGCCTCCGGTTCACCAGCCACCGTGACTTCCAGCGCGCCTTCGAGCGCGCCCTGCGCCGTGCCGAGGTGCCCATGGCGTACTCGGCCGGGTTCACCCCGCACCCCAAGGTGTCGTACGCGAACGCCGCCCCGACGGGCACCGGCTCCGAGGCCGAGTACCTGGAGATCGCCCTCACCGCGGCGCGCGACCCCGAGACCCTGCGCCGGCTGCTCGACGAGTCGATGCCGACCGGTCTCGACATCGTCGAGGCAGTCGAGGCCCGCACCTCCGGTCTCGCCGACCGGCTCACCGCCTCCGTCTGGGAGCTGCGTCTCGACGGCGTCACCGCCGAGGCCGCGGCCGAGGCCGCTGAGGCCTTCCTCGCGGCCGAGACCGTGGAAGTCCAGCGCAAGACCAAGAACGGAATCCGCACCTTCGACACCCGCGGTGCCGTCGTGGAGCTGACCGCGGCCCCCGCCCAGGGCGACGCCCAGGGTAATGGGCCGGTGGACAGCGCCTGTGCGATACTGCGGCTGGTTGTTCGGCACGTGACACCTGCCGTACGACCCGACGACGTCCTGTCCGGTCTCCGAGCTGTGGCCGACCTGGCGCCGCCGGTCCCCGCAGCGGTGACCAGGCTGGCGCAGGGGCTCTTCGACGAGGAGTCCGGCACGGTGACCGACCCGCTCGCGGCCGACCGCGAGGCTGTCTCGGCCGCTTCACCCACGGCCGCCGCGACCGCCTCGGCGACGGCGCCGGGTGCCGGTGCCGCGTAAGGAGCGGTCGTCGTAGCGCAGCCCTGGTACTCAGCCACCTGGGTCGGGCCGCGCACTGACCAGGAGACTTTCGCCAGGCCGTCCGCACAGGGCGTACGGAACCGGCGAGCCAGACATTCAGCTCCCGTGCGGCGCCCGCGCCCCGGACGGCGGCACGGCACCGCGCCTCGCGCGCGTACGTGCCGCCGGACCGGAACCGACGCGGCGCCCGGGAGCGTGACGGGAGAACCGCCCGCATGCTCGAACAGCACGAAGAAAACGAGAGCAACGCACTCGGAGACAAGCTGCCGGCCCGCCGCCGGCGCCGCGCCGCCTCCCGGCCCGCCGGTCCGCCGGTGACGGCCGAGGCCGCCGCGTCCGAGACCGTCGTCGAGACCACTCACGAGACCGGCACGCAGGCCGCGTCCGCTCCGGCCGCCGCCGAGGAGTCGGCGCCCGCGCGTCCGCGCCGCCGTGCCACCCGTAAGACCAGTACGCCGGAGCCGGTGAAGGCCCCGGCCGCCGCCGAGACCCCGGCCGCCGAGCCGGTGGCCGAGGCTCCGGCCGAGCCCGTCGCGGAGACGGAGGCCGCTCCGGCGCGCCGTACCCGCCGTCGTGCCACCCGCGCCGTCGCCGCCCCGGAGGCCCCCGAGGCTGCCGCAGTCGCGGAGACCGCCGAGACCCCGGCCGCCGAGCCGGTGGCCGAGGCTCCGGCCGAGCCCGTCGCGGAGACGGAGGCCGCTCCGGCGCGCCGTACCCGCCGTCGTGCCACCCGCGCCGTCGCCGCCCCGGAGGCCCCCGAGACCGCTGCGGCCCCCGAGGTCGTGGAGGCCCCCGCGCCCGCCGCCGAGGCCGTTACCGCCCCGGAGCCCGCCGCCGAGGAGGCCGCCCCGGCCCCCCGGGCCCGCCGCCGCGCCACCCGTAAGGCCACCGCGCCCGCCGGCGCCCCGGCCGCCGCGAGCGCCCCGAGCGCCGTGAGCCCGGACGTCGCCGCCGAGATCGCCGCCGACACCGGCGAGGAGCAGGTCGAGGACACCGTCGAGGAGACCGCCTCGCACGCCGCCGAGGCCGTCGCCGCCGAGCGGGCCGCCGCCCCCGCCCCCGCCCCCGCCCGTGGCCGTGGCCGCCGCCGGGTGACCTCGCCGCAGTTCACCGCCGAGGCCGAGGAGAAGCCGCGCGCCCGTCGCGCCGAGCGTCCGGCCGTCGCCGTCTTCCAGGCCCCGGTCTTCACCGAGCCCATGTTCCAGACCCCGGAGACCGCGGCCGCCGCCGTGGCCCGCGAGGCCGCCGAGCACGAGATCTCGGAGCAGGTCGAGGAGGAGCAGCCGCAGGCCGTCCGGGCCGCCGCCGTCGCCGCCGAGCCGGCGGAGAGCGCCGAGGCCCCCTCGCGCCGCCGCCGTCGCCGCCGGGGCGAGCCCGTCGCCGTCGAGCCGGTTTCGGCCACCGCCGCCGACGAGCCCGAGGTCGAGTCCACCCCCGAGGCGGAGGCCGAGGTCGAGGACACGGTCGACGAGACCGAGGGCTACGAGGAGCGTCCGTCGCGCCGCCGTCGCCGGGGCGGCCGTCGCCGCCGCCGGGGCGAGTCCGCCGACTCCGAGGAGGCGTACGAGTCCGAGGGCGCCGAGGACGGTGCCGAGGAGCCGCACGCCGAGGACACCGACGCGGACGACACCGACGCCGAGGACACCCACACCCACGCCGACGCCGACGACGAGGACACCGACGACCACGGCCCCGCGGGCAGCAGCAGCTCCCGTCGCCGCCGTCGCCGTCGCCGCCGCGGCGGCGAGGGCTCCGGCGAGGCCGAGGGCAGCGACGAGGACGGCGTCCGTACGGTCGTCAAGGTCCGCGAGCCGCGCCCGGCCCGGGAGAAGTCCGAGCCGTCCGACGAGGTCCAGTCCATCAGGGGCTCGACCCGTCTGGAGGCCAAGAAGCAGCGCCGCCGCGAGGGCCGCGAGCAGGGCCGCCGCCGCGTCCCGATCATCTCCGAGGCCGAGTTCCTGGCCCGTCGCGAGGCCGTCGAGCGCGTCATGGTCGTCCGCCAGAACGGCGAGCGCACCCAGATCGGCGTCCTGGAAGACAACGTGCTCGTCGAGCACTACGTCAACAAGGAGCAGTCCACCTCGTACGTCGGCAACGTCTACCTGGGCAAGGTCCAGAACGTGCTGCCGTCCATGGAGGCCGCCTTCGTCGACATCGGCAAGGGCCGCAACGCCGTCCTGTACGCCGGCGAGGTCAACTTCGAGGCCCTCGGCCTGTCCGGCGGCCCGCGCCGTATCGAGACCGCGCTGAAGTCCGGCCAGTCCGTCCTGGTGCAGGTCACCAAGGACCCGATCGGCCACAAGGGCGCCCGCCTGACCAGCCAGGTCTCGCTGCCCGGCCGTTACCTGGTCTACGTGCCCGAGGGCTCGATGACCGGCATCAGCCGCAAGCTCCCGGACACCGAGCGCGCCCGGCTGAAGTCGATCCTCAAGAAGATCGTCCCCGAGGACGCGGGCGTCATCGTGCGCACCGCCGCCGAGGGCGCGAGCGAGGACGAGCTGCGCCGTGACGTCGAGCGTCTGCAGGCGCAGTGGGCCGACATCAAGAAGAAGGCCGAGCAGATCTCGACGTCCGCGCCGAGCCTGCTCTACGGCGAGCCGGACATGACCGTCCGGGTCGTCCGCGACATCTTCAACGAGGACTTCTCCAAGGTCATCGTCAGCGGCGACGACGCGTGGGAGACCATCCACGGTTACGTCTCGCACGTGGCGCCCGATCTGGCCGACCGCCTGTCCAAGTGGACGAGCGAGGTCGACGTCTTCGCCACGTACCGGATCGACGAGCAGCTGATGAAGGCGCTCGACCGGAAGGTCTGGCTGCCGTCCGGCGGTTCGCTGGTGATCGACAAGACCGAGGCGATGATCGTCGTCGACGTCAACACCGGCAAGTTCACCGGCCAGGGCGGCAACCTCGAGGAGACCGTCACCCGCAACAACCTGGAGGCGGCCGAGGAGATCGTCCGCCAGCTGCGGCTGCGCGACCTCGGCGGCATCGTCGTCATCGACTTCATCGACATGGTCCTGGAGTCCAACCGCGACCTGGTGCTGCGCCGTCTCCTGGAGTGCCTGGGCCGTGACCGGACCAAGCACCAGGTGGCCGAGGTCACCTCGCTCGGCCTGGTGCAGATGACCCGTAAGCGGGTCGGCCAGGGCCTCCTGGAGTCGTTCTCGGAGACCTGCGTCCACTGCAACGGCCGCGGTGTCATCGTCCACATGGAGCAGCCGGCGTCGCACGGCGGCGGTGGCGGCAAGCGCTCGAAGAAGCGCGGCCGGGGCGGCGACGTCCACGAGCACGCCCACGAGGCGCACGCCTACGAGGCCATGCCCACCCCGGTGCCGTTCGAGACCGCCGCGGAGACCGAGGCCGAGGTGGCGGCGGAGCTCGCCGCGCCGCAGGCCGTGGAGTCGCCGATCGCCCCGGACGAGGAGCTGTACGGCAGCATCGCGGAGGCCGAGGCCGCCGCGACGCGCGGTGCCCGCGGCCGCCGCCGGGCGACCCGCCGGGTGTCGGCGCCGGTGTCCTCGCCGACCGTGACGGAGACGGAGACCTACGAGGTCGTCGTCCCCGAGACCAAGCCGGAGCCGAAGGCCGCGCCGAAGACGCGTACCCGGGCGAAGGCGAAGGCCGCACAGGTCGCCGAGCCCGTGGCCACCGAGCCCGAGGCCGCCCCGGCCGAGGCGGAGGCCCCGACCCCGGTCGAGGCTGCCGAGGCGCCCGCCGCCCCGCGGACCCGCCGCCGTGCCACCCGCAAGACGTCGGCCCCGGCCGGCGCCGCCGCGGAGCGCACCGAGGTACCTGCGGCCCCCGCGGCCCCCGTCGCCGAGCCGGCCGCCCAGCCGGAGGCCGCGCCCGCCGCCGTCACCGAGGCCGAGCCCGCCGCCGAGGCCCCCGTGGCCGCCCCGCCGCGGGCGCGCCGCCGGGTGGTCCGCAAGGCCACGGCCGCCGCCGGTTCGCCGGCCGGTGCCGAGGAGGCCGCCGTGGTCGTGGTGGCGTCCGCCGCCCCGGCCGAGGAGGCCGTCCCGGCCAAGGCCGAGGCCGACACCACGGCCGAGGTCGTCGCCGAGGAGCCCACCCCGGCGAAGAAGGCGGTCCGCAAGACCGCCAAGAAGGCCACCGCGAAGAAGGCCGCCACCAAGAAGACGGCGGCCAAGAAGACCGCGGCGAAGAAGACGGCGACCGCGAAGAAGGCCGCGACCACGAAGAAGACCGCAGCCCCCGCCCAGGACTGACACGGTCTCGTCCCCGTCGTGAACCGCGTGGACCGTCCTTGACCCAAGAGGACGGTCCACGCGGCTTGACCCGATCGGAACCAGGAACACACCCCGATGAACAACATTCCCGCCCCCCGCGTTCGCAAGGCCGTCATTCCCGCTGCCGGCCTCGGAACGCGCTTCCTTCCCGCCACCAAGGCGACGCCGAAGGAGATGCTGCCGGTCGTCGACAAGCCGGCCATCCAGTACGTCGTGGAGGAGGCGGTCTCGGCGGGCCTCTCCGACGTCCTCATGGTCACCGGCCGTAACAAGCGGCCGCTTGAGGACCACTTCGACCGCAACTACGAGCTGGAGGAGGCGCTGACCCGCAAGGGTGACGCCGACCGGCTCGCCCGGGTCCAGGAGTCCAGCGAGCTGGCCACCATGCACTACGTCCGCCAGGGCGACCCTCGTGGTCTCGGCCACGCCGTGCTGTGCGCCGCGCCGCACGTCGGCGACGAGCCGTTCGCGGTCCTCCTCGGCGACGACCTCATCGACCCGCGCGACCCGCTGCTCGCCCGCATGCTGGAGGTCCTCGGGGACGGCCGCGGCAGCGTCGTCGCCCTGATGGAGGTCGAGCCGTCGCAGATCCACATGTACGGCTGCGCCGCCGTCGAGCCGACCGACGACGCCGACGTCGTCCGCATCACCGGTCTCGTCGAGAAGCCGGCCACGGACGAGGCGCCCAGCAACCTCGCCATCATCGGCCGCTACGTCCTCGACCCGGCCGTCTTCGGCGTCCTGCGCGAGACCGAGCCGGGCCGGGGTGGCGAGATCCAGCTCACCGACGCGCTCCAGGCGATGGCGCTCGACGAGGAGCTGGGCGGTCCGGTGTTCGGCGTGGTCTTCAAGGGCCGCCGCTACGACACCGGTGACCGGGGCGACTACCTGCGCGCCATCGTGCGCCTGGCCTGCGAGCGCGAGGACCTCGGCCCGGACTTCCGCGCCTGGCTGAAGGGCTTCGTCGCGGAGGCGGAGGCGGAGGCCGAGACGGCGTCCGCGGCCGCCGGGACGGCCGGGATTTGACCCCTTACGGGACGCGCCCGTAATCTGGACCCTCGGTGTGTCGATTGATACGCCGCACCCTCTGAGCACCTCCCTTCCGGTTCGCCGGGAGAGGCCGCTCGTCCGATCCGGAACTCGCCGTGGTCCTTGTGGCCCGTGCGTGGGCGGCTGGCGTCAGAGGCCCCCTTTTATCGAGTGAGAGAGAGATCCGCGTGTACGCCATCGTGCGCAGCGGTGGTCGCCAGCACAAGGTTGCTGTCGGCGACATCGTTGAGGTTGACAAGATTTCCACCGCCAAGATCGGCGACACGGTCGAGCTCTCGACCCTGCTCGTGGTCGACGGCGACGCCGTGACCAGCGACCCGTGGGTCCTGGCCGGCATCAAGGTCCAGGCCGAGGTCGTGGACCACACCAAGGGCGCCAAGATCGACATCCTGCGCTACAAGAACAAGACCGGCTACCGCCGTCGCCAGGGTCACCGTCAGCAGTACACGGCGATCAAGGTCACGTCCATCCCGTCGGCCGCGAAGTAAAGAGGGACTGAGCAATGGCACACAAGAAGGGCGCATCGTCCACCCGGAACGGTCGCGATTCCAATGCCCAGCGGCTCGGCGTGAAGCGCTTCGGCGGTCAGGTCGTCAACGCGGGTGAGATCCTGGTCCGCCAGCGTGGCACCCACTTCCACCCGGGCTCGGGTGTCGGCCGCGGTGGCGACGACACGCTGTTCGCCCTGCAGGCCGGTTCGGTGCAGTTCGGCACCTTCCGTGGCCGCAAGGTCGTGAACATCGTCCCGGTCGCCTGATCGGACGTTTTCGCTGAGGCGGGCCTCACTTCCCTCTGGGGAAGCGGGTCCGCCTTTGGCGTGTTTACTAGATAAACAGTCCCACCCTTAGCTTTTCTGGAGGCACAGAACATGACCACCTTCGTGGACCGCGTCGAGCTGCACGTCGCCGCGGGTAACGGGGGCCACGGCTGCGCCTCCGTGTTCCGAGAGAAGTTCAAGCCCCTCGGCGGCCCCGACGGCGGCAACGGCGGCCGTGGCGGCGATGTGATCCTGGTCGTCGACCAGTCGGTCACCACGCTTCTCGACTACCACCACTCGCCGCACCGCAAGGCCACCAACGGAAAGCCCGGCGCGGGCGACCACCGGGCCGGCAAGGACGGCCAGGACCTGGTCCTGACCGTGCCCGACGGCACCGTCGTGCTCGACAAGCGGGGCAACGTCCTCGCCGACATGATCGGCCAGGGCACCACGTACGTCGCCGCCCAGGGCGGCCGCGGCGGCCTCGGCAACGCGGCGCTGTCCTCCGCCCGCCGCAAGGCCCCCGGCTTCGCGCTGCTCGGCGAGCCCGGCGACTTCGACGACATCGTCCTCGAACTGAAGACGGTCGCCGACGTGGCGCTCGTCGGCTTCCCGAGCGCCGGCAAGTCCTCGCTGATCTCCGTTCTCTCGGCCGCCAAGCCGAAGATCGCGGACTACCCCTTCACGACCCTCGTCCCGAACCTCGGTGTGGTCACCGCCGGCTCGACGGTCTACACCATCGCCGACGTCCCCGGCCTCATCCCCGGCGCCAGCCAGGGCCGCGGCCTCGGCCTGGAGTTCCTGCGCCACGTCGAGCGCTGCTCGGTGCTCGTGCACATCCTCGACACGGCGACGCTGGAGTCCGACCGCGACCCGGTCAGCGACCTCGACGCCATCGAGGAGGAGCTGAAGCAGTACGGCGGCCTTGAGGACCGTCCGCGCGTCGTCGTCCTCAACAAGGTCGACATCCCGGACGGCCAGGACCTCGCGGACCTGATCCGCCCCGACCTCCTGGAGCGCGGCTACCGCGTCTTCGAGGTCTCCGCGGTCTCCCGTACGGGCCTGAAGGAGCTGTCCTTCGCCCTCGCCGACATCATCGCGAAGGCCCGCGCCCGCAAGCCCAAGGAGGAGGCGACCCGTATCGTCATCCGCCCGAAGGCGGTCGACGACGCCGGCTTCACCGTCACCTACGACGAGCACGAGGACGTCTACCGGGTGCGCGGCGAGAAGCCCGAGCGCTGGGTCCGCCAGACCGACTTCAACAACGACGAGGCCGTCGGCTACCTCGCCGACCGGCTCAACCGCCTCGGTGTCGAGGAGGCGCTGATGAAGGCCGGTGCCCGCGCCGGCGACGGCGTGGCGATCGGTTCCGAGGACAACGCGGTCGTCTTCGACTGGGAGCCCTCCATGATGGCCGGCGCCGAGATGCTCGGCCGCCGTGGCGAGGACCACCGCCTTGAGGCCCCGCGCCCGGCCGCCCAGCGGCGTCGTGACCGCGACGCGCAGCGGGACGACGACGCGCAGCGCGAGTTCGACGACTTCCAGACGTTCTAGGACGGCGTACGGAAGGCGGGGCCCGTCGGACGGAGTCCGGCGAGGCCGTCCGAAGCCCGTGAGGCCCCCTGGGGCCGAGCGGTGCGAGGGCGGCCATGAAGCGGGCCCGGCGTACGGGAGAGCCCCGTTCCCCCTCGGTCGAGGGGGAACGGGGCTCTCCCGCGTTCGCGCGTATCCGTGGCCGTAGTCGTAGCCGCACCGTCAGGACACCGTCGCCGGCTTCCTCGTCCGCGTCCGGTTCCTGCTCCGGTTCCGGGTCGGCTTCGACGTCCTCGGCGACTGCTGACGGCCGAAGCGCGGCTTCGCCCGCATCAGCGGGAGGATCAGGATGCCGATGAAGATCGGGGCGATCATGTAGCGCCACAGCGGGGCCGGGTTCGCGGGCAGGATCGAGAGCTGGAGGCCCAGGGTGAGCGCCAGTAGCGCCGAGGTGCCCTTCAGCTTGGTGCGGCGGCGGAGCATCAGCACGATCGCGTACGCCGCGTAGCACCAGATCGCCCCGCGGAACAGCAGCCATTGGAGCTGCGGCACCTTGAACGCGGTCCACAGCGAGTCCGCGACCGAGTGCAGCGGCTCCCACAGCGGGCGGATCTTCAGCTTCTGGCGGTACGGGCTGTGCTGGATGCTCTTGTTCCAGGTGAGGTACGAGAACAGCGTCGGCGAGGTCCGGGGGTCGCTCGTCAGGGTGTTCGCGCGCAGTTCCTTGGGGCCGGGCCAGATCGCCCAGGCGATGTGCGCCCGGCACAGCCGCGCGCCGATGATCAGGTCGGGGGCCTTGGTCAGGACCCGCCGCCATACGGCCATCAGCTCGTCGTTGCGTTCGGCCGCGAGCGGCCGGTTCATCGGCGGCGACTCCATCGCCCAGTCCGCGTTGTAGCAGTTGGCCGCGCGGCCCTTCCAGTGGGACAGGGGCGCGATCGAGGCCAGCAGAGCCTTGTTCTGCGGGGTGAAGAGGCTGGGCCGCTGACCGTAGGCGACGGCGATGTCCGCGTAGAAGAAGGCGTACACCGCGTCCTTGGGCGGGGTCTTCACCCCGGCCGCCGGATAGATCACGGTGCTCAGCAGCACCATGATCGAGACCGGGATGGCAGTCGCCGCGAGCACCCAGCGCCGCATCGAGGGAAGCGCGATCAGCAGGATCGGGGCGGCGATGGCGGCGACCAGCAGGCCGTTGTTCCGGAACACCGAGAGCATCAGGAAGCCCAGGAAGAGCAGCCCGACGGTGCGGTAGAAGTACCGGTCCCGTACGGCCTGACGGCCGCGGGCCCGCTGCGCACCGAGCCGGCCCGCCGCGCCGAAGGCGAGGACCGCGCCGATGACGTACGGCACGTCCTTCCACACGAAGACGACGAAGACGGCCGTCGGTGGCAGCAGGGCCGGCACCGAGGCGGCGACGGCGGCCCACCGCTGCCGTACACCCCACTCCCGGAGGGTGACGGAGCAATAGGAGAGCACCGCCGACATCGCGACGGTCTGGGCTAGCGTCAGCAGCCAGAGGTCACCGGTGGTGTTGAGCGACAGCCACACCAGGGAGTCGTAGACCACCGAGTGGTTGGACTCCCAGTGGTCTGTCGTGACATGCCAGACGTAGGTGACCGAGTCGTAGCTCAGGGCTCCCGGAAAGTACGCGGCCCACCACAGCAGGAAGAGAAACTGCGTGGCGGCGTAGACCGCCAGGGGCAGTCTCCGCTTCTCCGGGATTCGTTCCCAGTACGTGTTGATCGTGCTGTTGCGCGGGAGTTTCAACACGGCTCCGCTGGACAGTGTGGAGGTGGACGGTCGGAACAGTCCACCACACTATCGATCAGACGGTCTCACGATCGCGAGGCGGGGCCGCTTCGGCCGTCCGCAGGGCGGCGGGGCGCGGGGGCACCGGACGCTCGCCGATCGGCAGCACCGGCGGGACCTCGTCCTGGCCGAGGAAGACCTTGCGGACCACCCGCTCGGCCGCCCGGCCGTCGTCGAACTCGCAGAACCGCTTGCGGAACACGGCGCGGGCCGCGTCCGACTCGGCACTGTTCCAGCGACCGGACGTGAAGACCTCGGTGACCTCTTCCTCGGTGCGCACGGTCAGACCGGGGGAGTCGACCGTGATGTCGAAGTAGGTGCCACGCGTGGTGCGGTACACCTCCCAGTCGTTCGCGAAGACCACGATCGGCCGGTCGAGGTTCGCGTAGTCGAACATCACCGACGAGTAGTCCACGAGCAGACAGTCCGAGGCGAGGTAGAGCTCCTCGACCGACGGGTGGGTGCTCACGTCGACGAGCCGGGCGCTGCCGCTCGAACCGAAGGCCAGCAGGCTCTTCTTGTAGAAGTAGTGCGCGCGGACCAGCAGGGTGTACTCGGAACCGATCGCCTCGGCGAACTTCTCCAGGTCCAGCATCGCCTTGGGCGAGTCGTGGTAGTCGCGGTGGGTCGGCGTGTAGAGGATCACCTTGGTGCCCTCGGCGATGCCGAGCTTCTCACGGGCCGCGGCCACGTCCGCCGCCGTCGCGTTCACGAGCTGGTCGTTACGCGGGTAGCCGTACTCCAGCGGCTCGTAGAACGACGGGTAGGCCCGGTCCCAGGCGGCGGTGGAGAAGCTGTTGGAGGTGAGGCTGTAGTCCCAGCGGTCCACGCGCTCCATGAGCTTGTTCAGGTTCATGCCGCTGCGGCCGACCGGGTACTCCGCCAGGTCGACACCCATGCGCTTGAGCGGGGTGCCGTGGTGGGTCTGGAGGTGGACCTGGCCCTCGCGCTTGACCACGGACGGCGGGAAGTTCACGTTGTTGATGAAGTACTTGCCGCGCGCCATGGCCTTCCAGAAGCCGATGGAGCCCGGGTGCACGACCGTGACACCCTTCGGCGGCCGGCTGGTGGCGTTGTTCTTGAGGACCCACACCGCCTTTATGCCAGGGGCGAGTTCCTTCATCTTCTCGTGGATCGCCGCGGGGTTGCAGGAGTACGAGGCGTTCCAGTAGGCCGCGAAGACGGCGACGTCGTTCTTGACCGGCAGCATCCGCTGGGTCTTGTAGTACGTCTCCAGGAGGCGCTTGCGCAGCTTCCGCTTGAGCTTGGTCGGCTTGGCCTTGCGCTTGACCCACTGGACCGTCTTGCGGGCCTTCTGCTGGTGCTTGGCCGGGACCAGCTGACGCTTGGTCCGGGCGGGAGCGCTCTGGCCCGCCGGGCGGTACCGGCGCTCCTCCTCGTTCCAGCGGGCCTGGAACTCGGCGCGCGCGTCGTTGGGCAGACGGCCCGGGGAGTCGGCGATCACCCGGAAGTGGTTGATCATCCGCTCGTAGATGACGCCCTGGTACTCCGCGAACTTCGGGTTCTCGGCGAGGAACTTGAAGACCAGGTCGTACTGGTCGAACACGTCGAAGTGCTTGCGGCTGGTGCTGTGCAGGATGCTGCCCTGGCGCCGCTGGCGGTAGTAGATGCACACCCGGTCGAGGACGGCGATGGTCTCCGCCGCGATCATGACCGGGTAGGTCCAGGGGGTGTCCTCGTAGTAACCGGAGGGGTACTCGAAGCCCCACTGGTCGAGGAAGTCCCGGCGGTACGCCTTGTTCCACGCGACCTGGAGCAGGCCGAGCAGCTCGGGCTGCTCGCTCAGCGGGAAGACGCCCTTCTGGGCGGCCTCGGCCAGCACGTCGGCGCGGGCGTTCGGGGTGACACGGCCGTTCCAGTGGGTACGGGCGTAGTCGAAGATGACGAGGTCCGGATTGTCCGACTCCTCGATCCGGCGGGCGATGGCCTGGAGCGAGCCGGGCAGCATCGTGTCGTCGCTGTCGAGGAAGAGGACGTACGTGCCCTTGGCGCGGGCCATGCCCGCGTTGCGCGCCCGGCCGAGCCCGACGTTCTGCTCCAGGTGCATCGCCACGACGCGCGAGTCGGCCTCGGCGTACTCGTCGATGATCTCGCCGCATCCGTCCGGCGAGCAGTCGTTGACGACGAGGAGTTCGTAGTCCCGGAACGACTGCTCCAGCACGGAGTCCAGGCAGTCCCGGAGGAACGCCTGAACCTTGTATGTGGGAACGATGATGCTGAAGAGGGGCGTTTCGGAAGCAGAGTGGGAATGCGTCTGTGTCATCTCAATACCGTGGAATCTGACGAGGGAGACTGGAGTGTGCCCGCAGGTCAGGGCTGACCGGTGGACAGGGCATAACCAAGGAACGTGCGTAGGGCCCCGGGCCGTCCGTGCCGGAGGGCTCCGGGGACCAGGCTCAGGGCGTGCAATCGCATGGACAGATGTCGGCGTGCGGCGCGGGCGGCCTTCGGCCAGCCGTGCCGGTCGAGATCGTCCGCGACTTCGTGGAAGAACCGCACGGCTTCGCCGAAGCGGGCACCGTTGGCGGCCTCCGAGGAGGACAGGCTTTTCGAATGGCGCCGGTAGCGGAAGGCGGTGGCCGGCTCGACGACGAGCCGTTCACCCCGCTTGACCAGCTCGATGATCAGCGCCAGATCCTGGATGACCGACAGGTCCTCCCGGAAGCCGACTTCCTTGACGGCGTCGGCGCGCCAGACGAGCGAGGGGAAGTACAGCCAGTTGCCGCCGAGCAGGTTCGCGGCGAGCCGCTCACCGCCGAGCTCCAGCCGGCGGCCGGTGCTCTTCGGGGCGTAGAAGCGTTTCTTGACCTCGTCGGCCAGGGTCGTCGAGGGCCTGCCGTGCTCATCGATGACCTGGACGCCCGGCTGGTAGAGGGCCGCGCCGGGCCGGGCCGCGACGGCGGAGCGCATCGTCGCGACGTAGGTGGGCAGCAGCAGATCGTCGCTGCCGAGCATGCTGAAGTACGGCGACTCGACCAGGTCGACGCACTTGCGGAAGTTCTTGGTGATGCCGAGGTTCCGCTCGTTGCGCAGATACCGGACGCGGCTGTCGCCGAGGGAGGCGAACCACTCCGGTACGCCCGGCTCCTCGCCGTCGTCGACGACGGTCAGCCGCCAGTCCCCGTCGGTCTGGTCGAGCACGCTGCGCACCGCGGCCTGCATCAGCGGGGTGTCGCCGTAGTGCGGGAGCATGATGTCGAGCGTGCCGAGGCCGCCGGTGCCGGCGGCGCTGGTGGTGCCGGCGGCGTTCTCGGCGGTGGCGGCGTTGTCGGTGTTCCGCACCTGCCTCACGTGCCCTTCCGCTTCGGGCCGAGCGAGGAGCGGCTGAGCGAGAGCAGCAGGATCATGCCGATCCGGCCCAGGTACAGGCCGGCCTTGAGCGGGGACTGGCTGGGCGTGCCGGCGGCGCGCGGTCTTATGGCGACGGGCACCTGCTCGACGCGGTAGCCGGCCCGGACCACGGCGATGGTGGACTCCACCGTGTCGCCCAGGTACTCGACGGGGTACCAGCGCGCGAACACGTCGATGAGGTCGCGGCCCGAGGCGCGGAAGCCCGAAGTGACGTCGGTCAGCCGGGTCTTCGACATCCGCGACAGCCAGAAGGCGAGCACGAGCATCGCCCACCGGCGCGGCCCGCGGGCGTCGTACGCGCCCGTGCCCGCGAAGCGCGCGCCCACCACCAGGTCGGCGCCCGCGTCGAGGCGCTCGATCAGCTCGGGCACGTCGCGCGGGTCGTGCTGGCCGTCCGCGTCGACCTGGACGGTGACGTCGTAGGACCGGTCGCTCGCGTAGCGGTAGCCGGCCCGCATGGCGCCGCCGACGCCGAGGTTGTACGGGAGTCGCATCACGGTCGCGCCGGCGCGGCGCGCCACGGCGGCCGTGTCGTCGTCCGAGCCGTCGTCGACGACGAGGAGGTCGGCGCCCGGGAGGGCGGTGTGGACCTCCTTGATGACGTCGGCGACGCCGGCGGCCTCGTTCCACGCGGGCATGATGATCAGGACGCGCTTGCCGTCGATCACGTGCGGCTCCCCGGCGCGGCTCCGGCGGTCCTGTCCGGGTTCTCCGGCGCGCGTTCGCGCAACTCGCGCACGTCGATACGGAGCAGTGCCACTTCCTCCGAAAGAGTGCGGCTCTCCTCCTCCAGTCGGCCCACTTCCCAGCTCAGCTGAAGGCAGATCACGAAGAGGAACGCGACGCCGAGGAAAAGAATCAGACTGACGCCCGAGGCGACACCCACGGCGTCCGCCACCGAGTCGAGAGCACTCGGAAAGAAGCCGAGAGGGATGATCACCAGACCGGTGAACACCCAGAGAAAGGCGTACTTCTCCTTGAGCTTGCGACGGCGCAGCAGCTCGACGATGCAAGCGACGAGGAAGACTCCGGTGACCGAAGTCAGCATCCACAACTTCACGCGGGCTCCGGACTATCGGACGGCTCATGGAAACGGCCTGTCTAGTTCCAAAAAAGTAGTGGCGATCGGCGCCGTGAGGCTGAAGTTTACTGTCCGTCGCTGTAGAACGCGGAGAGTGATGGAATGATGATCATTCCTATGGGTGAAACCGAGCGCTAGCGTACACGAGAGCGAACAATGAGCGTCATTGTGGTGACCACCACAAGAGCGCCCAAGGTGTAGGCGATTTCCACCCTGCTGCGCAGCTCCAGCGGGCTCAGTGTGACGGCCAGGAGCACCACCGTTCCGGCGATCCACGCCAGTAGTTGCTGACGTGCCGCGCCGCTGGTCAGAAGCGCCTGGCCGAGCACCATCGCCAGCAGGAACAGCGTCGTGCCGAGCGCCAGCCACCCGAAATCCACCGGCCCGAGAACATCCGGCGCGCCGAAGAGTACCGGCAGCAGTAGCGGCCCCAGCACGGCCGCCGCCACACCGAACGAAAGCCCCATGCCGGCCGTCATCGAGCAGGCCCGCAGCAGTAGCCGTCGGTAACCGGGCGTGTCGTTCTCGGCCCGCGCCGTCGACAGTCCGGCGAGCAGGGACGCCTGAAAGGCACCGAACACGAACACCGGTACGCGGGCCACGACGAGCGCCGAGAGCAGCGCCGCCACCAGCGCGCTGTCCTGCGACGCGATCAGCTTCGTACTGATGACCGCCACATTGACGAGCACCTGCGCCAGCAGCGTCGAACCGACCAGCATCCCCAGCTGCCCGATCAGCTCCCCCCAGTCCGCCTGCTGCCCCGGCCGCGCCCCGCGCCGCACCGGCACGAGCGTCGCCAGGACCGACACCAGCGGCGCCACCGTCATGACGGCGGCGAACGCGAACACCGACGTGACCCCGGCCAGCGCCAGGGCCACCGACAAGGCGATCCGCAACAGCCCGTCCAGGCCCAGCTGGAACCCGTACGCCTCGAAGCGGCCGAGCCCGGCCAGCATCCCGCGGGTCAGATGGGCACAGGCGAGCGCCGCGAAGGCGCCGCCGAGCGCGACGAGCAGCGAGCGGTCGGAGTGGAAGAAGAGGTCGGCGATCGGCCCCGCGAACAGCACCAGCGGCAGCAGGACCGCCGCGAGCAGCCCGCCGGCCAGCGCCGCGCCGCGCCGCAGCACGGGCAGGGCGCCGTCGCCGGCCACCACGCGCGCGGCCACCACCCGGGTGACCTCCTGTTCGACGGGGAAGAACAGGCCGAGCCCGAGCGAGGCGACGATCGTCCACAGGACGGAGAAGCTCGCCATGTCGTCGACGGACAGCGTGTGGCCCGCCGCCGCGAGATGCACGTAGTTGGCCCCGCCGAGCAGCGCCGTGCCGACCCCCACGAAAGCGGTGCCGCGCGGCAGGACCGTGGTGATGCGGGTGATGCGGTCGAGCAGGGTCACGCGCCGGGCCGTCCGCCGGAGGGGGTGCCGGGGGTCTCCGGGGCGTCCGGGGTGTCCGGGGTGTCCGGGGTGCCGGTTTCGGACGTGGTGCCGGGGGTACGGGTCCCGGGCGCCGTCGTACCGGCCGCCGGGGCCGTCATGACCGCCAGCGCCTCGGCCAGCTGCTCACGCCAGTGCGGCTGCGCCGCCACGCCCGCCTCGGCCCAGCGCTCGTGCGCGAGCACGCTGTACGCGGGCCTGCGCGCGGGCCGGACGAACGCCTCCGACGTGGTCGGCCGCACCCGCTCCGGGTCCAGACCGGTCAGCTCGAAGGCCGCCCGGGCCAGGTCGAACCAGGTCGCCGTGGCCGACGCCGTGCCGTGGTAGATCCCCGCCGGGGCCCGCCCGGCCACCGCCGCCTCGCCCAGCTCGCGCAGCTGCCGGGCCAGCGCCCGGGTCCAGGTCGGCTGCCCGCGCTGGTCGTCGACGACGTCGACGGTCGGGTGCCGCTCGGCCAGGCCCAGCATGGTCGACACGAAGTTGCGGCCGTGGGCGCCGTACAGCCACGCCGTGCGCACCACGTACCCGCGCTCCGGCAGCAGCTCCAGGACCGCCCGCTCACCGGCCAGCTTGCCCCGGCCGTAGGCGTTGACGGGGGAGGTGGGGGCGTCGTGCCGGTACGGCTCGGTGGCGTCGCCCGGGAAGACGTAGTCGGTGGAGACCTGGAGCAGTACCGCCCCGGCCTCGGCGCAGGCCGCCGCGAGGGCGCGCGGGCCGTCGCCGTTGACCCGGGTGGCCGCGGCCTCCGCCGTCTCGGCGCCGTCCACGTCGGTCCAGGCGGCGGCGTTGACCACCACGTCCCGGCCCGCGACCGCCGCGCGCACCGCGGCGGCGTCGGTGACGTCCAGCTCGCGGCGGCCCGCCGCGACGACGTCGGCCCCGGCCGTGTCCAGCACCGAGGTGAGGTCGCGGCCCAGCATCCCGGCGGCGCCGGTGACCAGCCAGCGGGCGCTCACGACAGCGCCGCCTTCGCCTTGAGCGGCTCCCACCAGGCCCGGTTGTCGCGGTACCACTGGACGGTGTCGGCGAGGCCCGCCTCGAAGGAGACCTGCGGCGCGTAGCCCAGCTCCTCGCGGATCTTGTCGATGGACAGCGAGTAGCGCAGGTCGTGGCCCTTGCGGTCGGCGACGTGCTCGACCATGTCCCAGCCCGCGCCGCAGGCGTCGAGCAGCAGCCCGGTCAGCTCCTTGTTGGTCACCTCGGTGCCGCCGCCGATGTGGTAGATCTCGCCGGCCCGGCCGCCGCGCAGCACCAGCTCGATGCCCCGGCAGTGGTCCGAGACGTGCAGCCAGTCGCGGACGTTCAGCCCCTCGCCGTACAGCGGCACCTTCCTGCCGTCCAGCAGGTTCGTGGTGAACAGCGGGATCATCTTCTCCGGGAAGTGGTACTGCCCGTAGTTGTTGGAACAGCGGGTCACGACGACGTCCATGCCGTGCGTGCGGTGGTACGACAGGGCCAGCAGGTCCGATCCGGCCTTGGAGGCGGAGTACGGGGAGTTCGGCGCGAGCGGCCAGTCCTCGGTCCAGGAGCCCTCGGCGATCGAGCCGTACACCTCGTCCGTGGACACGTGCACGAAGCGGCCGACGCCGTGCCGGTGCGCCGCGTCGAGAAGCGTCTGAGTGCCGAGGACGTTCGTCGTCACGAAGGGCGAGGAGTCCAGGATCGAGCGGTCCACGTGGGACTCGGCGGCGAAGTGCACCACGGCGTCGTGGCCGCGCGTCACCTCGTCGACCGTGCCCGGATCGCGGATGTCGCCCCGGACGAAGGTGTAGCCGGGCAGACCGGCGACCGGGGCGAGATTCGCCTCGTTGCCGGAGTAGGTGAGGTTGTCCAGGACGGTGACGTGGGCGTCCCGGCCCGAGGGCAGCTCCTCGGTGAGCAGCGCCCGTACGAACTGTGATCCGATGAACCCGGCGCCGCCGGTGACCAGAATCCTCATAAGGACAACATCCTAGGTGCCCCGGGGCGGGGGCGGTGCTCCGGGCGCGCGACACCGCGCCTGGGACGGCGGGCCGGGGCGTCCGGGTCGCGGTGGCGGCGGGAACCGCTCGGGAAACGGCCTGGAAACACCGTGGATCCGGCCCGCGCGGGACTCGGCCCCCGCCGAGGCGCTGCCGTACGCTGCTGAGCCATGCGTGGAATTTTGCTCGCCGGCGGGACCGGTTCACGACTGTGGCCGATCACCCGCGCGGTCTCCAAGCAGCTCATGCCGGTCTTCGACAAGCCGATGATCTACTACCCCCTGACCACCCTCGTGATGGCGGGCCTGCGCGAGATCCTCGTCATCACCGGTCCCGAGGAGCGCCCCCAGTTCGAGCGGCTCCTCGGCGACGGCTCCGCCTTCGGGCTCGACATCCGGTTCGCCGTCCAGGACCACCCCAACGGCATCGCCGAGGCGTTCGTCATCGGCGAGGAGTTCATCGGCGACGAACCCGTCGCCCTGATCCTCGGCGACAACATCTTCCACGGGGTCGGCCTCGGCCGGCAGCTCGCCCGCTTCCGGCGCCCCGAGGGCGGTGTGGTGTTCGCCCACGCCGTCTCCGACCCCAGCGCCTACGGGGTCGTCGACTTCGACGAACACGGCCGTGCCCGCTCCATCGAGGAGAAGCCGGAGCGGCCGAAGTCCCGCTACGCGGTGCCCGGCCTCTACTTCTACGACAGCCGGGTCACCGGCATCGCCCGCGGTCTCAAGCCCAGTGATCGCGGCGAGCTGGAGATCACCGACATCAACCGGCACTACCTGGAGCGCGGTGAACTCCATGTCTCGGTCCTCGACCGGGGCACGGTCTGGCTGGACACCGGCACCTTCCACTCCCTCGTCCAGGCGTCCGAGTACGTACGGGTGGTCGAGGAGCGGCAGGGCATGAAGATCGGCTGCCTGGAGGAGGCCGTCTGGCGCGCCGGGTTCATCGACGACGCGCGGCTGCGCGAGCTCGCCGGGCCGCTGACCAAGAGTGGATACGGCGACTATCTGCTCGATCTGCTCGCGTACGAGTCTTGAGCGCGAGTCCCGAGCACGAGCCCTGAGGACGCCCGCGGCGGAGTCGGGAAAACAACGTCAAGGAAGAGAAAGAGGGAGCGGCACTATCCATGAAGGTCGACCCGCTCGGCATCGAAGGCGCCTGGGAGCTCGTCCCGAGGCAGCACGGGGACGCCCGGGGCCTGTTCCTGGAGTGGTACAAGGCGGAGGCGCTGGCCGACGCCGCCGGCCACCCGCTGGACCTGAAGCAGGCCAACATGTCCGTCTCCGCCGCCGGCGTCGTCCGGGGCATCCACTTCGCGGACGTCCCGCCCGGCCAGGCGAAGTACGTGACCTGTGTGCGCGGCGCCGTGCTCGACGTCATCGTCGACGTCCGGCTCGGCTCGCCGACCTTCGGCCGCTGGGAGGCCGTCCGCCTCGACGACAAGGAGCGCAGGGCCGTCTACCTCTCCGAGGGCCTCGGCCACGGCTTCTGCGCGCTCACGGACGACGCGACCGTCGTCTACCTCTGCTCGGAGGGGTACGCCCCGCAGCGTGAGCGCGGCATCCATCCGCTCGATCCCGAGATCGGCGTGGAGTGGCCGGCCGGCGGCACCCCGGAGCTGTCAGCCAAGGACATGCGGGCGCCGACGCTCGCCGAGGCCCGTGAGGCCGGGATCCTGCCGGTGTACGAGGAGTGCCGGGCCTTCCGCGCCTCCCTCGCGCGCGGCGGGAGCGGCGGGAGCGGCGGGAACTGACGGCGGCGGGGCGGCGCCCGGCCCGGGACCCGGCCCAGGCGCCGGGCCCGGGACCCGGGCCGGACCAGGGCCGGCGCCCCTGGCCCCGGGTCGCCGCCCCGCCCCCTCTCACCCGTACGCGTTAGGCTGCCCGAATGACGTGGCTCATCACCGGCGGCGCCGGTTACATCGGCTCCCATGTCGTCAAGTCCATGACCGAGGCCGGCGAACGGGTGGTCGTCCTGGACGACCTCTCCACCGGCGACCCGGCCCGGATCCCGGCGGGCGTACCGCTGGAGCGGGGCACCGTCCTCGACCGGCCCTTCCTCGACAAGGTGCTGCGCGCCCACGGCGTCCGGGGCATCGTCCACCTCGCGGCGAAGAAGGCCGTCGGCGAATCCGTCGAACGCCCCCTCTTCTACTACCGCGAGAACGTCACCGGCCTCCAGACCCTCCTGGAGGCCGCCGCCGACGCCGGGGTGGCCGCGTTCCTCTTCTCCTCCTCCGCCTCCGTGTACGGGATGCCCGACACCGAACTGGTCACCGAGGACACCCCCTGCGCCCCGCTCAGCCCGTACGGCGAGACGAAGACCGCCGGCGAGTGGATGGTCCGCTCGGCCGGCCGGGCCCACGGCCTGGCCACCGCCTGTCTGCGCTACTTCAACGTGGCCGGCACCGCCGCCCCCGAGCTGGCCGACACCGGCGTCTCCAACCTCGTGCCCATGGTCTTCCAGCGGCTCGACGCCGGGGAGCCGCCGCTGATCTTCGGCGACGACTACCCGACCCCGGACGGCACCTGCGTCCGTGACTACATCCACGTCGCCGACCTCGCCGACGCCCATCTCGCCACCGCCCGCCGGCTCGCCGAGGACGCCGCGGCGGGCACCCCGCGCGACCTCACCCTCAACATCGGCCGGGGCGAGGGCGTCTCCGTACGGGAGATGATCGACCTGATCCGCGAGGTCACCGGCCGCTCCGCCGAGCCCGCAGTCGTCGCGCGCCGCCCCGGCGATCCGGCCCGGGTGGTCGCCGCGGCCGGACGGATCTTTGCCGAACTCGGCTGGACCGCCCGCCACGACGTCCGCGCCATGATCGCCTCGGCCTGGGACGCCCACACCGGGCGGGCCGTCCAGCCCGCGGAATAGCGGGGCGCAGGCCGGCGGCTCTCGCGTAGATTGCGTGCCGAGCGAGAGCACGGCACGCGGATCGGCGCGCCGCGCGCGACGGCGAGCACGACGGCGAGGACCCGCAGGTGACAGTGGCTAGGCAGGACGTGACGGAAGCCCGCAGGATCGTGGTGAAGGTCGGCTCGTCCTCGCTGACCACCGCCTCCGGGGGCCTCGACGCCGACCGGGTGGACGCCCTCGTGGACGTCCTGGCCAAGATCCGCAGCGGCGGCGAGAAGGAGATCGTGCTGGTCTCCTCCGGCGCCATCGCCGCCGGACTCGCCCCGCTCGGCCTCACCCGCCGTCCCAAGGACCTCGCCCGCCAGCAGGCCGCCGCCAGCGTCGGCCAGGGCCTGCTGGTGGCCCGCTACACCGCCTCCTTCGCGCGCTACGGCGTCCGCGTCGGCCAGGTCCTCCTCACCAGCGACGACACCAGCCGCCGCGCCCACTACCGCAACGCCTACCGCACCCTCGACCAGCTGCTCGCCATGGGCGCGCTGCCGGTCGTCAACGAGAACGACACGGTCGCCACGGACGAGATCCGCTTCGGCGACAACGACCGGCTCGCCGCCCTCGTCGCCCATCTCGTCCGCGCCGACCTGCTGGTCCTGCTGTCCGACGTGGACGGTCTGTACGACGGCGACCCGGCGCGCCCGGACACCACCCGTATCGCGGAGGTACGCGGCCCCGCCGACATCGCCCATGTCGAGATCGGCGCGGCGGGCAAGGCGGGCGTCGGCACCGGCGGCATGGTCACCAAGGTCGAGGCGGCCCGGATCGCCGCCGCCGCGGGCGTCCCCGTCGTCCTCACCTCCGCCAGCCGCGCCGCCGACGCCCTCACGGGCCGCGACACCGGCACGTACTTCCACCGCACCGGCCGCCGCTCCGCCGGCCGGCTGCTGTGGCTCGCCCACGCCTCCACGCCCCAGGGCGCGCTCGTCCTCGACGACGGGGCGGTCAAGGCCGTGGTGGAGGGCAAGAAGTCACTGCTCGCCGCCGGGATCGCCGCCGCCGAGGGAGAGTTCACGGCCGGCGACCCGGTGGAGCTGCGGAACACCGCGGGGCACGCCGTCGCCCGCGGGCTCGTCAACTTCGACGCCCGGGAACTGCCCCGGATGCTCGGCCGCTCCACCCACGACCTGGCCCGGGAACTGGGCCCGGAGTACGAGCGCGAGGTCGTGCACCGCGACGACCTCGTCGTGATGTGAACCGTACGACCGGACCGGGGCCCCGTACCCCTGCGTGTCCGGCCGGACGCGGTGCGTACGAGCCCGGCTCGTACGACCGGTGGCATGTGAACCGAAACGGCTGAAAGTCCGGTCAACCGGCGGGCACCTTTACCAAAACCGCCCCACGCACCGCCGCGGACTGCTCCACTTTGTGTCGGGGAGACGGAGTGCCGAGGGGACGGGACGACACACAGCACGCGCAGCACCAGGCAGCAGGCGACAGCACAGCGAAGGCAGCACACAGGAGGCCGCCGTGAGACGAGCGCGCCCAGGGGCACAGCCCCGCGGGACGGCCGAACGCGCCCTGACGAGTGTCGGGGCCGGAGCCGACTTCGACCGCGGGGGCTCCGCCGGCGTACGGCCGGCGGAGTCGTCGGGAAGGAGACCCGAGCAGACGCGGGAGCAGGAACGGGAGGTGTCCCGGCTCTGGCACGTCACGCTCAGCGTCTCCGGCCGGGAGGCCCCGCTGAAGGAGGTGCGCCGGGCCCTCGAACAGCTGGCCCACGACCACCCCTTCCTGCTGACCAGCCGCTACGCCGGTGACCACGCCGAGATCCGCTACTGGGAGGAGGCCCGCGATCTGCACGACGCCGCGGCCGTCGCCCTGCGGCTGTGGGGCGAGCACCGGCAGACCGCGCAGCTGCCGCCATGGGAGATCGTCGGTCTGGAGGTCATCGACCGCGAGACCTACCACCAGCGGATCGCCGAGGGCTACGGTCCGCCGCCGGCCGCCCCGGTCGGCGTCCACCCCTACTGAGCCCGCGCGTACCGAGCCCGCGCGCCGGACCCGCGCGCCCGCGTGCGCGGTTGCCGGCAGAGGCTCCGAAGCCCGTACGGAGGCATGCCGTACGGGCCCCGCGCCCGAGCCGTTTCCCGGGCCGCTTCCCGCCCCGCTTCCCGGGCCCGTCTCGGACTGCGGGACGGCCGGGAAAGACGTGAGGGATGTCCGCGGGCTGCCAGTACCCTGCGGGCATGACCTCGCTCACGCCCCTCGACAACATGTCCCCGGTCGCCCAGGCCGCCTACCGGGCCCGTGCCGCGGCCGCCGATATCGCGCCACTTCCGCGCGCGGCGAAGGACGACGCCCTGCTCGCCATGGCGGACGCCCTGGAGGTCCGTACGGCCGAGATCGTCGAGGCCAACGCCGAGGACATCGCCCGCGCCCGCGCGGCCGGGACCAGCGAGTCCGTCATCGACCGGCTCACCCTCACCCCCGAGCGGGTCCGGGCCATCGCCGCCGACGTCCGGCACGTCGCCGCCCTGCCCGACCCGGTCGGCGAGATCGTGCGCGGCTCCACCCTCCCCAACGGCATCGACCTGCGCCAGGTCCGCGTCCCGCTCGGCGTCATCGGCATCATCTACGAGGCCCGGCCCAACGTCACCGTCGACGCCGCCGCCCTCTGCCTCAAGTCCGGCAACGCCGTCCTGCTGCGCGGCTCCTCCTCCGCGTACGCCTCCAACAGCGCCCTCGTCCGGGTGCTGCGCGACGCCGTCGGCGGCGCGGGACTGCCCGCCGACGCCGTCCAGCTCGTCCCCGGCGAGTCCCGCGAGTCCGTACGCGAACTGATGCGCGCCCGAGGCCTCGTCGACGTGCTCATCCCGCGCGGCGGCGCCTCCCTGATCCGCACCGTCGTCGAGGAGTCCACCGTCCCGGTCATCGAGACCGGCACCGGCAACTGCCACGTCTACGTGGACGCCGAGGCCGACCTCGACATGGCCGTCGCCATCCTGGTCAACTCCAAGGCCGACCGGGTCAGCGTCTGCAACTCCGCCGAGACCCTCCTCGTGCACCAGGACATCGCCGCCGCCTTCCTGCCGCGCGCCCTCGACGCCCTGGCCGAGGCCGGCGTCACCGTCCACGCCGACGAGCGCGTCCTCGCCCACGCCGCGGACACCAAGGCCACCGTCGTCCCGGCCACCCCCGAGGACTGGGAGACCGAGTACCTCTCCTACGACATCGCCGCCGCCGTCGTCGACTCGCTCGACAAGGCCGTCGAGCACATCCGCTTCTGGAGCTCCGGCCACACCGAGGCCATCGTCACCACCTCCCAGGCCGCCGCCCGCCGGTTCACCCGGCTGGTCGACTCGACCACGGTCGCCGTCAACGCCTCCACCCGCTTCACGGACGGCGGACAGTTCGGCTTCGGCGCCGAGATCGGCATCTCCACCCAGAAGCTGCACGCCCGTGGCCCGATGGGCCTGCCGGAGCTGACCTCCACCAAGTACATCGTGACCGGCGACGGTCACATCCGGTGACCGGAGCCCGCTGAGAAACACCCCGGGAGGGCCCGGCACTCGGGCGGACGAGGGCAGCGGACGGTTGCGTACTCCCTGCCCAAAACGCCCTCCCGGGTCTACGCTGAACCCGTGCCGGACGACGTGGGGGGCAGGCCGTTTTCGGACGGCGAGGACCCCGATGACTCTGTCGACCGCGGCGGCGCCGACGAGGAATTCGCCACCGTGGTCTTCGACGAGGACTTCGTACGGGCCGCCGCCATCCACGAGCCCAGCGCAGTCGAACGGCTGCTCGCGGCCGCGCAGGCGCGCGCCGATGCCGAGGCCGAAGCGGCCCGCACCCGGGCCCTCGCCCGCCCCGGCGACGACGATCCGTACGGGGACGGCTACGACCCGAGGCTGCGCCCCGGTCACGATCCGGACACCGCCGCCGCGGGCCCCGACCCCTACGGGCCGGACGGCGGGGCCCTGCGCCCCTACCGGAACAGCGCCCGCTGGCACCGCCCGGTCGCCTGGGTGCTCGCCCTCGTGATGGGCGTCGGCATGGTCGCCCTCGCCTTCAGCGCCGTCTACCGGGGCGCCTCCCAGAACCGGCAGGACCGCATCCGGCCGCCCGCCACCACCGGCGTCGACAAGCCGCGGGTCGTCCCCGGCGCGGGCCCCGCGCCCACCGCGCCCCCGGTCCCCGCCGCGGTCCCGGCCGTCTCCGGGACGCCTTGATACACGGCCGCCCCGATGGGTACGAACTCAGGGAAGTTCTCACCTGCCGGGGCGCTCACTTCCCAGCCGTGTCGCCGGTCACGCGACCGGCCTACCCTGAAGTGGTGACCCCTCCCTCATGCGAGGGCTTCTCACCCGTCCGTACCAGTGGACGGGTGGCGGACCGGATCCCCCGATGACCCGTCCGACGTCGTCGACGTGAGGTGAGCGCGAAAGCGGAGGTGCTGTGGCAGGCCGAGGACAACCGCCGGAGGTCCCGCCCCCCGAGGAGCCGTCCGGCGGCGGTGAGGACGAGTACCGGTCCATCGTCTTCGACGAGGCGTTCATCCGCGCTGCGCGCCTCCAGGAGTTCTCCGCCCGGGAACGCATGGGCGAGCACGCCCAGGCCGTCCGTCCCCGCCCCGGGCGGGCGCGCCGCACCGGCGCCCGGCAGGCCCTGCTGCTCGTTCTGCTCGTCCTCCTCGCCTTCGGTACCGCCGTCTATCTCGGCGTCCGCAACCCCTACCAGGTCCCGCTCGCCCAGCCCGCCGAGCCACTGCGCAGCACGGTGGTCCGGCTCGTCCCCGAGGGGCCGGTCCCCGGCGGCCCGGCCGCCGGCCTCTTCGCGCACAGCCCCGCCGCCGGCTACCCGGCCGGAGCCGCCGGGATCATCCTGCCGCCCGCCGCCCCCACCACCGGCTTCTCCGAGGACCAGGTCAGAGCGGCCCTCGGCATCGCCAAGGACTATCTGGTCGCCTCCTCCCTCGACCCCGCCGTCCTGGGCGGGCGGACCGTCGCCCCGGCACGGCAGCTGCTCGACCCCGACCAACAGCAGCAGTTCGACCAGAGCACCGGCGCGTCGAAGGACGACGGCCGGCACGCCGTCTCCGGCTGGCTGGTCCGCTTCGACCCCCACCGGGCCGTTCTCGCCGACCCCGCCGTCCGGGTCCAGGGCACCCTCCACTACGCGCAGGTCGGCAGCGACCAGCTGGAGGTCACCTCGGACCACACCTTCACCTACGCACTCCGCCCCGCCGCCGGCAAGGCCACGGCCGACCGGGCCTCGCTGTACACGGTCCACCGCGAACTGCGCTTCCGCTTCGACCGCCAGGACCTCCAGACGCACCGCGCCGCACTGCTGACCAGCACCGTCGAGGCCGGCCCGCAGTCCTGCGACACCGACACCAGCGGCACCCTGCGTCCGCTGCTGGCGGGCGAGCGGGCCGACCGCACGCACCTGGCCGTCACCGACCCGTACGCGACGGGCCTGCCCGCCCCCTCGGCGCTCTGCGGAGTCCTCGCCCCGAAGTCCCAGCCCTCTCCTTAGAGGGCTGTCCTGGCCCCGACCCTGGCCTGGAGCTATCGGCCCGTGCCCTCGCCGCCGTCGCGGTCCTGCGTGCTCTCCTTGCCCTCCGCGTCCTCCGGCTCACCCGTGGCCTTGCCGCCCGGCGCGTCCTCGGCACCCTCCCCTGCGGCCGTACCCGCCGGACCGGCCCCGGCCGTACCCGAGCCGCCGCCGAAGCGGCCGAAGAGCTTCCCGCCCAGATCGCCCGCGAGGTCCCCGGCGCCGCCGGCTATGTCGGTGACCAGCTTCATCAGCGGATCCTTGCTGGACCGCACCGACTCCGCGTAGTGCCGCCCCGACTCGCGGAAGGAGTCGGTCACCGAGGTGTCCTTGTCCTCCGTGCGCTTCGGGTAGTGGCCGTCCATGACCCGCTGGTAGTCGCGGGTCTCGGACCACTTCTTCAGCTCGGCCGCCCGGACCGTGGTGAACGGGTGCGAGCGCGGCAGCACATTGAGGATCTTCAGGACGGAGTCCCGCAGGTCGCCGCCCTTCTCGTACTCCTCCGCCTGGGCGAGGAAGGCGTCCACGTTCATCTCGTGGAGGTGGTTGCCGCCCGCGATCTTCATCAGGCCGCGCATCGAGGCCTGGAGATCCTGCCCCACCAGCAGCCCCGCCCGGTCGGCGGACAGCTCCGACTTGCGGAACCACTCGCGCAGCGCGGTCACGATCGCCGTGACCGCCACCGTCCCCAGCGGGATCCAGGCGACCTTCAGCGCGAGACTGGTGAGGAAGAGCAGCACCGTCCGGTACACGGCGTGGCCCGAGAGCGCGTGGCCCACCTCGTGGCCGACGACCGCGCGCATCTCCTCCTCGTCGAGCAGCTCCACCAGACCGGTGGTGACCACGATGATCGGCTCGTCCAGGCCGATGCACATCGCGTTCGGCTTCGGGTCCTGCGTCACGTACATCGGCGGGACCTTCTCCAGGTCCAGGATGTAACAGGCGTCCCGCAGCATGTCGTTGAGGTGCGAGAACTGAGCGTCGCTCACCCGCACGGAGTCCGACAGGAACAGCAGCCTCAGGCTCCGCTCGGGCAGCAGCCCGCTCAGCGCCTTGAACACGGTGTCGAAGCCGCTCAGCTTGCGCAGCGCGACCAGCGCCGAACGGTCCGCCGGGTGCTCGTAGGCCCGCGAGGAGATGTCCGCGAAGCGCCTGCGCCGCCGTCCCGGCAGCTTCTCCCCATGGATCTCGGTCATGGATGCCCCCTGTTCGTACGAGTCGTCGTGCTCGTCCCCCTGACGCGCCCAGCCTAGGGCCTACCTTCCGGGTCTTGCTGGGCTCGCGGGCCCCGGTGCGCGCGCTCGCCGCGTTGTCGTCGGTCGCCAACGCTCCGCGTTGTCTCCCTCCTTCGCCTTGCGATCGCACGCACCGGAACCCGCTCCCTGATCCAGCCTGACCCCGGAAGGCAGACCCTAGACGAGAGGGCTACCGTGTGCCGGAGCCCTGTGGATAACTCGGGCACCGTGGACAACCGAGGAGCACGACCGTCATGACGGAACCCGTCACCCACGCCGTCCCCGCCCTGCTCGCCGCCGCCTCCGAGCAGGGGCCGGGCAACACCCTGCGGATCCTTCTGCTGGCCTCGATGATCGGCGGCGCGCTGCTCGCCTGGTTCCTGCTGCGCGGCTACCGCCAGACCGGCACCGACACCGATGCCGACGCGAATGCCGGTGCCGGCACTGCCGCCGACGCCGCCGGCGACCCCGCCGCCCCGGCCTCTCCGGAGAGCCCCTCAGCCGCCCCCGCGACCTCGTCCGCGACCCCCGCCGCACGCACCGGAAACGGCTCCACCGACGCCAACGCCTGAGTCGGCGTGAGCACGCCGCGACGTCCCGCATACGATGTGCGCGAAGTCTCCGCTCCCATCCCCGATCGAAGGTCCTTCAGAAGATGAGCCTCCACGCCACCGCCGCCAACCTGGTCACGCTCGCCAACGAGGGTGCCGAGCACGGCGGCAACCACGAAAGCCTCAGCCCGTTCGTCACCGGCGGCGGCGCCCTGCTCACGCTCCTTCTGCTGCTCTGGATCGTCACCCGCTTCAACCGCGACCGCTGAGCCGCGAGGCCGCTGATCCGGCACCCGACGCCGTGCCAGTAGGCTCTGCACGCATGGGAGAGCAGGAAGTGCCTACTGGCAGTGGCGGCAAGCGCCGACTCGGGGTGATGGGCGGGACGTTCGACCCGATCCATCACGGACACCTGGTGGCCGCCAGTGAGGTGGCCGCCCTGTTCCACCTCGACGAGGTGATATTCGTGCCGACCGGGCAGCCGTGGCAGAAGAGCCACAAGGCCGTCTCGCCGGCCGAGGACCGCTACCTGATGACGGTCATCGCCACCGCCTCCAACCCGCAGTTCTCCGTCAGCCGCATCGACATCGACCGCGGCGGGCCGACGTACACCATCGACACCCTGCGGGACCTGAGCTCCCTCAACAGCGACGCGGACCTGTTCTTCATCACCGGCGCCGACGCGCTGTCGCAGATCCTCACTTGGCGCAACGCCGAGGAACTGTTCGCCCTGGCCCACTTCATCGGCGTCACCCGGCCGGGCCACGACCTCACCGACGACGGACTGCCCAAGGGCGGGGTGTCGCTGGTGGAGGTCCCCGCACTCGCCATCTCCTCCACCGACTGCCGGGCGAGGGTGGCGCAGGGCGATCCCGTCTGGTACCTGGTGCCGGACGGCGTGGTGCGCTACATCGACAAGCGCCAGTTGTACCGCGGCGAGTAAGCCTCCGAGCGAGCCTCGGGGAGGGGCACCGTTGAACGATCAGCAGAACCCGTACGACCCGTACTACCAACCGCAGCCGCAGATCATCGGGTACGACGCGTACGGACAGCCGGTGTATCAGCAGGTCGCGCAGCAATACGACGACCCGTACACCGCACAGCAGCCCCCGACGGCCCAGCAGCAACACCAGCAGCAGACGCACCAGCAGACGCACCAGCAGTCACCGCAGCAGACCCCGCCGCAGTCCCACGGCCAGGACTACGGCACCCAGGACCAGCACTCCCAGGGGTACGCGCAGGACTACGGCCAGGGTTACTCCCAGGACTACGGCTACGACGCCTACGGTCAGCAGCAGGCCCCCGCGGCCCCCGGGACCCCGACGCCGTACGACCCGCCCCAGTACGACTCCCCGCAGTACGACCCGTACGGTCAGCAGCAGCCCGGCGGCGCGTACGACTACCAGCGGCAGACGTACGACACCGGCGGCCAGTGGGCCGTCCGGACCGAGGCCGCTCCCGCGCCGGCTCCGCCTCAGGCCCCCGCGCCCGCTCCGCCCCCGGAGCACACCCCCGACCCGCAGCCGCAGCGGTCCGCCTCCGTGCCCGGACAGCGCCCGTCCCCCGAGGACGACGAGCCGCGCGACTACCGCACCGAACAGTTCTCGTTCATCGAGGAGCCCGACGAGGACTCCGAGGACGTCATCGACTGGCTCAAGTTCACCGAGAGCCGGTCCGAGCGGCGCGAGGAGGCCCGCCGTCGCGGCCGGCACCGCGTCGTCGCCCTGGTCGTCGTCCTCGTGCTCGCCGTCGCCGGCGGCGTCGGCTGGCTCTGGTCGGCCGGGATGCTCCCCGGCACGTCGGACGGCGGCGAACAGGGGCAGAGCACCGCCACCGGCCCGCAGAAGCGCGACACCATCGTGGTCCACCTGCACGACACCAAGCGCGGCGGCACCTCCACCGCCCTCCTCGTGGACAACAGCACCACCGGCCGGGGCACCACCGTCCTGATCCCGAACACGCTCGCGGTCTCCAACGACGAGGGCTCCACCACCACGCTCGCCAAGTCCGTCGAGGACGACGGCTCCAGCGGCACCCGCGACGCCCTCGGCAACCTCCTCGGCGCGAAGATCGCCGGCACCTGGCGGCTGGACACCCCGTACCTGGAGAACCTGGTCGAGCTGGTCAGCAACATCGACCTCACCACCGACACCGACGTGCCCGGCGCCAAGGGCGCCGAGCCGCTGGTCCACAAGGGCGAGAACCAGACCCTGAACGGCCGCGCCGCCGTCGCCTACGCCACCTACCGGGCGTCCGGCGAGCCCGAGGCCAAGCAGCTCCAGCGCTTCGGACAGGTCCTGTACGGGGTGCTGCGGAAGATCTCCGACGATCCCAAGGCCGCCACGATCACCGTCGAGACCCTGGCCCAGATCCTCGACCCGTCGCTCCCGGAGAAGGACCTCGGCGCCTCGCTCGCGAAGCTTGCCGAGCACGCCAAGACGGGTGCGTACAAGACCGAGCTGCTGCCCGTCGAGAACGACGGCTCGCTCGGCGAGAACACCGGCCAGAGCATGGTCAAGGAGGTCCTCGGCGGCAAGGTCAGCGCCCCCGAGCAGGGCGCGGCCACCCGGGTCGCGATCCTCGACGCCAGCGGCAAGGACGCCACCGAGGCGGCCCGCGTGGTCCTGATCAACGGCGGGTACGCGGTCGTCGGCGGCAACAAGGCCGGCGCGCGGGCGACCTCCGAGGTCGTCTACGCGGACGACGCGCAGAAGGCGGGCGCGGCCGAGGTCGCCAAGACCCTCGGTCTGCCGGCCGGATCCGTCACCAAGGGCAAGGCCACCGGAAACGCCGAGGTCACGGTGGTGCTCGGCCAGGACTACAAGATCCCCGGGAGCAAACAGTGACCGTCCGGTAATCCTTTTCGGGCACGTCGGCGGTACATGAGACCCTTGAGGTGTCTCAGACCGCCGACGAAAGCCTGCTTGTGACCGCTACGGACCGCTCCATCGAGCTCGTCAACGCCGCCGCCCAGGCGGCGGCCGACCGACTCGCTCACGACATCATCGCGTACGACGTCAGCGATGTGCTGTCGATCACCGACGCCTTCCTGCTCGCCTCCGCGCCCAACGACCGCCAGGTCAAGTCGATCGTCGACGAGATCGAGGAGCGGCTGCTCAAGGATCTCGGCGCCAAGCCGGTACGCCGCGAGGGCGACCGCGACGCGCGCTGGATCCTCCTCGACTACGTCGACATCGTCATCCACGTCCAGCACAGCGAGGAGCGCGTCTACTACGCGCTGGAGCGCCTGTGGAAGGACTGCCCCGAGCTGACGCTGCCGGAGGACGCCGTCAAGACCCGCGGCAAGGGCGAAGAGCACGCCCAGCTGATGGGCCACGACGGGACGGACGGTGAGCTGAGCTGACCACCGCCAGGGGCGGCACCGGCCGCCGCATCGTGCTGTGGCGCCACGGGCAGACCTCCTGGAACCTGGAGCGCCGCTTTCAGGGCTCCACGGACATCGAGCTGACCGACACCGGCGTCGCCCAGGCGCGCCGGGCGGCCCGTTTGCTCGCCGGTCTGAAGCCGAGCGCGATCGTCTCGTCGGATCTGCGACGGGCGGCGGCCACGGCCGCCGAGCTGGCCGCGCTGACCGGGCATACCGTCGCCTCCGACCCCGCGCTGCGCGAGACGTACGCGGGGGAGTGGCAGGGGCTGACCCACGACGAGATCACCGCCCGGTTCGGGGAGCAGTACGCCGCGTGGAAGCGGGGCGAGCCGGTGCGGCGCGGTGGTGGCGAGCTGGAGACCGAGGTGGCCGACCGGGCCGCCCCGGTGGTGCTGGCGCACGCCGACCGGCTGCCCGAGCAGGGCACGCTCGTCGTGGTCAGCCACGGCGGCACCATCCGCACCACCATCGGCAGGCTGCTCGGGCTTGAGGCCACGCACTGGGAGTCCCTGGGCGGTCTGTCGAACTGCTGCTGGTCCGTCCTCGGCGAGGGCGTGCACGGCTGGCGTCTCCTGGAGCACAACGCGGGGTCGCTGCCCGAGCCCGTGCTCGGCGACGACGCCTGAGCCGACGCCTGGGCCGGCACCCCGGCCCGCGCGGGTGGCCTGTCGGAGCCGATTTCGCTTTCCGGCAGGTCACCGGCTAAAGTTCTTCTTGTTCGCAGCGCGGAGCGCGAGGAACACGAGGGGCTATAGCTCAGTTGGTAGAGCGCTTGCATGGCATGCAAGAGGTCAGGAGTTCAATTCTCCTTAGCTCCACAGTCAAGGATCCCGTCCCCGTCAGGGGGCGGGATTCCGCGTTTCCGGGAGTCTTCCCTTCGCCCTGACCGGCCCGCCCCGGCTCGGCCCGTCACCCCGCCTCGGCAAGCAAGGTGTCGATGGCCCGGCGGCTCTCCTCGTCGCTCGGCGTGTAAGTGACGATCCGGCACTCCGGCATCCCGTTGATCGACAGCGAGACCGAGGTCGTCCGTATCACCCCGACCCGCTCGTGCCGGAACGTCTTCACGCGCGTGCCCGGCACCACCACGTCCCCGCTGCGCCACAGTTCCGCGAAGTACGGGCTCGCCTCCGACAGCAGCCGGACGAACGACTCCCAGGCGGGCTCGCCCACATGGCGCCCGTACGCGCCCCGCAGCTGGGCCACCATCAGCGGCAGTTCCAGATGCCGGTCGACCACGGGACATTCCTCGTCGGGCACCGTGAAGAGGGACCACAGCACATTGCGTACGCCCAGCGGACCCAGGGCGCCGGTCCCGGCCCGATGGAACAGCAGGGAGTACGAGGCGTTGGCGGCCAGCAGGTCGTAGCGCGCGTTGTAGACCACGGCGGGCAGCGGCACGAGGGCGTCCAGGATGCCCTGGATCTCCGGGCTGACCGCCATCGGCTGCTCGGGCGCCGCGTCCGGCCCGTACGGCACCTCCGCCAGGTGGTAGAGATGCTCGCGCTCGGACCGGTCGAGCCGCAGCGTACGGGCCACCGCGTCGAGCACCTGCCCCGAGGCGTTGATCGGCCGGCCCTGCTCCAACCACGTGTACCAGGTCACGCCGACCCCGGAGAGCTGGGCCACCTCCTCCCGGCGAAGTCCCGGCGTACGCCGCCGCAGCCCCGGCGGCATCCCTACGTCCTGCGGGGTCACCCGCGCCCGGCGGTTGCGCAGGAACGCCGCCAGTTCCGGCCTGCGGCGGGTTCGCGTCGGTGCTGCCATGGTGATCGTCACCCTCCCATCGTCGGGCCTTCGCGCGGCCGTTGCCAGGTGCTGCCAGTACCAGCATCGGCGGGCTCTCGTTACCCGTATCGGAGCGGGCCCACGCTCCTCGTATGACAACGACCGCCCCCCGTCCCGTACTCGGTACGGCCTCCCGAACCGGTGACCGTCCCCGTCCCCGTGCCCTGCTCGGCGTCGTGCTCGCCGCCCAGTTCATGGCCCTGCTCGACGTCTTCATCGTCAACGTCGCGGCGCCCGCCATCCGTTCGAGCCTGGGTGCCACCGGTGCCGGGATCCAGCTCGTCGTCGCCGGGTACACCATCGCCTACGCGGTCCTGCTGATCACCGGTGCCCGGCTCGGTGAACTGCTCGGCCACCGGCGGGTCTACCTCGCCGGACTCGCGCTCTTCACCGCCGCCTCGCTCGCCTGCGGAGTGGCCGGGGGAACCGGTCAGCTGATCGTCTTCCGGGTGCTGCAAGGCGCCGGCTCGGCCCTGATGATCCCCCAGGTGCTCAGCCTCATCCAGCGCAATTTCATCGGCGAGTCCAGGGTCCGGGCACTGAGCGCCTACTCCGCCGTGCTCGCCACCGGTTCGGCGGCCGGGCAGGTCCTCGGCGGCGTCCTCGTCAGCGCCGACCTGTTCGGCACCGGCTGGCGCCCGGTGTTCCTGGTCAATGTGCCCATCGGGCTCGTCCTGCTGCTCCTCGGCGCCCGGGTGCTGCCGCGCGACCCGGCCCGCAGCGCCGAACGGGCCCGTCCCCTCGACGTCCCCGGGCTGCTGCTGCTCGCCGGCTCCGTCTCGCTGTTCACCGTCCCGCTCGTGCTCGGCCAGGAGATCGGCTGGCCGCTGTGGACCTGGCTGTCGCTCGGCGGATCGCTGTTCCTGTTCGCCGCCTTCGGGACGTACGAGGCACGCCTCGCGCGCCGCGGCGGCGCCCCGCTCCTGACGCCCCGGGTGCTGCGCGCTCCCGGCATGGGCCGGGCCGCCGTGCGGATCGCGGCGGTGATGGCCGTCAACGGAGGATTCCTGTTCACCCTCACTATCCATCTGCAGGGCGGACTCGGGCAGAGCGCCCTGCGGACCGGTCTCGGCTTCGCGCCCATGGCCGCCGTCTTCGGGGGCGTCGGCCTCACCTGGCGGCGCTGGCCCGCCCGGCTGCGCCCGTTCCTGGTGCCCGGCGGCTTCCTCGTCGCGGCGGTCTCCGCGCTCGCCGTGGGCGCCCTCTTCGCGGGCGGCGGGAGCGGCGGATGGCTGCTCTATCCGGTCTTCTGCGCCATGGGCGCCGGTCTCGCCATGGCCTTCAGCCCGGCTCTGACCAGCGCGCTCGAAAACGTACGGCCGGCCGACGCGGCCGACGCGAGCGGACTGCTCGCCATGATGAACCAGCTCGGTCAGCTGATCGGCATCGCGGCCATCGGGACCCTCTTCCTGGGGCGGATCACCGGCCCGGGGGCGGAGGTGTCGGCCCGCGCGGTGGGGGTATGCGCCTTCGCACTGGCGCTGACCGCGCTCCTGGGCGCCGCCGCCGGGGTGCTCCGCCGACGGCACCGACCCCCTTGCGGGGCCATGGCAGAATCGGACAGCCGGAGGGGACAGCGGGTCCGGTAGGGAGGGAGCACATATGGCCGTGGCCGGTGCCGAGGGGGTCGAAACCCATACCGACGCCGAAGCCCATGCCGACTCCGTTGTGGTGTCCATGGCGTACGCCGTGGCTCCCGGCCCGCGAGCGCGGGCACGGTGCGCGGCTCGCGCGGCCATGACCGGAGCCGAGTGATGGGGGCGCACAGGCGGAAGTGCGACTGGTGCGGCAGCGGCACGCCCATCGTCCGGGACATGGACCCGGTCAACCCCTCGTTCCAGTACTGGTGCGAGGAATGCGCCCGGGCGCTGATCATAAAAGGCGACCCCATCGAGACGTACCGCGAACTCGAAGGGGAGCCGATCTACGGCCGGCTCCTGGACGAGCACTGCACCCTGAAGCGCTTCTACTCCTTCGCGACGGCCTGAGGCACCCGGACCGCGTCCCGCGCCTCCTCGCCCCGCGCCTCCTCGTGGCCCTCGTCCTCCCGGGGGCGGGGGACCCGCTCGGCGGGCGCCGCGGCCCGGCCCCGCCACACCGACAGCGCGTACCCGGCGAACACCGCGAGCGCCGTCAGCGGATAGACCGCCGAGAGCAGCATCTGCCCGGCGTTCTGGTCCAGTTCGGGACGGCCCGGGTCGTGCGGCACCCACCACAGCGCGAACGAGGCGAAGGCCAGCGCCACCGCTCCGGTCACCGGCCACACGCGCGTAGTGCGGTCGTGGAGCAGGATCAGCAGGGGCACGCACCACACCCAGTGGTGCGACCAGGAGATCGGGCTGATCATCAGCGCCGTGAACGCGGTGATCACCACGGCCGCCGCGCGGTCGCCGCGCAGCGCGGCCCGTACGGCGAGCGCCATGGCGGCGCAGCCGAGCAGCCCCGCCGCCGCGACCCACCACAGGCCCGGCGCGTCGGTGTGCAGCAGCCGGGCCAGCACGCCGCTGACGGACTGGTTGCCGGTCTCCTCGGCGTGCCCGACCCGGCCCGTCTCGAACAGGGTCCGGGTCCAGAAGGTCTTCGAGGCGTCCGGCATGGCCACCACCATCGCCAGCGTCGTGACCAGGAAAGTGCCGGTCGCCGTCAGCCCGGTCCGCAGCCACGGGTTCACGCCGCGCCCCGGAGCCGCGCCGCGGCGCTCCCGGCGCCACAGCAGCAGGCCCGCCGCGAACAGCAGCACCACGAACAGGCCCGGGGTCAGCTTCACGGCTGTCGCGAGCCCGATGCCCACCCCGGCCCAGCGCGCGCCCGGGCCGCCGGGGCGGCGGGTCAGGTCCCACAGCACCGCCGCCGCGACGAGCAGGTTGATCTGCCCGTACCGCAGCGTCGTCCACACCGGCTCGCACCACACGAGGAGCGCGGCGAGCAGGAAGGTCGCGCGCCACAGTTCGGCGCGCGCCGAGGGGCGCGCCAGGCGGGGGCGTATGAGCTGGAGCGACAACTGGACGAGCGCCACGACCAGGAGCAGGTTCCCGGCCGTGTTCAGCGTCCGCATCAGCGGCACGCCCACCAGGGTCAGCGGCAGGAAGAGCACGGCCGCGATCGGCGGATAGGTCATGGCCAGCCGCGCCGACGTGGCGCGCATCTCGTACAGATCGCCGCCGGCCCGCAGGGTCTCGGCCTCGGCCCGGTAGACCATCACGTCGAGCATGTTCACGTGGGCGAGACGCTGCGCCACCCAGAAAGCGGTGAACGACAGCAGGCAGACGGCGGCGGCGGTGACCAGGGGCCAGGGCCGCGCGCGGGGGGCTGAGGGGGGTGCGGAGACGGACACAGCCTGCGACCCTACCCCGGCCCCTGGGAGGGGCCCGGGGAACGGATTTGGCGAACGGCCGGGCGGCCGGTTACTGTTCTTTTCGTCGCCGCACGGGAGACCGGGCGCGGCGGTGAAACAAGGGGCTATAGCTCAGTTGGTAGAGCGCTTGCATGGCATGCAAGAGGTCAGGAGTTCAATTCTCCTTAGCTCCACAGAACGGTGGCGAGTCATTCCGACCGGATGACTCGTGACTCTTCTGCGGTAGTCTTACTCCCGCATACGCGGGGCTATAGCTCAGTTGGTAGAGCGCTTGCATGGCATGCAAGAGGTCAGGAGTTCAATTCTCCTTAGCTCCACAGATGAGAAGCGGGTCATCCGGACAGGATGGCCCGCTTTTTCGTATGCCCACATGTCCACATGCCCACACGTCACGTCCGCATGTCCGGCGGGTGCCGGTCGTACGCGCGCGTGGCGCGTGTCGTACGTACACCCACCCCCGGCCGCCTCCACGCGCGCGTGGCCGTGGCGCCGCCCGCCCCTCGGAACGCCGATGCGGCCCGCTCGGGCCCTGCGGTACCCTGACGCTCATGCGTGCCGTACGCCTTCTGCTTAGCCGGCCGCGCTGATCAGTCCCGACGGATGAACATTCCGGTCGGCATCGGCGCGGCGTCCCCTCCTGTGCGAGGGGATTTTTCATTTCGTGGCAGTGCTGGCAGTGGGCAGAGACGATCGATGGAGCTTCAAGGATCATGACCGAGACCAACACGGCCGCCGAGACGGCGGCCCCGCATCGCTACACGGCGGCCATGGCCGCCGACATCGAGGCACGCTGGCAGGACGTCTGGGACGCCGAGGGCACCTACGCGGCTCCGAACCCCACCGGTGATCTGGCCGGGGACCAGGCCGTGGTGGAGCGTCCCAAGAAGTTCATCATGGACATGTTCCCGTACCCCTCGGGCGCGGGCCTGCACGTCGGTCACCCCCTGGGCTACATCGCCACCGACGTCTACGCCCGTCACGCGCGGATGACCGGGCACAACGTCCTGCACACCCTGGGCTTCGACGCCTTCGGCCTGCCGGCCGAGCAGTACGCCGTGCAGACCGGCACGCACCCGCGGGTCTCCACCGAGGCCAACATGGAGAACATGAAGGTCCAGCTGCGCCGGCTGGGCCTGGGCCACGACAAGCGCCGGTCGTTCGCCACGATCGACCCGGAGTACTACAAGTGGACGCAGTGGATCTTCGTCCAGATCTACAACTCCTGGTACGACACCGAGGCCCGCACGGCCCGTCCGATCGACGAGCTGATCGAGCAGTTCGCGAACGGCACCCGTGAGGTCCCCGGCGGCCGGGACTGGAACGCCCTGAGCGCCGTCGAGCGCGCCGACGTGCTGAGCGAGTACCGGCTGGCCTACGCCTCCGAGTCGCCGGTCAACTGGTGCCCCGGCCTGGGCACCGTCCTGGCCAACGAGGAGGTCACCGCCGAGGGCCGTTCCGAGCGCGGCAACTTCCCCGTCTTCAAGTCCAAGCTGCGCCAGTGGAACATGCGCATCACCGCCTACGCGGACCGCCTGCTGGACGACCTGGACGCGCTGGACTGGCCCGAGGCCATCAAGCTGCAGCAGCGCAACTGGATCGGCCGCTCCGAGGGCGCCCGGGTCGACTTCCCGGCCGGCGACGCCGGTGCCGTCACCGTCTTCACCACCCGCCAGGACACCCTGTTCGGCGCCACCTACATGGTGCTGGCCCCGGAGCACGACCTGGTCGACGCGCTGGTCCCGGCCGCCTGGCCCGAGGGCACCCACGACGTGTGGACCGGTGGCCACGCCACCCCCGCCGACGCCGTCGCCGCCTACCGCAAGCAGGCCGCCGCCAAGTCCGACGTCGAGCGGCAGGCCGACGCCAAGGAGAAGACCGGCGTCTTCACCGGCGCGTACGCCACCAACCCGGTCAGCGGCGAGCAGATCCCCGTCTTCATCGCCGACTACGTCCTGATGGGCTACGGCACCGGCGCGATCATGGCCGTCCCGGCGCACGACACCCGTGACTTCGCCTTCGCGCGCGCCTTCGAGCTGCCGATGCGCTGCGTCGTCGAGCCGGACGACGAGCGCGGCACCGACCCGTCGACCTGGGACGACGCCTTCAGCTCGTACGAGGCGAAGCTGGTCAACTCCACGAACGACGACGTGGCGCTGGACGGCCTGGGCGTCGTCGAGGCCAAGGAGAAGATCACCGCCTGGCTGACCGACCGGGGCATCGGCGAGGGCACCGTCAACTTCCGCCTGCGCGACTGGCTGTTCAGCCGCCAGCGCTACTGGGGCGAGCCCTTCCCGATCGTCTACGACGAGGACGGCGTCGCGCACTCGCTGCCCGAGTCGATGCTGCCGCTGGAGCTGCCGGAGGTCGAGGACTACTCGCCGCGCACCTTCGACCCGGACGACGCCGACACCCAGCCCGAGCCGCCGCTGTCCCGCAACGAGGACTGGGTCGCCGTCACGCTGGACCTGGGCGACGGTCCGAAGAAGTACCGCCGCGAGACCAACACCATGCCCAACTGGGCCGGTTCCTGCTGGTACGAGCTGCGCTACCTGGACCCGCACAACGCCGAGAAGCTGGTCGACCCGGCCATCGAGCAGTACTGGATGGGGCCGCGCGAGGGCATGCCCACCGGCGGTGTCGACCTGTACGTCGGCGGCGCCGAGCACGCCGTGCTGCACCTGCTGTACGCCCGCTTCTGGTCCAAGATGCTGTTCGACCTGGGCTACATCTCCTCGGCCGAGCCGTTCCACAAGCTCTACAACCAGGGCATGATCCAGGCCTTCGTCTACCGCGACAGCCGTGGCATCGCCGTCCCGGCCGCCGAGGTGGAGGAGCGCGACGGCGCGTACTACTACCAGGGCGAGAAGGTCAGCCGTCTGCTGGGCAAGATGGGCAAGTCCCTGAAGAACGCCGTCACCCCGGACGAGATGTGCGCCGAGTACGGTGCGGACACCCTGCGTCTGTACGAGATGGCGATGGGCCCGCTGGACGTCTCCCGCCCGTGGGACACCCGCGCGGTCGTCGGCCAGTACCGGCTGCTGCAGCGGCTGTGGCGCAACATCGTCGACGAGTCCACCGGCGAGGTCACCGTCACGGACGAGCCGGCCGACGAGGCCACCCTGCGTGCCCTGCACAAGGCCATCGACGGTGTCTCCCAGGACATGGCGGCGATGCGCTTCAACACCGCCATCGCGAAGATCACCGAGCTGAACAACCACCTGACCAAGTCCGGTGGCGCGGTGTCCCGCTCGGTCGCCGAGCAGCTGGTGCTGCTGGTCGCCCCGCTGGCCCCGCACATCGCCGAGGAGCTGTGGCGCCGTCTGGGCCACACCGACTCGGTCGTCCACCAGGACTTCCCGGTCGCCGACCCGGCCTATGTCGTGGACGAGACCGTGACCTGCGTCGTGCAGATCAAGGGCAAGGTCAAGGCCCGCCTGGAGGTCTCCCCGTCGATCACCGACGCGGAGCTGGAGGCGCTGGCGCTGGGCGACGCGCACGTCGTCGCCGCGCTGGGCGGTGCGGAGATCCGCAAGGTGATCGTCCGCGCGCCGAAGCTGGTCAACATCGTCGCCTGACATCGCGAGCGGTGCCCGGCATCGCGAGGGCTGACATCGCGATACCGGGCCGACGGTGACGACGGCCGCATCCCCTAGGGGGTGCATGGGGGCAGGTTGGGGGTTCCGACGGAACCACCGGCCTGCCCCTACCGTTTACGGTGGAAGAACCAATAACGAGGCCGGAGGGGCGAGGCGAGGCATATGGGAGCCGCGATCACGATCATGGCATTGCTCTTCGTCGCCTTCGTGGTGCTCGGGGTGTACGCCACGGTGAAGGTCGCCAAGGCGGCCAAACGCGGGGTGGACCGCACCATCGACCAGGCCCGGCGCACGGTCGAGGACACCACCCTGAGAGCCAAGAGCTTCGGCCAGACCGGCCCTTCGGCCGAGCTGGCCCAGCTGCGCCTCTCGCTGCGCACCTCGATGCGCGCCACCCAGGAGGCCCTGCACGCGGGCGTGGCCGAGGACGCCTCGCTCAAGGAATCCCTCGACCTCTTCCACCGGCTCAGCGGTCACGCCCGGGAGCTGGACGACGACCTTCGGCGGCTGGAGCGCGAACCGGACCGGGGGCACGTCACGGGCTGCCTGCCGGAGCTGCGCCGGCGCACCCAGCAGGTCACCCACTCCGCCGACGCGCTCCGCTTCGCCGCCCGGGACCGGGCCCGCAAGTTCGCCGACGACGACCTGACCTCGCTCAGCGCCCAGATCGACATGGAGGCGGGCGCGCTGCGGCACTGGACGGACGCGGACGCGGGTGTGGATGCGGGCGCGGGTACGGGCGCGGGTACGGGCAACGGCATGGGGAGCGGTGCGGGCCGGGCCGGAGCCGAGCAGCCCCGGCCCGGGGACCAGGCAGGGACGGCGGGGCAGCAGCAGCCGCAGGCGCTCACGGGGGCGGACCGGCGCACCACGGTCCACCCGTGGGAGAAGTCGGCGCGGCCGGAGACGACGGCCTGAGAGCGACTGCCTGAGAACCGGGCACGGGGCCGTCGCCCCGGGGAGCCGCCGGTGCGCGAGTGGGGCCGGGCTGACGTGCGCCGAAGACGGCGGGTAACCTCCCGCTCATGTCCCGGCATGTCGCGATCGTCACCGATTCCACGGCCTATCTGCCTCCCCAGGCGCTGGAGCGGCACGACGTCACGGTCGTCCCGCTCACCGTCGTCATCGGGAACCGCGCGTTGGAGGAGGGCACCGAGATCTCGGCCCGCTCGCTCGCGGAGGCGCTGCAGAAGCGGCGCGCGGTGACCACCTCCCGGCCCGCCCCCGAAGTCTTCGCCGCCGCCTATCGCGCCGCCGCCGAGGCGGGGGCCCAGGGCATCGTCTCCCTCCATCTGTCCGGCGAGTTCTCCGGTACGTACGACGCGGCCGTGCTCGCGGCGGAAAGCGCGCCGGTGCCCGTGCGGGTCGTCGACACGCGGATGGTCGGGATGGCGCTCGGCTTCTGCGCTCTGGCGGCGGCCGAGACCGTCGAGGCGGGCGGTTCGCTCGACGAGGCCGTGGCGGCGGCCGAGAAACGGGCCGTGGGCACCTCCGCCTACTTCTATGTCGACACCCTCGACTATCTGCGTCGCGGCGGGCGGATCGGTGCCGCCCAGGCCCTGCTCGGCTCGGCGCTGGCGGTGAAGCCGCTGCTCGAACTCGAAGGCGGGCGGATCGAGTTGCGCGAGAAGGTGCGTACGGCATCCAGGGCCATCGCCCGGCTGGAAGAGATCGCCGTCGAACGCGCCGGGACCGGCCCCGTCGACGTGGCCGTCCATCATCTGGCCGCTCCCGAGCGGGCCGACGCCCTGGCCGAGCGGCTGCGGGAACGGCTGCCGGCCGTGCGCGACCTCCAGGTCACCGAGGTCGGCGCGGTCATCGGCGCGCACACCGGGCCGGGGCTGCTCGCGGTCGTCGTCTCTCCGCGCTGAGGGCGCCGGCGCCCCCGGGCCGCAGAGGGGAGCGACGAGGACGCGTTCCCTCGTGTGAGTGAGCGAGTTATCCACAACTGGCCGGTTGTCCACGGAATATGAGGGGTCTCGGCAGAGGCCGCCGGGGATGTCTACCGTCGACCCCATGACTCTTCGTACGCGCATCAGAGCACACCGTGGCGGGGCGGGCAGTGGACCCGGCCGGCGCCCGGGATCGGACGGCCGCACCCGCCGGAGGACGAGGATCCGGCCGGCGGGCTCGGGCCGGCACGCGGCGGGCGCCGTCCCGGAGGCGGTACGGCGGCGGGGCGAGGCCCTGTTCCCGGCGACGGCCTCACCGTCCCCATCACCCGTACCGCTCCCCTCGCCCCCACCCTTCCCCTCACCCCCACCGCTCCCGCCGCCGCGGCGGCGCGAACCGGCCGGTCCCCTGGGGCCGCCGGAGCCCCTTGATCCGGCGATTTGGCCGGTGGGGCAGGCGGCGGTGCCGGTAGGGCCGGCAGGGCTGACGCAGGCCGTGCCGGCGGAACCGGTCGCTCGGGCGGGACCGGCGGAGCAGGTAGGGCCGGTGGGGGCCGTGCCGGTGCGGGAGCGGTGGCGGATCGCTCTGTGGGAGCGGTTGCCGTGGTGGGTGCAGTCCCGCTGTGGACTCGAACGGCGCTCGCTGGCCGCGCTCGCCGTGGTGCTGGTCGTGGCCGCCGGAGGCGCCGGGGCCTATTTCTGGAGCGGCAGGCCGCAGCAGGTCACGGCGCCCGCCGTGCCGGCGGCGGCCCGGGCGCTGCCCGAACCGGAGTTCTCGCCGTCCTCTTCGCCTCCCGCTCCTCCCGCCCCTCCTCCTTCCGGTCTTTCACCGGCGGCCGCCGGACCCGTCCCTCCGGCGGGCGCGGGCGCGGGCGCGGGTGCCGTGGTCGTGGTCGATGTCGGCGGCAAGGTGCGCAGGCCGGGGGTGTTCACGCTGCCCGCCGGTTCGCGGGTCGCCGATGCCGTGCGTGCGGCGGGTGGCATCCGCTCGGGCACGGATCTGACGGGACTCAACCGGGCTCGGGTGCTCCAGGACGGCGAGCAGGTTGTCGTCGGTCTCCCGGCCATCCCGGCCGGCGGTGCGGGAGCGGCCGGGGCGGTGGGCGGAGCGGTCCCGGTTCCGCCGGGGCAGGCCGGGCCGCTGAGCCTCAGTGTGGCCACCGCCGAGCAGCTCGACGCGCTGCCCGGGGTCGGCCCGGTCCTCGCCCGGCACATCGTCGAGCACCGGGCGGAGCACGGGGGATTTCGTTCGGTGGCCGAACTGCGGGATGTCAGCGGTATCGGCGAACGCCGGTTCGCGGACCTCGCCCCGCTGGTCCGGCCATGAGCATGAAGCCGCGCCCGCCGGTCGCGGCGGACGAGGGGCCGGCCGATCTGCGGCTCGTCCCGCCGGCGCTCGCCGTGTGGGGCGGGGCGGCGCTCGCGGTGGGCGTCGCCGGCCGGTGGACGGTCGCCGGAGTGCTGCTCTGTGTGTGCGCCGCGGCGGCGCTGCTGCGGCCTGGTACCCGGTACGGTCCACGGGCGATCGCCGGGGCCGGGGTCCTGCTGTGCGCCGCCGCCGGGGCCGCGTCCGGGGCGCTGCACGCGGCCGATCCGCACCGGGGGCCGGTGCCCGCGCTCACCCGCGCCGGGGCCCGGGTGACGGCCGAGGTGGTCCTCACCGCCGACCCCCGGCTCGTCCGCCCCCGGGTGCGTGGCAGCCGGGCCGCGCCGCCCCTGGTGGCCGTGGCGGGCGAGGTGACCCGGGTCGAGGACGGCGAGCGGGCGGTCTTCCGTACGAGGGCGCCGGTCCTGGTGCTCGTACCGGCGCGGGATGGGCCGGGGGAGAGCGGACGGGGGTGGTCGGCGCTGCTGCCCTCGACCCGCGTCACGGTGACGGGACGGCTCGCCCCGCCCCGGCCCGGGGACGCCCTCGCCGCCGTGCTGCGGGCCGACGGCGGGCCGCCCAGGATCACCGGGCAGCCCAGCGGCCTCCAGCGCACCGCCGGGACGCTGCGCGCCGGACTGCGGCGAGCGACCGAGCACCTGCCGCCGGACGCCCGGGCCCTGCTGCCGGGCCTGGTGGTCGGGGACACCTCCCGTGTCGAGCCCGAACTGAAGGAGGCGTTCGAAGCCACCGATCTCACCCATCTCCTCGCCGTCTCGGGTTCGAACCTCACGGTCGTGCTGCTGCTCCTCATCGGGCGGCCCGGCACCGCGCAGCGGGCCGAACGGGGCGGTCTCGCGCCCCGGCTGGGCATCCCGCTGCGGATGACCGCATGCGTCGGGGGAGGGCTGACACTCGCGTTCGTCGTGGTGTGCCGGCCCGATCCGAGTGTGCTGCGGGCGGCGGCGTGCGGGCTTGTCACCCTGCTCGCCCTCGCGACCGGCCGGCGCCGTTCACTGCTCCCGGCACTCGCCGCGGCGGTGCTCGCCCTGGTGCTCTACGACCCTTGGCTGGCGCGGAGTTACGGGTTCCTGCTCTCCGTCCTGGCCACCGGCGCGCTGCTCACGATCGCTCCGCGCTGGAGCGACGCCCTGCGCCGGCGGCGGGTGCCCGGCCGGATCGCGGAGGCGCTGGCGGCGACGCTCGCGGCCCAGGCGCTGTGCGCGCCCGTCGTGGTGGTCTTCGCGGCCCGGGTGAGCCTGGTGGCGGTGCCCGCCAATCTGCTCGCGGAAGCGGCGGTGGCCCCGGCCACGGTCCTCGGTTTCGCCGTGCTGGGCCTCGCGCCGGTGTGGCCGTGGGCCGCCGGGTGGGTGGCGTGGGTCGCGGCCCTGCCCGCCGGGTGGATCGCCCGGGTGGCCCGTACCGGGGCGGGGCTGCCCGGCGCCCGGGTGGCCTGGCCGGACGGCTGGTGGGGCGGGCTGCTGCTCGCGGCGCTGACCGGGCTCCTGGTGCTCGCCGTGTGGCGGCTGCCGTACCGGCGGTGGATCGGGGCCGGGTGCGCGGTACTGCTGGTCCTGGCGGTGGTCCGGCCGCCGCCGCTGGTCCGGCTGGTCACCGGCTGGCCGCCGCCGGGCTGGGTGTTCGCCCTGTGCCAGGTCGGTCAGGGTGACGCGACGGTGCTCGCGGCCGGCGGGGACACCGCGGTCGTGGTGGACGCGGGGCCCGACCCGGCGCCGGTCGACCGCTGTCTGACGGCGCTCGGGGTGCGCACGATCCCTCTGCTGGTGCTCAGTCACTTCCACGCGGACCATGTGGCCGGTCTGCCGGGAGTGCTGCGCGGCCGGACGGTGGGCGCGATCCAGACGACGGGGCTGGACGACCCGCCGGGGCAGGCGGAATTCGTACGGCGTACCGCGCGGGCCGCCGGGGTGCCGGTGGTGCGGGCGGCACCGGGGGAGCGGCGGGTGATCGGTCCGCTGGAGTGGCGGGTGCTGTGGCCGGGGACCGGTGGGCCGGACGGGAGCGCCGGGGCAGCGGAGTCGACGGAGTCGGCGGCGAACGACGCGAGTGTCGTGCTGTTCGTCAGGACCGCGGGCGGCGTGACCCTGTTGCTGCTCGGCGACCTCGAACCCGCGGCGCAGCGGGGGCTGGTCCGGGCGTATCCGCGACTGCCGCCGGTCGACGTGCTGAAGGTGGCCCACCACGGCTCGGCCCACCAGGACCCGGGGCTCATCCGGGCGGTGCGGCCCCGGCTGGCCCTGATCTCCGCCGGCCGTGACAACCCGTACGGCCATCCGTCGCCCCGGACGGTCCGGGCCCTGCGGGATGGCGGGGCGCGGGTGCTGAGCACGGACCGGGACGGTGCGGTCGTGGTCACCGGCGCGGGCACCGGCCTTGCGGCCCACACGCTCGCGGGCCCGGGGCCGGGCCCCTGAGATCTCTTGTAAAGGAGTCTTTCTAAAGATAGCTTTACATCATGTCGGAGCACCGTGACGAGCTGCCTCGCAGCGTCCATCTCACCGATCCCCGCGCCCTGCGCGCCTACGCCCATCCGGTCCGGATGGCCCTCGTGGGACTGCTGCGCGGCGAGGGGCCGTTCACCGCCACCCGGGCCGCCGAGCTGACCGGGGAATCGGTGGCCAGTTGCTCGTACCACCTGCGGATACTCGCCAAGTACGGCCTGGTCGAGCAGGCCCCGGGCGGCAAGGGGCGGGAGAAGCCCTGGCAGGCGACGGCCCGGTACACGCAGTGGTCGGACACCAGCGAGGACCCGGCGGTCGCCGAGGCGGCCACCGCGCTCAGCATGGCCACCGCGGAGCACTACCTCACCCGAACGCTCCGCGCCCTGGAGCAGCGGCACACGCTGCCCAGGCAATGGCAGGAGGCGGAGCAGTTCGGCGACACGCTGTTCCACCTCACCCCCGAGGAACTGGCCGGACTGGGCCGGGGAATCGACGAGTTGCTGCGCCCGTACGAGGAACGGGAGAAGGACCCGGCCCGGCGGCCCGAGGGAGCGCGGCCCGTGTCCGTCCTGCGGATCGCCTTCGTCGACCGCGAACTGCCCGGCATCGTGAATCCCGACAGCCGAGGGGAATGACCGATGACGCTCGCCGAACGTGTACCCGCGCTGTTAAGGGAGCGGGAGTTTCGCCGGTACTGGACCGGGCAGACCGTCTCGCTCGCCGGTGACCAGGTCGCGCTCATGGCGCTGCCGCTCGCCGCCGTGCTCGTCCTCGGGGCGGACGCCGCCGAGATGGGCTGGCTGAAGACCGCCGAACTGCTGCCCGCGCTGCTGTTCAATCTGCCGTTCGGGGCCTGGGCCGACCGGCGGGCCCGGCGGCGGCACGTCATGATCGCCGCCGATGTGGTCCGCGCGGCACTCGTGCTGAGCCTGCCCGTCGCGTACTTCCTGGACGTGCTGACACTCGGCCAGCTGTACGCGGTGGCCTTCGCGGTGGGCGTGTCCGGCGTGCTGTTCGACGTGTGCAACGCGACGCTGTTCGTGGCGCTGGTCCCCGTCGAGCGCTATGTGCAGGCGAACTCGCTGGTCAACGGCAGTCGTTCGATGGCCTGGCTGGCGGGACCCGGCGCCGCCGGTGTGCTGGTGCAGATACTGACGGCACCGTTCGCCCTGGTCGCCAACGCCTTCACCTATCTGGTCTCGGCGGCCTGTCTGGCCCGGATCGCTCCGGCCGAACCCGCCCCCGCGCCCGTGGAGAAGGGGCACTTCACCGAGGGAATGCGGTGGCTGGTCGGGAACCGGCTGATGCGGGCGCTGTTCGCGGCCGCCGGCACCGTGCAGTTCTTCAACTTCATGTTCTCCACCCTCTTCGTCCTCTACGTGACGACGACGCTCGGGCTGAGCGCGGGGGTCCTCGGCGCGGTGCTCAGCACCGGGGCGATCGGCGGGCTGATCGGCGCGTCGGTGGCGTCCCGGGTGGTCCGGCGGATCGGGGTCGGCCGCTCGACGGTGTTCGGCTTCCTGGGCTTCGGGCTGCCACTGCTCCTGATACCCCTCGCCGCCGGGCCGAAGCCGCTGGTCGTCGGGCTGCTGATCGTCGCCGAGTTCCTGTCCTGCGTCGGCGTGATGCTGCTCGACATCGCGATCGGATCCCTCCAGATGGCACTGGTCCCCGACGCGATACGAGGCCGGGTGATGGGCGCGTACCGGACCCTCAACCACGGCTTCCGCCCGCTCGGCGCGCTCGCCGGAGGCCTGCTGGGCAGCGCCCTCGGCCTGCGGCCCACTCTGTGGATCGCGACGGCCGGCACCGTGCTCGCCGTCCTGTGGGTGCTGCCCTCGCCCCTGGCACGTATGCGCGAGCTGCCGGAGCCCCCCATGGATCCCCGGCCCGGGCCCCGGCCCGGCGCGGGCCCGGATCCGGTCGCCGTGAAGGGAGCGGACGGAGCGGAGGGGTAGGGGTGCGCGCGCCGGCAGGCAGGTCCTACGGGACCTCCAGCCAGCCCTCGTACTCGGATGCCAGGGAGTCGAGGTCCGCGGGGTCGAGGCGGCCGTCCGGGTCCTCGACCACCACCAGCCACTGGGCGTCCTCGGCGTCGTCCTCGCCCGCCAGGGCGTCGCGGACGAGCTGCGGCTCCTCCGCGACGCCGAACCGGTCGGGCAGTTCGGCGGCGACCTCCTCGGCCGCGTCGCGGTCGGGCAGGACCAGTACGTGTCTCACATCGCTCACCCGCACATTCTCGGCGATCGGCCCGCCGGCGCGGGAAGGGGCTGTCGGTGGCGCGTGGGATGCTGGAACGCGATGGCCACCAAGAAGTCTTCCTCCGACGATCTCCTCGCCCCCGTCACGCTCGCCGTGGGCCAGGAGGACCTGCTGCTCGACCGCGCGGTCCGTGAGGTGGTGGCGGCCGCCCGGGCCGCCGACGCCGACACCGATGTGCGCGACCTCGCCCCCGAGCAGCTCCAGCCCGGCGCGCTCGCGGAGCTGACCAGCCCCTCGCTGTTCTCCGAGCGCAAGGTCCTGGTCATGCGGAACGCGCAGGACCTGCCGGCCGACACGATCAAGGAGATCAAGGCCTACCTGGACGATCCGGCCGACGAGATCACCCTGGTGGTGCTGCACGCCGGCGGCGCCAAGGGCAAGGGGCTCCTGGAGGCGGCCCGCAAGGCGGGCGCCCGCGAGGTGGCCTGCCCGAAGACGACGAAGCCGGCGGAGCGGCTGACGTTCGTCCGGCAGGAGTTCCGGTCCCTGGGCCGTTCGGCGACGCCCGAGGCGTGCCAGGCGCTCGTCGACGCGATCGGCAGCGATCTGCGGGAGCTGGCCTCCGCCGTGGCACAGCTGACGGCGGACGTCGACGGCACCATCGACGAGGCGGTCGTCGCGCGCTACTACACCGGGCGCGCCGAGGCCTCGTCGTTCACGGTGGCCGACCGGGCCGTCGAGGGCCGCGCCGCCGAGGCCCTGGAGGCCCTGCGCTGGTCGCTGTCGACCGGCGTCGCTCCCGTGCTGATCACCAGCGCGCTCGCCCAAGGCGTCCGCGCCATCGGCAAGCTCTCCTCCGCCCGAGGCGGCCGGCCCGCCGATCTCGCGCGCGAGCTGGGTATGCCCCCGTGGAAGATCGACCGGGTCCGCCAGCAGATGCGCGGCTGGACCCCGGACGGCGTCTCCGTCGCCCTGCGCGCGGTCGCGGAGGCCGACGCGGGGGTGAAGGGAGGCGGCGACGATCCCGAGTACGCCCTGGAGAAGGCCGTCGTGGCCATCGCCCGCGCCGCCCGGATGCGCCGCGCCTGACCGAAAGACCGCAAGGGCGAAAGGCCGCGGGACCGGAGCTTCGGCCTCGGGGCCTTCAGGACCGGCTGAGCCGGCCCCGGCCAGGACGCCTGCTGCCCGGTCTTCCGTACGGAGCGCACGTACGGAACACACCCGTAGACCCCTGTGCCCGCGCGCCCTCGATCCGAGGGCGCGCGGGCACAGGGCTAAGCGGACAACGCCGAGGGCCCCGCCGCTCTCCTGGGGAAGGAGAGGGACGGGGCCCTCGGTTCACGCTTGTGGTGGCCCGTACACGCGTGGCGAACGCGTCTCGCGTACGTGGCCGGGGTGGCCGTCCGGGAGCGGGGTAGAGGGCCCGCTGGATCCCGTGCGGCCGGTCACATCAGAGCTCAGCCCTGGAGGGAGGAAACCTTGATCGCCAGCGCCGACTTCTTGTTGGCGGCGGCGTTCTTGTGGATGACACCCTTCGAGACAGCCTTGTCGAGCTGACGCGAGGCGGCACGAGCGGCAACGGTGGCCTTCTCGAGGTCGCCGGCGGCGACAGCCTCACGGGCCTTGCGGATCGCGGTCTTGAGCGACGACTTGACGGCCTTGTTGCGCAGGCGCGCCTTCTCGTTGGTCTTGTTCCGCTTGATCTGGGACTTGATGTTCGCCACGAAAGAGCCTTTACAGGTTCGATGTTTCTTGAGGATGCGCCCCGCAGCTGAGAGGGCATACGAGACACAGCTGTCCACGTTATCAGCCGCCCCCCACACCGCCCAAACCGACCGTTGGCCCGCGGCCATGGGACGATGGTGGCTACGTACCCGTTCCGAACACCGCCCGAGACGAGAACCCTGCGTGCCCGCGACTCCTACCAACGTGCCCGAGCCGAGCCGTACCGACCCGGCTCTGATCCGCAACTTCTGCATCATCGCGCACATCGACCACGGCAAGTCCACGCTCGCCGACCGGATGCTCCAGCTGACCGGTGTGGTCGACCAGCGGCAGATGCGTGCCCAGTATCTCGACCGGATGGACATCGAGCGTGAGCGCGGCATCACGATCAAGTCCCAGGCGGTCCGGCTGCCCTGGGCCCCCACCGAGGGGCCGGAGCAGGGCCGTACGCACATCCTGAACATGATCGACACCCCCGGGCACGTCGACTTCACCTACGAGGTGTCGCGCTCGCTCGCCGCGTGCGAGGGCACGGTCCTGCTGGTGGACGCCGCCCAGGGCATCGAGGCGCAGACCCTGGCCAACCTCTACCTGGCCATGGAGAACGAGCTCACCATCGTTCCGGTCCTCAACAAGATCGACCTGCCGGCCGCCCAGCCGGAGAAGTTCGCCGAGGAGCTGGCCAACCTCATCGGCTGCCAGCCGGAGGACGTCCTCAAGGTCTCCGCGAAGACCGGCATGGGCGTCGAGGCGCTGCTCGACCGCGTCGTCCGGGACGTCCCGGCCCCCGTCGGCGTCGCCGACGCCCCGGCCCGCGCGATGATCTTCGACTCGGTGTACGACTCGTACCGCGGTGTCGTCACGTACGTCCGTGTCGTCGACGGCCAGCTCAACAAGCGCGAGCGCATCCGGATGATGTCGACCGGCGCGACCCACGAGCTGCTGGAGATCGGCACCAACTCGCCCGAGATGCTGCCGGCCGACGGCCTCGGCGTCGGCGAGGTGGGCTACCTGATCACCGGTGTGAAGGACGTCCGCCAGTCCAAGGTGGGTGACACGATCACCTCCCAGTCCAAGGGCGCCGAAGAGGCCCTGGGCGGCTACAAGGACCCGAAGCCGATGGTCTTCTCCGGTCTGTATCCGCTGGACGGCTCCGACTACCCGGAGCTGCGCGAGGCCCTGGACAAGCTCCAGCTCAACGACGCCGCGCTGGTCTACGAGCCGGAGACCTCCGCCGCGCTCGGCTTCGGCTTCCGCGTCGGTTTCCTCGGCCTGCTCCACCTCGACGTGATCCGCGAGCGCCTGGAGCGCGAGTTCGGCCTGGACCTCATCGCGACCGCCCCGAACGTGGTCTACCGCGTGGTCATGGAGGACGGCGCCGAGCACACGGTCACCAACCCGAGCGAGTTCCCCGAGGGCAAGATCGACGAGGTGTACGAGCCGGTCGTGCGCGCCACGATCCTCGCCCCCTCCGAGTTCATCGGCGCGATCATGGAGCTGTGCCAGACCCGGCGCGGCACCATGCTCGGCATGGACTACCTGTCCGAGGACCGGGTCGAGATCCGCTACACCCTGCCGCTGGCCGAGATCGTCTTCGACTTCTTCGACCAGCTGAAGTCCAAGACCCGCGGCTACGCCTCGCTCGACTACGAGCCCACCGGCGAGCAGAGCAGCTCCCTGGTCAAGGTCGACATCCTGCTGCACGGCGACAAGGTCGACGCCTTCTCGGCGATCACGCACAAGGACCAGGCGTACGCCTACGGTGTCCGGCTCGTCGCCAAGCTCAAGGAGCTCATCCCGAGGCAGAGCTTCGAGGTGCCGGTCCAGGCCGCGATCGGCGCCCGGGTCATCGCCCGTGAGACCATCCGCGCCATCCGCAAGGACGTCCTCGCCAAGTGCTACGGCGGTGACATCTCCCGTAAGCGGAAGCTGCTGGAGAAGCAGAAGGAAGGCAAGAAGCGGATGAAGATGGTCGGCTCCGTGGAGGTCCCGCAGGAGGCCTTCATCGCCGTCCTGTCGAGCGACGACTCCGCGGCCGCCAAGCCGAAGAAGTAGTCCCCGAAACGCCGCGGATACCCCGCGAGCGGGCCGTGAACGGGTCTGCGCACCACTGGTGCGCAGACCCGTTCGTTATAAGCAAGCCCTTACGCACCCGTCCCCGGGCCTCTACCCTGAAGCCGCTCGAAGGTTACTCGTGAGTTAGATACGCGGCGCGTCCCCGCGCTGCCACCCGCGCCGCACGCGTCCCCCCGCCCGCGGCGCCCCCGCCTGACCGCACCGCCGCCGCCCGGAGGACGTCGTGAGCGACACACAGACCCTGATCGAGAACCGGCCGCCGTCCGTGGCCGCCCTCTTCCTGGAGCGCGTCGAGCGGACCCCCGACGCGGAGGCCTACCGCTACCCGGTGCCCGCCGCGTCCGGCCAGGGCCCCGACGACTGGAAGTCGCTCACCTGGGCCGAGGCCGCCCAGCGCGTCCACGCCATCGCAGCCGGACTCATCGACCTCGGTGTCGCGCCCGAGGAGCGGGTCGCCCTCGCCTCCGCCACCCGTGTCGAGTGGATCCTCGCCGACCTCGGCGTCATGTGCGCCGGTGCCGCCGTCACCACCGTCTACCCGCAGACCAACGCCGAGGAGTCGGCGTTCATCCTCTCCGACTCCGGCTCCCGCGTCCTCATCGCCGAGAACGCCGAGCAGCTGGCCAAGGCCGTCGAGCGCCGCGCCGAGCTGCCCCAGCTCCACCACGTCGTCGTCATCGACCCCGAAGGCGCCGACACCTCCGACGACTGGGTGCTGACCCTCGCCGACCTGGAGGCGCGCGGCGCGGCCTATCTGGACCGTCACCCGGAGATCGTCAAGGAGCGGGTCGCCGCCCTCACCTCCGACCAGCTCGCCACCCTCATCTACACCTCGGGCACCACCGGCCGCCCCAAGGGCGTCCGGCTGCGCCACGACAGCTGGTCGTACATGGCCAAGGCGATCGCCGCCACCGGCCTGCTCACCAGCGAGGACATCCAGTACCTGTGGCTGCCGCTGGCCCATGTCTTCGGCAAGGTGCTCACTTCCGGGCAGATCGAGATCGGGCACGTCACCGCCGTCGACGGCCGGATCGACAAGATCATCGTCAATCTGCCGATCGTCCAGCCCACCTACATGGCCGCCGTCCCGCGCATCTTCGAGAAGGTCTACAACGGCGTCGCCGCCAAGGCCCGCGAGGGCGGTGCGGCCAAGTACAAGATCTTCCAGTGGGCGGCCGGCGTCGCCCGCGAGTACGCCAAGGTCAGCCAGGACAACTTCCGCCGCACCGGCGCCGCCACCGCGCCCTTCGGCCTCACCGCCAAGCACAAGGTCGCCGACGCGCTCGTCTACTCGAAGCTGCGCGAGGCGTTCGGCGGCCGGCTGCGCGCCGCCGTCTCCGGCTCCGTCGCCCTCGCCCCCGAGATCGGCTACTTCTTCTCCGGCGCCGGCATCCACATCATGGAGGGCTACGGCCTCACCGAGTCCTCCGCCGCGTCCTTCGTCAACCCCGGCGAGGCCTACCGCACCGGCACCGTCGGCAAGCCGCTGCCCGGCACCGAGGTCCGCATCGCCGAGGACGGCGAGATCCTGCTGCGCAGCCCCGGCATCATGGAGGGCTACCACGGCCTGCCCGAGAAGACCGCCGAGGTCCTGGAACCGGACGGCTGGTTCCACACCGGCGACATCGGCGAACTGTCCAACGACGGCTATCTGCGGATCACCGACCGCAAGAAGGACCTGTTCAAGACCTCCGGCGGCAAGTACATCGCGCCGACCGAGGTCGAGGGCCAGTTCAAGGCCGTCTGCCCGTTCGTCTCCAACATGATCGTCCTCGGCGCCGACCGGAACTACTGCACCGCGCTCATCGCCCTCGACGAGCCCTCCGTGCTCGGCTGGGCCGCCGAGAACGGCCTCGGCGGCAAGACGTACGCGGAGGTCGTCGCCGCCCCGCAGACCCAGAAGCTCATCGAGGGGTACGTCGCCCGCCTCAACGAGGGCCTCCAGCGCTGGCAGACGATCAAGAAGTTCCGGCTGCTGCCGCGCGACCTCGACGTCGAGCACGGCGAGCTGACCCCGAGCCTGAAGATGAAGCGGCCGGTGGTCGAGCGGACCTACCAGCACCTGATCGAGGAGATGTACGCGGGCGCGCGGGAGGCCTGACCTGCGGGTTTCGCGGGGCCGGGTGGAGTTCCGGGTAGGTCTGCGGGGGCTTCGGGGTTCTTCTTCCGAGGTTCCCCCGGAGCACCCGCGCGAGGCCGCCGCGGGCCGGGGGCCGGGGTGCGCGTGAAGTTATCCACAGGGCTGGGGCGCACCCCGGGCGGTACGGGACAATGGCGGCATGCCTTCCGTACTGCCCGATGGTGAGCCCATGCCCGAGGACGGAGCGCTGCCCGCGCACGCCCTGGACGGTGCGGGGGAGCGACCGCTCGGCTTCTACCTGCACGTGCCGTACTGCGCCACCCGCTGCGGCTACTGCGACTTCAACACCTACACCGCGAGCGAGCTGCGCGGTGCCGGCGGTGTCCTCGCCTCCCGCGAGAACTACGCCGGCCAGATCACCGAGGAGATACGGCTCGCCCGCAAGACCCTCGGCGACGACCCGCGCCCCGTCCAGACCGTCTTCGTCGGCGGCGGCACCCCCACCCTGCTGCCCGCCGCCGACCTCGTCCGCATGCTCGCCGCCATCCGCGATGAATTCGGACTCGCCGACGACGCCGAGATCACCACCGAGGCCAACCCCGACTCCGTCGACCCGGCCTACCTCGCCGAACTGCGCGCCGGCGGCTACAACCGCGTCTCCTTCGGCATGCAGAGCGCCCGGCAGCACGTCCTGAAGATCCTCGACCGCAGCCACACCCCCGGCCGGCCCGAAGCCTGCGTCGCCGAAGCACACGCCGCCGGCTTCGACCACGTCAACCTCGACCTCATCTACGGCACCCCCGGCGAGACCGACGACGACTGGCGTGCCTCCCTCGACGCCGCCATCGGCGCCGGACCCGACCACATCAGCGCCTACGCGCTCATCGTCGAAGAAGGCACCCAGCTCGCCCGGCGCATCCGGCGCGGCGAGATACCCATGACCGACGACGACGTCCACGCCGACCGGTACCTCATCGCCGAAGACGTCCTCACCCAGGCCGGCTTCGACTGGTACGAAGTCTCCAACTGGGCCACCTCCGAAGCCGGCCGCTGCCACCACAACGAGCTGTACTGGCGCGGCGCCGACTGGTGGGGCGCCGGACCCGGCGCCCACAGCCACGTCGGCGGCGTCCGCTGGTGGAACGTGAAACACCCCGGCGCGTACGCGGCCGCCCTCGGCGAAGGACGCTCGCCCGGCGCCGGACGGGAAATCCTCACCGACGAGGACCGGCGGGTCGAACGGGTCCTCCTGGAACTCCGGCTGCGGGAAGGCGTCGAACTCGGGCTGCTCAAGGCGGCGGGACGGGAGGCCGCGGGGCGGGCTCTGGGGGACGGGCTGCTGGACGCGGGCGCTTACGAGGCGGGGCGGGCGGTGCTGACGTTGCGGGGGCGGTTGCTGGCGGACGCGGTGGTGCGGGACCTGGTGGACTGAGGTTGGGCGCGTAGCGCTGCGCGCTGCTGTGCGGGGCGGTGGTGCGGGGCGCTGCGCTGTGCGGGTGGGCGGGGCGTGGCGTGGCGTGGTGGTGCGGGGCGCGTTCGGGGTGCTGGTGCGGTGCGCTGGGGTTGTGGTGGGTGCGCGGGGGCCGGTCCGGGGGCTCGTGTTCTGCACTGCATGATTTACGGCGCGGAGCCCTTTGTAGTGCGTGAAGCGTTCTTTTTCCGCGCCACAAATCACGCTTTACGTTCCGAACACCACCCCCTCCCCGGCCCCCGCTCCCGTCCGCGTCGTGGCGCACCGCCCCGCACCCCTCCCGCTTGAGTGGGGTGGGTGGGGCCGCGCCGGTGGGTGGGGGGTGGTGGAGGGGGTGGGGAGGGGGCGGGGAAGGGAAAGTGGGGGCGGTCTTCGGCTGAGGACTACGGGGCCGTCACGAAGTCGATCAGTTCCTCCACCCTGCCCAGCAGCGCCGGCTCCAGGTCCTTGTAGGAGTGCACGCGGGAGAGGATGTGCTGCCAGGCCGCGCCCGTGTTGGCCGGCCAGTTCAGGGCGTGGCAGACGCCCGTCTTCCAGTCCTGGCCTCGCGGGACCGCCGGCCAGGCGGGGATGCCCACCGAGGACGGCTTCACGGCCTCCCAGACGTCGATGTACGGGTGGCCGACGACCAGGACGTCCGGGGAGGTGACCTGGGCCGCGATGCGGGACTCCTTGGAGCCCGGGACCAGGTGGTCGACCAGGACGCCGAGGCGCGCGTCCGGGGCCGGGGCGAAGTCGGCGACGAGGGACGGGAGGTCGTCGACGCCCTCCAGGTACTCCACGACGACGCCCTCGATGCGCAGGTCGTCGCCCCAGACCCGTTCCACCAGCTCGGCGTCGTGGCGGCCCTCGACGTAGATGCGGCCCGCCCGGGCGATCCGCGCCCGGGTGCCCCGGACCGCGACCGAGCCCGACGCGGTGCGGGTGGGCCGGGTCGGTGCGGGGCCGGTCGGGCGGACCAGGGTGACGGGCCGGCCGTCGATGAGGAAGCCGCGCGGCTCCATCGGGAAGACCCGGTGCTTGCCGAACCGGTCCTCCAGGGTCACCGTGCCCGCCTCGCAGCGGATCACCGCCCCGCAGAATCCCGTTCCGGCCTCCTCGACGACCAGATCGCGCTCCGCCGAAACCTCCGGCACGGGCGCCGAGCGCTTCCAAGGGGGCGTCAGATCGGGCTGGTAGCTGCGCATTCCGGGGACGCTACGACACCGCGGCGCGCCGTGCCAGTTCCGCGCGCTGGCGTCGTACGAACGCGGCGTCCACCACTGCCCCGTGCCCCGGCACGTACCGCGCGTCCTCGCCGCCCAGCTCCAGCAGCCGGTCGACGGCGGCCGGCCAGCGGGCGGGCAGCGCGTCCGGTCCGGCCTGCGGTTCGCCGGACTCCTCGACCAGGTCGCCGCAGAAGACCACCGCCGGGGTGCCGGGCACCAGCATGGCCAGGTCGTGGCCCGAGTGGCCGGGCCCCGCGTTCGCGAGGACCACCCGCCGGCCGCCCAGGTCGAGTACCAGTTCCCCCGCGACCTCGTGCCCCGGTGCGACCAGCGCCGCCGCGGCCTCGGCGGCGGCCCCCGCGTCCACCCCGTGCCGTACCGCGTCCGTCCGCAGCTCGGCCGCCTCCCGGCGCAGCAGCGCGGCCAGGCCCGCCGCCCCGTAGACCTCGGCCCCCGGAAAGGCCGCCGTGCCGAACACGTGGTCGAAGTGTGGATGACCGAGTGCGACATGTGTCACGCTCCGCCCACCCGTGAGAGAGCTCACCTGCTCCCGCAGCTCGGCTCCCTCGGCGAGCGTCGAGCCGGTGTCGTACAGCAGGACCCCGTCCCGCCCCGTCACCAGGCCCACCGTGGCGTCCCAGCCAGGCAGCCGGCGCCGCCCGACCCCCTCGCCGAGCCCTTCCCAGCCGTGCCCGTCCCAGTCGATATCCATGGTGGGACGCTAACTGTTCGAAGGGTGCCCAGCCCGCCTCCTTGCCAGGAGCGACGTCCGCCGCCTTACACTTGCGGGTGGATTCCTGGCACTCGAACAGGTTGAGTGCCAAAAGCGGGGCAAGCGGAACCGGAACGACAGCTGGAGGTGCGCGCGATGCTCAGTGAACGCAGACTCGAAGTGCTGCGCGCGATCGTCCAGGACTACGTCGGGACGGAGGAGCCGGTCGGCTCCAAGGCGCTCACCGAGCGTCACAAGCTCGGCGTGTCCCCCGCCACCGTCCGCAACGACATGGCGGTCCTGGAGGACGAGGGCTTCATCGCCCAGCCGCACACCAGCGCCGGCCGCATCCCCACCGACAAGGGCTATCGCCTCTTCGTCGACCGTCTGGCCGGCGTCAAGCCGCTGTCGACCCCCGAGCGGCGGGCGATCCACAACTTCCTCGACGGCGCCGTCGACCTCGACGACGTCGTCGCCCGCACGGTCCGGCTGCTCGCGCAGCTGACCCGGCAGGTCGCCGTCGTGCAGTACCCTTCGCTGACCCGTTCGACGGTGCGGCATGTGGAACTGCTCTCGCTGGCGCCCGCCCGGCTCATGCTCGTGCTCATCACGGACACCGGCCGGGTCGAGCAGCGGGTCGTCGACTGTCCCGCGCCGTTCGGCGAGAACTCCCTCGCCGATCTGCGGGCCCGGCTCAACAGCCGGGTCGTCGGCCGCCGTTTCGCCGACGTGCCGCAGCTGGTGCAGGATCTGCCGGAATCCTTCGAGGACATGGAGGACCGAGGTACCGTCTCGACGGTCCTCGCCACCCTGCTCGAAACCCTCGTCGAACAGCGCGAGGAACGGCTCATGATCGGCGGCACCGCCAATCTGACCCGCTTCGGGCACGATTTCCCCCTGACGATCAGGCCCGTCCTTGAAGCTCTGGAGGAGCAAGTCGTGCTCCTCAAGCTGCTCGGCGAGGCCCAGGAATCGGGCATGACCGTACGGATCGGGCACGAGAACGCCCATGAGGGACTCACGTCCACATCCGTCGTCTCGGTCGGCTACGGTTCGGGCGGCGAGGCAGTCGCCAAACTCGGCGTGGTCGGACCGACCCGCATGGACTACCCCGGAACGATGGGAGCGGTACGCGCAGTGGCACGTTACGTCGGACAGATCCTGGCGGAGTCGTAAGTGGCCACGGACTACTACGCCGTACTCGGCGTGCGCCGCGACGCTTCACAGGACGAGATCAAGAAGGCCTTCCGCCGCCTCGCCCGTGAGCTCCACCCGGACGTGAACCCGGACCCGAAGACCCAGGAGCGGTTCAAGGAGATCAACGCCGCTTACGAGGTGCTCTCCGACCCGCAGAAGAAGCAGGTCTACGACCTCGGCGGCGACCCCCTGTCCGCCTCCGGCGGCGCCGGTGGTGCCGGCGGCTTCGGCGCGGGCGGCTTCGGGAACTTCTCGGACATCATGGACGCCTTCTTCGGTACGGCGTCCCAGCGCGGCCCGCGTTCGCGTACCCGGCGCGGCCAGGACGCGATGATCCGCCTGGAGATCACCCTCGACGAGGCGGCCTTCGGCACCACCAAGGACATCCAGGTCGACACGGCCGTGGTCTGCACCACGTGCTCCGGCGAGGGTGCCGCCCCCGGGACCTCGGCGCAGACCTGTGACATGTGCCGCGGCCGCGGTGAGGTCTCCCAGGTCACCCGGTCCTTCCTGGGCCAGGTCATGACCTCGCGCCCGTGTCCGCAGTGTCAGGGCTTCGGCACCGTCGTCCCGACCCCGTGCCCCGAGTGCGCGGGCGACGGCCGGGTGCGCTCGCGCCGTACCCTCACGGTCAAGATCCCCGCCGGTGTCGACAACGGCACCCGTATCCAGCTCGCGGGCGAGGGCGAGGTCGGCCCCGGCGGCGGCCCCGCCGGCGACCTGTACGTCGAGATCCACGAGCTTCCGCACGAGGTCTTCCAGCGGCGCGGCGACGACCTGCACTGCACGGTGACCATCCCGATGACGGCGGGCGCGCTCGGCACCAAGGTGCCGCTGACGACGCTTGACGGTGTCGAGGAGATCGACATCCGGCCCGGCACCCAGTCCGGCCAGTCGGTCCCGCTGCACGGCCGAGGCGTCACCCACCTGCGCGGCAACGGCCGCGGCGACCTGATCGTGCACGTCGAGGTCCAGACCCCGACGAAGCTCGACGCCGAGCAGGAGCGGCTGCTGCGCGAACTGGCCAAGCTGCGGGGAGAGGAACGGCCCACGGGGCAGTTCCAGCCTGGGCAGCAGGGGCTGTTCTCGCGGCTGAAGGACGCCTTCAACGGACGGTAGGCGCTCTGCCGGGGGTCCGGGGGTCGCCCCCCGGGTCGGCACAGTCAGCCCGGGCAGCAGGGGCTGTTCTCGCGGCTGAAGGACGCCTTCAACGGACGGTGGATCCTGTGAGGGCCCGTCTCCGGCAAGGTCTTCCGAGGGGCGGTCCGCACATCGTGCGGGCCGCCCCTCGCGCGTACCCCGTTCGCCCCGGCTCGTCCCCGCCCACGGATTCGGCGCGCTCGCGGTGGCATGAAACGATGCCCGCATGTCCACCGCGCTGAACGATCTCTCCCGGTATCCGATCGTGCAGGCCCCCATGGCCGGCGGCGGATCCTGCCCGGATCTCGTCGGCGCCGTCTGCGAGGCGGGCGCGCTCGGTTTCCTGGCGGGCGGGTACAAGACCGCCGGCGGGCTGTACCAGGAGATCAAGCAGGTCCGCGGGCTTACCGCGCGGCCCTTCGGGGTCAATCTGTTCGTCCCGCCGCGCGACCAGCCGGCCGATCCGGCCGCCGTCGAGGTCTACCGGCACCAGCTGGCCGGCGAGGCGGGCTGGTACGAGACCGCGCTGGGCGATCCCGACCAGGGCCGCGACGACGCGTACGACGCCAAGCTGGCGATCCTTCTCGACGACCCCGTGCCGGTCGTCTCCTTCACCTTCGGCTGCCCCGACCGCGACGTGCTCGACGCGTTCGCCCGGGCCGGCACGTACACGATCGTCACCGCCACCTCCGTTGAGGAGGCCCGGACGGCCGAGCGGGCCGGCGCCGCCGCGATCGGCGTGCAGGGCACCGAGGCCGGCGGCCACCAGGGCACCCATCGCGACGATCCCGCCGACGGGCCGTCGGCGGGCAGCGGCAGCGCGCTGCTGCCGCTGATCACGGAGGTACGGGAGCGGGTCCGGCTGCCGATCATCGCCGCCGGCGGGATCATGCGCGGCCGGCAGATCGCCGCCGTCCTCGCGGCGGGCGCCGACGCGGCCCAGCTCGGCACCGCCTTCCTCGTCTGCCCGGAGTCCGGGGCGCACCCGCTGCACAAGCGGGCCCTGACCGATCCGGCCCTCACCGCCCTGTTCACCCGTACCGAGCTGACCCGGGCGTTCTCCGGGCGTCCGGCGCGCGGTCTGGTGAACCGGTTCATGCGCGAGCACGGGCCGTACGCCCCGGCCGCGTACCCCGAGGTCCACCACCTCACCTCCCCGCTGCGGCGGGCCGCCGCGGCGGTCGGGGACCCGCAGGCCATGGCGCTGTGGGCCGGGCAGGGGCACCGGCTGGCCCGGGAGCTGCCGGCCGGCCGGCTGGTGGAGGTGCTGGCCGAGGAACTCCACACCGCGCTCTACGGCGGCACCGACACCCCCGGTGGTACTACCGATACCTCCGGCCTCTCCGGTACACCCGGTACCCCCGGCACCACTGGCATCACCGGCAGCATCAGTCCCAGGAGCACTTCGTGACCGCACCCGTCTTCGTCGTCGACACTCTTCCCGGTACCCGTCTGTTCGTCCTGGACGGGCCCGAGGGCCGGCACGCCGTCTCCGTGAAGCGGCTCCAGCCGGGCGAGGACGTCGTCCTGACCGACGGCCGGGGCCGCTGGGTCGAGGGCGTGGTGTCCGCCGTGGAGGGCAAGGACCGGCTGACCGTGGAGACGTCCGCGCTGAACGAGGAGCCCGAGCCGGCGCCCTCGATCACCGTCGTCCAGGCCCTGCCCAAGGGCGACCGCGGGGAACTGGCCGTCGAGACCATGACGGAGACCGGCGTCGACGCGATCGTGCCGTGGGCCGCGTCCCGCTGCATCACCCAGTGGAAGGGCGAGCGCGGGCAGAAGGCCCTCACCAAGTGGCGCAGCACCGCCCGTGAGGCCGGCAAGCAGTCGCGCCGCACCCGGTTCCCCGAGGTCGCCGAGCTGATGACGTCCAAGCAGGTCGCCGCGCTGCTCGCGGGCGCCGACTTCGCCGCCGTGCTGCACGAGGACCGCGACCACCCGAGCGAGGCCCTCGCCACCGCCGAACTCCCGCGCGAGGGGACGATCGTGCTCGTCGTCGGGCCGGAGGGGGGCGTCTCCCCGGAGGAGCTGGCGCTGTTCGAGGAGGCGGGCGCCCGGCCGTACCGGCTCGGGCCCAGCGTCCTGCGCACCTCCACGGCAGGCACGGCGGCCACCGCGCTCGTCCTCGGCCGCACAGGTCGCTGGTCGTAGGCGTAGGCGTAGGTGTAGGCGGGCGAGTACGGGCCCCGGCCGGGGGCGTGAGGACCGGGGGACGGTCCGGCGGCGCTGTCGGAGGCCCCCGATAGCATGCGCGTGTACGTGTGATCGCGATCAAGTTCGAGATCGAGTTCGAGTTCGACCGAGGCGAGGAGGACGAGGCCATGGCCGGAGAGCCGCAGAGCGACTGCCTGTTCTGCAAGATCGTGGCGGGGGAGGTCCCGGCGACGATCGTGCGCGAGACGGAGACGACCGTCGCGTTCCGGGACATCAACCCGCAGGCGCCCACCCACGTGCTCGTGATCCCGCGCGCCCACTACCCCGACGCCGCCTCCCTCGCGGCCGGTGCGCCGGCCGTCGCCGCCGACGTGCTGCGCGTGGCCGGAGAGGTCGCCGAGGCGGAGAAGGTGGACGGCAGCGGCTACCGCATCGTCCTCAACACCGGGGCCGGCGCGGGCCAGACCGTCTTCCACGCGCACGCCCACGTGCTGGGCGGCCGCGGCCTCAACTGGCCGCCCGGATAGGTCCGGAGCACCCCCTTGTCCGCACGTGAACTGGTCGTCCTCGGCACGGCCAGCCAGGTCCCGACCCGGCACCGCAACCACAACGGTTATCTGCTGCGCTGGGACGGGCAGGGCATCCTCTTCGACCCCGGCGAGGGCACGCAGCGCCAGATGCTGCGTGCCGGGGTCGCGGCGCACGACCTGAACCGGATCTGCGTCACGCACTTCCACGGCGACCACTCGCTCGGTCTGGCCGGGGTGATCCAGCGGATCAACCTCGACCAGGTCCCGCACCCGGTCGTCGCGCACTACCCGGCGAGCGGACAGCGGTACTTCGAGCGGCTGCGGTACGCCACGGCGTACCGCGAGACCGTCCGGCTGACCGAGGCACCCGTCGCCGCCGACGGGCCGCTCGCGGTCACCGACGCGTACACGCTCGAAGCCGCCCTGCTCTCCCACCCCGTGGAGTCGTACGGCTACCGCCTCGTCGAGCCGGACGGGCGCCGCATACTGCCCGAGCGGCTCGCCGCGCACGGTATCGAGGGCCCCGACGTGGGCCGGCTCCAGCGCGAGGGCGTCCTGCGCGGCGTCACGCTGGAGGAGGTCAGTGAGGTCCGGCGCGGGCAGCGGGTCGCGTTCATCATGGACACCCGGCTGTGCGACGGTGTGCACACGCTCGCCGACGGCGCCGATCTGCTCGTCATCGAGTCGACCTTCCTCGACGAGGACGTCCGGCTCGCCACCGACCACGGCCATCTGACGGCCGGCCAGGCCGCGGCGGTCGCGCGGGACGCGGGCGTACGGCACCTGGTCCTCACCCACTTCTCGCAGCGGTACACCGATCCGGCGGAGTTCGAACGGCAGGCGAGGGCGGCCGGGTTCACGGGCGAACTGACCATCGCCCAGGACCTGGTGACGGTCCCCGTACCGAAGCGATAGACCGACCGGTGTCGAGACCCACCGGCGTCGAGACCGACCGACCTCAAGACCGACGTCAAGACAGACCGACGCCGAGCCAGACCGAAGAGACAGAACGGCACCCCCCATGGCTTTCCCCAAGGCTGAACTGCACCTGCACATCGAAGGCACCCTCGAACCCGAGCTGGCCTTCGCCCTCGCCGCGCGCAACGGCGTCACCCTGCCGTACGCCGACACCGAGGCCCTGCGCGAGGCGTACCGCTTCGACGACCTCCAGTCCTTCCTGGACCTGTACTACGCCCTGATGGCCGTGCTGCGCACCGCCGACGACTTCACCGAGCTGGCCGACGCCTATCTGGCGCGGGCCGCGGCGCAGGGCGTGCGGCACGCCGAGATCTTCTTCGACCCGCAGGCGCACACGGCCCGCGGGGTGCCGATCGGCACCGTCATCGAGGGCCTGGGCGCGTCCCTGGACCGCGCCGAGGAGCGGTTCGGCATCTCGACCCGGCTGATCATGTGCTTCCTGCGCGACGAGTCGGCCGAGTCGGCGATGGAGACGCTGCGGGCCGCCGGCCCGTACCTGGACCGGATCACCGGGGTCGGGCTCGACTCGGCCGAGGTCGGGCACCCGCCGGCGAAGTTCCGCGAGGTGTACGAGGAGGCCGCGCGGCTCGGTCTGCGACGCGTCGCGCACGCGGGCGAGGAGGGCCCGGCGGAGTACATCCGCGAGGCCCTCGACGTCCTCGGCGTGGAGCGGGTCGACCACGGTCTGCGCTGCATGGAGGACCCGGAGCTGGTCGAGCGGCTGGTGCGGGAGCGGACGCCGCTGACGCTGTGCCCGCTGTCGAACGTGCGGCTGCGCGCCATCGACAAGATCGGCGACCACCCGCTGCGGGAGATGCTGGCGGCGGGGCTGATGGCGACGGTCAACTCGGACGACCCGTCGTACTTCGGCGGCTACGTCGGGGACAACTTCGACGCGGTGCGCGACGCCCTGTCCCTCACCCCGGACCAGCTGCGGACCCTGGCCCGCAACTCCTTCCTGGCGTCCTTCCTGGACGACGACGAGGACCGCCGGGAGAGGTACCTGGCGGAGGTCGAGGCGTACGACTTCTACCTGGCCTGATTCAGGCCCGATCCAGGCCCGATGCAGGCCCGTCCGGTCCGGTCCTGTCCTACCCGGCCGGGTCCCGGGGCTTCGGCGGGCGCCGGAGGCGGTACAGCTTCCGGAGTCCGTCGATAACGAGGGCCGTGCCTGCGAGGACGGCGAAGACCGAGTAGGGCACGGTGGCGACGACATCGGTCAGGTAGAGGACGAGAAGCGCCGTGCCCGCGACGACGGCCGCGCAGGCCGTCCATCTGTTCATGAGAACTCCCGTCGGTGTCGGAGAAGGCCGGGCGCGGGACACGGCGCAGGCGCCGGGGCCGCTCTTCCGGCCGCCGGGAGCCTACAACCCGGTGACACCACACCCGGCACGGCCCGGCACCGGCACCGGCAACCGGGCATCGGCACCACCGACAGGTACGGTCCCGGGGTGCAGCCGTGGGGTCCTCCGCCTCCTGTTCCGTTCTCGGGGTGTGATCATCATCTGATGGGCATGGACGCGTATCTGGGCATGTGGCCGGTACTTCCGGACGCGGAGCGGGACCAGTGGGTCTACGTTCCCGGGCGGACCCTGGGCCCTCTCCGCATGGACATGAGCGAGGCGGAGGCCGTCGCGGCCCTGGCCGCGCACGGCTTCACCCCCAAGCGCGCCGGGCACGGCGCGCGGTGGGACCCGGTGGGATTCGTCAAGGAAGACGGCCTTTCCGGCCTGTCCGCCGTCGAGTGCTACTTCCTCACGGACGGAGAACTGGCCTACGTCGTCGTGGACGGACGCCGAGGCCCGCAGGTGACCTGCGAGGGGATCCGGCTCATCGGCCGGGTGCCGTCGGAACTGGCCGGAGAGATGGAAGCCCACGCGATCGCCCACGGCACCGGCCTCCGGTTCGGTGCGGGCGGGGATCCGTGCTGCCACGGTTTCCAGCTCGAACTGGGCGCGCAGCGCGTCGGGGACGGCCTGGTGTCCTGGGCCCTGTTCTTCGACGCGGGAGATGATCACAGCGTCGCCAGTGATGCCGCTCCCACCGGAGTTTGGCACCGCTGGTAGTCCCCGCCCTCACCCCCGCGAGCTCGGCCGCGCCAGGCGGAAGGCCGACTGGGCCAGGCGGCGGCCCCGGGAGGCGACGCGGATCGGGGTGACCTGCGCCTCCGGGGTGCCGATCTGGGGGAGCAGGGACGGCGGCGCGGGGGAGGTGCCCGCCAGGAACGCCGCCGGAGCGCCGCCGCGGCGGCGGATGGAGCCGGGGACCAGCGGGCGGCCGGAGGCGTGCCGGGCGACCGCCGTCATCGGCAGTCCGGCCATGAGCAGCAGCACGCTCAGGGTGAGGCCCATGCCCGGGTAGCCCGCCGCCTCCGACAGCAGGCTGCCGGTGACCGGCCCGCAGGCCACGCCGAGCGACGAGGCCGAGCCGACCAGGACCGCCCACCGGCCGCGCGCGTCCAGCGTGGCGGCGAGGCCGAGGAGGTACGACAGGACGACCGGGTAGACCGCGTTCCAGAGGATCTCGCCGGTCGCGAAGGACACTGGGTCCGCCGCGGTCGCGCTGAGCAGCACGCACGCCGAGATCAGCACCGTACCGCCGCCGATGGGCACCGCCCGGCCGAGCCGCGAGCCGAGCGCGCCCGCCGTGAGGACTCCGGCGAGCCCCGCCCCGAGTGCCACCGCGAACACCAGTCCGAGGGTCACCTCGGACAGACCCGCCCGGGTGATACCGATCCGGCCGCTCACACCCCACAGCGCGTTCTGCGCCATCGACCAGAAGACGATCGCGCCCGCCAGCGCCAGCCCGGCCGACCGCGCGGGCAGCGGCTTCGCACCCATTCCCGCGCCCCCGCCCGCACCCGATCCCAGGGCCATCCCCGCGCCCTGCGGCGCCGCGTCCAGCACGCCCCGGCCCGGCCCCGGCAGCCACCGGGTCGCCGGGGACACGAGCACCGCGACACCCGCGATCGCCAGGAACGGCAGCGCGTGGCCGCCGCCCAACCGGGGCAGCGTCAGATACAGCGCGCCCGCCGTCGCGGACACCGACAGCAGACCGAGGGTGGACCCCCGCTGCGGATCGGGCCGGCCCGCGATGCCCGAGGCCGCGACCGCCGTCGACGTACCCGAGCCGAAGCCGCCGACCATCGCGCCCGCCACGACCAGCGGCAACAGCTCCGTGGCCGCCGCCGTTCCGTACCCCACGACCATCGCCGCGAGCCCGAACCGCGCCGTCCGGCGCGGGCCGAGCCGCTCCACCCGCCCGGCGAGCGTGAACCCGGCCGACGCCGAGCAGAGCAGCAGGACCGAGCCGACCATGCCGGCGTGGGCGGGGCGCAGGCCGAGGCTCTCGGACAGCCGGCCGACGACGGTCGGCAGCAGGTACGAGGCGAGGTAACCGGCCGTGAACAGGGAGACGAGAGCGACGAGCGCCCCCAGGGCACGCGGGCGGCGCGAGGACATGGGCGTTCCAGGAACTGAACAGGGAGGGGAGAGGGACGCCCGGTGCTTCACGGGTCGCACGACCATGTGTACCAAGCAACCGAGGTGGCGGAGAAGGTGGTATCCCCCGATTCAGTCTGTGATACGCGTCACGGTCGGTTTGGAACTCCAATGGCTGGGTATTCCAGGGCGAATTCGTCACGTTCGGCCTGCCTTGCGGGTCCGCTTCCGGCACACTGTGCGGACCGGCACCATCGACACCAGTGGCACCCTCCGTGCCCGAGTGCGCCCGAGGTATCCGACGCATCAGGCGCATCAGGCGCATCGGACGCGTGCGAAAGCGTCCGACGCATCCGATGCCCCGGACGCCCCCGGCGTGCCACCGGTGCCGGTCCGCCGCCGCACCACGACCGGGGAGCCTGCCGTGACCGAACGCGACAACGACGTCGTAGACCCGCTGAGCCTGCTGCGCGCGCCCAGCGATCCGGCCTGCGACGTGTTCCTCACCGGCACGGTCTTCCTCGACATCATCTTCACCGGCCTCGACAGCGCGCCCGTCCGCGGCACCGAGTCCTGGGCCCGTGGCATGGGCTCCAGCCCCGGCGGCGTCGCCAACATGGCCACCGCGCTCGCCCGGCTCGGCCTGCGCACCTCGCTCGCCGCCGCGTTCGGCGACGACCACTACGGCGAGTACTGCTGGGACGCCCTCGAACAGGGCGAGGGCATCGACCTCTCGCTGTCCCGCACCATCGCCGGCTGGCACTCCCCGGTCACCGTCTCCATGGCCTACGAGGGCGAGCGGACGATGATCTCCCATGGGCACGCCGCCCCGCCCGCCGACGCGGACCTCGACCCCGGCACCGCCCCTGGCATCGGCACCGCCCCTGGCATCGGCACCGACTCCGACCCCGGCATCGACCTGACCGCCGCGGGCTCCGCGCGCGCCTGCCCGCCGCGGGCCCGCGCCGCCGTGGCCTCCCTGGTGCCCGGCCAGGAGGAGGAGTGGGTGGCCCGCGCGGCCCGTTCCGGCTCCCGGATCTTCGCCGATGTCGGCTGGGACGACACCGGCCGCTGGGACCTGGCCGCCCTCACCGACCTGGAGCACTGCGAGGCCTTCCTCCCGAACGCCGCCGAGGCCATGCGCTACACCCGCACCGAGTGCCCCCGGGCCGCCGCCCGCGCGCTGGCCGACAAGGTCCGCTACGCCGTCGTCACCCTCGGCTCCGAGGGCGCCTACGCCGTCGACGGCGGCACCGGCGAGGTCGCCGAGGTGCCCGCCATCCAGGTCGCCGCCCTCGACCCGACCGGCGCCGGCGACGTCTTCGTGGCCGGCTTCGTCACCGGCACCCTGGCGGGCTGGCCGCTCGCCGACCGGCTCGCGTTCGCCGGACTCACCGCCGCCCTGTCCGTACAGGAGTTCGGGGGTTCCCTGTCCGCGCCGACCTGGGGCGAGATCGCCGCCTGGTGGCAGCGGGCGCAGCGGTACGACGGCCAGGACCCGGCCGCCCTGCGCGCCCGGTACGCCTTCCTGGAGGGGCTGCTCCCGGTCCCGGCCCGCCCCTGGGCGCTGCGCCGGGCCGTTCCGACGATCGGCTTCCGCCCGGCTCCGGCGCCGTAGACCCGTGGCGCGGGCCTACGGCGCCCGCGCCCCGAGCCGCGACCACCCTCCCCGGCCCCTCCCCGCTCCCCGCAAAAAGACTTCTGGGAGGCGAGTGAGCAGTCGTACGCTGGGAAGCCGAGGGAACTCGAACGGCGAGGGCCCTGGTTCGGGAGGTTTACGCAGGCCACAGTGCCGGCCCATGAATCGGACACCCACAGCCCAGACCCCCGCGCCGGGACAGGCGCGCGCCCAGTTCACCGTCCCCGCGAAGCACCCCATGGTGATGGTGCTCGGATCCGGTGACGCCTTGCTGCGCGTGATCGAGAAGGCGTTCCCGTCCACGGACATACATGTACGGGGAAACGAGATCAGCGCGGTCGGCGACGCGACGGAGGTCGCGGTCGTCCAGCACTTGTTCGACGAGATGATGCTGGTGCTCCGCACCGGTCAGCCGATGACGGAGGACGCGGTGGAACGCTCGATCGCCATGCTGCGGAAGGAGGACAGGGAAGGTGCCGAGGAGACGCCCTCCGAGGTCCTCACCCAGAACATCCTCTCCAGCCGAGGCCGCACGATCCGCCCCAAGACCCTCAACCAGAAGCGCTATGTCGACGCCATCGACAAGCACACCATCGTCTTCGGCATCGGCCCCGCCGGTACCGGCAAGACTTATCTGGCCATGGCCAAGGCCGTGCAGGCGCTCCAGTCCAAGCAGGTCACCCGCATCATCCTGACCCGCCCGGCCGTCGAGGCCGGCGAGCGCCTCGGCTTCCTGCCCGGCACCCTCTACGAGAAGATCGACCCGTATCTGCGCCCGCTGTACGACGCGCTGCACGACATGCTCGACCCCGACTCCATCCCCAAGCTGATGGCGAGCGGAACGATCGAGGTCGCGCCCCTGGCTTATATGCGGGGCCGCACCCTTAATGATGCTTTCATCATCCTGGACGAGGCGCAGAACACGAACCCCGAGCAGATGAAGATGTTCCTCACCCGCCTCGGCTTCGACTCGAAGATCGTCATCACCGGCGACATCACCCAAGTCGACCTCCCCGGCGGCACGAAGAGCGGTCTGCGACAGGTCCGGGACATCCTGGACGGGGTACAGGACGTGCACTTCTCCACGCTCACGTCGCAGGATGTCGTACGGCACAAGCTCGTCGGCCGTATCGTCGACGCGTACGAGAAGTACGACAGCCGCAGCGACAGCGGGCGCGACAGCCGCGACCGCGACCACGACGGCGGTCGTCGGGAACGCCGCAACGGGAAGTAGAAACAGCAGCACATGTCGATCGACGTCAACAACGAGTCCGGCACCGAGGTCGACGAGCAGGCGATCCTCGACATCGCCCGCTACGCACTCGCGCGCATGCGCATCCACCCGCTCTCCGAGCTTTCGGTGATCGTCGTGGACGCCGGGGCGATGGAAGAGCTCCACATCCAGTGGATGGACCTGCCGGGCCCGACGGATGTCATGTCCTTCCCGATGGACGAACTGCGTCCGCCGTCGAAGGACGACGAGAACGCCGAGCCCCCGCAGGGCCTCCTCGGCGACATCGTGCTCTGCCCCGAGGTCGCCAAGAAGCAGGGCGAGGACGCGCCGACCGGGCACTCCATGGACGAGGAGCTTCAGCTGCTCACCGTCCACGGAGTGCTGCACCTGCTCGGCTACGACCACGAGGAGCCGGACGAGAAGGCCGAGATGTTCGGTCTCCAGGCCGCCATCGTGGACGGCTGGCGCGCGGAGAAGGGCCTGACCGGCCCGTCGCCGGCGCCGACCGTCAACTGACGCCGGACCGGACCGGTCGTCCGTCATGAACGCACAACTGATCCTCGGCGCGGTCGCCCTGGTGGTGATCGCCTGGCTCGCGGCCTGCGCCGAGGCAGGCATAGCCCGTGTCTCCAGTTTCCGCGCCGCCGAGGCCGTACGGTCCGGGCGGCGAGGGGCCGCGAAGCTGACGCAGGTCGCCGCCGACCCCACCCGCTATCTCAACGTGGCGCTGCTCGTCCGCGTCGGCTGCGAGACGGCGGCGGGCGCCCTCGTCACCTTCGCGTGCCTGGAAGCCCTCCCGGAGACCTGGGAAGCGCTGCTCGTCGCGATCGCGGTGATGGTGCTCGTGTCGTACGTGGCCGTCGGCGTCTCGCCGCGCACCATCGGCCGCCAGCACCCGCTGAACACGGCGACCGCCGCCGCGTACGTCCTGCTGCCGCTGGCCCGGGTGATGGGCCCGATCCCGCAGCTGCTCATCCTCATCGGCAACGCGGTCACCCCCGGCAAGGGCTTCCGCAAGGGTCCGTTCGCCTCCGAGGCCGAACTGCGGGCCATGGTCGACCTCGCCGAGCGGGAGTCGCTCATCGAGGACGAGGAGCGCCGCATGGTGCACTCGGTCTTCGAACTCGGCGACACCCTCGTCCGCGAGGTGATGGTGCCGCGCACCGACCTCGTGTGCATCGAGCGCCACAAGACCGTCCGGCAGGCCCTCACCCTCGCGCTGCGCTCCGGGTTCTCCCGGATCCCGGTGACGGGTGAGAACGAGGACGACATCGTCGGTGTCGTCTATCTGAAGGACCTGGTCCGCAAGACCCACATCAGCCGTGAGGCCGAGGCCGACCTGGTGTCCACGACGATGCGCCCGGCGGCGTTCGTCCCCGACACCAAGAACGCGGGCGATCTGCTGCGCGAGATGCAGCAGGACCGTACGCATGTCGCCGTCGTCATCGACGAGTACGGCGGCACGGCCGGCATCGTCACCATCGAGGACATCCTGGAAGAGATCGTCGGCGAGATCACCGACGAGTACGACCGGGAGCTGCCGCCCGTCGAGGAGCTTGGCGGGGACCGCTACCGGGTCACCGCGCGCCTCGACATCGGCGATCTCGGCGAGCTGTACGGTTTCGGCCAGGACGAGTTCGACGACGAGGACGTGGAGACGGTCGGCGGTCTGCTGGCCAAGGCGCTGGGCCGGGTGCCGATCGCCGGGGCGAACGCCGTCGTGGAACTGCCGGACGGACGGGAGCTGCGGCTGACCGCCGAAGCCCCGGCCGGCCGCCGCAACAAGATCGTCACCGTGCTCGTCGAACCGCTCGGCGAGGGCTGGGCGGATGGTGTGGACCGTGCGGACCGCATGGACGGTACGAACGGTGCGGATGGTACGAACGGTGCGCACGGTGCGGACGGCACCGGTGGTGCGGGCGGCGCGGCCCGTGCGGCCAGGGCAGCCGGTGCGGCCGGTGCGGCCGGTGCCGGCGGTGGCGAGGAGGAAGCGGGACGATGACGCCGGAGCGGCTGAAGGCCTTCTGCCTGGAGTTCGAGGACGCGAGCGAGGAGTTCCCGTTCGGCCCGGAGACCTCGGTCTTCAAGGTCGCCGGGAAGATGTTCGCCCTCACGTCGCTGGACGCCCGGCCGCTTTGGATCAACCTCAAGTGCGATCCGGAGGACGCCGTACGGCTCCGCGAGGAGTACCCGGCGATCGTCCCCGGCTATCACATGAACAAGCGGCACTGGAACACGGTGACCGTGGGACAGCTCCCGGACCGCATGGTCCGGGAGCTGATCGAGGACTCGTACGACCTGGTCGTCGCGGGTCTGCCGAAGGCGGTCCGGCTCCGGCTCGACCGGGCGTAGCGCCGACGCCGTCCGGGGCGCCCGGGGCCTCTCCGGGGCGCGCCGGGCCCGTCCTCAGCGGGTAGTGGCGGTGTCCGTGGTGGTGGCGGTGGCGGTACGTCGCAGGCCGGTCGCGACCACGGCGGCGGCCGTCAGAACGATCAGCGCGGTGAGGCCGAGCACCGTCCGCACACCCCCGTACACCGTGTCGCCGGTGGTGGCGAGCACCCCGACCAGCGGGATGCCGACGGTGATGCCGACCTGCTGGGTGGTGGTGACCAGGCCGGTGGCCAGGCCCTGCTCCTTGTGCGGGACGCCGGAGGTCGCGGTCACGCCGTACGCGATGATCACCCCCAGATGGCACATCGAGGCCAGCGAGACGCCCGCGGTCGCGAGGATCGCACCCGAACCGGTGCCGATGCCGAGCAGCGCGGCGGTGAACAGACCCTGGCCGACGAGGGCGAGGACCACGGTGCGGCGGGCGCCGATCCGGTCGATGACCCGGGAGGCGAGGGACCCCGCGAGGACCGAGACGATGCCCTGGACGCCGAAGACCAGACCGGTGCGGAAGCTGGACAGGCCGAGGGTCTCCTGAAGGTAGAGCGTCAGCGAGAAGACGACGCACGACATCATCGAGAAGGTGACGAGCCCGGCCAGATTGCCGAAGGCGACCGTACGGCGGCGCAGCATCGGCAGCGACACCAGCGGGGCGGGATGCCGGGACTCGACGATCCCGAACACCACCAGCAGCGCGACGCCCGCGACCAGGGTGACCAGGACGTCCGCGCCGCCGAAGCCGTGCTGGGCGGCCGTCGACAGGGCGTAGATCAGCGCGAGCAGTCCACCGGTGACGGTCACCGCGCCCGGGATGTCGAGCCGGGGCCGCTCGGGGGCCTGGGACTCGGGCAGCAGACGCGGGGCGAGCGGCAGCACGACCGCGCTGAACAGGGTGAGCAGACCCATCGTGGAGCGCCAGCCGAGGGTGTCGGTCAGGACGCCGCCGATCACCATGCCGATGGTGTAGCCGAGGGACAGCAGGGTGCCGGAGATCCCGAGAGCCCGGGCGCGCCGCGGGCCCTCGGGGAACATGGTGGTCAGCAGCGACATGCCGGTGGGCACGATGGCCGCCGCGCCGACGCCCTGGAGAGCACGGCCGGTGAGGAAGACGGCCGGGTTCCAGGCGAGGGTGGCGAGCAGCGAGGCCGTGCCGAAGAGCGCGAGGCCCGCGAGGAACAGTTTCCGGCGCCCGTACAGGTCGCCGAGCCGGCCGGAGAGCAGCAGGAAGCCGCCGGAGGGCAGGGCGAAGGCGGTGACCGTCCACTGGAGGGCGGCGGGGCTGAGGCCGAGGTCCGTGCCGAGCACGGGCAGGGCGACGTTCAGGACGGAGAAGTCCAGCGCCACCATGAACTGGGCGGCGCACAGGACGAGGAGGACGAGCCGGGCGCGGCCGGTGATCGCACCGGAGGGCGGCGGGGCGGTGCCGGGGCCGGGGGCGGGGGCGGTGCCGGGGCCGGGGGCCGGTGAAGAGGGCGAGGGTCGGGACGCGGATGCGGACGGGGCGGGGGACGGGGGCGAGGTCTTCGCCGTGGCGGGGAAGGCCGGGGCTTCGGTGGGCATGCGTCCACCCTCGGCGTACGGGAACAACTCCGGGGAGCCGGAACTTATCCTGTTGGTCGCACCACCAGGCAGACAGGGCAGGGCAGTTAGGGCCACCTGGGCGGCTGAGCGGCCGTGGCGGTCGGGGTGGCCGTGGCGGCCGAAGCGAGCAGGGCGCCGTCGGGCCTCGGGCCCCGGGGGAGGAGCGCACATGGTCACGCTGGAGAGCACGGACAGCAGGGCGGCCCGACGGGCGGAACTCCGCGCGTTCCTGATGAACCGCCGGGCCCGGGTCAGCCCGGCCGAGGCGGGTCTCCCGGAGGGCGGTGCCCGGCGCCGTACACCCGGACTGCGCCGCGAAGAGGTCGCCGTCCTCGCCGGGGTGGGGGCCTCGTGGTACCAGTGGTTGGAGCAAGGGCGGGACATCAGCGTCTCGCCGCACGTGCTCGACTCGGTGGCGCGCGTGCTGCGGCTCAGCCCGGTGGAGCGGCGTCACCTGTACGTACTCGCGGGGCTCAACCCGCCCGCGCCCGAGACCGCCCCGGCGGATCTGGACATGTACGCCGGGCTGCGCCGGCTGATCGACACCTGGATGCCGTTCCCGGCTGTCGTCATGGACGTGTACTGGAACGCGGTCCTTTACAACGACGCGGCGTCGATTGTCTTCGGCCTGCGCCCGGAGGCGCCGGGCAACTGCCTCGTCTCCTTTTTCACGGACCCGATCTACCAGTCACGGATAGCGAGTTGGGAAGAGACGGCGCCGAGGGTCGTGGCCCAGTTCCGGGCGGCCTGCTCGGACAATCCGGGGGACGACGGATTCATGGCGCTGGTCGAGGAAGTGGCGGCGGCGAGTGCGGTGTTCGCCGAATTGTGGGGCCGTCAGGACATTTTGCCGGGAGGTCAGAACCGCAAGGAACTGGAGCATCCGGTGGTGGGCGCGCTCGTCGTGGAGTCGACGCAACTCCGGGTTCCCGCGCGCCCGGACCTGGTCCTCTCGCTCCACACACCGCTGCCGGAAGCCGACACTGCGGCGAAGCTGGAATGGCTGGTGTCGCCGGAGGGGCGGCGCGGTGCGATGTACGAGGTCGCGAGCTGAAGGCTTCTGAGTTGGGGTCACGGCGTAATCCGGTGGCGGGACTGTCCGTGGCCGGGGATATGGTCCTCGGGTACTTCGCCGCGCCGCCCGCGGTGGAGTTCTCTCTCATCTCCGTTTCTCTTCCCCGAGGTAATTCACCGTAATGCGCACGCGATTCACCCGTGGCCTTTCCGCCGCTCTCGTCGTTTCTTCCCTCGCTCTGTCCGCCGCCGCGTGCGGTGGTGACGACAAGAAGGACGACGCCAAGAAGGAGGGCGCGGACAAGCCCGCCGTCTCGGCCTCCGCCTCCGCCGCCCCCGAGGCCGCCGCTCCGGCGAAGCCGATGACGGACGCCCAGACGAAGGCCGCGGTCCTGGAGCTGAAGGACCTGCCGTCCGGAGGCTGGAAGGCGAGGAAGGCGGACGCGGGCAAGTCCGTCTACGAGGCGGACAAGGCCGTGTGCCAGCCGGTCGCCGAGGCGATGAACGCCTCCTTCACCGGTTCCACCAAGGGCCCGGGCGCCGAGTTCTTCATCGGCAAGAACACGTCCGAGCTGAGCCAGCAGCTGATGACCTTCTCCGGTACGGGCGCGGCCGACTTCACCAAGAAGCTCGCCGCCGCCGTGGACGCGTGCGCGGACTTCTCCGTCGAGACCGAGGGCCAGAAGGTGAAGGCCGGAGCGAAGAAGGTCACCGCCCCGCAGGGCGCGGAGGAGGCCATCGCCTTCACCTTCTCCATGGAGCTCGCGCCCGGCTTCAAGCTCGAGCCGACCATGCTCGTCGTCCGTCAGGGCGCGGACATCTTCCGTCTCATGCACCTCGCGGACGACGCCGCCGGCAAGAAGGACTTCGACGCGCTGGCCAAGACGGCCACCGACAAGTTCGTGAAGGCCGCGCAGGGCTGATCCCCGGCGAGCGGTGACGAAGACGGCCCCGGACCATCGGTCCGGGGCCGTTCGCGTCGAAGGGACGGGGCCGGCCGGATTCGAACCGGCGTCTTCCCACATGCCGTGGGGGCACGACGACCACTGCGCTACGAGCCCCGTCCCGTGAGGACCGTACGCTCCGGGGCATCGCTCCGCCTCCTGTTTTCCGGGGCGGGGCCGCCCGGGCGCGGCCCACCGGGCGGCCTATCCTCGGATCATGAAACTCAACCGCGAGCACGACGACCTCGGCGCCGAAGACCTCAAGATCATCACGCTGGCGCGCAGCGCCCGCGCCCGCAACGGGGTGCCGGAGGGCGCGGCGGTACGCGACGAGACCGGGCGGACGTACGTCGCCGGCACCGTCACGCTGGAGTCGCTGAAGCTGAGCGCGCTCCAGACTGCGGTCGCCATGGCCGTGGCCAGCGGCGCCCAGTCGCTGGAGGCAGCGGCGGTCGTCTCCGCCGCCGAGGCCGCCTCCGACGAAGACCGCGCCGCGGTACGCGACCTGGGCGGCGCGGACACCCCGGTCCTCCTCGCGGGCCCCGACGGCCGCCTGCGCGCGGCGGTCACGGCGGGCTGAGATAGGGGGCGGGGGCGCGCTGGTTCGCGGGGGCGGGGCTGGGGCTGTACGTAAGTGAGGCGGCTGGGGCTGGGCCCGCACGTAAGTGAGGCGGCGGGGACCCGGCCCGCACGAGCGCGAGACCCGCGCGGCTGGGCTTGTACGTAAGCGAGATGGCTGGGGCGGGCCCGCACGGGCGCGCGGCGGCTGGTGTGCGGCCCGCACGTAAGCGAGGCGGTTGCGGCTGAGGCTGTGGGCGGGCGCGGCGCTGGTGCCTGGCCCGCACGGGCGCGCGGCGGCTGGGGCCTGGCCCGCACGTGCGCGAGGCGGCTACGGGTGGGCGCATGTTGTTTGCGCCGCGTTGGCCTTTTTTGTGCCTCGGTTCGCCTCCGGGGTGCTGGAGTCGGACTCACAGCACCGATCGTGCTCGGCCCACTCGTTCCTCGCGGGCC
>NZ_JBICVG010000006.1:0-152575 GCF_043198875.1 Streptomyces sp. NPDC048718
TCTTTTGGAGAACCCCCCCCCCCCCCCCCGCCCCCCCCCCGCCCCCCCCCCCCCCCCCCACCCCCCCCCCCCCCCCCCCCCCCCCCCCCCCCCCCGCGCCCCCCCCCCCCCGCCCCCCCCCCCTTTCCGGCATGTGCGGCTGCCCGGCGGACCCGCCTATTCCTTGGCCGAGGACAGCGCGTCCAGTTCGACCCCGATGGCCTCACGCAGCGCCTCGTGCCGCGGGCCGAGCGCGAAGCGCTCGTCACTCCATCGCGTACGGGGATACAGCCACACCGGTCCGCGCACCGACTCGGGGTGCTCCCAGTCGAACCGGGGCCACACGTGCGCGTGCAGGAAGTCGTCGGTGTTGCCGAGGATCTCCAGGTTCACGCGCCTGAAGGCGGGATCCAGACGGCGGCAGGCGCGTTCGACCGCCTCTCCGAGGTGGTCCATGTCGGCCAGGAAGGCCATCCGCTTCGTCCTCGGAAGATCCGACAGCCGCCGCACGTCCGGGGCGTCGGCAAGCAGGACCGAGTACCCCGGCAGGAACTGCACGTCCCCGATCACCGCGAACCCCGCCTCCAGCCGTCGCAGCACAGTGGGGTTCTCGCCCCTGAGGGCGCTTTTGATCCGGTCCGCGCGCCAGTCGTCCGTCATGGCGGGAACGTACAGGGGGGCCGCTGGGGACGTGCGCGCGGCGGGGCGCACGTCCCGGCGGGTGCGGTTACGCGGCGCCCATCACGTCGCCGAAGGAGTCCGGGTCCGTGTCGAAGCCGCGGATCAGAGGCTGCCAGGTCCAGGCCCCGCTCTCGTCGCGGGCGAACTCGACGACGGTTGCCGCGGTCGCGTTCGCGACGGACGCGAGTGCGTCGGTCAGCAGGTCCGTGTAGCCCTCGCGGACCCGGACGCCGGTCCCCGCGACCTGGCCGAACGCGAGCCGTCCGGCGCCCTGCTGTATGGCCACCCCCACGACTACGCGCGCGTACTGGTCGGCGAGCCGCCCGAGTTCGACGGTCATCACCTCGTCGTAGCCGAAGCCCTGGCCCGTACGGCTGTCACGCTGCAGCGTGATGGTGCCGTCGGGGGAGCGCTGGTCGAAGTGCACCAGGTAGGCGGGCGGCCCATAGGGAGCCTCCGCCGAGTAGACCCCCGCCACGATGTCCAGGTCGTGGGCGGGAGCGCCTGCCGGGCTGGGGTCCCATTTGAGCGCCACCTCGACCTTGTCGATGCCCTTGTTGAGTCCGCTCATCCTGAATCCCCTCTCCGCTTACGGTTCTTGATGAGTCGTTCATAGTGTCATGCGGGCAACCGATCAACATGTCAATCCGAGTACGACGGATACCGGACCCGTTCCCGCCCCGGATGCCGGACCTCGAACGCGGCGGCGAGACGGCGGGGCAGGCCGGAAGGTGCGGCGACCGAGACCTGACGGTGCGTCGCCTCGCCCCGTACCATGGCGCGGTGCTGGTCAAGTGGATTCGTTGCACCGTGGTGGACCGCCGAGGGTTCGAGCGGGGGCAGCGGAAGTGGGCGGGGCTGCCGGGCGAACCGGGGTTCCGGGGGCAGGGTGGCGGGTGGAGTCGGCGACGGCCGGATGTCGCCCATGTCTTCGGGTTCTGGGAGAGCCGGGCGTTCTACGACTCCTTCATGGCGCGATCCCACGACCGGCTCGCGGCCGCCCAGGTCGGCACGTACCGCGATATCCAGGTGAAGCTGTTCGATCACCGATTCGACGTGAAGACGGGGTTCGAGCCTCGGTTCGCGGACGCCGACGTGGCCCGGGTGGCGCACTGTCAGGTGCGCGAGGAGCGGGCGGAGCACTTCGCCCTGATGCAGGAGAAGGTCTGGAACCCGGCGATGGCCGGGTCCCCGGGCATGCTGCGCGGGCTGTTCGGGGAGGGGCCGGGAAGCGAGTTCCTGGTCCTGTCGATGTGGAACTCGGCGGCCGAGCACGGGAAGTACCGGGTGGAGCGCATCGAGCGGCTCGGGCTGCGGGCGCAGACCGAGGCAGATGTGGCGGCCATGACGGGGGACATCGTGGAACTGGAGCAGGCCTGGACGGTGTGAGTCCGCCCCGCCCGGGTCCCGGGCGAGGATGACGGGTCGGTCGGGTGCGAAGGGGTGGCGGTACGGGGCGGGAGGGCGGCGCTGCCCGGGCGTCCCGGGCCCGAGTCGCGAAGGCGGGCCCCGGGGCGGTCTTCGTCCGGTTATCCGGCCGCCCGCTTCCCACCCGCCTGCCTCACCCCTCCTGCCGCGTTGTGGCCGAAAGGCCCGCCCCCTGTCTCACACCGGAGCGTCCTCGCCCGCGAAGGCCCCCGCCTCGACCGCCGCGAGCACCGTACGGGCCGCCTGGTCCGCGAGGCCGGTGTCCACCGGCTCGCGGGTGACGAACAGTCGCAGGAAGAGCGGCGCGGAGACCGCCCGCACCACCGCTCCCGCGTCCGTGCCGGCCGGGGCTTCGCCCCGGGCCACCGCCCGGTCGACGACGCACTCGCAGCGCCGGAAGCGTTCGGTGTAGAAGTCGCGCAGCGACTCGGCGGCGCGGGGGGACTGGAACGCGGCGGCCACGAACCCCGTCGGTGCCGCCGCCCGCGCCGGATCCGCGAAGGACTCGGCCACCTCGCGCGCCAGCGCGCGCAGATCCCCGGCGAGGCTGCCCGTGTCGGGCGCCGTCCACCGGTCCTCGCCCGCGAGGGCGAGCGCGTCCGCGACCATGCCCTCGACGCCGCCCCAGCGGCGATAGAGCGTCGTCTTGTGCACCCCCGAGTGCTCCGCCACGTACTCGACGGTGAGGGCGGGATAGCCGTGTTCGGTGAGTCCGGTCAGGACCGCGTCGCGGACGGCGGCACGGGTCCGGGCCGTGCGGCCGCCGGGGCGTCTACTGCCGGGCGCGGGGTCGCTTCCCTCGTGGTCCGCGGCGCTCTGAGGATCGTTCAATTGCTACTCCCGTTGCGTTAGTAGCTCCGAGTGTGCCACACTTCTCCATAACGCGACATTGGTTGCGTTTATCGGCCCCACTGCTGCCCGGGAGGCGCCCTTGCCCACGCAGATCTCGCTTCACGACGTGACCGTGACCCGCGGTGAACGGCTGCTGCTCGACCAGGTATCGCTTGCCGTGCGCCCCGGCGAGCGGATCGGGATCGTGGGGGAGAACGGGGCGGGCAAGTCCACCCTCCTGCGGATCCTCGCCGGGCTCGACGCGCCCGACTCCGGCGAGGTCGTCACCGTGGCGGAGCGCGGAGCCGGGCTTCTCGCCCAGACCCCCGAACTGCCCGCGCACGCCACCGTCGCCGAAGTCATCGACGCCGCGCTCGCCGAACTGCGCGCCATGGAACACCGCCTGCGCGCCCTGGAGGCACGGCTCGGCGACGCGGACGCGCCGGCCCTCGACGCGTACGGTGAATTGCTCACCGCCTTCGAACTGCGCGGCGGCTACGAGGCCGACGCCCGGGTCGACAAGGCCATGCACGGCCTCGGCGTGGCGCACCTTGGGCGCGACCGCAGACTCGGCAGCCTCTCCGGAGGGGAGCAGGCGCGTCTCGGTCTCGCCTGTGTGCTCGCCGCCGCCCCCGAGGTGCTGCTCCTCGACGAGCCGACCAATCACCTGGACGCCCAGGCCCTCGACTGGCTGGAGGGGGCTCTCCTCGCCCATCGCGGCACGGTGGTGGCCGTCTCCCATGACCGGGTCTTCCTGGCGCGGGTGACCACCGCCATCCTGGAGGTCGACGCCGACCGCCGGACCGTCGTGCGCTACGGCGACGGGTACGCGGGCTTCCGCGCCGAGCGGGCCGCCGCCCGGCGGCGCTGGGAACAGGCGCACGAGGAATGGTGCGCGGAAATCACCCGACTGGAGCAGTACACCCGCACCACCGCGCACACCGTCGCCGCCGGGCGGACCATGACGGACAACAACAAGATGGCCTACGACCGAGCGGGCGGCCGTGTGCAGGCATCCGTCTCCGGCCGCGTCCGCAGCGCCCGGGAGCGACTGCGCCGGCTTCACGAGGACGCCGTTCCCGAGCCACCGAAGCCCCTCGCGTTCACGGCCAGACCCGTCTCCGGCCGCGCCGAGGGCGCCCTGATCACCCTCCGTGGGGTACGGGTCGGCAGCCGGCTCGCCGTCGACGACCTGACCATCGGCGCGGGCGAGCGGCTGCTCGTCCACGGGGGCAACGGGGCTGGCAAGTCCACCCTGCTGCGCGTCATGGCCGGCCTCGTCACACCGGACGCCGGGCAGATCGTACGCCGGGGACGTACGGGCTTCCTGGCCCAGGAGATCCCGGCCCACCGCCCCGCCGAACGCGTCCTCGCCGCCTTCGGCCGCGGCCTCCCCCTCACCGAGGGCGAACAGGCCGAACTTCTCCTTTCATACGGACTGTTCCGCCCGGCCGACCTCACCGTCCCGGTCGGCAGCCTCTCCGCCGGCCAGCGCCGCCGTCTCGCCCTAGCGCGCCTGCTCACCCGCCCCGCCGACCTGCTGCTGCTCGACGAGCCCGCCAACCACCTGGCCCTCGGCCTCGTCGAGGAGCTGGAACAGGCCCTGGAACAGTGGGAAGGAGCCGTGGTCGTCGTCTCCCACGACCGTGAACTGCGCCGCCGGTTCACCGGCCGTATACGGCGTATGGACGCCGGGCGCCTGACCGACTGAGCCGGACGGCGGGACACCGCCTAGGGTCGAGGTATGGCACGACCGCGGCGCATAGTCCTCGTACGGCACGGAGAGTCCGACGGCAACGTCGACGACACCGTGTACGAGCGGGTCCCCGATCACGCGCTCGGACTCACGGAGACCGGGCGGCGGCAGGCGGAGGAGACGGGGGAGCGGCTGCGGGAGCTCTTCGGCGACGAGCGGGTCAGCGTCTACGTCTCGCCGTACCGCCGCACCCACGACACGCTGAGCGCCTTCCGGCTCGACCCGGACCAGGTGCGGATCCGGGAGGAGCCCCGGCTGCGCGAGCAGGACTGGGGCAACTGGCAGGAGCGGGAGGACGTACGCCTTCAGAAGGAGTACCGGGACGCGTACGGGCACTTCTTCTACCGCTTCGCCCAGGGGGAGTCCGGTGCCGATGTGTACGACCGGGTCGGGGCCTTCCTGGAAAGTCTCTACCGCAGCTTCGAAGCGGCCGACCACCCGCCCAACGTCCTGCTCGTCACCCACGGACTGACCATGCGACTGTTCTGCATGCGCTGGTTCCACTGGACGGTCGCCGACTTCGAGTCGCTGTCCAACCCCGGCAACGCGGAGACCCGGACCCTGCTGCTCGGCGAGGACGGGAAATACCGGCTCGACCGGCCCTTCGAACGCTGGCGGGACCCGGAATCGTACGGTTCCACCGGATAGAGTTGCCAAGAGATGACCGCTGACTCCTCAACCGACCGGCGCTTCGACCGCGCCCTGGCCAGTCTGCGCGGACTGGCCGTGGGAGACGCCCTGGGCTCCCAGTTCTTCGTTCCCGGCACCTACCCTCTGCTGAAGCGGCGGGAGACGCCGACTGGACCCTGGCAGTGGACCGACGACACGGAGATGGCCTGCTCCGTCCTCGCCGTCCTCGCCGACCACGGCCGGATCGACCAGGACGCCTTGGCCTTGTCGTTCGCCCATCACCACGACTTCGACCGCGGATACGGCCCCGCCGTCAACCGCATGCTCCGGCTCGTCCGTGAGGGAGAGGACTGGCGCTCCCTCGCCGCGAACCTCTTCAACGGCCAGGGATCCTGGGGCAACGGCGCCGCCATGCGGATCGCCCCGCTCGGCGCCTGGTACGCCGACGATCCCGAACAGGCGACCCACCAGGCCGAGATCTCCGCGTACACCACCCACCAGCACCGGGAGGCGGTGGCCGGCGCGATGGCCGTCGCCGCTGCCGCGGCCCTGGTCGCCGACCCCGCCGGCCCGCCCACGCCGGAGGCGCTGCTCGACGGTGTCGTCGCGCTCGTCCCCCGCAGCGCCGTGGGCGCCGGACTGCGCCGGGCCCGCGACATGCTCGACTACGACGACGCCGGCACAGTCGCGGCCGTCCTCGGCAGCGGCCGGCGCACCAGCGCGCACGACACCGTGCCGTTCGCCCTGTGGTCGGCGGCCCGGGCCATCGGCGACTTCGAGCGGATGTTCTGGACCACCGCGTCGGTCGGCGGGGATGTCGACACCACCTGTGCCATCGCGGGCGGTGTGGTGGCCGCGAGCCCGGCGGGCACCCCGCCGGCGGCATGGCTGGACCAGACCGAGGACCTGCCCGCCTGGATTCCGGCGGCGGCGCACCCGTAGCGGCTGCCCGGCGGATCTTGGCCGGGGCCGGGGCGTCCGGCACGGCGCTTGGCCGCGTCGCCGAACTGTCCGAATAGCTTCGCTGTCAAGACACTCCGGCGCCTTGCCATCCGTCCCCTGGGCCCTGGCGGGTCTGGGGAGCCCCCATGCACCAGACGGACGCCCCGGCCTGTCCGGCCCTGATCCACCGGACGGCCCCGAGCCGGTTCGGTTACGGAAGAGCCGCGCCGGAGGCCGGGGCGGCGTACCGGAGGCGTACCGGCTCGGTCAGACGGTCGGGCCGGCCGCCTCCGCCTTCCCTCGCAGGGCCGCCAAGTCGCTCTTGCGGACCCGGATCACCAGGGTGGCCGTGCCGAGTGCGACCAGCGCCATGACCACGGCGCCGGTGAACGCGCTGGAGATCCCGGCCGTCAGTACGTCATGGGACCACGGAGCGGGCAGCCGCCCCTCGCGCGCGAACGCCGCCTTCTGCTCGGGCGTCGCATGCGCGAGGAAGTCGGGCATCTGCGCGCGCGCCGCGTTCGCGCTCGCCGCACCGAAGACCGTGACCAGGATCGAGAGACCGAGCGAACCGCCCACCTGCTCGGTCGCGTTGAGCAGCCCCGAAGCGGCCCCCGCCTCGTGCGAGGCGATACCGGAGACGGCGGTCAGGGTCAGGGTCACGAAATTGAGCCCCATGCCGAAGCCGAAGACGATCATCGGGCCGAGGACCCCGGCCGCATAGGACGTGTCCGGGGAGAGGAAGCTCAGCCAGAGCAGGGCCGCGCCGGTGATGGCCGTGCCGGTCATCAGGAACGGCTTCGGGCCGAACAGCGGAAGGACCCGCTGGGCGAGTGCCGAGCCCACGCCGATGGCGAGCGTGACCGGCAGGAAGGCGATCCCCGCGCGGATCGGGCTGAGACCGAGCACGTCCTGGAGGAACAGGACGATGAAGAAGAACATGCCCAGCATCGCGGCGGCCAGGCTGAGCATGATCACGTAGGTGCCCGCGCGGTTGCGGTCGGCGAACAGCCGGAGCGGGGTGATGGGTTCACGGGCCCGCGACTCGACGACGGCGAAGGCGGCGAGCAGCAGAACGGCCGAGGCGAACGCTCCGATCGTGAGGGCGTTCGTCCAGCCCGCTTCCGAGGCGCGGATGAATCCGTAGACGAGCGAGGCCATGCCGAGCGTGGAGGTGAGCGCCCCGGTCAGGTCGAAGCGGCCGGGATGCCGGGGGGACTCCGGGATGAAACGCGGTGTCAGAAAGGCGATGACCATGCCGATCGGCACATTCACGAACAACACCCAGCGCCAGTCCAGCCACTCGGTGAGCATGCCGCCGGCGAGCAGGCCGACGGCGCCGCCGCCGGCCGAGACCGCCGCGTAGACGCCGAACGCCCGGTTGCGGGCCGGTCCTTCGGGAAATGTCGTGGCGATCAGGGCGAGGGCGGTCGGCGAGGCGATCGCCCCGCCGACGCCCTGGAGGGCGCGTGCGGCCAGCAGTTGCCACGGCTCCTGCGCGAATCCGCCGAGCAGTGAGCTGAACGTGAAGACGAGGATGCCGATGAGGAACATCCGGCGGCGGCCGAGGATGTCGCCGGCGCGACCGCCGAGCAGCAACAGGCCGCCGAAGGTGAGGGTGTAGGCGCTCAGTACCCACGACAGGCTCGTGGTGGAGAAGTCGAGAGCGTCCTGGATGCGGGGGAGCGCGATGTTCACGATCGTCGCGTCCAGGATCACCATCAACTGGCATGCGGCGATGACGGCGAGCGCGATGCCCGGCCGGTCGCGGCGGCGCACGCGTCCGGGAGACGTGCGTGTGTTCGTCCGAGTGGTTGTCACGGTGCGTCCCCCACGAAATATGCGGTGAAGTGCCCCGTTGACTGCGTTTCACGGTAGTGATTCCTCTCCGGGGAAGGCAAGCTCACCGGATGCCGTCGCGGTCGTGTCGCCCGGACCTGGTGGTGGCCCGGGGCGAGGTGGGCGGGCGGGTGCTTCGTCCCGGCCACGGCGGCTGCGGCGAGGGTGCTCCGGTTTCCGGTGGCCGTCGGCCCGGGTGCTGTCGCACGGAGCGATGACCTTCGCCAATGCGATGAGTGGATTGCTCGACGTCCCCGTGTGCGGAGTGCCGGATCTAGGGCGTGTTTCGAAAGTAGCTCCGTCCGCCCGGAGGGCGGGGCCTGCGGCGTCTGGTGCACTGCGCTCGCTTCGCTCGCTCCGTCTCGGCGCCTTGATTCATCCTTCGGATGCCGAGCAGCATCGCAAGGCGGAGGATCATCCTCGTACTGGACGTACTTGGATGACTCCGACAACGCAGCGAGCGTGCGTGCCAGGCGTCGCGGGCCAGGAGGGACTTTCGAAACACTCCCTAGGAGGCCTCTCTCGTGCGGGGGCAGGAGAGCGGAGCGGGAATCGGGGGCGCGGCGAGGCGTCGACGGGTGTGGCGACCGCGCGAAACTATGCGGGAGCGAACGTTCCCATGGAGTGATCGCAGGGGTCGGCGCTCCACCCTCGAGCTCCAGGGAGCGAGGATGATCCACGTGCGCCGTCCGGCATGGTCGGGCCGCAGGGCTGCCTCGATTCGACCGCTCGGAGCGGACGGTCCGGACGCCGGGGCAAGCGGGTTTCGGACGTGCCTGACGGAGTACGGGGAATCCGGGTACCGGCACGGGTGCCTCTCGGCGTAACCTGTCAGGCGCCATGCCGTATGAACCACCCACCCACAGCGTCGAACGCTCGATCCGAGCCACCACCGGCGCCAAGATCATCGCCGGGGTCGACGAGGTCGGACGCGGGGCCTGGGCCGGTCCGGTCACCGTGTGCGCCGCCGTCACCGGCCTGCGCCGCCCGCCCGACGGGCTCACCGACTCCAAGCTGCTCACCCCCAAGCGCCGCACCGAACTCGCCGCGGAACTCGAGGGGTGGGTCACCGCGTACGCGCTCGGTGACGCCTCGCCCGAGGAGATCGACGAACTCGGGATGACCGCCGCCCTCCGGCTGGCGGCCGTCCGTGCCCTGGAGGGCCTGCCGGTGCGCCCCGACGCCGTGATCCTCGACGGCAAGCACGACTACCTGGGCAGTCCCTGGCAGGTGCGGACGGTGATCAAGGGAGACCAGTCCTGTGTCGCCGTCGCCGCCGCCTCCGTGATCGCCAAGGTCCGCCGCGACGCGGTGATGGGCGAACTTGAGGCCGGGGAGTACACCGCGTACGCGTTCGGGGCCAACGCGGGCTACCCTTCGCCGGTCCACAAGGCCGCGCTGGAGGAGTTCGGGCCCACCCCGTACCACCGGCTCTCCTGGGCGTACCTCGACGCGATGCCCCGCTGGCGGCACCTCAAGAAGGTCCGCCTCTCCGCCGAGGCGGCCGCACTGGAAAGCGGGGGCCAGCTCGGCTTCGACTTCTGACCTCCGGCCCCACGGCCGACCACCCGTACTTCCGGCCCCTGGCACGGGGATCCGCCGGCGGACGCCCCACTCGGGGAGCCGACCGGAAGACCTCGTTCCAACGGGTCGGGGCGCACTGCGCGCCCACCCGCCGGAGCCCCACGCGACGGCGTTTGATAGACATCCACCCATGCCTCTCATCCCCGAGGAGTCTCAGATTCACGAGAGTGCCCAGGGTCCCCGCGCGACCGCGGCCGCCGGCCGCCCCGTGCCGACCCCCCGACCCGTACCCGGCCCGCGTACCGCGGCCACGCCGCGTCCCGGGCGTCCTGTCCCCGGTCCCGTCCGGCCCGCGCCGCCGATGCCGCGCCCGCCGGTCGCCGACCCGCAGGCCGACGCCGCAGCGGAGAATCGTTTCGACCAGCGCGACGAGCCGCAGATCCAGCTGATACCCGCGACCGTCGACGGAGCCGTCGACGCCGCCGAGGAAGCGGTGGACCTGCTGCTCGAAAGCGGCCGCGCCCCCGGCGACGTGCTGGTGCTGACCACCGGTGAGCAGCACCCGTGGGCGGCGCACGAGCTGTCCTTCGGCGAGGACGCCTACTGGGCGCAGGGAGACGCTCGCGAGGACGTCTTCTTCGCGGACGCCGCCGCCGCGGCCCGTACCGCCGTCCGCCCCGTGGTGGTCGTCGCCGTCAACGGCGGCTCCGACGAGGCCGTCGCGGGCCGGCTGCCCGAGGCCATGGCCCGGGCCTCCGCCCTGCTGATCGTCTGCGGCGATCCGCAGCGGGTGGGCGCCGTGCTCGGCGTCGGCGTCTGACCGCACCCGTCCACCGTCCCGGCCGCTCTCGCGGCGGCCGGGCGGACGGGCCCGTCCCGCCTTTCCCCGTCCGGTCGTAGTCCCGTACCGCGGGCCGGACGGTGCCCGGGACGGCGAGCGCTCGATCACCGGCATCCGAATACCGGCCATCGGTGCCCGAGCGTCAGGGTCCGCCCTTCAGCGGGCAGCGGCCCGCCGCAGCGGCTCGGACGCCCCGCTCGCGCTCCGCGGCGACGGCAGCGACGGCAGATCGAACGTGGTGCTCACCCCGAGCGGCACCGGGGGAGAGCCGAGATCCGGCCGACGGCCGCCCCGCCCTTCGCCGAGCACCTGCCAGCCCGCGCGAGTGAGCGTGATGTACGCCCCGCAGCGCAGCCCGTGAAGCGTGCAGGCGTCCCGCAGCCCCCACATCCAGGCGCCGTCCTCCTCGGTCCAGCGCTCGTCGCCCTCACGGCAGTAGAGCAGCACCGCCGTCCGCACCGGAGTGCGACGCCGCAGATCGTGCGGGATCACCCGGCGCAGATGGGCGAGGAGCGAGTTGCGGAACTCCCAGCCGTCCGCGGGCGCGGACCGCGGGATGAACGAGGCGCTGGCGGCGAGTCGCTCCTCGTGATCGAGCACGGCCACGACCGCCGTCGACGGCGTGGGCCGGTGGCGGGAGTGGAGCCCGGTGACGACTTCCCGTGGATTGCGCAACAGCGGAATCCCGGCACCGGCCCATTCGGCCGGTTCGAGTGTCCGCGAGAGACGGCTGGCCGAACCGGACGATGTGCCGGCCGGAGCGGCCCCGGACGGAATGAATCCGAAGGTCACGATCCTCCCTTCGGATATGCGTCGCCCGCGCCTCGGGCGGGGACGGGTGAGGGCGCACCGCGGCACGGTCCGGCGGACCACTGGCGAGCCGTACGGGGTGGATTTCCGATTCTTCCTGGCGCGTGCGCGGGCGGCAACGAGCAATTGGCGCCGCCGACCGGAATGAACCGGTATGACGTTCATATCCCTGCCCGATTCCCCCGGTTCACCCGTCCTTCACCCCTGGACGGCGAGCACCAGCGGAAACACCCCCTCCGCTCCCGCCCGGCGCAGCAGCCTCGCCGCCACCGCCAGCGTCCAGCCGCTGTCGGAAAGGTCGTCGACGAGGAGCACCGGGCCGCCCGCCGCGGTCAGCCGTTCCGCCAGGTCGGCGGGCACGACCAGCGTCCGCTGCAGCCCGACCACCCGCTGCGCGCTGTTCGTGCGGGACAGCCTCAGGTCCGCCGCCTCCGGCGTGTACTCCACCGTGCCCAGGAACGGCATCCGCCCGATCTCCGCGATCCGGTGCCCGAGTGAGCCCACCAGCCGCGGCTTGCGGTGCGAGGCGACCGTCACCACACCGGCCGGCCGGGGCACCGAGTCCGGGGCGCCCGAGGCCCAGCCGCCGGGCCCCTTCGCCCAGTCGGCGAGCACCCCCACCACCGCCTGCGCCACGTCGTCCGGGACCTCCCCGTCCGGCGCGGTGTCCGCGAGCAGTGGCCGCAGCCGGTTGCCCCAGCCGATGTCCGACAGACGGCCGAGCGCCCGGCCCGGGTAGGACTGCTCGCCCGCCGGAATCCGGCCCTTCAGATCCACCCCCACCGCGGCGAGCCCGGTCGGCCACATCTTGCGCGGTTCGACCTCCACACCCGCCCGGCCGAGCTCGCCCCGGGCCGCGTCCAGCGAGCCGCCCGACACCTTCGCGTCGAACCGGACCCCGGCGCAGTTGTCGCAGCGACCGCACGGTGCCGCCTCCGTGTCGTCCAGCTGACGGCGCAGGAACTCCATCCGGCAGCCGTCCGACGCCGCGTACTCCCGCATGGCCTGCTGCTCGGCCTCCCGCTGCCGGGCCACCCACGCGTACCGCTGTGTGTCGTACACCCACGGGCGGCCCGTGCTCTCCCAGCCGCCCTTGACCCGCTTGACGGCCCCGTCCACGTCGAGGACCTTCAGCATCGTCTCGAGCCGGGTCCGGCGTAGTTCGACCAGCGGTTCGAGGGCGGGCAGCGACAGCGGCCGGCCGGCCGCCGCCAGCACGTCCAGCGTGCGGCGCACCTGCTCCTCCGGAGGGAAGGCCACCGAGGCGAAGTACTTCCAGATCGCCTCGTCCTCCTTGCCCGGCAGCAACAGCACCTCCGCGTGCTCCACGCCACGCCCGGCGCGGCCCACCTGCTGGTAGTAGGCGATGGGGGAGGAAGGCGAACCGAGGTGCACCACGAAACCCAGGTCCGGCTTGTCGAAGCCCATGCCGAGCGCCGAGGTCGCCACCAGCGCCTTGACGCGGTTGGCCAGAAGATCGTCCTCCGCCTGCTGGCGGTCGGCGTTCTCCGTCCGGCCCGTGTACGAGGCGACGGCGTGCCCGCACTGGCGCAGATGGGCGGTGACCTCCTCCGCCGCGGCGACCGTCAGCGTGTAGATGATCCCGGAGCCCGGCAGCTCGTCGAGGTGATCGGCCAGCCAGGCCAGCCGGTGCGCGGCATCCGGCAGCCGCACCACACCGAGGCTGAGACTCTCCCGGTCCAGCGGCCCGCGCAGCACCAGCGCGTCCGTGCCGGCGCCCGTCCCCAGCTGCTCGGCGACATCGGCGGTCACCCGGGCGTTCGCCGTCGCCGTCGTGGCGAGCACCGGCACTCCGCCCGGCAGGTCCGCGAGCATGGTCCGCAGCCGCCGGTAATCGGGCCGGAAGTCGTGCCCCCAGTCGGAGATGCAGTGCGCCTCGTCGACCACGAGCAGCCCCGTCGCGGCGGCCAGCCGCGGCAGCACCTGGTCGCGAAAGTCGGGGTTGTTGAGACGCTCCGGCGAGACGAGCAGCACGTCGACCTCGCCCGCCGCCACCTCCTGCTGGACCGTGTCCCATTCCTCGGTGTTCGACGAGTTGATCGTGCGCGCGCGGATTCCCGCGCGGGCGGCCGCCTCCACCTGGTTGCGCATCAGCGCGAGCAGCGGGGAGACGATCACGGTGGGGCCGGCGCCGCGCTCGCGCAACAGCGATGTCGCCACGAAGTACACCGCCGACTTGCCCCAGCCGGTCCGCTGGACGACCAGCGCCCGGCGCCCCTCCGCGACCAGGGCTTCGATGGCACGCCACTGGTCCTCGCGGAGTCTCGCCGTCCCCGTCGGGTCCGAGACGAGACGGGCGAGCACGGCGTCGGCGGCCGCGCGCAGGGCGGTGCGGTCCTCGGTGCGGTCTGCGTGGGTCATGCCCCCATGCAACCCGATGAGTACGACATTGCGCGAATGGGCCGCCGAGCCTGTGGATAACGTTATCCACAGGGCTTTCGCGATCGAGGCGCTTGCGGGACCGTCAGGGCCATGAGCAACATTCCACGCCAAACCGGTTCATCGCCCTCACCGCAGCAGATCGTTCTGCGCGGTCCCGCCGAACTGGCGGACGCCCTGCCCTTCATCCTCGGCTTCCACCCCAGCGACTCGATCGTGCTCGTCGCGCTCCACGGCGAGCGCGCGCGCTTCGGCGGCCGGGTCAGAGTCGGCATCCCCTCTTCCCCGAGGGATTGGGCCGCCCTCGCCGGCTGCCTGGCCGAGTGCCTCGTCGAGGGCTCCGCCCGGCGTGGCGAGCGCCCCGACGCCGTCGTCGGCTTCCTCTGCCAGGAACCGGCCCGCGGCGAGACCGGCCGCCGGGCGATGGAGCGGCTGAGGCCCCTCGCCCAGAGCCTGCGCATCGCCTGCGGCAGGCTCGATGTCCCCGTCCTCGAAGTCCTCTGCATCTCCGACGGCCTGTACTTCTCCTACTGCTGCCCCGACGGTTCCCCGTGCTGTCCGGCGGACGGCACACCCCTCGCCCTCGCCGGTACGTCGGTGATGGCGGCGTCCGCGGCCTACGCGGGAGTCCAGGTGCGCGGCACCCTCAAGGACATGGAGGCCCGGCTGAAGCCCCGCTGCCCGGAGGCCGACGCGGCGGCCCAGCGCGCCGCCCTGAACGACGCGGCGGCCGTCATCGTGCCGAGGATCCTCGACGGACCGTCGGGCGCGGACGCGCGGCAGGAGACGCGCGAGACCGCGATCGACCTCGTCCACCGGCTGGTCCGGCGGCTCTCCGAAGCGTCCGCGTCCGCGCCGGTGTCCGTGGACTTGGCCGCGGACACCGGCAGGGGCAGGGGTGCGAACGGGGGCGCCGGACTGTCCGGGCCCGCCCGGGACGACGCCCGGGACGACGCCCTGATCAGCCCGGACGAGGCCGCCACCCTGATCCTCGCGCTCCAGGACCGTGAGACCCGCGACCGGGCGGCCGAGTGGATGGAAGGACCGGAGGCCGCCCCCGCCCTGCGGCTCTGGAGCGCGCTCTCGCGACGCTGTGTCGCCCCGTACGAGGAATACGCGGCGGCGCCGCTGACCCTGGCCGGCTGGGTCGCGTGGTCCACCGGCGACGATCCCCTCGCCCGGGTCGCGCTCGGCCTCGCCATCGAGGCCGACTCGCACTACCTGTTCGCGCGGCTCCTGACTCAGGCGTGCAACGAGGGGCTGGACCCGGAGGCCCTGCGCGACTGTCTGCGGAGCGAGCGGTCCGCCCGGACCGCGGCCGGGCAGGACCGGGAGCCGGCACCGGTCGACGACTCCGACGGCGACGACGAGATGGTCGTCGACGCCGAGGACACCGGCGCCGACACCGGCCCCGCCGGCCCCGCCGACCGGGAGCGCGAGCGGCGGCGAGCCCTTCTGATCGCGCGACGGAACGCGCGCAAGGCCGGACCGCGCACGCCCGGCTCCACCCGGCCGCCCCAGCGGGCCGATGCGGCCCCGAAGCCGCCGAAGAACCCGGCCGTGCGCCGGACCGGGCGCCGCGGCGCGAGGAACGGGGGATGACGACCGTGACCCGGCGGCCCGCCACGGCGTTCACTTGGATGGCGGTACCGCGGGAGCGGTGGCGCCGACCTGTGGCCGCCCCGGCGGGCCGCCGGGACCGCCCGTGCGGCCCCGGCCCCGGCCCTCGCCGAATCAGGCCGAGCCGCCCGGACCACACAGAGAGCGCCACACTCCCGCCATGGCCACCAGTCCCGCCCAGGCCCCCGGCCCCTCCGTCGGGCGCCCGCCCCGTACCGGAAACCCATCCCCGGGACCGGGAAACGGGGCCGCCCGCCCCACCGACCTGCCCGCCACCCACGACACCCTCATCGGCGTCGCCCTGCCCGCTCTGGCCATCAGTCCCCGGCACGGCCAGCTCACCGGGAACGGCCTCGAAGGAGTCTTCCTCTCCGGGCGCAGGCTTCTCGCCCGCTGCGTCCTCCGGGTCGCCGGTCGCGCGCCCATACCTCTCCACAGCCGCGCGATCACGGCGGATCAGGCCGAGTTCCTCGGGGTCCTGCGGGCACCCGGGGACACCGGCCCCGATCCGGGGCTGGCCGTCGAACGGGTCCGGTCGGCCGACGGGACGGAGCGGATCACCCTGCGCAGCTCCGCCTCCCGGCCGCTGCGGATCCCTGTGGAGATCACTCTGGGCACGGATCTCGCGGACCTGCGCGCGGTGGGGTCGGGGCGGCCCGGCCCCGAACTCGCCGCGGCCGTCCACGGCACCGGGCTGCGCTGGACGGCCGACGACGGAGCCGCCGTCGCCGTTTTGGCGGACCCTCCGCCCCGTGAGGCCCTCGCCACGGCCGGACTGCTCCGCTGGGAAACCGAGCTGGCCCCCGGAGCCGGCTTCGTCCTCACCCTCCGGCTCCGCGCCGACCGGACCCCGCACCACTCCGGTCAGGGCTCCGGCGGTCAGGGCCCCGGCCCCGGTGCGGGTGCCGGGTTCGGGCCCGGTGCCGGTGGGCGCGTCGGCGGGCACGTCCTCGCCGACGCCGTCGCCGAGGGCGACGACGCCCGGCTCGGGCTGTTATTGCGGGCCTCCGTCGCCGACCTGCGGGCCCTGCTCCAGCGCGACCCGGCACATCCCGCCGACGTCCATCTGGCCGCCGGGGTGCCCTGGCGCTGCGGCCCCGTCACCGCCGAAGCCCTCTGGGCCGCCCGGATGGCCCTCCCGCTCGGCACCCGGCTCGCCGCCACCACGCTGCGCGCCGTGGCCCGCTCCCAATGCGGCGGTACGGGGCCGGATTCGGGGCGGATGCGCGGTCCGCTCCGCGACGCGGGACCTCATCTGCCGCCCCGCTGTACCGGCGTCGAGGCCACCCTTGCCTTCCCCGTCGTCCTTGCCGAGGCCCGCCGCTGGGGACTGGCCGACCAGGACCTCGCGGAGCTGCTGCCCGTCGCGGAACGCTGCCTCGGCTGGCTGCGCGGCGCCCTCGACGGGCACGGCTTCGTACCGGACCCGTGGCCCACCGGACCGGCGCGGGCCGAGACCCAGGCCCACGCGCACCGGGCGGCCCTGCTCGGCGCCGATCTGCTCGACGCCTGCGGACGACCCGGCGGCGACGCGTGGCGGGAGTGGGCGTGGGCGCTGCGCGAGCGGTTCCGGGCCCGGTTCTGGCTCGACGATCCGTCCGGTGGCCGGCCCGTGCTCGCGCTGACGTCCGACGGCCGTCCGCTCTGTCAACTCGGGGGCTGGGCCGCGCATCTGCTGGACACCGGACTCGCCGAGGAGGGCTGGCACGCTCCTGGGCTCCTCGACCGGGCCCGGACCGAGCGGCTCGCCCACCTGCTGGTGACCCCCGCGCTCGATTCCGGCTGGGGGCTGCGCGGCCTCGGGGCGAAGGAACAGGGGCACAATCCGTTCGGACACCGTTCCGGGGCCGTGCGGGTGCACGAGACCGCCGTCGCCGTCGCCGGACTGGCGGCGGCGGGGCACGAGAGCGAGGCCGTCGGACTGCTGCGCGGGCTGCTCGACGCCGCGGACGCCTTCGACCACCGCCTTCCCGAGATGTTCGCGGGGCATCGGCGGACGCCCGGCGTCGCGCCGGTCGCGCACCCGGCGGCCTGCCGGCCCGCCGCGGTCGCCGCCGCGGCCGGGGTGTACCTGGTGACCACCCTGGTCGGTGTGTGCCCCGACGTACCCGGCCGTACGGTGGCTCTGCATCCGCTGCGTTCGGCGCCGTTCGGCGAGGTCCGGCTGTCCGGACTCGTCGTCGCGGGCGAGCCGTTCGCGGCCCGATCCGGCCGCTTCGGCCTCGGCATGGTCGAGGAGGCCGCGTCCGGTCTTCAACTGGGAGTCTGACGGGCCGCCGCCCGCGCGGCACGACCGGGCGCTCGGCACCACGTGCGAGGCCGGCTTGAGGGGAGGTCACCCGGCGGAGGGAGGCGCGAGCCGGGCGGACTCCCAGGGGGCGTGCGTGCTGAAGACGGTGGCTTGGTCGCCGTGGTGGCCGTGGTCGGTGAAGGGCGGCAACCGGCCGAGGGGCCGGCAGCCTTCCCGAGTGGGCACGGTGCGGATGGGCCGGCGTGATGCGCCGTACGTCCTTCGAGGTGTGGGCCGAGACGGACGACCTGCCGCAGGGTGCTCTCCCCGGGGCCCGCGCGGGCGGGGCGCGGGACCCCGGTCGGCACCCGGCCGTTCCCCGGGCCGTGCAGGTCGGCGATGACCGGTGTCGCCCCGGACCGGTCCGTCCGACTCCGTTTCGACGAGCGGGCCGTGGCACATGATGGCCGGGCGGCCGACCGGTGCCACCGGGGGCCGGGCGCGGGTGGCTGCCGGACGTTTCTCGCCGAGCGGGGAAATCTCGCGCGGAGAACCGCGGTTCAGACGATGGGTCCCCATGAGGACTCCCGGGAGGAGCGGGCGGGCTGTTCGCGAGACGGTGGAGAGGGCCCTCGTGACCCGCCGGACGGTGGGTACCGCTGGTGCTCCGTGAGTCCCCGCGCCGCGGCGAGACCACGTGCGCGGAAGAGCCACCGTCCTGCCCGCTCTCTCGGACGGGGGTCTTTCCGACCGGCTGTCGCGACCGACCGCCGGGGGCGTGATCGAACGCCACCGCGCCGTCGGCCGGTGACGCGCGGCATGGCAGATGGGGCACCGCGTGGCGGGCCGGCCGGGAAGGCGGACAAAAGTGGTGGAGTCGGCGAGGGAGACGAGGCGGGGCTGGAACGGAAGGGCGGGATCCGTCGACTCGCGTGTTTATCGTCAGGGAGACGACTATGATCGCGGCATGCCTCCCTACGACCCGTCGGCCTTCCCGTCCTTCGCTGTCACCGTCGATCTGGTCGTGCTCACCGTGCGGCGCCATGCCCTGTGCGCCCTCGTCGTGAAACGCGGGGAGCCTCCGTTCCAGGGATCCTGGGCGCTGCCGGGTGGATTCGTCCGGGACGACGAGGACCTCGACGGTGCCGCCGCGCGCGAACTGGTCGAGGAGACCGGGCTCTGCGTCCACGACCCGGGAGCGCCGCTACCCGTGCCCGGGAACGGGGCGCACCTGGAGCAACTGGCGACGTACGGCGCGCCGGACCGTGACCCGCGGATGCGTGTGGTCAGCGTGGCCCACCTCGCGCTCGCCCCGGACCTGCCCGCACCGCGCCCGGGCGGCGACGCGGACAGCGCGCGCTGGGCGCCGGTCGGGGAACTGCTCGGCCCGGACGGCGGCGCGGCGAATCCGGGGGACCGGGGGGACGAGGAGCCCGCACCGCTCGCCTTCGACCACACCCGGATCCTGTCCGATGGAGTGGAGCGCGCCCGTTCGAAAATCGAATACTCGTCGCTGGCCACGGCCTTCTGCCCGCCCGAGTTCACGGTCGGCGAACTGCGCCGGGTCTACGAGGCGGTGTGGGGCGTGACGCTGGATCCGCGCAACTTCCATCGGAAGGTGACCGGTACGCCCGGCTTCCTCGTTCCGGCCGGTGGCACCACGACCCGTCAGGGCGGCCGTCCCGCCCAGCTGTTCCGCGCCGGCGGCGCCACCCTGCTGAACCCGCCGATGCTGCGCCCGGAGGTCTAGAAGCCGTCTTTCCGGATCCTGTCGGGCTCGCCGGGTCCCGGCCCTGATCCGCCGGACACACCCAGGTGGGGACCCGGGGCGACCCGAGGTGCGCACGCTGCACCAAAAGTCCGAAATGTAACGCTATCTTGCTGGGAAACCGCCCTGCCGCGGAGCGGTCTCACCTACCCGCGAGAGAAGCGATGCTCCAGGCCATCGGACTCACCAGCACCCCCCGCCGGGACCTCCCGCCCGCCGTGGACAATCTCACCTTCGAGGCCCGGCCCGGCACCGTCACCGCCCTGCTCGGGCCCGTCGGCGCCGGCAAGACCACCGCCCTGCGCCTCATGCTCCAGCTCGAACCAGGCCGGGGTATCACCTACTTCAGGGGCCGCACGCTGCACCGCATCGCCCACCCCGCCCGCGAGGTCGGCGTCTTGTTCGGCGACGTTCCCGGTCACCCCTCCCGCACCGCGCGCAGTCAGTTGCGCATGCTCTGCGCAGCCGCCGGAGTGCCCGGTTCGCGCGCCGACGACATGCTCGGGCTCGTCGGTCTCACCGGCGCCCGTGATCGGCGCATCGGCACCCTGCCGCTCGTCATGGACCGCCGACTGGGCCTCGCCTGCGCACTGTTGGGCGGCCCGCACACCCTGCTCCTCGACGAGCCGGGCGCCCGGCTCTCCGTACGCGAGAGCGCCTGGCTGTACGAACTCCTGCACGCCCACGCGGACGAGGGCGGCACGGTCCTCTACACCACCGCGGACCCCAAGGACGCCGCCCGGAACGCAGACCGGGTCGTCACGCTCGACCAGGGACGGCTCATCGCCGACCAGGAGGCCGTCGACTTCGCCCGTACCCGGCTGCGCCCCAGGGTCGCCGTCCGCACGCCCTACGCGACCCGGCTGGCCGTCGTGCTCTCCCAGGAAGCCCGGGCGGCCCGCCGCCCGGTGGAAGTGGTCGCGGAAGGCGGCAACCACCTTTCCGTCTACGGGAGCGACTGCGCCACCGTCGGCGAGAGCGCCTTCCGGCACGGTCTGCTTCTGCACCGGCTCGCCGACGAGACGGGCGACGCCGGTGACTCGGCCGTTCCCCGGCAGGCGCCCGCGCCCTCCTGTGTGCCCCAGCTCCTCCAGTCCCACCCTTCGGCCGTGCCAGTGCTCGCACCCGTGCTCGCTCCCGCGCGCAAGGCCCCGTGGGGCGCCGTACCGCCCGTCGAGGAGTCCGGCACCGGCGCCGCCTCCGACCTCGCCCCCGGTGCCGATGTCCGCACCGGAGCCGAGGCGGTCGCCGCCGATCCCTCGGGCGCACCGGGAGTAGTCGATGTGGACCGCCCTCGGTCGAGCACGGAACTCAAGGGCGCGCCGATCCCGGGCCCCGCCCAGGACCCCGGTGGCACCCCGGCCGTCGATCCGGAGGGCGCGCCGAGCCCGGAAGCCGAGGACGCGCCGACCCAGGGCCCCGAGAGCGCGCCGGCCCAGGGCCCCGCAGACGCCCCGGTCCCGGTGCCGGCCCCGTCCGCCGACGGCGCACCGCCCCCGGAGCCCGAAGATGTCCCGCCCCTGAAACCCGGAAGCGTCCCGCCCCCGGAACCCGAGGGCGCCCGAGTCCCGGAACCCGAGAGCGTCCCGGCGGCCGCCGTGGTCCGGGCGCCCCGGCGTTCCCCTTTGTGGCCCGTGCGCTACGAGATCCGCCGCCTCCTCGGGGTGCCCTCCACGCCGCTGGTGGTGCTGGGCGTCCTGTTCGTCTCCCTCGCGCTCTCCGTCCTGCTCGCGCGCAACGGGCGCACCCCGCTGCCCGCGGTGCTGGCCGGCTGGCCCGTCCTGTCGCCGCTGCCCCCGGCGGCCCTCGGGGCCGGGCTCGTCGGTGCCTTCTCCTTCGGGGAGGAGTACCGCTACCCGGCGCTCACGACCGGGCGGGGCGCCGTACCGCGCAGGCTCGGGCTGCTGCTCGCGAAGCTGGCCGTCACGGCCGCGGTCGCGACGCTCCTCGCCGTCCTGGTCGTCGTCGCCGACCGGGAGGCGCTGCGATTCGTCTACGGCGGCCAATTGGTCCCCGTGCCGCACAACTGGCCCGCACTGTCCGCGAATTGGTTCGGCCTGATGATCGGCTGCGGATGGGCGGGGCTGCTGGGAGCGGGGGTGTTCCGGGCGGCGGCCGCCGGAGTCGCCGCGGTCCTCGCCGTACCGGTGGCCTTCGCGCCACCACTGCACCACGTACTCGCCGCCGGCCCCGGGCGATCCGTCGCGGGACTGCCGGCCAGGCTGCGCGCGCTGATGAGCGTCGAGTGGTCGGCGGCGGCGGACCGCTGGGTGATGGCGGCCCTCAAGGTGGTCGGCCAACCCGTGGGGGTGGCCATGGCGCTGACCTTGACGGTTCTCCTCTGCGCCTATGTGCTCACCGGTCTTCGCAGTAAGGCGCGTTGGTGACCGCATTCGGATCGAGAAGTTCCGTCCGGGCGGCAACTCCCTTGGAAAATGCACCTTATGTCGTAATAATCGTCAATTGTGTAGGGGGCGCCGATCACCCTTTCGTGTGCTTTTCACCAAAGACCTCAAGGGGCGCGGAAGCCGCGCCGACAAAGGATGCGTGAGTACCCTTGCGCACACGATGATGACCGCCGCCCGCTCCGTCGAGTCCGGCCTCGGCGCCCCGGGCGATCTCGACCGCTACTCCTACTCCGAGACCTCCGGGCCGGACCGAGTGGCCCCACCCGCCTGGGAAGGGGTGGACGAGCTCGGCCGGGCCGGCCGCAGGGCCGCGGGCAGCCGCGGCCGCGGACTGCACGGCCAGCTCGTCCAGCAGCTCGGACAGATGATCGTCTCCGGCGACCTCGGCGCCGACCGCCCACTCGTCCCCGAGGAGATCGGCCAGCGTTTCGAGGTCTCGCGTACCGTCGTCCGCGAGTCGCTGCGCGTGCTGGAAGCCAAGGGCCTGGTCAGTGCCCGGCCCAATGTCGGCACCCGGGTCCGCCCGGTCAGCGACTGGAATCTGCTCGACCCCGACATCATCGAGTGGCGGGCCTTCGGTCCACAGCGCGACGACCAGCGCCGCGAGCTGAACGAGCTGCGCTGGACCATCGAGCCGCTCGCCGCCCGGCTCGCCGCCGGGCACGGCCGGGAGGACGTCCAGCAGCGGCTGTCCGACATGGTCGAGATCATGGGGCACGCCTACGCACAGGGTGACGCCATCACCTTCTCGCGGGCCGACGCCGAGTTCCACGCGCTCCTCATCCAGCTCGCGGGCAACCGCATGCTGGAGCACCTCTCCGGCATCGTCGGCGCCGCCCTCCAGGTCTCCGGAGCCCCCGCCGCGGGATGCGACCGCCTCAGCGAGAGCTGCCTCGGCCACCACGCCCGGATCGTCGACGCGCTCGCCGCGGGTGACGCGAACGCCGCGGAGGCGGCCATGCGGCAGCTGCTGATCGGGCACCCCGAGCCCGTCGTGCCGGGGCCTCGTGAGCAGCACTGACCGCGCACCGCGGCCGGCCGCGCCGTGACGCCCGCCCCGCGCACCGCCCGAGCGGGCGGCACCCGGGGGCGGGCGACCACCCTCGGGAGTGCCGGGCCCCGGTGCGCCGGGCCCATCCGGCACACCCGGCGCGTCCGGCACCCTTGGAGGTGACCCCGCGCATACCGCGACCGCCATGCCACCCGGCGCACCCGACGCGCGTACACCGCGCCCGGAGCACCGGCGCGTGGCCGGTGCGGCGACCGGGGTGCGCGGCGGCCCCTGTGGCTGCCCGCGCGCCGGAGTCCGGCGGAGGCGTTCATCGGACCCCGTGTCCGTACGCGCGTCCGGGTGGGGTAGGTGTGTTCCTGTCGCTTCCTGGCGGATTCGCCGCAAATGAGGTGTGACTCGGGCCACGTGGATTGGGCGTAACGCTCCCGGCGGCCGAGCGATGACCTAAGAGGTGACAGCCGAGGAAGGAATACAGCAGCCGCTCAGGGCGCTGTGCAGTTCCCCGGCCGAGCCCGCGCCGTCGGCTCATTCCCTGCCGCCGGTCGTCGGTTCCAGCCTGATCCAGGGCGGGGCCGGAAGCCGTTTCCATCGTTCCGAGAGGTTGTTCGTGTCGGCCAGCACATCCCGTACGCTCCCGCCGGAGATCGCCGAGTCCGCATCTGTGATGGCGCTCATCGAGCGGGGAAAGGCTGATGGGCAGATCGCCGGAGATGACGTGCGGCGGGCCTTCGAGGCCGACCAGATTCCGCCGACTCAGTGGAAGAACGTTCTGCGCAGCCTGAATCAGATCCTCGAGGAAGAGGGTGTGACGCTGATGGTCAGTGCGGCGGAGTCGCCGAAGCGCACCCGTAAGAGCGTCGCTGCCAAGAGCCCGGCCAAGCGCACCGCCACCAAGACCGTCACCGCCCGGACGACCGTGACGAAGACCGTCACGTCCACCGGCGCGGCCTCGGCGGCCGAAGGTGCCGACGCCGACGAGACCGGATCCCCGGTCAAGAAGGCCGCGGCCAAGAAGACCGTCGCCAAGAAGGCGACCGCGAAGAAGACCGCCGCCAAGAAGACGGCGGCGAAGAAGTCCAAGAAGGACGACGACGAACTCCTCGAGGGCGAGGAGCTGATCGAGGACGTCGCGTCCGGCAAGGACGAAGAGGAGACCGAGGGCGAGAACAAGGGCTTCGTCCTGTCCGACGAGGACGAGGACGACGCGCCGGCCCAGCAGGTCGCCGTCGCCGGTGCCACCGCCGACCCGGTCAAGGACTACCTCAAGCAGATCGGCAAGGTCCCGCTGCTCAACGCCGAGCAGGAGGTCGAGCTCGCCAAGCGCATCGAGGCCGGTCTGTTCGCCGAGGACAAGCTGGCGAACTCGGACAAGATCGCTCCGAAGCTCAAGCGCGAGCTGGAGATCATCGCCGAGGACGGCCGCCGCGCCAAGAACCACCTCCTCGAGGCCAACCTCCGCCTCGTCGTCTCGCTGGCCAAGCGCTACACCGGCCGCGGCATGCTCTTCCTGGACCTGATCCAGGAGGGCAACCTCGGTCTGATCCGTGCCGTCGAGAAGTTCGACTACACCAAGGGCTACAAGTTCTCCACGTACGCCACCTGGTGGATCCGTCAGGCGATCACCCGCGCCATGGCCGACCAGGCCCGCACCATCCGTATTCCGGTGCACATGGTCGAGGTCATCAACAAGCTCGCCCGTGTGCAGCGCCAGATGCTCCAGGACCTGGGCCGCGAGCCCACCCCGGAGGAGCTGGCCAAGGAACTCGACATGACCCCGGAGAAGGTCATCGAGGTCCAGAAGTACGGCCGTGAGCCGATCTCGCTGCACACCCCGCTGGGCGAGGACGGCGACAGCGAGTTCGGTGACCTCATCGAGGACTCCGAGGCCGTCGTCCCGGCCGACGCGGTCAGCTTCACGCTCCTCCAGGAGCAGCTGCACTCCGTCCTCGACACGCTCTCCGAGCGTGAGGCGGGTGTCGTCTCCATGCGCTTCGGTCTCACCGACGGTCAGCCGAAGACCCTCGACGAGATCGGCAAGGTCTACGGCGTGACGCGGGAGCGCATCCGTCAGATCGAGTCGAAGACGATGTCGAAGCTGCGCCACCCGTCGCGCTCGCAGGTGCTGCGGGACTACCTCGACTGATCCGTACGCGTACGGACTGTCGGGCCGGGGTCGTCAGACCCGGGCCGGCACACGAAGGGTCCGGTTCCCCGTCAGGGGGCCGGGCCCTTCGGCGTAGGCGCGGGTGCGCGGGCGGTGCGACTGCACGACGCTGGGTAGAAGGTCGTCAACGGAGAGTCAGGAGACTTCATGCGTCGTCCTTTTGCCCGCGCCCTGACCGGCACCCTGGGGCTGTTCGCCGCCGTCGCGGTGCCGCTCGCCGCCCCGGCCCCCGCGTCCGCCGGCGGTGTCGTGGTCGGCGGCCGGCCCGCCCGGACCGCGGACGCGCCCTGGGTGGTGGCCCTGTCCAGCCGCGCCCGCTTCGGGAGAACGCGGGCGGGGCAGTTCTGCGGAGGGGTGATCATCGCCCCCACCAAAGTGCTCACCGCCGCCCACTGCCTGGGGCGCGAGGTGCTGGGCGGCGAGCCCGGGGAACTGCCCGACTTCAAGGTGATCGCGGGGCGCACCAAACTGCGCGGCGACGGCGGACAGGAGGTCCGGGTCGCCAGAACCTGGGTCGATCCGGAGTACGACCCCTCGGCGGGGTCGGACGATCTGGCCGTTCTGACGCTGGCGAAGGCGCTGCCGTCGTCGTACGCCATCGACGTGGCCGCCGGGGACGATCCGGCGCTGGAGCCGGGGACGCCGGCGGACGTGTACGGCTGGGGCGATACGACCGGGGGCGGCGCGTACGCCCCGTCGTTGCGCTCGGCACGCGTCCGGGTACTGGCCGACGCCACCTGTGAGAAGGCGTATCCGCGCAGCCTGGGGGTGGAGTACCGGCGCGACACGATGCTGTGCGCGGGCGACCTGCGCGGAGGCAGGGACGCGTGCCAGGGGGACAGCGGGGGCCCGCTCGTGGCGCGCGGGCGGCTGATCGGCCTGGTGTCGTGGGGGAGCGGCTGCGGTGAGGCGGGAAGCCCCGGCGTGTACACCCGGGTCCCCGCGGTGCTGCACCGGCGCTCCTGACCGCCGTGTGGCGGCCTTCCGGCTCGTACGGCACCGGGACGGCGGCTCGCGGGTGCGCCGCGCCGCCCGACCGGTGCCCCCGGCGCCGACCCGACGCCTTGTGCCGGTGAAATCGCGCCCGTGACCTCGTGTCAGGGGGCGGTCACGGTACGAGAACGGGCGCCCACCCGCACGCGTATGCGTGGTCGGATGGCCGCCCGTCGTCGCCGGCCTCAGTGACCGGCTGCCGGCTCGTCGTACAGCGAGGCGTCAGCGCTCGTCTTCCGCGGCGTGGTTCGGAACGGCGCTGAGCCGGTCCGTCTCGTCCTGTATCTCTGCGGCGATCTTCTTCAGTTCCGGCTCGAACTTGCGTCCGTGGTGAGCGCAGAAGAGCAGGTCACCGCCACTCGTCAGGACGACTCGCACGTACGCCTGGGCGCCGCAGCGGTCGCATCGGTCAGCGGCCGTCAGGGGGGTCGCGGGGGTCAGAACAGTAGTCACGTCGCCTCTTCTCTAGCTCGACGAGCTGTCGCACCAGGGTCAACATCCAACCAGGCCGAAAACGTTCCCGCTCGTGGCTTTTCCTTGAAAAATTTTCCAAGGTGGCTGTTTGCTGCCGGTTGGCGGCGAATGAGCCGTATTGCTTCGCTCTACGGGTTTCGCGTTGCTGTGTGTGGTTGTGCCCTCCCGGCGGGTTGCCGGTTGTTCAGGAGGACGTGCCCGGAGCCTAAATGGTTCATGCCTGGAAGGGAACGTGATGTTTCCGTCACCCCATCGAGGGATCGAACACTCATGCGACTCTGGACTAGCATGAGGAATCAGGAGGGTGGCGTGACAACGGCCCTACCAGGCATCGGTACCCTCTGACCGGTAACCGAAGACGGGCCTTACCCCACCGGGCCAGATTTCAAATTCAGCGAGGAGCGAACCGCGTGACCGCCGATACGTCCGTGCCGTCCAGTGCGCTGCTGACCGCAGACCGTGACGGTTCCAACTACACCGCGCGGCACCTGCTCGTCCTCGAGGGGCTCGAAGCCGTCCGTAAACGCCCCGGTATGTACATCGGGTCCACCGACAGCCGTGGACTGATGCACTGTCTCTGGGAGATCATCGACAATTCGGTCGACGAAGCCCTCGGCGGCTACTGCGATCACATCGACGTCGTCCTCCACGACGACGGCTCCGTAGAGGTCCGGGACAACGGCCGAGGCATCCCGGTCGACGTCGAGCCCAAGACCGGTCTGTCCGGCGTCGAGGTCGTCATGACCAAGCTGCACGCCGGCGGCAAGTTCGGCGGCGGCTCCTACGCCGCCTCCGGCGGTCTGCACGGTGTCGGCGCCTCCGTGGTCAACGCGCTCTCCGCCCGACTCGACGTCGAGGTCGACCGCAATGGCGCCACGCACGCGCTCAGCTTCCGCCGCGGCGTCCCCGGCATCTTCACCGAGTCCGGTCCGGACAGCCCCTTCGACCCGTCCGGCGGCCTCCTCAAGGGCAAGCGCGTCCCCAAGACCCGCACCGGCACCCGGGTCCGCTACTGGGCCGACCGCCAGATCTTCCTCAAGGACGCCAAGCTCTCCCTGGAGACGCTGCACCAGCGGGCCCGCCAGACCGCGTTCCTCGTCCCCGGTCTCACCATCGTCGTCCGCGACGAGCGCGACCTGGACGGCGTGGGCAAGAGCGAGGAGACCTTCCGCTTCGACGGCGGCATCAGCGAGTTCTGCGAGTTCCTCGCCCAGGACAAGGCCGTCTGCGACGTGCTGCGCCTCACCGGGCAGGGCACCTTCAAGGAGACCGTCCCGGTCCTCGACGACCGCGGCCACATGACCCCCACCGAGGTCACCCGCGAACTCGGCGTCGACGTCGCCCTGCGCTGGGGCACCGGCTACGACTCGACGGTGAAGTCCTTCGTCAACATCATCGCCACCCCCAAGGGCGGTACGCACGTCTCCGGTTTCGAGCAGGCGATCGCCAAGACCGTCAACGAGGTGCTGCGCTCCGCCAAGATGCTGCGCGTCGCCGAGGACGACATCGTCAAGGACGACGCCTTGGAGGGCCTCACCGCGGTCGTCACGGTCCGGCTCGCCGAGCCGCAGTTCGAGGGACAGACCAAGGAGGTGCTCGGCACCTCCGCGGCCCGCCGGATCGTCGCCAACGTGGTCGCCAAGGAACTCAAGGCCTTCCTGACCTCCACCAAGCGCGACGCCAAGGCGCAGGCCCGCGCCGTCCTGGAGAAGGCCGTCGCCGCCGCCCGTACGCGCATCGCGGCCCGTCAGCACAAGGAGGCGCAGCGCCGGAAGACGGCCCTGGAGTCCTCCTCGCTGCCCGCCAAGCTCGCCGACTGCCGCAGCGACGACGTCGAGCGCAGCGAACTCTTCATCGTCGAGGGAGACTCCGCGCTCGGCACCGCCAAGCTCGCCCGCAACAGCGAGTTCCAGGCGCTGCTTCCGATCCGCGGCAAGATTCTCAACGTCCAGAAGTCCTCGGTCTCGGACATGCTGAAGAACGCCGAGTGCGGAGCGATCATCCAGGTCATAGGAGCGGGCTCGGGCCGCACCTTCGACATCGACGCGGCCCGCTACGGGAAGGTCATCATGATGACCGACGCCGATGTCGACGGCTCCCACATCCGCACCCTGCTGCTGACCCTGTTCCAGCGCTACATGCGGCCCATGGTCGAGCAGGGGCGCGTCTTCGCCGCCGTGCCGCCGCTGCACCGCATCGAACTGGTCCAGCCCAAGAAGGGGCAGGACAAGTACGTGTACACGTACTCGGACAACGAGCTGCGGCAGACCCTGCTGGAGTTCCAGCGCAAGGGGGTCCGCTACAAGGACTCCATCCAGCGCTACAAGGGCCTCGGCGAGATGGACGCCGACCAGCTGGCGGAGACCACCATGGACCCCCGCCACCGCACCCTGCGCCGGATCAACATCGGCGACCTGGAAGCGGCCGAGACGGTCTTCGACCTCCTCATGGGCAACGACGTGGCCCCCCGCAAGGAGTTCATCACCAGCTCCGCGGCGACCCTCGACCGCTCCCGCATCGACGCCTGACGCCCGCCCCTTCGGCGTACGGCACCACCCCGCGGCACGGCCCACCCCGAGGCCCCCGGCATCCGACTGCCGGGGGCCTCGGGTGCGTCTCCCCGTGATCCCTCCCGTGTCCCTCTCCCGTGTTTCCTCCGATACGACTGTCGGACGGCACCGGTCAGGCGCAAGGGCGCCTTGATCACCTAATGGTGTGAAGAATCCAGGAGAAGCGTCCAGGATGCGCCCGCTCTGTCCATCCTTGGGCACGCGGCCCAAAGGGTTCGCTGACCAAGGAGAGTTCACCGGTGGAGAAGCAGGACGGGCGCGACGCCGCGACGGTGCGGATCGACGACCCCTGGTACGACGCGCTGGCCGCCCCATGGGGCGAGCCGGACGGGAAGACCCCCGACAGTGAGGGACACGGCGGCGACGGATACGGAGCCGCGGCGTTCGCCGGCCGGGCCCACGACGACACGGAGCACGACGGAATCGGGGCCGGTGCCCTGGACCCGTCCGGCAGGGTCCCGCGCCAGCGGGTGCACAGCACGGCGGACATCTACCTGGAGGTCCAACGCAGTCCCGCCTTCCAGGAAGTACGCAGCCGGTACCGCCGGTTCGTCTTCCCCGCCACCGTGGCCTTCCTCCTCTGGTACCTGGCGTACGTGATCGCCGCGACCGCCGCCCCCGGTGTCATGGCCCACCCCGTGGCCGGAGCGGTCAACGTCGCGATGCTCGCCGGACTCGGGCAGTTCGCCTCCACCTTCCTGCTCACCTGGGCGTACGTCCGCAACGCCCGGCGGCGCCGGGACCAGGCCGCCCTCGAACTGCGCTGGGACACCCAGCAGATGACCCGGGGGGCGCGGTCATGACCGGAGACCAGATCACTGGTGACCACCAGGCCCTGGCCCTGGTGCTGTTCAGCGTCTTCATCGTGGTCACCCTGGCCATCACCACCTGGGCGGGCCGCAACCGGCAGGGCTCCGCCGAGGAGTTCTACGCCGGCGGGCGCCTCTTCTCGCCCATGGAGAACGGCTTCGCCATCGCCGGCGACTACATGTCCGCCGCCTCCTTCCTCGGCATCTCCGGTCTGATCGCCCTGTTCGGCTACGACGGCATGCTGTACTCCGTCGGCTTCCTCGTCGCCTGGCTGGTCGTCCTGCTGCTGGTCGCCGAACTCGTGCGCAACTGCGGCCGCTTCACCCTCGCCGACGTCGTGGCCTCCCGGATGGCCGAGCGTCCCGTCCGCATCGCCGTCGGCTCCTCCTCGGTCACCGTGTCGGTGCTCTACCTCGTCGCCCAGATGGTCGGCGCCGGCAGTCTGGTCGCCCTGCTCCTCGGCGGCACCAGCGGCGCCGCCCGCTCCTGGACCGTGATCGGGGTCGGCGCGCTCATGGTCGTCTACGTGTCGCTCGGCGGCATGCGGGCCACCACCTGGATCCAGATCGTCAAGGCCGTCCTCCTGATGCTCGGCACGATCGCCCTCACCGTGCTGGTCCTGATCCGGTTCCACGGCAACTTCAACGAGCTGCTCACCGTCGCGGCCGAACGCAGCGGCCACGGCGAGGACTTCCTCGGCCCCGGTCTGCTCTACGGCCGGGACTGGACCGCCCGCCTCGACTTCGTCAGCCTCGGTGTCGCCCTCGTCCTCGGCACCGCCGGACTCCCGCACATCCTGTCCCGCTTCTACACGGTGCCCACCGCCAAGGCCGCCCGCCACTCCGTCGTCTGGTCCATCGGCCTCATCGGCGGCTTCTACCTGATGACGATCGTGCTCGGCTTCGGTGCCGCGGCCGTGGTCGGCCCCGCCACCGTCCACGCCTCCAACGCGGCCGGCAACACCGCCGTACCCCTGCTCGCCCTCGACCTCGGCGGCGGCCCCGGCTCCACCGGCGGCACCATCCTCTTCGCAGTCGTCGCGGCCGTCGCCATCGCCACCATCCTGGCCGTGGTCGCCGGCATCACCCTCGCCTCCTCCGCGTCGGTCGCCCACGACCTCTACGCCACGCTGCGCCGCCCGAACGCCAAGCAGTACAGCGAGGTGACCATCGCCCGGCTGGCCGCCGCCGGCATCGGCGTCGCCGCGATCGGTCTCGGCCTCCTGGCCAGCGACCTCAACGTGGCCTTCCTCGTCGGCCTGGCCTTCGCCGTGGCCGCTTCGGCCAACCTGCCCGTGGTGCTCTACTCGCTGTTCTGGCGGCGGTTCAACACCCGGGGCGCGGTCTGGTCGGTGTACGGCGGACTCCTCCCCGCGGTCCTGCTCGTCGTGGTCTCGCCGGTCGTCTCCGGCAGCCCCGAATCGCTCTTCCCCGGCGTGGACTTCGCCTACTTCCCGCTGGAGAACCCGGGCCTGGTCTCCATCCCGCTCGGCTTCCTCGCGGGTTGGTTCGGCACCGTCACCTCGTCCGAGCCCGCGGACGAGGCCAAGCACGCCGAGACCGAGGTCCGGGCGCTCACCGGCGCCGGCGCCGTCTGACCCACCCCTCCCCGGGCCGTGTCCGGGAACACATCGCCGAGCGAGTCACCGGTCGACACCGGCCCGCTCGGCGATGTGCCGTAGCCGGGGCCGCGTCCGGGGCCATGTTTGGGGCCGGGACCGGGCCGCGGGAAGAGAGCGCGCCGGGGGAGTATCGGGCCTGGTCACAGGGCGAGCGGACGGCCGGGCCGCGCGGCGTGCCTATTCTTGGGGCTTCGCGGTCGCGGGCACCGACCGTGGCACCACCTGTAAGCACCCATGGCCCGGAGGCACCACCCTTGACCACCCAGCCGATCCCCGTCGTCGTCCTGGCCGGGTTCCTCGGGGCGGGGAAGACCACCCTGCTCAACCATCTGCTGCGCGGCGCACGCGGCACACGGATCGGGGTCATGGTCAACGACTTCGGTGACATCGGCATCGACGCGATGACCGTCGCCGGGCAGGTCGGATCCACGGTCTCGCTCGGCAACGGCTGTCTGTGCTGCGCGGTGGACGCGAGCGAGCTCGACACCTACCTGGAGGTCCTCACCCGCCCAGAGCTGCGCCTGGACGTGATCGTGATCGAGGCCAGCGGGCTCGCCGAGCCGCAGGAACTCGTCCGGATGGTGCTGGCCAGCGACAACGCGCGCGCCGTCTACGGCGGGCTGGTCGAGGTCGTCGACGCCGCCGAGTTCGCCGCGACCCGTACCCGCCACCCGGAGACCGACCGCCATCTGGCCGTCGCCGACCTCGTCGTCGTCAACAAGTCCGACCGGCTCGCACCGGCGGAACTGGCCGCCGTACGGGAGACGGTCACCGGGCTCGCGACGCGGGCCGCGATCGTCGAGACGGCGCACGGGCGGATCGACCCGGAGCTGCTCTTCGACCGGGTGGTGCCGGACGGCGAGATCGCCGGACAGATGTCCATCGAGGACATCCTGTACGGGGACGAGGACGAGCACGCCCATCCACACGCCGCCTACGACACGGTGTCGCTCGGCACGGCGGTCCCGCTGCATCCGCGCCGTCTGATGACCTTCCTGGACTCCCGCCCCGAGGGCCTCTACCGCATCAAGGGCTTCGTCGACTTCGGCGCCGCCGACCCGGAACACCGCTACACCGTCCACGCGGTGGGCCGCTTTCTGCGCTTCCACCCCGAACCCTGGCCCGCGGGAGAGGAGCGGCTGACGCAGCTCGTCCTCATCGGCAGCGGAGTCGACGCCGCCGCGCTGCGCGCGGAACTCGCCGCCTGCGAGCAGACCGGTCCGGACGACGCGCCCGACGAGCGGAGCATGTGGGGGGTGCTGCGGTACGTGCCGCGGCCGGACGAGGCCGAGGCGCCGGCCTGAGCGTCCGTCCCGCACCCGCACCCGCACCCGCACCCGCGCCCGCGCCCGCACCCGCGACGCCCCCTGTACCCGCGAGGGAACAGGGGGCCGTCGCGGGTACGCGGAGAGCGTGCCCTAGCTGGGCGGGCCCGCCAGGACCGCCACCGGCTTCGCCAGCGGCGTGCCCGAGCCGTCGCGGCGCGGGTCCGGGTCCGGGAGTTCGACGGGGGTGCCGTTCTTCTGGGCGGCGCGGGCCGGGGTGGCGCCCGCCCAGGCCAGGATCAGCAGGTCCTCGCCCTTCAGGAGCCGCTGGCAGCGCACACCACCGGTGGCCCGGCCCTTGCGCGGGTACTGGTCGAACGGGGTCAGCTTGGCCGAGGTGCCGGCCGAGGCGTCCAGGGTGCCGGTCGCGCCGGCCACCGTGAACACCACCGCGTCCGACGCCGGGTCCACCGCCGTGAAGGACAGGACCTCGGCGCCCTCCGCCAGCTTGATGCCCGCCATACCACCGGCCGGGCGGCCCTGCGGCCGTACCTGGGAGGCCTGATAGCGCAGCAGCTGGGCGTCGGAGGTGATGAAGACCAGATCCTCCTCGCCGGTGCGCAGTTCGGTCGCGCCGACGACCCGGTCGCCGTCCTTGAGGCCGATGACCTCCAGTTCGTCCTTGTTGGCCGGATAGTCCGGCACGACCCGCTTGACCACACCCTGGAGCGTGCCGAGCGCGAGGCCGGGCGAGGACTCCTCGAGGGTGGTCAGGCACAGTGCCGTCTCGTCCGCCTCCAGGGTCAGGAACTCCGTGAGCGGCGCGCCGCCCGCCAGGTTCGGCGCGGCGGCCGTGTCCGGCAGTTGCGGGAGGTCGATGACGGCGATCCGCAGCAGCCGGCCGGCCGAGGTCACCACGCCGATGTCGCCGCGCTGGGTGGCCGCCACCGAGGAGACGATCACATCGTGCTTGGCGCGCTTGCCGTCGTGGTCGGCCGGAAGGGCCTCGGTCACCGTACGGGCCAGCAGACCGGTGGAGGACAGCAGCACCCGGCACGGGTCGTCCGCGACCTCCAGGGCCATCGCCGGGGCCGTCTTCGGCGAGCCCGCCGACTCCAGCAGGACCGTGCGCCGGTCGGTGCCGAACTTCTTCGCGACGGCCGCCAGCTCCGTCGAGACCAGCTTGCGCAGCTCCGCGTCGGATTCGAGGATCTTCGTCAGCTCCTCGATCTCGCCGGTGAGGCGGTCGCGCTCCTCCTCCAGCTCCAGCCTGTCGAACTTGGTGAGCCGGCGCAGCGGGGTGTCGAGGATGTACTGCGTCTGGATCTCGCTGAGCGAGAAGCGCTCCATCAGACGCTGCTTGGCCTCCGCCGAGTTGTCGCTCTCGCGGATGAGCCGGATGACCTCGTCGATGTCGAGAAGCGCGACGAGCAGGCCCTCGACCAGGTGCAGCCGGCTCTGCCGCTTGCCGCGACGGAACTCGGAGCGGCGCCGGACCACGGCGAAGCGGTGGTCGAGGTAGACCTGCAGCAGTTCCCGGAGGCCCAGCGTGAGCGGCTGGCCGTCGACCAGCGCCACGTTGTTGATGCCGAAGGACTCCTCCATGGGCGTCAGCTTGTACAGCTGCTCCAGGACGGCCTCCGGCACGAAGCCGTTCTTCACCTCGATGACCAGGCGCAGGCCGTGGTTGCGGTCGGTGAGGTCCTTGACGTCGGCGATGCCCTGGAGCTTTTTCGAGCCGACCAGGTCCTTGATCTTGGAGATGACCTTCTCGGGGCCGACCGTGAAGGGGAGTTCGGTGACGACGATGCCCTTGCGGCGCGCCGTCACGGTCTCGATGGTGGTCGTCGCGCGGATCTTGAAGGTGCCTCGGCCCGACTCGTAGGCGTCCCGGATGCCGGCGAGTCCGACGATCCGGCCGCCGGTCGGCAGGTCCGGGCCGGGGACGAAGCGCATCAGCGCGTCGAGGTCCGCGCTCGGGTGGCGGATCAGGTGCCGGGCGGCCGCGATCACCTCGCCCAGGTTGTGCGGGGGCATGTTGGTCGCCATACCGACCGCGATTCCCGAGGCGCCGTTGACCAGCAGGTTCGGGTACGCGGCGGGCAGCGCGACCGGCTCCTGCTCCTGGCCGTCGTAATTCGGGGCGAAGTCGACGGTGTCCTCGTCGATGGACTCCGTCATCAGGAGTGCGGCCGGGGCCATCTTCGACTCGGTGTACCGCATGGCGGCCGGCGGGTCGTCGTTGCCGAGCGAGCCGAAGTTGCCGTGGCCGTCGACGAGGGGCAGCCGCATGGAGAACGGCTGTGCCATCCGGACCATCGCGTCGTAGATCGACGCGTCGCCGTGCGGGTGGAGCTTGCCCATGACTTCGCCGACCACGCGCGCGCACTTCACGAAGCCGCGCTCGGGCCGCAGGCCCATCTCGCTCATCTGGTAGACGATGCGGCGCTGTACCGGCTTCATACCGTCGCGGGCGTCGGGCAGCGCACGGGAGTAGATCACCGAGTACGCGTACTCGAGGAAGGAACCCTGCATCTCGTCGACGACATCGATGTCGAGGATTCGCTCTTCGAACGCTTCGTCCGGCGGCGGTGTCTTCGTGCTGCGGCGGGCCATCGCGGCTGCGGCTCCTTCACCAAACTTGGGCTGATCTGACGCCGACCATTGTGGACCGTGCCACGGACAATGCCGACCGCGACCCGGAAGAGGGACATCCGAGAGGTACGGGAACTTCGCGAGGTGGCGGCGCGCTTGCATACAGTGGCAGGACTTTTTCCCGATCGCGATCGAAGGGACGTACATGCCCATGGGTCACACGGCTGAGGCCGAGGCCGGCTCCGGCGGCCTGACTGCGACCGAGCACCGGCTGGCCAACGGCCTGCGGGTGGTGCTCTCCGAGGACCACCTGACCCCGGTCGCCGCGGTCTGCCTCTGGTACGACGTCGGTTCGCGCCACGAGGTCGAGGGCCGCACCGGACTCGCCCACCTCTTCGAGCACCTGATGTTCCAGGGCTCGGGCCAGGTGAAGGGGAACGGCCACTTCGAACTGGTGCAGGGCGCCGGCGGCTCGCTCAACGGTACGACGAGCTTCGAGCGGACCAACTATTTCGAGACCATGCCCGCGCACCAGCTGGAGCTCGCGCTCTGGCTGGAGGCCGACCGCATGGGCTCGCTGCTCGCGGCCCTGGACGACGAGTCCATGGAGAACCAGCGCGACGTCGTCAAGAACGAGCGCCGCCAGCGCTACGACAACGTGCCGTACGGCACCGCGTTCGAGCGTCTGACCGCCCTCGCGTACCCCGAGGGCCACCCGTACCACCACACCCCGATCGGCTCGATGGCCGACCTGGACGCGGCCACCCTCGAGGACGCGCGGAGCTTCTTCCGCACGTACTACGCGCCGAACAACGCGGTGCTCTCCATCGTCGGCGACATCGACCCGGAGCAGACCCTGGCCTGGGTCGAGAAGTACTTCGGCTCCATCGCCGGCCACGACGGCAAGCCCGCGCCCCGCGACGGCTCGCTGCCGGACGTCATCGGCGGGCAGCTGCGCGAGGTCGTCGAGGAGGAGGTCCCGGCGCGTGCGCTGATGGCCGCCTACCGGCTGCCCCACGACGGCACGCGGGAGTCCGACGCGGCCGACGTGGCCCTGACCATCCTGGGCGGCGGGGAGTCCTCCCGTCTCCACAACCGGCTGGTCCGCCGCGACCGTACGGCCGTCGCCGCGGGCTTCGGCCTGCTGCGGCTGGCCGGCGCGCCCTCGCTCGGCTGGCTGGACGTCAAGGCCTCCGGCGGTGTCGAGGTCCCGGCGATCGAGAAGGCCGTCGACGAGGAGCTGGCCCGCTTCGCCGCCGAGGGCCCGACGCCCGAGGAGATGGAGCGCGCCCAGGCCCAGCTGGAGCGCGAGTGGCTGGACCGGCTCGGCACGGTCGCCGGCCGTGCCGACGAACTGTGCCGGTACGCGGTGCTGTTCGGCGACCCGCAGCTCGCGCTCACCGCCGTGCACCGGGTCCTCGACGTCACCGCCGAGGAGGTCCGGGAGGTCGCCCAGGCCCGGCTGCGCCCGGACAACCGCGCCGTCCTGGTCTACGAGCCGGTGACGGCCGACGGCGCCGACGACAGCGACAGCGACGAGGAAGAGGGAGCGGACCAGTGACCGAGGCCGCCGCGTCTTTGGCAACCATGACGTTCCACCCGCAGCCCCAGCCGGGCCTCGCCAAGCCCTGGGCCTTCCCGGCCCCGGAGCGCGGCACGCTCGGCAACGGGATGACCGTGCTGCGCTGCCACCGCCCCGGCCAGCAGGTGGTGGCCGTCGAGGTGTCCCTCGACGCCCCGCTGGAGGCCGAGCCCGAGGGCCTGGACGGCGTGGCCACGATCATGGCCCGGGCCCTGTCCGAGGGCACCGACCAGCACTCCGCCGAGGAGTTCGCCGCCGAGCTGGAGCGCTGCGGCGCCACCCTTGACGCGCACGCCGACCACCCCGGCGTACGGGTCTCCCTGGAGGTCCCGGTCTCCCGGCTGCCCAAGGCGCTCGGCCTGCTCGCCGAGGCCCTGATCGCGCCCGCGTTCGCCGAGTCCGAGATCGAGCGCCTGGTGCGCAACCGGCTCGACGAGATCCCGCACGAGGCGGCCAACCCGGCCCGCCGGGCGGCCAAGCAGCTCTCCAAGGAGCTGTTCCCGGCCGGTACGCGCCTGTCCCGGCCGCGCCAGGGCACCGAGGAGACGGTGGAGGCGATCGACGCCGCTGCCGTGCGCGCCTTCTACGACGCGCACCTGCGGCCCGCCGCCGCCACCGTCGTGGTCGTCGGCGACCTGACCGGGGTCGACCTGGACAAGCTGCTCGCCGAGACCCTGGGCGTGTGGACCGGGGCGCCCGCCGCGCCGCGTCCCATGCAGGGCATCACGGCCGACGACACCGGACGGGTCGTCATCGTGGACCGCCCCGGCGCCGTCCAGACGCAGCTGCTCATCGGCCGTATCGGCGCCGACCGCCACGACCGGGTCTGGCCGGCCCAGGTGCTCGGTACGTACTGCCTCGGCGGCACCCTCACCTCCCGGCTCGACCGCGTCCTGCGCGAGGAGAAGGGCTACACCTACGGGGTACGGGCCTTCGGCCAGGTGGTGCGTTCCGACGCCGAGGGCCACGGTGCCTCGATGCTGGCCATCACCGGCTCGGTCGACACGCCGAACACCGGCCCGGCCCTCGACGACCTGTGGAAGGTGCTGCGCACCCTGGCCGCCGAGGGTCTGACGGACGCCGAGCGCGATGTGGCCGTGCAGAACCTGGTGGGGGTGGCACCGCTCAAGTACGAGATGGCGGCCTCCGTCGCGGGCACGCTCGCCGACCAGGTCGAGCAGCACCTCCCGGACGACTACCAGGGGCAGTTGTACGCGCGCCTGGCCGAGACCGGCACGGTCGAGGCCACGGCCGCCGTGGTCAACGCCTTCCCGGTGGACCGGCTGGTCACCGTGCTCGTCGGTGACGCGGCACAGATCGAGGAGCCGGTGCGGGCCCTCGGGATCGGCGAGGTGACGGTCGTCACCGGCTGAGCGGCCGACCGACCCACCCGACCGACCTGACCCGGCCGGGGAGTGACCTGACCCGGCCGGCCCGGCCGATCCCGTGGGCTCGGCCGGGCCGACGGTGTGGACGGCTGAGAGAGGGACCCTGACGACCCGGTTCGTCAGGGTCCTTCCTTATGTCCGAATTGACGGCCTGTGAGGCCGAATGCCCTGTGGCATGAATAACAATGAGGCGCCTCTGTTTGGCGATGGACAGATGATCGGCCTAGCGTCGATGCGGCTGTCCGCCCTTGCACGACGCCGCGTCCGCGGCACCGGGCAGCCATCGCCGAGTCCCCGTCAGGCGCGAGCCTGGGGAGCCGGGGACCCCTCACGTCCCCTGGGGTGAATCGGACGCCTTCGCTCTCTCGCGGAGGGGCCCGTAGGAGACCTTCCTGCTCCGAACCCGTCAGCTAACCCGGTAGGCGAGAGGGAAGGAAAGGACCAGCCTTTTCATGGCGTTCACCCGTGCCACCGGGAAGCATCGTGCTCCGAGCCGGATGGCGCGCCGCGGCGCGGGCATCGCCGGCGCGGCGACTCTCGCCGGTGCCGGCGTCATCGGCTCTCTGGCCTCCCCGGCGCTCGCCGCCGACGCCGAGGACGGCTCCCTGGAGGACACCGGCCTCACCCGGGTGGTCACCGAGGAGTCCCTCGCCAAGCACGTCGACGCCCAGGCCGCCGCCCAGGAGAAGCAGGCCTACCAGGCCGCCGCCCGCGCCAAGGCCGCCGCCGAGGCGAAGCGCAAGGCCGAGCAGCGCGTCAAGGAGATCCGCGAGGCCAAGGAGCGCGCCGCCCGCGACGCCGAGCGTAAGCGCCTCGCCTCCTTCCAGCTCCCTGTCGCCGGCTCGTACGTCTCCACCGGCTACCAGACCGGCGGCGCGCTGTGGTCCTCCGGCCACCACTCCGGTATCGACTTCCACGCCGCGTACGGCACCAAGGTCGTCTCGGTCGGCTCGGGCACCGTCGTCGAGGCCGGCTGGGGCGGCGCGTACGGCAACAACATCGTCATCAGGATGAACGACGGCACGTACACCCAGTACGGCCACCTCTCCGCCCTGCGCGTGTACGTCGGCCAGAAGGTCACCCCGGGCGAGCTGATCGGCATCTCCGGTTCCTCCGGAAACTCCACCGGCCCGCACCTCCACTTCGAGGCCCGCACCGGTGCGGAGTACGGCACGGACATCAACCCGATCTCGTACCTGCGGGCCCGCGGCGTGGCCGTCTGACGGTCGTCCCCCGGGTGGCCCGGTGGGTGATCGCATCCCGCGATCGCGCGCGGCGCATCACGTGACGAAGCCCCGGCTCGAAGGAGCCGGGGCTTCGGTGTGCGCGGGGTCGCGGTGCCGGGAGTGCGGTGCCAGGGTGTGCGCGGGGCGCGGACATGCGAAGAGCCGCGTCCCTCCGGAGGAGCTGGAGGGGCGCGGCTCTCGTCGCTTAATCGCCGAACAGCCGAACCGCCGAACAGCCGAACCGCCGCCGAACCGTCGCCGGGTGACGGCGGGGTGACGGCGGACGGGTCAGACGGTCTCGGGCAGCTCTTCGAGGCCCTCGGCGACCAGCTTCGCGAGGCGGTCGAGCGCGATCTCGGCGCCCTCGGCGTCCGAGGCGAGCACGATCTCCTCGCCGCCCTGGGCGCCCAGGCCGAGCACCGCGAGCATGGACGCGGCGTTGACCGGGTTGCCGTCGGCCTTGGCGATCGTCACGGGGATGCCGGAGGCCGTGGTGGCACGGACGAAGATGGAGGCGGGGCGGGCGTGCAGGCCCTCGGCCCAGCCGACGTTGACGCGGCGCTCAGCCATGTGGTTGCCCTTCAACTCTCAGCGGTTGTCTAGACCAGTCTCTCACGGGTGGCGAGAGACCCGGCCTTGAACCGCCGGGCGGCCCCTGGGGTGCCCCGTCCGGCCCTCCCCACAGCGCCCGGCGCCCGCCCGCCGCGCGACCGGTGCCACGGCTCCGCCGCGACCCGAGTCACCACTCGTGTCAACGCCCCGCGCCGGTCGTAGTCTTTCCCCATGCAGAGCGCGTCGGAACAGCCCGCACAGCCGGAACACGCCTACCCCGACCACTGGGAGGCGGACGTGGTCCTGCGGGACGGCGGCACCGCGCGCATCCGCCCCATCACCGCCGACGACGCCGACCGGCTGGTCGGCTTCTACGAGCACGTGTCGGACGAGTCGAAGTACTACCGCTTCTTCGCGCCCTACCCCCGGCTGTCCGCCAAGGACGTCCACCGGTTCACCCACCACGACTTCGTGGACCGGGTCGGGCTCGCCGCCACCGTGGGCGACGACTTCATCGCCACCGTCCGCTACGACCGCATCGCCCCCGACGGGCGGCCCGCCTCGGCGCCCGCCGACGAGGCCGAGGTCGCCTTCCTCGTCCAGGACGCCCACCAGGGCCGCGGGGTCGCCTCCGCCCTCCTGGAACACATCGCGGCGGTCGCCCGCGAGCGCGGGATCCGCCGGTTCGCCGCCGAGGTGCTGCCCGCGAACACCAAGATGATCAAGGTCTTCACGGACGCCGGCTACACCCAGAAGCGCAGCTTCGAGGACGGCTCGGTCCGCCTCCACCTCGACCTGGAGCCGACCGACCGCTCCCTGGCCGTGCAGCGCGCCCGCGAACAGCGCGCCGAGTCCCGCTCCGTCCAGCGGCTGCTGGCCCCCGGCTCGGTCGCGGTGATCGGCGTCGGCCGCGCGCCCGGCGGGGTCGGCCGGACCGTGCTGCGCAACCTCGTCGCCGCCGGCTACCGGGGCACCGTCCACGCCGTCAACAAGAACCTGGGGGAGGGGCCGCACACCCTGGAGGGCGCTCCGGCCTGCCGCCGGCTCGCCGACATCGGCGAGCCGGTCGACCTCGCCGTCGTCACCGTTCCCGCCGACCAGGTGCCCGCCGCTGTTGCCGACTGCGGCGAGCACGGCGTCCGCGGACTGGTCGTCCTGTCCGCCGGATACGCGGAGAGCGGCGCCGAGGGCCGTGAACGCCAGCGAGCCCTGGTGCGCCAGGCCCGTTCGTACGGCATGCGGATCATCGGCCCCAACGCCTTCGGGATCATCAACACGGCCGAGTCCGTCCGGCTGAACGCCTCGCTCGCCCCGCAGATGCCCGCCGCCGGCCGGATCGGGCTCTTCGCCCAGTCCGGCGCCATCGGCATCGCCCTGCTCGCCGGTCTGCACCGGCACGGCGCGGGCGTCTCCTCCTTCATCTCCGCCGGGAACCGCGCCGACGTCTCCGGCAACGACCTGCTCCAGCACTGGTACGACGACCCCGCCACCGATGTCGTCCTGCTGTACCTGGAGTCGATCGGAAACCCGCGCAAGTTCACCCGGCTCGCACGCCGGACCGCCGCCGTCAAGCCCGTGGTCGTGGTCAAGGGGGCCCGGCACAGCGGCAGCGCCCCGCCCGGGCACCGGGTCCCGGTGACCCGGGTTCCGTACGCCACCGTCTCCGCGCTGCTGCGGCAGGCCGGAGTCATCCGCGTCGACACCATCACCGAACTCGTCGACACCGGTCTGCTCCTCGCCGACCAGCCGCTGCCCGCCGGTCCCCGGGTCGCCATCCTCGGCAACTCCGAGTCGCTGGGTCTGCTGGCCTACGACGCCTGCCTCACCGAGGGCCTGCGCCCGCAGCGGCCCCTCGACCTGACGACCGGCGCCACCCCGGACGGCTTCCGCGCCGCGCTCGCGGCGGCCCTCGCCGACGACGGCTGCGACGCGGTGGTCGTCACGGCCATACCGCGCGTGGGCGAGGACGGTATCGGCGGAACGGCCGGCGCGACGGGCAGCGAGGCCGGTGCGCCGGGTGGGACTGGTGCGTCCGGTGCGTCCGGTGGTGTCGACGTGCTGGCCGCGGCCCTGCGCTCGGCCGTCGCCGCCGCGCCCGGCCCCGCGAAGCCGGTCGTCGTCGTGCATGTGGAGATGGGCGCGCTGGCGGAGGCGCTGTCCGCGGCCACCCGTACGCGGCCCAGCGCGGGCAGGCCGACGGACCCCACGGCGGCCCTCGCCGTGCAACCTGCCCCTGCCGTGCCATCTGCCCCGGCAGCTGCCCCACAGGCCGTCCCCGCCACCCCACCGGTTCCGTCCGCCTCGCGGGTCGCGGGCCGGAAAGCGGCCACCCCGGAACCGGCCGGGCCGCAGGACACCGCGGAACCGGTCGCCGTACCCGGCGCCATCCCCGCGTACCCCGCCGCCGAACGCGCCGTGCGCGCCCTCGCCGAGGCCGTCCGCTACGCCGACTGGCGCCGCCGGTCCGCCGCCGACCCCGGCCGGGTCCCCGAGTTCGACCGCATCGACGAACCCGGCGCCGCCGACTTCATCGCCCGCGTCCTGCGCGAGCGCGACGCCCACGCGCGCGGGGTCACCCTCGACGGCGACGAGACCGCCGACCTTCTCGGCCGCTACGGGATCCGGGTCCTGGCGACCCTGCCCGCCCCCGGCCCCGACGAGGCCGTCCGGGCCGCCGCCCGCCTCGGCTTCCCAGTCGCCCTCAAGACCACCGCGCCCCACCTGCGCCACCGCCCCGACCTCGGCGGCGTACGGCTCGACCTGGCCACCGAGGGCCAGCTGCGTACGGCATATGCCGAACTCACCGAGGCCCTCGGCAAGCCCGAGGAGCTCCAGCCGGTCGTACAGGCGATGGTCCCGCGCGGTGTCGACACCGTCGTCCGCGCCGCCATCGACCCCGCCGTCGGCGCCGTCCTCTCCTTCGGCCTGGCCGGGGCCCCCTCCGAACTCCTCGGCGACATGTCCCACCGGCTGGTCCCCGCCACCGACCGGGACGCCGCCGACCTCGTCCGCTCCATCAGGACCGCGCCCCTCCTCTTCGGCTGGCGCGGCTCGGCCCCCGTCGACACCGCCGCCCTCGAAGAGCTGCTGCTGCGCGTCTCCCGGCTCGTCGACGACCACCCCGAGGTCGTCGCTCTCTCCCTCGAACCCGTCGTCGTCGCCCCGCGCGGTCTGTCCGTGCTCGGTGCCAGCGTCCGCCTTGCCCCGCCCCCGCCCTCGCCCGTCACCGACCTCGGCCCGCGCCGCCTCCCCTCCTACTGACCGTCCCCGACCGCCCCTGACCGACTCTGACCGCCCCATCGCCCCGGATCCCGCGCCGACCGGGACTCCTCACCGGGGCGCACCTCCTCCTGGTCCGGCCCTGATCCGGTCCCGACGAGGTCCTGGCGCGACCCCGGTGTGTGGTCCTGACGTGGTCCTGATCCGGCGTGCGATCCGGCGCGTGCGCGCCCGACCGAGCCCGGTATGCCCCCACACGCCCGGCGGGGAGTCGGATGTCACAGCCCTCGCGCCGCCGAACGGCCCCGGCCGCCCGTTCGGCGGGCCAAGCCGTCCTTGCCCACGGATTAGGATGGAGTCCATGGCGAAGACCGGTACGACGACTCAGGGGCTGCGCACGGCGATCGAGCGCAGCGGCTATTACCCGGCCCTCGTGGCCGAGGCGGTGGAGTCCGCCGTTGGCGGCGAGGCCGTCAAGTCGTACGTGGTGCATCAGGAGACCACGTTCGACGCGAACGAGGTCCGGCGGCACGTCACCGTGCTGGTCCTGACGGCGAACCGCTTCATCGTCAGCCACACCGACGAGCAGGCCGCCGACAGCGGCTCCCCGACGCCGTACGCCACGACGTCCACCGAGTCCCTCAACCTGGACCGGATCTCCTCGGTCGTCGTCAGCCGCATGGTCGCCAACCCCGAGTCGTACACCCCGGGCACCCTGCCCCGCGAGGTCGTGCTCACCATCGGCTGGGGCGCCGTCTCCCGGATCGACCTGGAGCCGGCCGCCTGCGGCGACCCCAACTGCGACGCCGACCACGGCTACACCGGCAACGCCACCGCCGACGACCTCAGCCTCCGGGTCAGCGACGCGGGCGACGGCCCGGACACCGTCCGGCAGACGCTCGCCTTCGCCCAGGCCCTCTCCGAGGCCACCGCGTCGACCTCCACCGCCCGCTGATGGCCCAGCCCACCGCCATCGCCCAGGGCTGGCCGGACGACCCGATCCCGCTCGACCCCGCCACCGCGCCGCTGCCCGAGTACGGCAGCGGCTCCCTCGCCGACCTGCTGCCCACGCTCGTGGCCGGGCAGGGCGTAGCCGGCTTCGAGTCGCGGATCGCCGAGCTGGCGCCCGCCGACCGGGTCTGTGTCTTCCTGGTCGACGGGCTCGGCTGGGAACAGGTCAAGGCCCACCCCGACGAGGCCCCCTTCCTCACCTCGCTGCTCGCCGGCTCGCGCGGCGGCACCGGGCGCCCCCTCACCGCCGGCTTCCCCGCCACCACCGCGACCTCGCTCGCCTCGGTGGGCACCGGCCTGCACCCCGGCGCCCACGGTCTGCCCGGTTACACGGTGCGCGACCCGGGCACCGGCGGGCTGATGAACCAGCTCCGCTGGAAGCCCTGGACCCCGCCGCGGGTCTGGCAGCCGTACCCCACCGTCTTCCAGCTCGCCCACGAGGCCGGGATCCACACCGCCCAGGTCTCCTCGCCGATCTTCTCGGACACCCCGCTCACCAAGATCGCGCTGAGCGGCGGCAGCTTCCACGGACGGCTGTCCGGCGAGGAGCGCGTGGACTTCGCCGCCGAGCAGCTCGCCGCCGGCGACCGCTCGCTGGTCTACACGTACTACAGCGAACTCGACGGGGCCGGGCACCGCTTCGGTGTCTCCTCGGACGCCTGGCGCGGCCAGCTGATGTTCGTCGACCGGCTCGCCCAGCGGCTGGCCGAGCAGCTGCCGCCCCGCGCGGCGCTGTACGTGACCGCCGACCACGGCATGGTCGACATCCCCTTCGACGAGGACCACCGGATCGACTTCGACGAGGACTGGGAGCTGCGCGCCGGCGTCGCCCTGCTCGGCGGCGAGGGCCGCGCCCGGCACGTCTACGCGGTCCCCGGGGCCGAGGCCGACGTTCTCACCTGCTGGCGCGAGGTCATCGGCGACCGCTTCTGGGTGGCGAGCCGCGACGAGGCCATCGCACTCGGCTGGTTCGGCGAGCACGTGGACGAGCGGGTGTACGGCCGGATCGGCGATGTCGTCGCCGCGGCCGCGGACGGCGACATCGCCATCACCGCGTCCCTCAACGAGCCGAACGAGTCCGCGATGACGGGCATGCACGGGTCCATGACGCCGATGGAGCAGTTGGTTCCGCTCCTCGAAGTACGTACCTGAGAGGTGCGGGGCTTCCGTTTCACGTGTGCCCCGCGCCCTCCCGCCGCTCCGCCTGCTGCCCGCTGTTCTGTCCGTTCGCCGTCCACCGTTTCGCCGCTCTGCCGTTCCGCAGCTTTCCGATCCTGAAAGGTCCCCGTCCTTCCATGTCCGAATTGGTATTTTTCTCCGGCACCATGGATTGCGGGAAGAGTACTCTGGCGCTCCAGATCGGGCACAACCGGTCGGCCCGCGGGCTCCAGGGCGTGATCTTCACGCGCGACGACCGCGCGGGCGAGGGGAAGTTGTCGTCCCGGCTGGGTCTGGTGACGGAGGCCGTCGAGGCGTCCGAGGGCATGGATCTGTACGCGTACCTGGTCACCGAACTCTCCAAGGGCGGCCGGGCGGACTACGTGATCGTGGACGAGGCCCAGTTCCTGGCGCCGGAGCAGATCGACCAGTTGGCCCGGATCGTGGACGACCTCGACATGGACGTCTTCGCCTTCGGCATCACCACGGACTTCCGCACCAAGCTCTTTCCCGGCTCGCAGCGGCTGATCGAGCTGGCGGACCGGATCGAACAGCTCCAGGTCGAGGCCCTGTGCTGGTGCGGCGCCCGCGCCACGCACAACGCCCGCACGGTGAGCGGCGAGATGGTCGTGGAAGGTGCCCAGGTGGTCGTCGGCGACGTGAACCGGCCGGCGGAGGAGATCGGCTACGAGGTCCTCTGCCGCCGGCACCACCGCCGCCGGGTGACGAGCGCCACGGCCCGCGCGGGCGCTCTCTCCCCGGACGTCCTGCCTGTCAACCACGCCTGACATTCGGGGAGTTCCGCCGCCGTGCCGCCGACGCGAGGTCGGGGGTGCGGCGTTTTCCTTTGACGAGTCCGTCCGGCGAAGAAGTGATCCCTCGTCAGCGAGTCGAATGATCGGGCGGCGTCTCGGCCAGGGACTGGGCGAGGGCCTCGGCGAAGGCCCGCGCGCTCTGAGTGGTGTTCGCGCGGGGGAGGATCAGGCCGAGGCGGGAGTCGGGGAGGCCCTCGACCGGGACGTAGGCGAGGGAGGCGTGGTGGGCGTGGTACCCGGCCGTCGAGCGGCAGAGCAGCAGTGCTCCCCGGTCCGCCGCCGCGAGCGAGAGGGCCTCCTGAAGGGTGTTGACGGTGGGGCCGGGCGGGATCGGACGGCCGGCCGGGGTCTCGCGCGGGGCCTGCGCCAGGCGCCAGTACGCGGGCGCGGTGTCGTGGACGCCGATCAGCCGTAGTTCCGCCAGTTCCTCCGCCGAGACCGACTCCCGCGCCGCGAGGGGGTGCCGGGCGGAGATCGCCAGGGTCTGCGGCTGTCGCGAGAACACCGGCCCGAGGGCCAAGTCGTCCTCCGCCACCGGCAGGAGCACCACCGCGCAGTCCACCTCCTCGCGCCGCACCGGCCCGAACGGATCGGACAGCGCGATCTCCACCACCTCCGTCGCGCACTGCGGATGGCGTTCCTCGAACCAGGCGATGGCCCGGGCCAGATGGCCGTCCACCGTTCCCTGGAAGCCGATCCGCAGCACCCCGCCGATGCTCCGGGCCGCCGCCCGGGCCTCGTCGACCGTCGCGCGCAGCGACTCGTACGCCGGACGCAGCGCGGACAGGAACGACGCACCGAGCGGGGTCAGACTCACCCGGCGGCTCGTCCGCTCCACCAAGGGGGCGCCGATCCGGCCCTCCAGCGACCGGAGCAGCTGGCTGACCCGGCTCTGGGACACGTACAGCCGCTCACCCGCCCGGCCGAAGTGCAACTCCTCGGCGAGGACGAGGAAGGCCTCCAGCTCGCGGATGTGCAGACTGCCCGTGCTCATGCCGTTCCCCCGATCCCCTTCTCTTCGTGTCGGCTTCGGGTTCAACCCCAGTGCCCGGAAGCCCGGTTCGGGCGGTGGGCCGGGCAGACCGATCGATGAGCCCGGCTCATCGAAGCATGAGGGATTGGCCGTTGTTCCGGCAGGTCGCGGCGGATTGGCTGAACTCATGGCACAGACAGAGCAATCCACCGAGATCGCCACCCCTGCCGGCGCCGTCACCGCGAGCGTCGCGAGTCCCCGAGGTGACGGCCGGCCAGCCGTCGTCGCCGTCGCCGGTGCGACGTTCACCGTGGTCACGTCCGAGATGCTGCCGGTGGGACTGCTGACGCCCCTCGCCCGGGATCTGCGGGTGACGGAGGGGACGGCCGGTCTGACCCTGACCCTCACGGGCCTGGTCGCCGCGGTGTCCGCGCCGCTGCTCACCCCGGCGCTCGCCCGCTTCGCCCGTCGCCCGGTGCTGTGCGCCCTGATGGCGGTGCTGAGCGCCGGCAACCTGCTGGCCGCCTGGTCCCCGCACTTCGCGGTCATGCTGCTCGCCCGGGTCCTGGTCGGCGTCGGCATGGGCGGGGTCTGGGCCCTGGCGGCCGGTCTCGCCGTACGGCTGGTCCCGGGGCGATCCGTCGGCCCGGCCACCTCGCTGATCTTCAGCGGGATCGCGGTGGCCTCGGTGCTCGGCGTTCCGGCCGGCACCTACGTCGGCGAACTCGCCGGCTGGCGTACGTCGTTCGTCGTCGCCGCAGGACTCGCCCTGGTGGTACTCGCGGCCCTGGCGGCGCTGTTGCCGAGGCTGCCCGCCGAGCGGGGCATCCGGCTCGGCGGCGTGCTGCGGCTCGCCGGCGAGCCGAGGGTGGCGACCGGGCTCGGCGTGGTGGCGCTCCTGGTCACCGGCCACTTCGCCGCCTACACCTACGTACGGCCGGTCCTCGAAGAGCTTTCGGGCGCGAGCGCGACCAGGATCGGCACACTGCTGCTGGTGTACGGCGTCGCGGGCGTGGCCGGCAACTTCCTCTCGGGCGCCGTCGCTTCGCGTTCCCCGCGCGGTGCGCTCCTGGCGATCTGTCCGGTGCTGGCCGCGACGGTCTGCCTGATGCCGGCGGTCGGCGGGTCGGCCGTCACGGCGGCGGTCCTGCTCGCGGTCTGGGGACTTTCGTACGGCGGAGTCTCCGTCGCCACCCAGAGCTGGCTGCTCGCGGCGGCCCCCGAGGCGCGCGAGGCCGCGTCCGCGCTGTTCGTCGGCGTGTTCAACGGATCGATCGCGCTGGGCGCGTTCGCCGGTGGCCGCGCGGCGGACGGGTTCGGCGTCGGGGCCGTCATGTATCTGGGTGCGGTCCTCGCCGCCGGGGCCCTGGCGGTGACAGCCCTGGGCCGCGCACCCGCCGGCGACACCCGGTGATCTGCCGCCCGCCGGCCGGAGGGTGATCGGGCGGGCTCATAGGGCGGCGGTCGGACGGTGATCGGACGGCGGTCGGGATACGGCTCGCTCGGGCACCGGCCGTCCGGCCACCGCCCGAGCCGGCCGGGGCGGCGGTGCCGGGCACCGGCTGTTCACCTGCGGTGTGCCCGGAGACCTCCTGCCGATCGGCCGGCGGTCGCCCTGCTCGGGGGTAATGCGTTTCTACGACGATCAGATTGCGTGCCGAGCGGCGCCCCGCAGTCCGGCATACCGAGCCGAGCCGTGCCGTCCGCCGAGCCGCGCCGGTCACCAGGAGGACGTGTGCCACCCGCAGCCGAGTCCCAGGCCGAGGCTGATTCCCGGGCACCCCGGGCACCCGGGACACACGGGACGTCCCAGCCGTCCGGGCCTTCAAGGACGCACGGTTCGCCGAAGCCGTCCCGGTCCCGGCCCCGGCTCCGGGCGGCGGCCGGCGCGGCGCTGTTCACCGGAGTGCTCTTCTGCCTGGCCGGACGGCTCGCCGGCAGCTATCCGTTCGGCACCCGCACCCGCAACATCGTCGACTTGGGCCAGCAGTATCTGCCGTTCCACGCCTACTGGCGCGAGCTTCTCCTCGGCCGGACCCACGGCGACCTGTTCCTGAACTGGGCGTCGGGGTTCGGCACCAACTTCCTGGGCGACTTCGGCACGTACCTCGGCAGCCCCTTCGACCTGCTCGTCGTCCTCTTCCCGGCCGACCGCCCCGAACTCGCCCTGTACACCGTCACCGCGCTCAAGATCGTCACGGCGGGCGCGGTCATGGCGGTCCTGCTGCTCACCCTGCGGCGCGGCCCGTGGCCGGTCGCCGCGATCCTCGGCACCGCGTACGCGCTGTCCAGCTGGACCTTCAACTACGGCGCCACCGTGCCGATGTGGCTCGACGGGCTCGTCGCCTTCCCGCTGCTGTGCCTGGCGGGGGAGTGGGCACGCCGGGGGCGCCGTCCGCTCCTCGGGCCGCTGGTCGTCGCGCTCGCGTGGTTCGCCAACTTCTACACCGCGTACATGGCCACGATCGGCGCCGCCGTCGTCCTCCTCGTCCGGCTGCTCACGGCCGACGACACCGACCGCGATCTCCGCCCCGGCACCCGGCCGGAAGGCTTCCCGGACCCTTCACCCTCCGCAGCCGCCGGCGTCGTTCCCCCGCGCCCCAGCCCGCGCCCGAGCCCCCGCCCCCGCCACGGGCTCACCGCGCTGCTGCGCGCCACCCGCACCGTCGCCCTCGGCATCGGGCTCGCCGCCCCGCTCGTCGTCGTCATCTTCCTCGGCACCAAGGCCGCCGCCCCGACCCCGCCGACCCCCTTCGCCGCGGCCGCCTGGGCCGATGTCGCCGCCCGCTTCCTGCCGGCCACGGCGAGCGTGGCCACGCCGGCCCTGTTCATCGGCACACCCGCTCTGGCGCTCGCCCTCACGCTGCCCTTCAACGGCACGGTCGCCGGTCGCGTCCGGGCCGGCTGGATCACGGCGATCGCGCTGGTCACCCTCTCCCTCCAATGGGAGCCGACGCACCTGCTCTGGCACGCGGGCACCTCGCCGAACGGCATTCCGTACCGTCAGACCTTCGTCCTGTGCGGGCTGCTGCTGATGGCCGCCTGGCTGTCCGTGGCCGGCGGCGTACCCCGGACGCGCGCGCTGCTCGGCGGCGCCGGCGCGCTCGGCCTCCTCGCGTGGGCCGCCGCGGGCACCGTCGACATCGACCGCTGGACCTACCCGGCCGCCGCCGGCGCCGCACTCCTCGGCACGCTCGCCGCCGCGGCCGCCCTGCTCGCCCGGGCCCGCCGCCCCGCCGGCCGGCTGCTGTCCGTCGTGGCCGTCGTCCTGCTGCTCGCCGCGCAGGCGGGGGAGGCCCTGGTCACCGGCAAGCGCATCGAGGAGCAGCAGCTGAGCGAGGTCTCCTGGGCGCCCCGGGTCGGGCCCTGGCACACCGACATGGCGCGCGCCGTCGCCCGGAAGGACGACTGGCCCCGCCATCGCACCGACCCCGGCGAAGTCCCGGGCGGCAACGACGTCCTGCTGGTCGGCGGCGAAGGCGCCGACTACTACAGCAGCCTCACCTCCGATACGTACGCGCGCACCCTCGCCGGTCTCGGCTTCGGCTCCTACGCCAAGGGCCGCCACCCGGTGAGCCTCGACAACCCCGTCACCGACGCGATCTTCTCCATCGGCACCCGGATGCGCTCCACGCCCGAGGGCCCGCTCGCGCTCGACCGGCTGCCCAAGGCCGCGATCACCGTCACCGACACCCCCGTACCGCCGCTCGTCACCGTCCACCCGAGCGCCCCGGTCCCGCCCCCGGGACTGAGAGCAGGCGGAAGTGTGGACTCCGCCTTCGCCCGCCAGGAGCGGATGCTCGGGCGCACGGTGTACGAGGTGCCGGCCGCCCCACGCCGTACCGTTATCCCTGGCCGCTCCGCCGCCACCGCCACCGCCACCGCCGCCCCGACCACCGCCCTCGCCGCGAGCTGCCCGGCCGGCTCGGAGGTCTGGTTCTGGGCCCCCGAGTTCCAGGGCACGGCCACACTCGCGGGCGGCGGCGGGCCCGTGCCGTTCGCCGGAAAGCCACCCTCGGTCCTGGCGCCCATGCGGCGGCTCGGCACGGTGCCCGGCTCCACGGCCGTACGGATCGAACTGCGGCCCGAGCCGAAGGCCGGTCCGGCCGGTTCCGTCCCCAAGCTGCCCGCGCGGCCGATCGGTTGTCTGGACCGGCAGCGACTCCAGAGCGCCGTACGCGACCTGACCGCCACCGGCGCCACCGCCGTCCGCGCGACCGGCCACACCCTCACCGCCGACCTGCCCGCGGGCAGCACCGGCACGGCGGTCCTCGCCGTCCCCCGTATCCGCGGCTGGCGCTGCGCCGCCGGCGACGTGCCCCTGAAGCCCGCGCACAGCCGCCTCGGCCTTCTCGCCGTTCCCCTCGACGGCCGGGCCACCTTTGTGACCTGCTCCTTCCGCCCACCCGGCATGAAACTCGGCGGCGCCGTCGGCGCGGTGGCCCTCCTCGGCCTCCTCGCCACCGCCCTGCTCCACCGCCGAAGGCGTCCGAGTGACCAGAGCGTCCCAAGCACCCCGAGCACCCCGAGCGCCCCAAGCCGCCCACCCACCACATGACGGGAGTTCACCGCCCGCGCGCGTCCGTCCCGTCCGACGGAGCGAACCCCTGCCCCCGTCCGCCCGCCCCGTCTGCCCGACCCCCGTACCGATCCACGAGTTGGTGAGTCAGAGTGCCGAAACTGTCCGTCGTCGTGCCCTTCCACAATGTCGGGCCCTACGCCCCCGACACCCTGCGCAGTCTCGCCGACAACGCGGACGACGACACCGAGTTCCTGCTGATCGACGATCACTCCACCGACGAGACGCCGGACCTCCTCGACCGCTGGAAGAGCCGTATCCCCCAGGCCACCGTCATCCGCCACGCGACCAACCTCGGCGTCGCCCAGGCGCGCAACACCGGCATCGACGCGGCCACCGGCGACTACCTCACCTTCCTCGACGGCGACGACTGGTACGCCCCCGGCCACTTGCGCGCCATGGTGACCGGAATCCACCGACTGGGCTGCGAGTTCGCCCGCACCGACCATGTCCTGGCGACCGGCCGCGACCGACGGATCCGCTACGCGCCTGCGAAGGAACGCGACACCGTCATGGACCCCCGGGACGGCATCGCGCCGTCCTCGATGGTGACGATGGTGGACTATCCGTTCGTGCCGTTCGGCGTCTACCGCGCCTCGCTCTTCCGGAACGGGGCGGGACGCTTCGAGACGGCGCTGCGCACCGCCGAGGACCGGCTCTGGATCTGGCGCCTCCACCTCGCCGCCACCAGCTACGCGGCGCTCTCCCTGCACGGCGTCTTCTACCGGCGCGGTGTCACCACCTCGCTCACCCAGATCTCCGACCACCGCCAGCTGGACTTCATCCCGTCCTACGACCTGCTGATCGACGAGGTCTCCCGGGACCGCGAGGCCGACCGCTTCCTGCCCAAGGCCGTCCGCACGTACTGCGCGATGATCGCCTTCCACCTGGCGAAGGCCGACCAGTACGAGGCCGCCGTGGGCAAGCGGCTGCGCCGCGATGTCACCGACGCGCTGCGCCGGATGCCGCAGACGGTCCTCGACGAGACCCTCGCGACCATGGACACCACCCGCAGCGCCCTCCTGAGGAGCCTGCGCGACACCGGAAAGGCCGCCTGACCCATGGCCCCCACCACCCGGCCCGGCTCCTCCAGGCCTGATTCCCCCCGGCCCGGCTCCGCCAAGACCGACTCCCCCCAACACGAGGCTCCCCGCCGCGCATCACCCGCCGATCCCCGCCGCGTCCAGATTTTCCAGGTGTCCACCCTCTACGGCGCCGCCACCGTGGCCGCCGCCCTCGACGCCGGGCTGTTCGGCGCCCCCGGCGAGGCCCGCCGCCTGCTGCTCGTCTCGAACAACGCCGAGATCCCCGAGACGGCCGTCCGCCTGGAGACGATGACCGGCTACGAGCGGATCGCGACCCGCTTCGACGAGGTCCTCGACTGGAACGAGACCATCCGCCCGCACCACCCCGGCACCTGGTCGCCCCGCCCCGAGGAGGCCCCGCTCTGGCAGCGGGTGCTGCGTACGGCCTGGGACCTCGCCGCCGCTCCGGTCGAGCTGGTCGTCGAGTCCATCCAGGTCAATCCGGCCCGGGCGCTCGCCACCGTGTTCGCCGAGAGCCCGGTCCACGTCTACGCCGACGGCCTGATGAGCTACGGCCCGACCCGCGACGAGCTGTCCCACTCGATCGCCTGCCGCCTCCGCCGGGTGCTCCACCTGGACCTCGTACCGGGCCTGGTGCCGCTGCTCCTCACCGAGTACGGCGTCGGCGCCGAACTGGTCCCCGACGACGCCTTCCGCGCCGTGCTGCGCGAGATCGCGGCGGCGTCGGAGGACTCGGCGGAGAACGCCGCCCTCACCGCCGCGGTCGCCACCGCGCCCACCGCGCTGCTCCTCGGCCAGTACCTCGCCGCCCTCGGCATCCTCACCGCCGAGGAAGAGGAGGATCTGCACGTACGGATGGTGCGCGGCGCGGCCGCGGCCGGGCACCGCTCGATCGTCTTCAAGCCGCACCCCACGGCACCGGCGAGCCAGACGGCGGCCCTGTACGAGGAGGCCGACCGCGCGGGCGTCACCCTCACCGTCCTGGACGGTCCGCTGCTCGCCGAGACCTTCTACGCCCGCTGCCGGCCCCGTCTCGTCGTCGGCTGCTTCTCCACGGCGATGATCACCGCCGCCGTGTACTTCGGCGTGCCCATCGCGCGCGTGGGCACCGGCACGGTGCTCGCCCGGCTCACCCCGTACGAGAACAGCAACCGCGTCCCGCTGACGATCGTCGACCATCTGGTGACCGATCTGGAGAGCGGCACGGAGCCCACCGTCCCGGACGGTGCGGCCGCGAGCCTCGCGCCGCTGTTGCGCGCCGTGGGCTACTGCATGCGCCCGGTCACGCATCCGGGGCTGCGCCCCGAGGCCGTCCGTTACGTGGCCGGGCACCCCGGCGAGCCGCACTTCCCGTCCGAACGGCTCGCCGAACTCGCCCTGCCCCTCCCGGCCCGCACCTGAGGGAGACGGGAGGAGAAAGAAGCGCGGGGACGGCAGACCGGCAGGAGCGGACGCGGGGACAACCGGCCGGAAGAGCGAGCGGGGACCCGGAGGCCCCGGAGGCCCCGGTGGACCGGCCGGGTCAGAGCACTCGCGGCGGGTCCGCCTCCCCGTCCTCCGCCTGCACGAGGGTGAAGACCGCTCCCTCGGGGTCGGCCACCAGGACCGGCCGCCCCGCCGTGCCCTCGCGCGGCGGGCGCAGCACCTGCCCGCCCAGTTCGGCGACCAGCCGGGCCGCCGCGTCCACGTCGCCGACCTCGAAGTACGTCATCCAGTGCGCGCCCCGGTCCCGGGGCAGCCCCGTGCCCACCCCGTGCAGGGCGGCGACGGGCCGGCCGTCGAGGCGCAGGGTCACGTAGTCGTGGCCGGCGGAGACGAGGGGTTCGGCCTCGTAGGCGAAGACGGACCGGTAGAACTTGGCGACCGAGCCCGTCTCGTACGTCAGCAGCTCGTTCCAGACCGGTGTTCCGGCCGGTCCGGCCTTCGCCGTGCCGAGATGCGCCTTCGCCTGCCACAGGCCGAAGACGGCGCCCGCCGGGTCCGCGCAGATCGCCATCCGCCCGGCGTCGCCCGCCTCCAGCGGGCCGACCGCCACCGTGCCGCCGCAGCAGCGGATGGTCTCCGCCGACTCGCCCGCGTCGTCCGTGGCCAGATAGGTGGTCCAGGCGACGGGCAGATGCCGGTCCGGCGGCAGCTGACCGATCCCGGCGACCTCCCGTCCGTCGAGCAGCGCGCGCACGTACGGGCCGAGCTGCTGGGGGCCCGGCTCGAATTCCCAGCCGAACAGCGTGGCGTAGAACTCCTGCGTCGCGTCAAGTCCATGCACCATCAAACTCACCCAACAGGGTGTGCCGGGTGTCCGCCGAGTCGCCTCGGTCATCGTCACTCTCTCCTCGCCAGTGGCCGTACGAGGTGAATTCCGGCGGGCCGTACGGGGCCGCGCCGCGGCGGGCCTTTGCCCGCCGTCCGCCCGTCCTACACCTGCGACCGTTCCCGGGTGTCCCGTCGGGCACCCTTCGTGTCCCGCGCCGATCGTCGCACCACGCGGCACACGGCGCGCTCAGCCCACGCCCCGGCCGGGCGGCGAGTTCGCGCGAACGGCCCGTGGCCCCGGGCCGCGAAGGCCGTACGAGCCTCCGTACGAAGCCCCTGTACGAAGTCTCTGTGCGAAGCGTCTGTACGACGCCCGCGCGTCCCGACGCGGACGCGCGGAATCCCGGAATCCCCAAGGGGCCGTGTTCAGGGCGCGGGCTGCGCGAGGATGGCACCCATGAAGCCCATCATCTCCGTAAGCGAACTCGTGAGCGAGTCGGCCGGGGCGACGCCTCCGGTCCTGCTGGACGTCCGCTGGAGCCTCGGCGGCCCGCCCGGGCGGCCCGAGTACGAGATCGGACATCTGCCCGGAGCCGTCTACGTGGACCTGGACGCCGAGCTGGCGAGCCCGCCCGGCAAGGGCGGCCGGCACCCGCTGCCGGACCCGGACGCCTTCGGCGCCTCGATGCGCCGCGCGGGCGTGTCGGCGCGGACCCCGGTCGTCGTCTACGACGGCGGGCTCGGCTGGGCCGCGGCCCGCGCCTGGTGGCTGCTGCGCTGGGCGGGTCACCCGAACGTGCGGGTCCTCGACGGCGGTCTCGCCGCCTGGACGGGTGAGCTGTCGCGCGACACTCCGGATCCCGCGCCGGGCGACTTCGTACCGGAGCCGGGCGCCCTCGGCCTGCTCGACGCGGACGGCGCGGCGGCCCTGGCCCGGGCGGGTCTGCTCCTGGACGCCCGGGCCGCCGAACGCTACCGGGGCGACGTGGAGCCGATCGACCGGGTCGGCGGCCACATCCCGGGCGCGGTGAGCGCCCCGACGACCGAGAACGTCGGACCGGACGGCCGTTTCCTCCCGGCCGACGTCCTGACGGCGCGGTTCGCCGCACTCGGCGCCACGGAGGCGTCCGAGGTGGCGGTCTACTGCGGCTCGGGCGTCTCCGGCGCCCACGAGGTCCTGGCGCTCGCCGTCGCGGGGATCCCCGCCGCGCTCTACGCCGGTTCCTGGTCCGAATGGTCGGCCGACCCGGCCCGCCCGGTCGCGACGGGCCCGGACCCCGAGTAGCGGACCCTCCCTGTCGCGGTCACGACCACGGTCACGACCGCGACCACGGCCCGCGTGTGGCGATTGACGGCAGGTCACGTACGGCCCAAGGCCCGGGCCGGCGTCCTCCCAGGCCGGGCCGGCCGACGACACCGCACGACAGATCCGCACGACAAAGGGGCCCGCGGCCGTCACCCGGCAGCGGGCCCCTCCGTCACGCGATCATCTGCTCACGCGGACACACGTACGCCGACGTACGCGCGCGTCACTCCTGCTTCTTGCGCCGGGTGCCGAACACGATCTCGTCCCAGCTCGGGACCGCCGCGCGACGGCCGGGCCGCACGCCGTCGGCCTCGGCCTGACGGTCGGTGGTGCCGGTGAGCCGGTCGCGGTGACCCGAGACGGCGCGCGGCATCAGGACGTCGGCGTAGGCCGCGCCCGCTCCGGCGGAGGCGGCGGGCGCCGGCGGCTCCTCGACGTCGGCCTCGGCCTCCTCGGCGGACTCCGAAGTGGCCGGTTCCGGTACGACCATGTCGCCGCGGAAGCTCGGCACGGCCTCCAGGAGGCTGGTCAGCGAGTCGCGTTCCTCCTCCGGCTCGGGAGCCGGGGCGGGCGTGCGCTCCGAGGGGCGGTCGAGCGTGCGGTCCAGCGGCCGGTCCCGGGGCAGCCGGGCGATCCGCGGCACGAACGGGAAGCTCGGCTCCGGCGCGGCGGCCAGGGTGTCGTCGGTCTCGCCGATCAGCGCCCGCGCCTCGTCGTCGACGGCCTGGACGAGCCGCCGCGGCGGCTCGTACGTCCAGCTCGCCGTGTGCACCTCGCCCGCGACCCGGTAGACGAGCAGCACTTCCCATGTGCCGTCGTCCCGTCGCCAGGAGTCCCACCGCACGTTGTCCTTCTCGGCACCGCGCAGGAGCAGCCGCTCCTGTACCGCCTCGCCGAGCTGGGGGCCGGTGTTCTCGCCCGGCCTGCGGACGGGGGTCTTGCGGGCCCGCTCCGCCATGAAGGCGCGTTCCGCGAGGACGGGGCCCTCGAAGCGCCGTACCCGCTCGACGGGGATGCCCGCGAGCTGCGCGACCTCCTCGGCGGAGGCACCGGCACGTATCCGCGCCTGGATGTCACGGGGGCGGAGGTGGCTCTCCACCTCGATCTCGATCTGGCCGAGCCGCGCACGGTCGTTGCGTACGGCGGCGCGCAGCCGCTCGTCGATCGGAAGGGTGTACTCCGTGCTGTCCGCAGCCTTCAGCACCAGTCGTGTGCCGTCGTTCGAGACGGCCACGACACGCAGTTCGGGCATGGGAACCTCCCGGGTGGTGCCTGCCGACGTCACGTGCGTCGCTGCTTCCGCTAGTCGAGTGTGGCCTGCCCGGGTGCAGCCTGCCACAACCCTGCCGATTCGCCCGGCGTGTCGGGCCTGGACCCTGGAACGCCGTATGACACGGTTACCCGTTTCGCGACCCAGGGTGACAGGATGCCACGCCGAGTCACGGGTGTTCGTGCGGTGCCCGCGGCGCCACCGGTTCGAGTGCCACCTTCGGCCCCCTTTCCGTCGTTTCCGGACACCCGCGAGGGGTCCGGACCCAGGGCTCGTCACAGTACTCCATTCGGACCACCGGGGTGGACCGGCGCGCCGCCCGAGTTCTCGGGTGTCACGGGAGTCGAGTTTCGGGGGTTTGGGGCCCTGCGTGTCGCTCTTCACAGAACCGGCAGAAGCGGAACTATTCCCTCCTCCTATTTGTCCCTTCTGGGTGCATGGTCGAACGGATGAACAAGCAGGGGTCGGAGATGCGTGACACGCCGAACACCGGCACGGAGCCCGAGAGTACGGAGAAGGACCAGGGGGAGGGGCGGGAACAGAAGAAGAGGTTCGACCTGAGCGTCCCTCAGGTCGCGGGCAGCGCTTTCGCCGCCGTGCTCGCCGCCAAGCTCGCCTCCACTCTCGGGGTCTACGGGACCATCATCGGCGCGGGCGTGATCAGCGTCGTCGCCACCTGCGGAGGCCCGGTCCTCCAGCACGTCTTCAAGCGCACCGGCGAGCAGATGCGCAGGCCCCGGCCGGCTGCCACCCCGCTTCCGGCCCCGGGCCCGGCGGCAACCCCGACCCTGACCCCGACCGCCACCCCGACTCCGACCCCGACGGCGGTCCTGGTTCCGCCCTCACTTCCGGACCCGGTGGCCACCGCCCCGTACGGGCATATGCCCGACGAGGAGTTCGGGACCCCCACCACGCACGGCACCCGGATGCGCGGCTGGAAGCGTCCCGCGCTCGGCGCCGCCGCCGTCTTCGCCCTCGCGATGGGCGGCATCACCACGTACGAGCTGACCTCCGGTCAGGACCTCGGCGGCACCAAGGGCCGTACGACCTTCGGCTCCGTGGTCCGGGGCGACGGCGGAGCCCGGGACGGTCACGGAAGCGAGAACGGCGGAAACGGCGGAAACGGCGGAAGCGGCGAAAACGGGGAGCCCGGCGGGAGTGGCCAGGGCGACGGCACCGGCCCGCAGGACCAGGGCGGTCAGGGCGGCGCCGGGCAGGACCGGCCGTCCCCGAGCGGCACCGCGGGCACCGGCACCCCCACGCCCGCCCCGGACCGGAATACCGGTACGCCCGCCCCGGGCGACACCACCGGCACCGACACCGGCACCGGCACGGGCACCGGCACTCCCTCGCCCGCCCCGGGCGGCGGCACCACCCCCGGCTCCGGCTCCGACCCCGCGCCCACCGCACCGGCGGAGACGGGTGGCCTCACGCCCCCATCCACGCCGCCGGCCCCGGCATCCGTGAACCCCGAGGTGCCGAACGGAGAGTAAGGGAGAAGCCGTAGGGGACAGGGGGCAGGGGACAGGGATCGCGGGGGCGTCAGTCGCCCAGGACCCGCCGCAGATAGTCGTTGCCGAAGAGGCGGTCCGGGTCGAGACGGTCCCGCAGCGCCGTGAACTCGGCGAAGCGCGGATACAGCTCCGCGAAGGCGGCCGCGTCCCGGGTGTGCACCTTCCCCCAGTGCGGCCGGCCGCCGTACGCGGTCATGAGCCGCTCCACCGCCGTGAAGTACGCGTGGTGCGGCGTCCCCTGATACAGATGCACCGCGATGTAGGCGGTGTCCCGGCCCGAGGCCGTGGACAGGGTGATGTCGTCGGCGGGCGCCGTCCGCACCTCCACCGGGAAGCTCACCTTCAGCGGCGAGCGTTCGATCATCGCCTTCAGCTCGCGCAGCGCCGGCACCACCACCGCGAGCGGCAGCGCGTACTCCATCTCCAGGAAGCGCACCCGGCGGGGCGAGGTGAACACCTTGTAGGGGATGTCGGTGTACGTACGGGCCGAGAGGGCCCGGCTGGACAGGCGGGCCAGCGACGGGATCACCGGCGGCACGGCACGGCCCAGGGAACAGGCGGCCTGGAAGACCCCGTTGGACAGGAACTCGTCCTCGAACCAGCCGGCGAAGCGCCCGACCGGAGCGGCGGGGCCCGCGCTGCGGTTGTTGCGCTTGGTGTTGCAGTTGTCTGTGTGGGGGAACCAGTAGAACTCGAAGTGCTCGTTCTCCGCGTGCAGCGCGTCGAACTCCGCGCTCACCCGATCGAAGGACATGGGTTCCTCGCGGGCGGTGAGCAGGAAGACCGGCTCGACGGCGAAGGTGAGGGCCGTGACCACGCCGAGGGCGCCGAGACCGACCCGGGCGGCGGCGAAGATCTCGGGGTTCTCGCTCTTCGAGCAGGTCGTCAGGCGTCCGTCGGCGGTGACCAGTTCGAGCGCGCGTATCTGCGCGGCGAGAGAGGCCGAGTCGCGGCCGGTGCCGTGGGTGCCGGTGGCGGTGGCCCCGGCCACCGTCTGCTCCATGATGTCGCCCATGTTCGCGAGCGACAGACCCTCCCGGGCCAGCGCCACGTTGAGCCGCTTGAGCGGGGTGCCGGACTCCACGGTCACGGTCATCGACTCGCGGTCGATCCGGCGGATGCCGGTGAGCAGTCCGGGCCGGATCAGGACGCCGTCGGTCTGCGCTATCGACGTGAAGGAGTGGCCGGTGCCGACCGTCTTGACCCGCAGTCCGTCCTCGGCCGCCCGCCGCACGGCGTCGGCGACCTCCTCGGCGCAGGCGGGGCTCACCTCCCGGACGGGCCGGGAGGTGACGTTGCCCGCCCAGTTACGCCACGGGCCGCCCGCCGTCCCGGCGCTCCCCGGCCCCCGCGTGCCCGGCCCGCTCGTCCCGCCCGGACCGCTCGCTCCGTACGGCCTGTCCGCTCTGTCCGTCCTGTCCGTCCTGTCCGTCCTGTCCGTCCTGTCCGTCCCGCTCACCCGGTTGCCCCTCCCGCGTCGGCGTCACCGGCCTGCGCAGCCGGTGGTGGCCCAGAAGCGCCACCACGACCGCGAGCGCGCCCGACACCACGGGCACCACGTACCCCGACTTCGCGCCGGACGCGTCGACCACCCAGCCGGCGGCCGACGAGCCGAGCGCCACACCGACCGCGAGGCCGGTGCCCGTCCAGGTCATGCCCTCGGTCAGCTTGGAACGCGGTACGTGCGCTTCGACGAGGGCCATCGTGGTCACCATCGTCGGTGCGATGGACAGACCCGCGACAAAGAGCGCCACGGCCAGCAACGGCAGGCTCCCGGCCAGTAGGAGGGGGATCATACTCACGGCCATCGCGACGACCCCGACGAGCCAGCGCACCGACGGCTCGCCCTTGAGATGGAGCAGGCCGAAGACCACGCCGGCGGCGCACGAACCCAGCGCGTAGACGGCGAGGACCAGGCTGGCCGCGGCCTTGCTGCCCCGCTCCTCGGCGAAGGCGACGGTCACCACGTCCACGGCGCCGAAGACCGCGCCCGTGGCCACGAAGGCGAGGGTCAGGATCTGCAGTCCCGGCGAGCGCAGCGCGGAGCCGCCGGTGGTCGTGCCGCGCGGGTGGGGCACCGGTTCGGTGGCGGCCTGCGCGGTCAGCCAGAAGACGCCGACGGCGAGGAAGGCGCCCGCGAGCAGCGGGCCGGCCTCGGGGAACCAGGTGGTGGACAGACCGATGGAGATGATCGGGCCGAAGATGAAGCACACCTCGTCGACGATCGACTCCCACGAGTACGCGGTGTGCAGCCGCCGGGCGTCGCCCTGGTAGACGTCCGCCCAGCGGGCCCGGACCATCGAGCCGAGGCTCGGCACACAGCCGACGCACGCCGTGAACACGAACAGCGTCCAGTCCGGCGCCTCGTACTGAACGCAGAGCAGCAGCCCCGCGGCGGCGGCGAGCGCGATCAGCGCCGCCGGGCGCAGGACGCGCCGCTGCCCGTGCCGGTCGACGAGCCGGGAGACCCACGGGCCGAGCGCGGCGGCGGACATGGCGAGCGTGGCGGAGAGCGCGCCGGCCAGCCCGTACCGCCCGGTGACCTGGGAGATCATGGTCACGATGCCGATGCCCATCATGGACAGCGGCATACGCCCGAGGAAGCCGGCGGCGGAGAACGACGCGGTGCCGGGGGCCGCGAAGATCGCGCGATAGGGACTGGGCAAGGTGGACTCCGGGCTCGGGCGGCCAGCCGCGTACGCAAGTGCCGGACCGGTCGCCACGCTGCCCGAGCGGGCCGGGGGCACGCCAGGGGCGCGCGGGGGCATGGCCGGGACACGGGCGGGCGAGTGCGGCCCGGCACCTGTAGTTAACTGCTAAAGCTTACGGTCTTGAAGTCATACGGTCACTCGCTTTTTCCGGCCGGGCCGCGACCCGGGCCGTCGGAGGCGAGTGGCAGGATCGGTGGCATGTCCGACGAGCTCGATCCCGCCCCGTACGACGCCCTGCTGCTGCTCTCCTTCGGTGGCCCCGAGGGCCCGGACGACGTGGTCCCGTTCCTGGAGAACGTGACCCGCGGCCGCGGCATCCCCAAGGAACGGCTGAAGGAGGTGGGCCGGCACTACTTCCTCTTCGACGGCGTCAGCCCCATCAACGCCCAGAACCGCGCCCTGCTCGACGCGCTGCGCGCCGACTTCGCCGCGTCCGGCCTCGATCTGCCGGTCTACTGGGGCAACCGGAACTGGGCGCCGTACCTCACCGACACCCTGCGCGAGATGATCACCGACGGACGGCGCCACATCGCGGTCCTCGCCACCAGCGCGTACGCCTCCTACTCCGGCTGCCGGCAGTACCGCGAGAACCTCGCCGACGCGCTCGCTACGCTGGAAGCGGAAGGCCTGCCGCTGCCCCGCGTCGACAAGCTGCGGCACTACTTCAACCACCCCGGCTTCGTCCGCCCCATGATCGACGGGGTCCTCGCCGCGCTCGACGCCCTCGACCCGGCCGTGCGGGACGGGGCTCACCTCGCCTTCACCACGCACTCCATCCCCGAGTCCGCCGCCGACACCTCCGGCCCGGTCGGCGACCACGGCGACGGCGGCGCCTATGTGAAGCAGCACCTCGACATCGCCCGGCTGATCGCCGACACGGTCCGCGAGGAGACCGGCGTCGACCACCCCTGGAAGCTCGTCTACCAGTCCCGCAGCGGCGCCCCCCACATCCCGTGGCTGGAGCCCGACATCTGCGACCACCTGGAGGAACTCCACGGCGCCGGAGTCCCGGCCGCCGTCATGGTGCCGATCGGCTTCGTCTCGGACCACATGGAGGTCCTGTACGACCTCGACACCGAGGCCACCGCCAAGGCCGACGAGCTGGGGCTGCCGGTACGGCGCTCGGCCACCGTCGGGGCCGACCCCCGGTTCGCCGCCGCCGTGCGCGAGATCGTCCTGGACCGGGCCGCGACCGAACGCGGGCGGCGGGTGACCCCCTGCGCCCTCGGGACGCTCGGGCCGTCCCACGACCTGTGCCCCATCGGCTGCTGCCCGGCCCGGACGGAACGGGCCGCCGCCGCCGGCGCCGACAGCCCGTACGCGTAGGGACCGTCCGGCTTCGATCCGCCGGACGCCCCCAGGGGCCGTCCCGCGGATCGGGCCGGACCCCGCGAGCCCCGAGCACGGCACGATCCGAGAAGACAGACCCTCGGCCCCAAGGAGCCATCCCGTGACCGACCCCCTGCTGTCCGAACTCCTCGACCTGGCCCTGGAGGCCGGGCGCCGGGCCGGAGCGCTGCTGCGCGACGGACGGCCGGACGACCTGACGGTGGCCAGGACCAAGACGAGCGCCATCGACGTGGTCACCGAGATGGACATCGCCGCCGAGAAGCTGATCACCGGCTTCCTCGCCGAGCACCGCCCCGAGGACGGGGTGCTCGGGGAGGAAGGCGCGTCCACCCCCGGCACCAGCGGGATCCGCTGGATCGTCGACCCGCTCGACGGCACCGTGAACTATCTCTACGGCCTGCCGACCTGGGCCGTCTCCATCGCCGCCGAACGGGACGGCGAGACGCTCGTCGGCGTCGTCGAGGTCCCCCTGCGCCGCGAGACCTTCCACGCGGTGCGCGGCGGCGGCGCCTGGCTCGGCGAGCGGCGCCTGGTCGTCCGGCCCTCGCCGGAACTCGGCCAGGCCCTCGTCGCCACCGGCTTCGGCTACCTCCAGGAACGCCGTGCCCACCAGGCGGACGTCGCCCAGCGCCTCATCCCGCTCGTCCGCGACATACGGCGGGCCGGCTCCGCCGCCATCGACCTCTGCGATGTCGCCGCCGGGCGGCTTGACGCCTACTACGAGCGCGGACTGAACCCCTGGGACTACGCGGCGGGCGACCTGATCGCGCGCGAGGCCGGTGCCCTGACGGGCGGCCGGCCGGGCGACCGGCCGTCGGGCGAGCTGACCCTGGCGGCGCCGGAGGGGATCTTCGGCGTGCTCCAGGAGCTGCTGGAAGAGGCCGGCGCCTGGCACGACTGAGCCGCCGCGCCACGCGTGTCCGGCCGGGACAGGCGGGTGGCGCGGGTGGGTGGAGCGGGCGTGTGCCGCCGGGGCCGGGCCCTGGTGCGTCCCCCTCGCCGTACACCCGCTGCCCGCCGTACCCCGCCACCCGCCACTCGCACGAGCGCGGGACGGGGGAGGCCCCTTCCGGAGTCCGGCCGGGCATGACCGAGGCCCCCCTGGAGCCGGTGGCTCGGGGGGCCTCGGTCGGGTCGTCGGGTCAGGCGCGGGGTGCGCCGACCTCCACGCCGTGTTCGGCGGCGAGGCGATGCAGGTCGTCCAGCTCGGCCTGCTCGACGTCCGCGAGGAAGTCGTCGCCCGTCTCACGAGCGTGCGTGAGGTCGGACTGGGTGGTCCTGATGCGGTGCAGCAGTCCTGCGGTGAAAGCGTCCATCGTGCGCCCCCTCGTCGTGGGTCGTTGGCACGGGAGTGCCTCGGGTGGGCGGATCACGCACCGCAGCCTCTGGGGGACAGAGAGTGGCGACTGGGTACCGTCTACGGCGTGATCGCGGGGTTGCAGTCGTCCTCCCCAACCGTTTCCTCAGAGAAACCTCAACCGGGCCGAGAATCAGATGAATTCTCCGAAGCCGTTCGCCAGGGTCCGGCCACCCGCCACGCCACCGCACGCGCCACCCCGGTCACGGGCCCCTCGCTCCCGCCGCCCGTCGCACCCGCCCCGTACCGCCGCTCGCTGCCCCTCAGCACCTCTCCGTACCCCTGCGGAGCCCTCTGGATCCCCCGGAGTGCCCCCGTCCCCCTCCGGAGCCCCGGCCGCCCGGAGAACCGCCTTACAGCCGGTTTACGCGCGTTCGGGGCAGGATGGACACCGCACAGTCCGTGCGTGAGACCGCCCGCCCGTCCGTCCCCAGGACCAGGACCAGGGCCCAGGAAAGGATTGACAGACGTGCGCGTACTCGTCGTCGAGGACGAGCAGCTGCTCGCGGATGCCGTGGCCACCGGACTGCGGCGGGAGGCCATGGCGGTCGACGTCGTGTACGACGGCGCCGCCGCTCTGGAGCGCGTCGGGGTCAACGACTACGACGTGGTCGTCCTCGACCGTGACCTTCCCCTGGTCCACGGCGACGACGTGTGCCGCAGGATCGTCGAGATCGGCATGCCGACCCGCGTCCTGATGCTCACCGCCTCCGGCGACGTCAGCGACCGCGTCGAGGGCCTGGAGCTGGGCGCCGACGACTATCTGCCCAAGCCCTTCGCCTTCAGCGAGCTCATCGCGCGCGTACGCGCGCTGGGCCGGCGTACCTCCGTCCCGCTCCCGCCCGTCCTGGAGCGCGCGGGCATCCGGCTCGACCCCAACCGGCGCGAGGTCTTCCGCGACGGCAAGGAGGTCCAGCTGGCGCCCAAGGAATTCGCGGTCCTGGAGGTGCTGATGCGCAGCGAGGGCGCGGTCGTCTCGGCCGAGCAGCTCCTGGAGAAGGCCTGGGACGAGAACACGGACCCGTTCACCAACGTCGTCCGCGTCACCGTGATGACCCTGCGCCGCAAACTGGGCGAGCCGCCGGTCATCGTCACGGTCCCCGGCTCGGGATACCGGATCTGACTCGATGGCCCAGTCCCCGCCGCCCCTGAACGCCCCTCCGAAGCCGACCTGGGACCCGCGCGATCCGGTCCGCCCGCTGCTGCGCCCGACGATCCGGATAAGGCTCACCCTGCTCTACGGCGGGATGTTCCTGATCGCGGGCATCCTGCTGCTGGCGATCATCTACCTGTTCGCCGCGCAGGTCCTGCGAGGGAGCAACGCCGAGCTGCCGTTCAAGGTGGTCAACGGCACCGTCCGGGCCACCACCAACTGGTGCCTGCTCCCCGAGAACACCACCGGCGAGCAGCTCAACAACGCCGTGAGCCTGTGTCTGCGGCACCAGAACGACCTGGCCCTGGACGACCTGCTGCGCCGCTCCCTGTTCGCGCTGCTCGGCCTCAGCATCATCGCCTTCGCCTTCGGGTACGCGATGGCCGGCCGGGTGCTCTCCCCGCTGGGCCGGATCACCCGTACCGCCCGCCGGGTGGCCGGCTCGGACCTGTCCCGGCGGATCGAGCTGGACGGCCCGGACGACGAGCTCAAGGAGCTGGCCGACACCTTCGACGAGATGCTGGAGCGCCTGGAACGCGCCTTCACGGCCCAGCAGCGCTTCGTCGCCAACGCCTCGCACGAGCTGCGCACCCCGCTCGCGATCAACCGCACGCTTTTGGAGGTGCAGCTCTCGGACCCGGCGGCGCCCATCGAGCTCCAGCAGCTCGGCAAGACCCTGCTGGCCACCAACGAGCGCAGCGAGCAGCTGGTCGAGGGCCTGCTCCTGCTGGCCCGCAGCGACAACGAGATCGTCGAGCGCAAACCGGTCGACCTCGCCGAGGTCGCCTCGCGCGCGGTGGACCAGTCGCACGCCGAGGCGGAGGCCAAGGGCGTACGGCTCCGGGGCGAGCGGGCCCCGGCGGTGGTCCAGGGCAACGGCGTCCTGCTGGAGCGGATCGCCCTGAACCTGGTGCAGAACGCCATCCGGTACAACGTCCCCGAGGACGGCTGGGTGGAGGTCTCCACCGCCACCCGGGGCGGCCTGGCGGAGCTGGTGGTGTCCAATACGGGGCCCGTGGTCCCGGCGTACGAGATCGACAACATTTTCGAGCCATTCCGGCGCCTCCGCCAGGAGCGCACCGGCAGCGACAAGGGTGTGGGCCTGGGGCTGTCGATCGTGCGCTCCGTCGCGCGCGCCCACGGTGGTCGTATCATCGCCGAGCCCAGGGAAGGGGGCGGACTCGTGATGCGCGTCACACTTCCGATCTGACTACACTGTGCAAGCCGAACGGATTTGTTCGCCTTGCGCGGAATTTCCGATTCTCATTCCCGGAGCGCTCCTGTGTGATCGATCACAGGAATGAGTATCCGGTCCTCCACTCTCCGTGATCGAGAATTCTCCCGTAAAGCCCGGAAAAGTCCGGGTTTTCAGGGGCCTGAATGGCGGGAAGTACACGGGGTGGCACCCGTGAGGGAGGTCCGATGGACCGTGTACGGTCCGGTTCGCCACCCAAACCCGCTCACTCTTGAGGGGGCGGATTGGGTGTCGATTGAGTAACAGACCTTGATGTGAGGCAAAATCTCCGCCTCGGGTCGGGCACAAGTCCGGCCTCTCACGCGTTACGTGCGCTGGAGACACCGCAACCACCCAGAGGGGGAGAGCGACATGGCAACGGATTACGACACCCCACGCAAGACCGACGACGACGTCGACTCGGACAGCCTTGAAGAACTGAAGGCCCGCCGGAACGACAAGTCGACCTCGACCGTCGACGTCGACGAGTTCGAGGCCGCCGAGGGCCTGGAGCTCCCGGGCGCCGACCTCTCGAATGAGGAGCTGGCCGTCCGGGTCCTGCCCAAGCAGGCCGACGAGTTCACCTGCATGAGCTGCTTCCTCGTGCACCACCGCAGCCAGCTGGCTCGGGAGAAGAACGGTCAGCCGATCTGCCGCGACTGCGACTGAGGCAGACCGCCGTGGCAGGCGACACACCGTCTCGGAAGCGACGGCTCCGGCTCCCCGGGAGACCGGAGGCGTACCAGGACGGCTCGGGCCCGGCCAAGGACGTCCATGACGATTCCTCGGCCGAGCACTCCGTCCACCTGCCCACACCTGGCGCACGTGACGACGGGCGGGGCCCCACGGCCTCGCTCGAAGCATCGGACGCGTCACACCGGGCCGCACGACGGCCCGTCCCGGAGGAGGACCGGCGCGGCAATGCCGCCCGGAACGCCCTCCGCAAGCTTCCCCGGAATCTCTTCCGGGGCACCCACGACGCCGGCGGAGACGGTCCCCGGGCCGGCGCACCTCAGGGCGAGAGCCCCGAGGGTGACGCACCCGGCGCCGACCGTGACGGCCCCGGCGGCAGCGCCGGTGGCCCCGCGGGCCGTAGCGGCTCCGAGGCCGACGGCTCCGAGGTCCATGGGCCCGGCGACGCCCGCAAGCGGGGCGTTCTGCGGCGGGTGGCCAACCCCGTGCGCGTCCGGCTCGACCGCGTACGGATCGACAGCGCCCGCATCGACGCCGTACGGCGCGGAGTCAGGCGCGGCGGCCAAGGCGCCAAGGCCGGTCTCGGCTATCTCGCCGACCGCGTCATCGACCTGGCCCCGCGCGTCCCCGTACGGGACCTGGCGACCCTGCGCCGGCAGTTCCCCGGCCTCGGGCCCGAGGAGATCGCCGACAAGCTGGTCGCCGGTGCGGCGCGCGCCAGCGCCACCGTGGGCGCCGGTGTCGGTGCCGCCGCCATGCTGCCCGTACCGCCGGCGGTGCCCGCCGAACTCGCCACCGAGATCACCGGGGTCGCCGCGATCGAGCTGAAACTCATCGCCGAGCTGCACGAGCTCTACGGTGTACGGCCGCCCGGCACGCTCACCCAGCGCTCGACCGCGTATCTGACCTCCTGGACCGAGGAGCGCGGGCTCGACCCCGGCCATCTGGCCACCACTCTGGCCACCGCCAATGTGGCCTTCGGCGGCCAGCTCAAGCGCGAGCTGCGCCAGCAGATCATGCGGCGCATGGTGCGCAACGTGCCGAACCTGACCCCGTTCCTGGTGGGCGCGGCCGTCGGCGCCGTGATGAACCGGCGTGACACCAAGAAGCTCGCCGCCCGCATCCGGGGAGACCTGCGCGAGCGCCAGGTCTCCTGGGACCGCCTGGCGGCCCTGCCGCCCCTGGAGCAGCCGGAGAACCCGGAACTGCCCGGGGCGCCCGGCGTCGGCCCCAAGGGCTTCTGAGCCCCTGCGGAACACCGGGGGAGGGCGGTCCTGACCGTCCGGTGCCCCCGCTCGCCCGGGCGCCTGGGTCTTCGTCCGGTTCCGGCCCGTCCGGAGCCGTCCTCCGTGACGCGCTTCCCCGGGATCCCGATCCCCCGGAACTCTTCCTTCTCGGCGCCCGCGCCTTATGACGGCGGAGCCCCGCGCCCGGCTCCGCTTTGGCCCGGACCGCCCTGAACAGTAGGTTTCCGGGGGGAATGATCAACCCCGGGGAGGGAAGCCCACATGCCAGGACCCGCCGATCCGGCCGGCGGACGCCGCCCCCGGCTGCCGTCCTCGGAGTTCGCCGTCCGGGCGCGGGCCCTCGGGTACCGCGTCGGGGGCCTGTGCGTCGCCCTGCTCGGCGGCTTCGCCCTGCTCGTCGGGGCGCTGGCGCTGGCCGCGGTGCCCAGCCTGATCAAAGATGAGAGGGCGTTCGCCGCCGCGACGCCGTGCGCCACCGGGTCCCCGTCCCACGCCGACTGTCTGCGTGACCTCGACGCGACCGTGAAGCGCACCGTGATCCGCGATCAGCCGAAGACGGCGGAGTACACGCTGTACCTGGACGGCCTCGGCCCGGTGCCGTCCGAGATCGACATGGGCGGGGCGGGACCGCTGCTCAAGAGGCTGCGCCCCGGTGACAAGGTGACGGTCACCGTGTGGCGGGACTACGCCGTCGAGGTCCGGCGGGGAGACGTCGCGCAGACGTCCTCCGATACGCCCGTCGGGGAGCCGCTGCTCACCTGCGTGATCGGCCTGGGCCTGATTCCCGTCGGCGCCTTCGGCCTGTACGCGGGCGGGAGCGCGGTGTGGTCGGCGCGCCGCCACTCCGCTCGGGGACGGGGGCTGCCCCCCGAGTTCCTGGGCTGGGGCAAGACCGCGGGCGCGATCGCCCTGTGTGCGGCGGCGGCGGGGGCCGTGGCAGCCGCCGCCGGCAAGAACGTGCCGGTCATGCTGCTCGTCTGGCTGGTTCTGCTGGTGCCGGTCTGGTGGATCACCGGCCGGTGGTGGCGATCCGACCGGGCCCGTCGCGCCGGACGATTCGCGTAGAAGCTCCGCAGGCTCGCGGACCCGTAGCTCCGCAGGCCCGCAGACCCGCGGGCCGGCCCTGGAGCCGGGTCAGGCGTCCTGGGCGGGAAGAGCGTTCCCGCGCGCCGCCGTCAGCGCCGCCGCCAGGGCCTCCGGGTCCCGGCTGGACAGGTAGACGTACGGCGTGGGGTCCGCCGGGTCCGTCACCTCGACGCGTACGGCCCTCGGCACATAGCTGCGCATCAGCATGAAGGCGCGCATGTCGGCCCGGTGCGTACGCCAGGCGCGCGCCTCCTCGGCGTCCAGCACCTCGGGTTCCCCGAGGGCCGTCACCGGGATCCGGGCGTCCCCGGCCACCAGGGACCCCGCCACGACCCGGATGCGGGCCGAACCGTACGAGGAGACCATCACCGCCGCGAGGGCCGCCGCGACGATCAGACCGCCGATCATCGGGATCGCACCGAGCGGGAGCATGATCAGCCCACCGGACAGGCCGAACAGGAACACGATCACCCACCACGTACCCGGAGCGGTGAGCCGCTCGTCGAAGCTGGGCGCAGCGGGCTGCGCCGCGGGCTGTGCGGAGGACTGTCCGGGGGACGGTGCGGAAGACTGCTGCATGCGTCCAAGCTTGGCACGGCGCGACCCGCGCCCCACCTCGCGGGTAAGGTCTGCGGCTGTGACTGGAACTTCCCCCGCCCTGACGCCGCCGGCCGAGGCCATACCGCCGGTTCGCCACCCCGACGCGCCCGCCCCCGGCGAGATCATCGGCTCGCACTACGAGCACTGCTTCGGGTGCGGCGGCGGGCAGTCCCACGGGCTGCACCTTGAGGCGCGCGCGGGCGAGGGCGTGACCGTCACCGCCGAGTTCACCGTCAAGCCCGGTCACCAGGGCGCCCCGGGTCTCGCGCACGGCGGCGTGCTCGCCACCGCGCTCGACGAGACCCTCGGCTCCCTGAACTGGCTGCTGCGGGTCATCGCCGTGACCGGGCGCCTGGAGACCGACTACGTGCGGCCCGTTCCGGTCGACACGGTGCTCCACCTCGCGGCCGAGGTGACCGCCGTGCACGGCCGCAAGATCTACTCGACCGCCGTCGGCCGGATCGGCGGGCCCGACGGCCCCGTCGCCGTCCGCGCGGACGGCCTCTTCATCGAGGTCAAGGTCGACCACTTCATCGACAACGGACGCCCGGAGGAGATCCGGGCCGCCATGTCCGATCCCGACCAGGTCCGGCGTGCCCGTGCCTTCGAGGTGAACCCCTGATGCGCCCTCCCGTCGACGTACTCCTCCGCCGCCTGGACCCGGAGGTGCCGATTCCGGCCTACGGGCACCCGGGCGACGCCGGTGCCGACCTGGTGACCACCGAGGCCGCCGTCCTCGCCCCCGGGGAGCGCGCCGTCCTGCCCACCGGGATCTCCCTCGCCCTGCCCGACGGCTACGCCGCCTTCGTGCACCCGCGCTCCGGCCTGGCCGCACGCTGCGGTGTGGCACTCGTGAATGCCCCAGGGACGGTCGATGCCGGGTACCGTGGAGAGATCAAGGTGATCGTGGTCAATCTGGATCCGCGCGAGAGCGTGCGGTTCGACAGGTTCGACCGGATTGCCCAGCTTGTCGTCCAGCAGGTCGAGAAGGTGCGCTTCCACGAGGTGGCGGAGCTTCCCGGTTCCGCGCGGGCCGAAGGGGGCTTCGGGTCCACCGGCGGCCATGCCGCCGTGGACGGCACAACGGGTGGGAATCGATACGCTTCGGTCGTATCCGACCGGGAAGGACAGTGACGTGTTCGGACGTCGCAAGAAGAACGGTGCCGCCGAGGACGCGGCGGGCGAGGCCGGACAGGCCGGCGAGGCCGCCGGTGAGCACGCGGACGACGCGGCCGCGCCGCGCCGGGTGAACCTTCCGCCGGCACCCCGGCCGGACGGCCCGTGGGACATCTCCGAGGTCGGCAAGCCGGAGGAAGGCCGTGTCGATCTCGGCGGCATCTTCGTCCCCGGTGTGGAGGGCATGGAGCTGCGCGTGGAGGTGGCGGGCGACGCGATCGTCGCGGCCACCGTCGTGCTGCGCGACAGCGCCGTACAGCTCCAGGCCTTCGCCGCGCCCAAGAAGGAAGGCATCTGGGGCGAGGTCCGCGACGAGATCGCGGAGGGCATCACCCAGCAGGGTGGCGCCATCGAGGAGATCGAGGGCCCGCTGGGCTGGGAGCTGCGCGCGCAGGTCCCCGTACAGCTGCCCGACGGCAACCGGGGCGTCCAGCTGGTGCGCTTCGTCGGCGTGGACGGCCCCCGCTGGTTCCTGCGCGGAGTGATCTCCGGCCAGGGCGCAGTGCAGCCGGAGGCCGCCGGTCTGCTGGAGCAGATCGTCCGGGACACCGTCGTCGTCCGCGGCGACGGCCCGATGGCCCCGCGCGACCCGATCGTCCTCAAGCTGCCGAACGACGCCCAGATGGTGCCGGACGGCGTACAGCAGGAAGAGCAGGCCGGCTCCCGGTTCTCCGGCGGCATGGGTCAGCTCCAGCGCGGCCCGGAGATCTCCGAGATCCGCTGATCCCCCGATCCGCTGATCCCCCGATGCGCTGATCCCCCGATGCGCTGATCTGCTGACGCGCTGAGGTCCGCCGTGTTCTGCCGGCCCGCGTGGATCCGTCCGGCCGACGGACAGGTCACCGGGTCACCGGATCAGCGAGCGGATCATTGGCCGACCGCCGCGTGGGGCACCACGCGCGCCATGTGAACAGGCCCGATGGGCCGCTTCCGCCCCGCCCGTATGTTCGGTGTGGGGATGACGGGAGCGGCCCATCGGGTTTTCCACAGCCCGAGGCGAGTGCCACGGAAAGATCCGATCCGGGTTATCCACAGACCTGGCACCGGCCCCCGACCTCGGCCCATACTGGCGGCGCACACGTTCGAACCAGGGGGGTAACACGGTGAGCGAGAGCAACGCCCGCACGGGAGCGGCCGTCATGGAGGACCCGGCCGCGTCGCCGATGGTCCGGGTGGAGAATCTGCGCCGCTCGTACGGGACGGGGGAGGCCGCCGTGCACGCCCTGCGCGGGGTCTCCTTCGACATCCCGCGCGGCGAGCTGGTCGCGCTCAAAGGCCGATCCGGCTCCGGCAAGACCACCCTGCTCAACCTCGTCGGCGGGCTCGACACCGCCGACCAGGGCAGCATCGTCATCGACGGCGTCGACCTCGCGGGGCTCGGCGAGGACGGACTGCTCGCGCTGCGCCGCGACCGGATCGGGTTCATCTTCCAGTCCTTCGGCCTGATCCCGATCCTGTCCGCCGCCGAGAACGTCGGCGTACCGATGCGGCTGCGCCGCTTTGACTCCAAGGAGCGGGAGGAGCGGGTCGCGCTGCTGCTCGCCCTGGTCGGCCTCGCCGACCACGCGGCCCAGCGCCCCGGAGAGCTGTCCGGCGGCCAGCAGCAGCGGGTCGCCATCGCCCGCGCCCTCGCGAACCGGCCCGCGCTGCTGATAGCCGACGAGCCGACCGGCCAGCTCGACGCCGAGACCGGCCTCGCCGTCATGGAGCTGCTGCGGGCCGTGGTCCGCAGCGAGGGGTGTACGGCCCTGGTCGCCACCCACGACAACCAGCTCCTCGGCCTCGCCGACCGCGTGCTCGAACTGAGCGACGGGGAGATCATCGAACACTGATCCACCCTCCGGCGGGCAACGGGGCGGCTCAGGGGCTTGTCCGCCGCGCGCGGGGGACCGGCCGTCGCCCGGGGCCGGTGCCACCCGTGCATCAGGATCACGTCAAGACGGCCCCCGGCCGCGCCCACCCGTGCGGTATGTCCGTTTGGCTGGACGTAAGGTCGGGCCCATGGGACGCGGCAAGCTACGGATCTACCTGGGGGCGGCACCCGGCGTCGGCAAGACCTACGCCATGCTCTCCGAGGGCCACCGGCGGGTGGAGCGCGGTACGGACTGCGTGGTCGCGTTCGTCGAGCACCACGACCGGCCGCGTACCGAGGTGATGCTGCACGGTCTGGAAGCGGTGCCGCGCAGGGAGATCGAGTACCGGGGGACGACCTTCCCCGAGATGGACATCGACGCCGTCCTGGCGCGCCGTCCCGTCGTCGCGCTGGTCGACGAGCTGGCGCACACCAATGTGCCCGGCTCGCGCAACCCCAAGCGCTGGCAGGACGTGGAGGAGCTGCTCGCGGCCGGTGTCGACGTCATCGCGACGGTCAACATCCAGCACCTGGAGTCGCTGGGCGACGTCGTCGAGGCGATCACCGGCGTACGGCAGCGCGAGACCGTCCCGGACGAGATCGTCCGCCGGGCCGACCAGATAGAGCTGGTCGACATGTCGCCGCAGGCCCTGCGGCGGCGCATGGCGCACGGCAACATCTACAAACCCGACAAGGTCGACGCGGCCCTGTCCAACTACTTCCGCCCGGGCAACCTGACCGCGCTGCGCGAGCTGGCGCTGCTCTGGACCGCGGACCGGGTCGACGAATACCTGCGCCAGTACCGCGGCGAGCACAATATCCGCTCCACCTGGCAGGCCCGGGAGCGGATCGTCGTCGGCCTCACCGGCGGACCCGAGGGCCGCACCCTGATACGACGGGCCACCCGGCTGGCCGAGAAGGGCGCGGGCGGCGAGGTGCTCGCCGTCTACATCTCCCGCAGCGACGGCCTGACCTCCGCGTCCCCCAAGGAGCTGGCCGACCAGCGGACCCTGGTCGAGGACCTCGGCGGAACGTTCCACCACGTCATAGGCGACGACGTGCCCTCGGCGCTCCTGGAGTTCGCCCGCGGGGTCAACGCCACCCAGATCGTCCTCGGCTCCAGCCGCCGCCGTTCCTGGCAGTACATCCTCGGCCCCGGCGTCGGCCAGACCGTGGCCCGAGACTCCGGCCCCGACCTCGACGTCCACATCGTCACCCACGAGGAGGTCGCCAAGGGCCGCGGCCTGCCCGTCGCGCGCGGCGGGCGGCTCGGGCGCGCCCGGATCCTTTGGGGCTGGGTGGTCGGTGTCGCCGGTCCCATCCTGCTCAGCCTGCTGCTCACCCATGTCGAGGCGGACCTCGGTCTCGCCAACGACATGCTGCTCTTCCTCGCGCTGACCGTCGCCTCCGCCCTCCTCGGCGGATTCCTGCCGGCCCTCGCGGCCGCGGCCTTCGGTTCCGTCCTGCTCAACTGGTTCTTCACCCCGCCGCTGCATCGGCTGACCGTCGCCGACCCCAAGAACATCGTGGCCATCGCCGTCTTCTTCGGGGTCGGCATGTCGGTGGCCTCGGTCGTCGATCTGGCCGCCCGCCGCACCCACCAGGCCGCCCGGCTGCGCGCCGAGGCCGAGGTGCTGTCCTATCTGGCGGGCAGCGTGCTGCGGCTCGGGGTGCCGGGGCAGCAGGGGGAGGAGACCGGCCTGGAGGCGCTGCTCGAACGGGTCCGGGAGACCTTCTCGATGGAGTCCGTCGCCCTCCTGGAACGCTCCGGCGACCTCGAACCCTGGACCCGCGCGGCCAGCGTCGGCGCCCATCCCGTGGGACGCCCCGAGGAGGCCGACGTGGACATGCCCGTCGGCGACCATCTCGCGCTCGCCCTGAGCGGCCGGGTGCTGCCCGCCGAGGACCGTCGTGTCCTTGGCGCGTTCGCCGCCCAGGCCGCCGTCTTCCTCGACCGCCAGCGGCTCGTCGACGAGGCAGAGAAGGCTCGCAAGCTCGCCGAGGGCAACAAGATCCGCACCTCGCTGCTCGCCGCCGTCAGCCACGACCTGCGCACCCCGCTCGCCGGCATCAAGGCGTCGGTCACCTCGCTCCGCTCCGACGACGTCGAGTGGTCCGAGGAGGACAAGGCCGTCCTCCTCGAAGGCATCGAGGAGGGCGCGGACCGGCTCGACCACCTGGTGGGCAACCTCCTGGACATGTCCCGGCTCCAGACCGGCACCGTCACCCCGCTGATCCGCCCCACCGACCTCGACGAGGTGGTGCCGATGGCGCTGCTCGGCGTCCCCGACGGCAGCGTCGAACTCGACATCCCCGAGACCCTGCCCATGGTCGCCGTCGACCGGGGACTCCTGGAGCGGTCCGTGGCCAACATCGTCGAGAACGCCGTCAAGTACAGCCCCGAGGGCGTTCCCGTCCTCGTCGCCGCCAGTGTCCTCGGCGAACGTCTCGAACTGCGGGTGACCGACCGCGGCCCGGGCGTCCCGGAGGAGGGCAAGGACGGCATCTTCGAGCCCTTCCAGCGCTTCGGCGACGCCCCGCGCGGCTCCGGCGTCGGTCTCGGGCTGCCCGTCGCCCGCGGTTTCGTCGAGGCCATGGGCGGCACCCTGACCGCCGAGGACACCCCGGGTGGTGGCCTCACGATGGTCCTCACCCTGCGGACCGCGCCCCAGAGCGCCCCGCCGCCCGTGCCGGGTACGGCGGCGGGTACGGCCGGGACCGAGCGGGCGGGGGCCGGGGCTGCGGGGGCCGGGCCTGAGGATGCCGGGCCGCTGGACGTCAGGCCTGTGGATGCCGGGTCCGTGGACACCGGACCCCTGGACACCGACCCTGTGGACACCGGGCCCGCAGGGCCCACAGGGCCGGTGGATGCCGGATCCTCGGGGACCGAGCCCCCGGCGCCGTCCACGCGTACCGGCACGTAGCCCCGCCCGCGCGGCCCGCGTGGGACGCCTGGGACTCTCCATACCCCCCCCGTACCCCCGTACCTCCCGCGTCTTCGTACGCACCGCACCCCGCATCCCGCACGCCCCGCCCCACCCACTTCGCCCCCTCCGAACAGGAAGGCCGCCTCCATGACCCGGGTCCTCGTGGTCGACGACGAGCCACAGATCGTCCGTGCCCTGGTGATCAACCTCAAGGCACGGAAGTACGAGGTCGACGCGGCACCCGACGGCGCCACCGCCCTGCGGCTGGCAGCCGAGCGCCATCCCGACGTCGTCGTCCTCGACCTCGGGCTGCCCGACATGGACGGCGTCGAGGTCATCAAGGGGCTGCGCGGCTGGACCCGGGTGCCGATCCTCGTCCTGTCCGCCCGGCAGACCTCCGACGAGAAGGTCGAGGCCCTGGACGCGGGCGCCGACGACTACGTCACCAAGCCGTTCGGCATGGACGAACTGCTGGCCCGGCTGCGTGCGGCGGTCCGCCGGGCCGAGCCGGTCGGCGGTGCCGAGGACGGGGTCGTGGTCGTCGAGACCAGCGGCTTCACGGTCGACCTGGCCGCCAAGAAGGTCCACCGCGACGGCAAGGACGTCCGGCTTACGCCCACCGAGTGGCACCTGCTCGAAGTCCTCGTCCGCAACAGCGGCCGGCTGGTCAGCCAGAAACAGCTGCTCCAGGAAGTATGGGGGCCCTCGTACGGCACCGAGACCAACTACCTGCGCGTGTACATGGCGCAGCTGCGGCGGAAGCTGGAGCGCGACCCCTCCCACCCGCGGCATTTCGTCACCGAACCGGGCATGGGCTACCGCTTCGAACACTGAGACCGGCCCCGGGCCCCGGCCCGGCGGCGGCCGGTAGGCTTTCTGTATGAGTGCCGCACCGCGTACCGAGAAGCCCACCGGGCGCCTCCGCCGTATGCTCGACCGCCTGTCCACCTCGCAGGAGGAGCTGGAGTCCGAGGAGCTCCAGGAGGACACGGCCGCGTCGGGGTGCACACGCATCTCCGACTGTTCCGACCGCGCGATCGTCAAGGTGACTGGTACGTTGCGCACGGTCACCCTGCGGCCCCGGGCGGGGGTGCCCGCGCTCGAGGCCGAGCTGTTCGACGGCACGGCACCGCTGGACGTCGTCTGGCTGGGACGCCGCTCCATCGTGGGCATCGAGCCGGGCCGCAAGCTGATCGCCTCCGGCCGGATCTCCATGAGCCACGGCCGGCGGGTCCTCTTCAACCCCAAATACGAGCTGCGACCGCTCGGACAGGAGTAGCCGGTGACGTCAGTCGACAAGCCGACCGCCGACCAGCCGTCCCCCGCCCCCGCAGCGCCCTTGGCGGGCACGGGCCGGCACGCCCGGAACACGGCCGGCGGCCGGGCCGGGGAGCCGGGGCCGGGGCCGGAGGGCACCACCGACAAGGCGGTGACCGAGGCCGCCCTGTTCGAGGCGTTCGGCGGAGTGCGCGGAATGGTGGAGACGGTCCTGCCGGGCCTGCTCTTCGTCACCATCTACACGATCAACAAGGACCTGCACTCCTCGGCCATCGCCGCCGCCGCGGTCTCCCTGGTCCTGGTGCTGGTCCGGCTGATCCGCCGCGACACCGTCAAGCACGCCTTCAGCGGCGTCTTCGGCGTCGCCTTCGGTGTCGTCTTCGCGATGATGACCGGCAACGCCAAGGACTTCTACCTGCCGGGCATGCTCTACACGCTCGGCCTCGCCGTCGCGTACATCGTCACGACCATCGCCGGCGTACCGCTCATCGGCCTGATCCTGGGGCCGGTGTTCAAGGAGAACCTCTCCTGGCGCACCCGCAACCCGGGGCGCAAGAAGGCGTACGCGAAGGCCAGCTGGGCGTGGGGCCTGATCCTGCTCGCCAAGTGCGCGATCCTCTTCCCGCTGTACTGGTGGGCCGACACCGCCCAGCTCGGCTGGGTCCTGGTCGCTCTGAAGATCCCGCCGTTCCTGCTCGCGGTCTATCTGACGTGGGTCTTCCTGGCGAAGGCGCCGCCGCCGATCGACGTGTTCGCCGAGATGGAGGCCGAGGAGAAGGCCCAGGAGAAGGCGAAGGCGGAGGCGGAGGCGCGCGGGAAGGCCGAGGCCACCGAGGCGTAGGTCCTGCGGGAGGGCCGAGGCAAGGCAACCAGGCGCACGCGCGCCGGCGCGGCCGAGGCCCCAAGGGCGTACCGCCGCAGGACACAAGAGAAGGGGCCGGGGACCTGTCACAGGTCCCCGGCCCCTTCTCGTACCGGATCGATCGGGCCGGGAGCCGGCCGGAGCTACGCGTCCGCCGCCGGACGGCGGACCGACAGCAGCTCCTCCAGCTGCTCCTCGCGCGCCTGCGCGGCCACGAACAGCAGCTCGTCGCCCGCCTCCAGGGTCTCCTCCGGGCTCGGCGTGAGGACGCGCGAGCCGCGGATGATGGTGACCAGGGAGGTGTCCTGCGGCCAGTCCACGTCGCCGACCTGCGTCCCCGTGACCGCCGACTCCGGCGGCAGCGTCAGCTCCACCAGGTTGGCGTCGCCGTGGCTGAAGCGCAGCAGCCGGACCAGGTCGCCGACGCTCACCGCCTCCTCGACCAGGGCCGACATCAGGCGAGGCGTCGAGACGGCGACGTCCACGCCCCACGCCTCGTTGAACAGCCACTCGTTCTTCGGGTTGTTGACCCGGGCGACCACCCGGGGCACCCCGTACTCGGTCTTGGCGAGCAGCGAGACGACCAGGTTCACCTTGTCGTCACCGGTCGCCGCGATCACGACGTTGCAGCGCTGCAGCGCCGCCTCGTCCAGCGAGGTGATCTCACAGGCGTCGGCCAGCAGCCACTCCGCCTGCGGCACCCGCTCCACCGAGATGGCGGTCGGCGCCTTGTCGATGAGCAGGACCTCGTGCCCGTTCTCCAGCAGCTCGCCCGCGATGGAACGGCCCACCGCGCCCGCGCCGGCAATGGCGACACGCATCAGTGACCACCCTCCTCGGGACCCTCGGCGAAGGCCGCCTCGACCGTGTCGATCTCGTCCGTCCGCATCATCACGTGCACGAGGTCGCCCTCCTGCAACACCGTCTGGGAGGTGGGGAGAACCGCCTCCCCCAGCCGGGTGAGAAAGGCCACGCGCACCCCGGTCTCCTCCTGGATCCGGCTGATCTTGTGGCCGATCCACGCCGGAGAGGTGTGCACCTCGGCGAGCTGCACGCCACCGCTCGGGTCCCGCCACAGCGGCTCGGCACCCGACGGCAGCAGCCGCCGCAGCATCTGGTCGGCGGTCCAGCGCACCGTCGCCACGGTGGGGATGCCCAGACGCTGGTAGACCTCGGCACGGCGCGGGTCGTAGATCCGGGCGGCGACGTGTTCGATGCCGAACATCTCGCGCGCGACCCGGGCCGCGATGATGTTCGAGTTGTCACCGCTGCTCACGGCGGCGAAGGCGCCGGCCTCCTCGATGCCCGCCTCGCGGAGGGTGTCCTGGTCGAAGCCCACCCCCGTGACCCGGCGGCCGCCGAATCCCGAGCCGAGACGGCGGAAAGCCGTCGGGTCTTGGTCGACGACCGCGACCGTGTGCCCCTGCTGCTCCAGAGTCTGCGCGAGAGCGGCTCCCACTCGCCCGCAGCCCATGATGACGATGTGCACGTCCCCTTACCCCGCACTCCTGATCGTCCTGCTGACCTGCGAAAACACCCTGCTCACAACTTTCTCGTCCCGAGTCGCCCGGGCTGCGGCGGACCACGCACGCGCGTGCTGTCCGGTCTGAGCTTAAGCGTGGCCACCGGGCGGGACATCATCCGCGGTGGCGGGCCACGGAGATTCGGTGCGGATCGGGGAAGATGGTCGTCACGGCCTATTTCGAACGCTTACGATCCTCTGTTGTGTCCAAACTGACCGACGTGCCCAAACGGATCCTGATCGGGCGGGCCCTACGCAGCGACAAGCTCGGGGAGACCCTGCTCCCCAAGCGGATCGCCCTCCCCGTCTTCGCCTCCGACCCGCTGTCCTCGGTGGCTTACGCGCCCGGCGAGGTGCTCCTCGTCCTGTCCGTCGCGGGCCTGTCGGCCTACCACTTCAGCCCGTGGATCGCGCTGGCGGTCGTGGTCCTGATGTTCACGGTCGTCGCCTCGTACCGGCAGAACGTGCACGCGTACCCGAGCGGCGGTGGCGACTACGAGGTCGCCACCACCAACCTCGGCCCGAAGGCCGGCCTCACCGTCGCGAGCGCCCTGCTCGTCGACTACGTCCTGACCGTCGCCGTGTCGATCTCCTCCGGCATCGAGAACCTCGGCTCCGCCGTCCCGTTCATCATCGAGCACAAGACGATCTCGGCGATCGCCGTGATCGTGCTGCTGACCCTGATGAACCTGCGCGGAGTCAAGGAGTCCGGCAGCCTCTTCGCCATCCCGACGTACGTCTTCGTCTTCGGCGTCTTCGCGATGATCCTCTGGGGTGCCTTCCGCGGTCTCGTCCTCGGCGACACCATGCGCGCGCCGACCGCCGACTTCGAGATCAAGCCCGAGCACGGCGGACTCGCCGGCTTCGCGCTGATCTTCCTGCTGCTGCGGGCCTTCTCCTCGGGCTGTGCGGCGCTCACCGGCGTCGAGGCCATCTCCAACGGCGTGCCCGCCTTCCGCAAGCCGAAGTCGAAGAACGCCGCCAGCACGCTCGCCCTCATGGGCGGGCTCGCCGTCACCATGTTCTGCGGCATCATCTTCCTGGCCACGGCCACCAACGTCCGGATGGCCGAGAACCCCGCCCACGACCTCGTGCGCGACGGTGTCCCGGTCGGTCCCGGCTATGTCCAGGACCCGGTCATCTCGCAGGTCGCCGCGGCCGTCTTCGGCCAGGGCACGTTCTTCTTCATCCTGCTGGCCGCCGCCACCGCGCTCGTCCTCTTCCTGGCCGCCAACACGGCGTACAACGGCTTCCCGCTCCTCGGCTCGATCCTCGCCCAGGACCGCTACCTGCCGCGCCAGCTGCACACCCGCGGCGACCGGCTCGCCTTCTCCAACGGCATCGTGCTGCTCGCCGGCGCCGCCGCGCTCCTCGTCTGGATCTACGGCGCGGACTCCACCCGCCTGATCCAGCTCTACATCGTCGGCGTGTTCGTCTCCTTCACCCTGAGCCAGATCGGCATGGTCCGGCACTGGAACCGCCACCTGGCCGCCGAGCGGGACCCGGCCAAGCGCCGCCACATGATCCGCTCCCGCGCGATCAACGCCTTCGGCGCCTTCTTCACCGGTCTCGTCCTGGTCGTTGTCCTCGCCACGAAGTTCACCCACGGCGCCTGGGTCGCGCTGCTCGGCATGGTGATCTTCTACGTGACGATGACCGCGATCCGCCGCCACTACGACTCGGTCGGACGAGAGATCGCCGCGGCCGAGGAACGTCCTGACGAGTACGTACGCCCCTCCCGGGTCCGTTCCATCGTCCTCGTCTCCAAGCTCCACAAGCCCACCCTGCGGGCCCTCGCGTACGCCAAGCTCATGCACGCCAGCGAGCTGGAGGCGCTCACCGTCAACGTCGACCCGGCCGACACCAAGGAACTGAAGGCGGAGTGGGAGCGGCGCGGCATCAACGTCCCGCTCAAGATCCTCGACTCGCCGTACCGCGAGATCACCCGGCCGGTCGTGGAGTACGTGAAGAACCTGCGCCAGGAGAGCCCGCGCGACGCCGTGTCCGTCTACATCCCGGAGTACGTGGTCGGCCACTGGTACGAGCACCTGCTGCACAACCAGAGCGCGCTGCGCCTCAAGGGGCGGCTGCTGTTCACGCCGGGTGTCATGGTGACGTCCGTGCCGTACCAGCTCCGCTCCTCGGAAGCCGCGCGCAAACGGTTCCGCAGGCGCCAGGAGTGGAACGCGCCGGGCTCGGTGCGCCGCGGCCCGGTGGAGAAGGGCCAGCGGGAAACGGCCGGGAAGAGCAACTAGACTGGTGGGCTGCCGTGCAAACGGCGCCTGCTTTTCTTCCTTCCCGCGGCTTCCCCCGCACCTCTCCCTCTCTTTCCTCCCCCTCTTCCCTTCCTCTTCCCCCTCTTTCCTTTCTGGAGCTCCTGATCATGCAAAACACCCCTGTTGCGTCGTTGGTCGGGGAGGAGTACGAGGTCGAGGTCGGCCCCGTGGCCCACGGCGGTCACTGCATCGCCCGTACGGAGGAGGGCCGGGTCCTCTTCGTCCGCCACGCCCTGCCGGGCGAGCGGGTCCGGGCCCGGGTGACAGAGGGCGAGGAGACCTCCCGCTTCCTGCGGGCCGACGCCGTCGAGATCCTGGACGCGTCGAAGGACCGCATCGCTGCGCCGTGCCCGTTCGCCGGCCCCGGCAAGTGCGGCGGCTGCGACTGGCAGCACGCGAAGCCGGGCGCCCAGCGCCGCCTCAAGGGCGAGGTCATCGCCGAGCAGCTGCAGCGGCTCGCGGGCCTCACCCCGGAGGAGGCGGGCTGGGACGGCACCGTCGTACCGGCCGAGGGCGACAAGCTGCCGGCCGGCGAGGTCCCGCAGTGGCGCACCCGTGTCCAGTACGCGGTCGACGCCGAAGGCCACGCGGGTCTGCGCAAGCACCGCTCGCACGAGGTCGAGGCGGTCGACCACTGCATGATCGCCGCCCCGGGAGTCTCCGAGCTGGGCATCGAGAGCCGCACCTGGGAAGGCATGGCGTCGATCGAGGCCATCGCCGCGACCGGCTCGCAGGACCGCCAGGTCATCCTGACCCCGCGGCCCGGCGCCCGGCTGCCGATCGTGGAGCTCGACAAGCCCGTCTCGGTCATGCGCGTCGACGAGAAGGACGGCGGCGTCCACCGCGTCCACGGCCGTCCCTTCGTCCGCGAGCGCGCCGACGACCGCACCTACCGCGTCGGCAGCGGCGGCTTCTGGCAGGTCCACCCGAAGGCCGCCGACACCCTCGTCCGCGCCGTCATGCAGGGCCTCCTGCCGCGCAAGGGCGAGATGGCCCTGGACCTCTACTGCGGCGTCGGCCTCTTCGCGGGCGCCCTCGCGGACCGCCTCGGCGACGAGGGCGCCGTCCTCGGCATCGAGTCCGGCAAGCGCGCGGTGGAGGACGCCCGCCACAACCTGGCCGACTACCCGCGCGTCCGCATCGAGCAGGGCAAGGTCGAGTCCGTCCTCCCGCGCACCGGCATCACGGACGTCGACCTGATCGTCCTCGACCCGCCGCGCGCCGGCGCCGGCAAGCAGACCGTCCACCACCTGGCCACCCTCGGCGCCCGCCGCATCGCCTACGTCGCCTGCGACCCGGCCGCCCTGGCCCGCGACCTCGGCTACTTCCGCGACAACGGCTACCGGGTCCGGACGCTGCGAGCCTTCGACCTGTTCCCGATGACGCACCACGTGGAGTGCGTGGCGATCCTGGAGCCGGTGAAGAAGGAGGCGTGACCTGCGGTTTTGTGGGTGCGCTTGAGGGGCGGTGCGGGCGTTATGGGCGATGTCTTGACGCTGAGATGACGCTCGCAGGGGTATCTTGACGCTCATTTGACGCTCGTTCTGATGGAGTGTCAGGGGGTCGTTGTGTGCCGCCGATGTCGATGCCAGGTCGGCGTTACGGGGCCGCCGAGGATTCGTGCGTGCTCATGAGGCTTTGCCGCCGGCGGGGTGTTGATGCCCTGCCGGCGGCTGTTGTTTCCGGAGGCCGGCGGCGCGTGATCGCGTCGGCGTGCCCGTGGGTGAGACGCGGGTACAGGTGTACCGGCGGCTCACCCACGGGGTGTCGGTCAGAGGCGCCGCAGGCAGACGGCCTTGCCAGAGCGCTGGCTGGGCCGGATCATCTCTGCCCCGTCAAGACGTGGGTTCGTGGGTCCCGGTGCCCATGCCGTCGGGGTTGGCGCGGCGGATTTACCTATAGACCCGCATCGATTCTGCCTCACACCTGCGCGGTGAGATCGACTGCTCTCAGCCGGGCGTGGAGGGAGCCGGCGAGACCCAGGGCGAGGCATATACCAAGGGTGCCGAGCAGCGTCCCTTCGGGGCGCAGCTCCCAAGGTGAGCTCATGAAGGCGAGCGCCGGAGCCGAGTACAGGGCCATGCCCCCCGGGACGGCGATCACCGCGTACCAGCGCGCTCGAACGGGATATCCGGCCGCCGAGGCGCAGGCAACGAGCAGCAGCCCGATGCCCATGGGCAAGAGGAACGGGTAGCCCTGCCAGACGTGAGTCTCCCCGTACTCCTGGGCGGCCAGGAAGAACCGGACCGCGCCGTACACGGCGACGAGCCCCCCGGTCGCTGTGGTGGCCGTAGGCAGGAGGCGGGGGCCGGGTGGCACGATCCGCACGTGCCACCGCGAGCGCCGGGGGAGCGCGGCTCCTGACAGGGAAACGGTGAAGCGGCGGGCCGCCTTGCCCGCCGCTCGGTGGGCGAGAAGGCTGAAGAGAACGGTGAGCACCAACAGCAGGAGCGCGAGCGGCAGCCAGGCGTGCAGGTAGGCGAGCAGGATGGACGGTCTGCGGAAGAGCTGGGGTGCCACAAGCAAGGCGGCGAACGTCCCGAGCAGCAGCCCGTGCAGGGTGCGCCGGCGTGTTCCTTGCTGACGCCGGACCTCGTCGAGACGGGTGACGGCCTGCTCCCAGTCGGCTGCCTCGCGCTTCAGGCCGAGATCCCCGAGCAGATCCGCCGCCAGGCGACGGGGGAGGACACCCGTGTGGTGGAAGTACAAGGTGTGGTCGCTGAGGGGCTGGCCCACAGGGGCGATCCAAGGCTGCTCGACATTGTCGGGGAGGGTGGGACCCAGCATCCGGCCGACCATGTCGTGTGGGCTGCTGTACTCGCGCCACTCGATGTGGCGACGGTAATGGTCGAGGCTGAGGGGGCACGGCGGCCGGGCCTTGAGGGCCGTATGGATCAACCGACTCAACAGGAGGGCCGTGGCGATGGCCACGACGATGGCGACCCCGTGAGCGAGGTCGAGTCGCAGACTGGGCATGCCGGTGAAGGCCCGATGCAGCTCTGCGGCGGCGGCCTCGCGTTGAAGCTCCGCGAGCTGGGTGTCACCAAGGGCGGATGACGGTGTCACCGTCATCTGTAGGGCCAGATACAGCTGCCGCAAGATGGCCTGCGTGAACCAAGCGAAGAGCTGCCACGTCCAGGGGCCGAGGCCCCACAGATATGCCGGGATCAGGCCCGCAAGGCCCCACAGACCGGGCCCGATGCCGCTGCGGTCGAAGGTCTTGAGCAGGCTGATCGGTTTCAGGCCGGAGCCGACGCCGATGAATCTCCGGACCTTCGGGTGACGTCGGTCGGCGGTGGGGGACAGGACTCGGTGCATGAGATAGCCACCCTGCGAGTGGGCGACGATGACCACCTCGTCGCAGTGGCGTTCCATCCACTGCACCTTCCGGTGGAGGTGAGCTAGCAGCAGCCGCGTGCGCTCCTCATCGACGGCGGCGACCCGGACGTGCCACAGGAGATTGCGGCGGGAACGGACGAACCAGGCCAGCAGGCCCAGCAGGAGCATCGAAGCGAGCAGGTTGTGGCTCGCCAGGACGATGCCGTAGACGAGCCCGGTCGAGATGACCGCCAAGGTGAGAAGTCGCCACAGCAGTCTCATCTGGGCGAGTCCAGCATCCGCATGGCCCCGGAGGCCGTGAGCGGGAAGGGTAAGTACCCGCAGGTCGCGCCGGTCCGGACCGACCACCCAGAACAGGAGAGGAAGGCTTGCCACGAGAAACGTCAGAGTCCGTCTGGCGGAGGGCCGACCCAGTTCGGCGAACCTGTCGGCCCAGAGCGCTTCGGCGAACAGCGCGCGGTGGCTAGTACCGCCGAGGGAGACAACGGCCTCGGCGTGCCGGATTGCAGCATCCTCGGGCGAGGCCGCCAAGGGCTGCTCCTGCCAGGAGACAAGCTGCTCACCGTGCACGGCATGCAGTGCATCGAAAGTGCTCCTGCCCCACTTCAGGGTGGTGCCCGGCTTCTGGTTGCCGATGCCGTGCACGAAGAGATAACCCACGCGCCAGCGGGCGGCGTTGCGCTTCTTGCTCTTGGACAATGAATCGTCCTCTCGGTCAGCCGACAGCTCTTGGAACAGTCTGTACCCGACCGCTGACAACGAGTTGTGCCCGGGCGGTCTTGCCGGGGCGGCGTGACGGGGCCGCCGGAGTGTGCGTGTGCGCTCATGAGGCTTTGCCGCCGGTGGGATGTTGATGCCCTGCCGGCGGCTGCTGTTTCCGGAGGCCGACGACGGGTGATCGCGCCGCTGTTCCCGTGAGTGAGACGCGGGCGCAGGTATACCGGTGGCTCGCCCACGGGATGGCGGCCAGGCGCCGCGCGTAGATGGCCTTGCCGGAACGCTGGCCTGAGCCGGATCGTCTCGGCTTTGCCGAGGTGCAGGTCCGTGCGCACCGTCGCCGTGGTGCTTGCTCGTCACCCAGCAGTGACCGGCCCGCCGTAGCGGGGGAAGGAGAGCCCACCGCCCCGGTACGCGGTCAGGGCCTGCACGGTGGTCGGGAACGCCGGCTCGGGCAGGCGGCTCGCGGCGACCCATCGGGCCGCCAGGTGCTTGTCCGGCTCGGTGTTGGTCAGTTCGCCGGTCCAGGTGTCGGTGGCGAAGACGAAGACGATGAGCTGGCCGGCCTGGTCCCAGCCCTGTTCGACGTGGACGACGTGGACGAGGGTGAGGTCGGCCGGGTCGACGAGCAGGCCGGTCTCCTCCTTGAGTTCGCGGGCGCGGCCTCGTCGAGGGTTTCGCCGGGTTCGGCCTTGCCGCCGGGGAGGGTCCAGGCCGGCCGTGGGGACCAGTTGCGGGCGGCGTAGTGCACGGCGGCGATCGTGTCGGTGTCCTTGTCGTGGACGATCACGCAGACGGCGTTGCGGCTGTTCATCACGCTGGTGTTCATTGCGGTGCCCAATCCGTGGATGTCGCGCAGGAAGGTGGTGTCGGTGGTCCGGGCGGCCGACTCGGGGTTCGACCTGGCCCGCCGCCCGGAATGAGGGGACGGTGTTCAGTGCCCGGTCGTGAGGTGGTCGGCGTCGGTGCGGGAGAAGACCAGATCGGTCATCTCCCTCGGGGGCTCGGTGCACCGGACGGGCGGCTGCGGCCGGCGCATGGCCTGGGGGTAGGTGGCCGGGTCGTAGTCGTTGGCGAGCGTGTACGCGTGGAAGCCGTGTGCGCGCAGGGTGTCGAGGATGCCGGCGGCACTCTCGCCCTGCTTGGCCAGGAGCCTCGGGGTGACTTCCAGGACGAGTTCCGCGTCGGCACGCAGGTGCGGGAGCGCGGGCAGGAGCCCGCGGATCGCGGCTGCTTCGGCGCCTTCGACGTCGATCTTGATGACCCGGGCGGCGGCGAGTTCGGCCCGGCTGATCAGGTCGGCCAGGGGCGCGGTGGGCACCTCCACGGTCTCGTGGACGCGGCGGGGGCGGATGGCGGTGGTGTGGCCGAGGTTGGCGGGGTCCTCCAGGTAGAGGGTCAGGGTGCCGTGGGTGTCGGAGGCGGCGGAGCGGACGGCCCGGATGTTGGTGCGGCGGTTGGTGGTGGCCGCGGTGGTCAGGTCGTCGTGGAAGCGGGGGTGGGGCTCGATGGCGACGACGCGGCCGTGGGGGCCGACGGCGTGGGAGGCCAGGAGGGTGAACGCGCCTCGGTGGGCTCCGACGTCGACGAAGGTGTCCCCGGGGCGGAGCCGGTCGCGGAGGAAGGCGCTCAGGTTCGGCTCCCACTCGCCGAACAGGTACTGGTAGCGCTGGATGACGTCGCTGGTGGTGACGGTGACCGTGCCGCCGGTACGCAGCCGGGCGGTGGTGTGGAGGGGGTGGGTGCGCAGGTGCTCGTCGAGGAAGTGGCCGACGAGCCGGGCCTTACCGAGGGTGCCGGGGGCGTGGCGGACGTAGGCCCGCAGTGCGCGGGCGAGGGCGGAGGCGGACATGGGCGACTCCTTCGTATGCTGGCCCGGGAACGGGGCCCCCGGGCCGGCCGGTGGTGACAGACTGGCGAGAGAACGCTGCTGGTACTGAAGGGAGTTGGTCGTGGCTGTGAGCGACGCTGCGGTGGTGTACCTGCTGGTCGGGCTCACCGGCTCGGGAAAGACGACCTACGCCCAGCGGGTGCTGGAGCCCCAGGGAGCGGTACGCCTTTCGGTGGACGAGGTCGTCTACGAGCGGCACGGCCGGTACGGCGTCGACTACCCGGAGAACACGTACTTCGAGAAGGAGACTCCGGTCATCGCCGAGCTGCACCGGCGGCTGGCCGAGCTGGTCGCGGAGGGCCGGGACGTGGTCTGGGACCACGGGCTGTGGCCGCGCAAGGACCGCGAGGAGATGAAGGAACTGGTCCAGGCCGCCGGCGGCCGGTGGCGGCTGCTGTACTTCCCGGTGGAGCGCGACGAGCTGTTGCGCAGGCTGGCGGAGCGCAACGCGCGGGGAGACGCGAACGCGCTGCTCGTGACCCCGGAGGCCCTGGACGACTTCTTCGCCCGCTTCGAGGCACCTCAGGGCGAGGGCGAGGAGATCGTGGAACCCGGCTGGTTCTGAGGCGCCGGAGGCCGCCAGGTGGTGGCGAGCTGGGCGGCTTCGGCGGCCCAGCCGTCCGGCAGACGGTCGAGGGTGACGCGGCGGAAGGCCAGGCGGGGGTCGGAGACGTCGATCCGGCCGTGGTGGCGGTCGATGTGCTGCAGCAGGCGGGATGCCTCGCTGCGGACGGCCGGGGTGTGCTCGGCCCACTCGCCGGAGGTGAACCGCTCGACCCGGCGCCGCAGGTCGTCCAGGACACCGGCGCGCCACTTGAAGTGGTGTACGCACGCGAGCGCGTTCGGGTCGGGCTTGTGGCCCGGTGCCCGGTGGTTGCCGGACGCGACGGTCACCGAGGAGTGGGCGAGGACGATCTTGCGCGGGTCGCCCTGGAGGAGCCGGCGGGTGAGGTGTCCGCCGAGCGGGAAGGCCCGGTCAAGGCCGGTTTCCGGGCGCCACATGGCCAGGCGGCCGTCGTTCGTGACGCGGTCGAGCATCAGCCCACCGACCACCTTCTTCCCGGTGTCCTCGGCCTGAGCGAGCACGTCGGTGAGCGGAGCGGGGTAGGTCTGGAACTCGTCGGAGTCGGCGAGCAGGTGCCAGCCGGTCCCGGCCTGCCCGCGCAGGGAGTCGCGGAGCTGGGTGTTGGTGTGCTCGTGCCAGGGGCCGGTGCTGATCTGGGCGGGGGTGATGCCGAGGTCGCGGCAGGCCGCGGTCAGCTGGTGCCGCCAGGCGTCCGGTACGTGGTCGGGGAAGTGGAAGGCGAGGTGGAACCGCTCGATGCCGAGCCGGCGGTAGTGGGCGGTCCAGGCGGCCAGCAGGGCCGGCTCGACCGGGCCGATGACCGCGATCAGGGCGGGAGGGACGAACATCAGCAGCGCTCCTTGGCCAGGTGGAGGCAGAGGCGGGTGTAGGTGTCGGTGAGGAAGGCGGCCTGCTCGGCCGCCGGGTGCATGTCCAGCGCGGCGGGCGCCGTCGGTCCCGGTCGGGCGGGTGCATCGGCCGCGAGCTTGTCCAGCGTCTGGGCGAGGGCGTTCGGGTCTTCGGCGGGGAAGAGCCTCACCCACGGTTGACCGGTCAACCGGGCGGACAGCTCGCGGTCGTGCGCGGAGACGATCAGCGGGACCCCGAGTCGTACGGCGTCCATGACCAGCCCCGACTCCTTGCCCACCCCGGGCTTGCGGGCGACGAGGGCCGCGTCGGCGGCGGCGTAGACGAGCCGCAGGACCTCGTCGGCGACCGGGCCGGGCACCGTGTGGAGGCGGACGTGGGGCAGCCGGTGCCAGCTGTCGAGGACGGCGTTGTCCAGCGGGGTGCCGCACACCAGGACGTGCAGCGGGGCGGTGAGGCGGGCGAGGGCCGCGTCGACGGTGGCGATGTCCTTGTACGGCCACCAGCCGCCGACCAGGCACACCGCCTTCGCGTCGGTCGGGATGGTGAAGGCGGCGCGGGCGCCGTCACGCGCGGCGTCGGTCAGCCGGCGTCCGTCGTCGACCGCGAACGGCCGCACCTCACCGCGCAGGTGCGGGAAGCGCGCTGCGACCTGGTCGCGGACGTCGGCGGTCGGGCACAGCGCGATCACCCGCTTCTCGCCCCGGCGGGCGCGCCGGCCCAGCCACCGCACCGGACGGTCCTCGGTGGTCACGACCTCGTGGACGAACCGCAGATGCGGCACCCCGCCGAGCAGGGCAGCGGCACCGTGTAGAGCCTCGCTCGCGCTGAGGATCACCACGGTCGACGCCCGCGGGGCGAGACGGCGCGCGGTACGAAGGCACGCGGCCTCGGTCAGACACCGGGCGAGGAGCGTGACCTGGTGCGGGAACCTGCGCACTCCCCGCGGCCAGCTCCGGGAGGCGAACGCCCGCTGGCCGGCGGTCGAGACGCGCTCCGCCGCCCGCGCGGCAGCCAGCAGGAGGCTCGCCGCCGACCCGGCCGGCCCGGCGGCGATCCGGGCCCCGGACCGCGCCAGCGGGCCCAGGTCCTCGCCCAGCCCCTCAGGGGCTACGACCAGGCTCTTCGGCCGCGTGGCGGCGAGCGCGGTCAGCGTGCGCTGGTGGTGTCCGCCGCCCTGGTGCGCGTACGGCTCGATCAGGACGAGCGGGGAGCCGGTCACGAGGTGACCGCTTCGAACGGGTACAGGCGGGAGTGGTGGGCGCGCAGCCGGACCGGGTCGTTGAGCAGTTCGAACTCTTCCGGACTGCGGGCGGCCTCGCGGGCGAAGGCGATGCCGTCGCGGGCGCCGGCTGCGGCCTGCGCGGCGAACTCGCCGCTGCTGCTCGCCGTCCACGCGTTGATCCGGGCCTGCGCGCTCTGTTCGTTCATGCCGTACTCGCTGCCGCGCGCGAGCATCGCGCACTCGCGAAAGCCGGCCTTCCACGCCAGGTACGGGCTCTGGTTGAACCGGGTCACCCCGGCCGGGCGGGGGCAGAACTCCACGCGGCCGGGCAGGGCGGCGAGGACGTCGACGGCCTCGCCCATCTCCCGTAGGGCCGTACGGCGGATCAGCTTGAGTCCGCCGTAGCCGTAGGTCAGGCCGTTGACCGGGTTGACCGCCTGCCACACCCGCATCGCCACCCCGTCGGCGAGCGGCTCCACGCCGGCGGCGAACCGCAGGTCGATCTCGAAGTCGCCGTCGGCGAGGAAGAACATCTCGGTGTCCACGAGTTCGGCGGTGAGCCGGTAGGCCCGGCGCATCCCATGGACCCCGTGCAGCCGTTTGACCCGCCGGTCCAGCGCGCGTTCGAGCCGGGTGTGCAGGGTCGCCGCCCGAGGTTCGTCGTACGACAGCTGGACTGCGTCGAAGCCGGTCACCGGATCGCCTCCAGGTAGTGGGCGGCCACCGTGGCGGGCGCGAGGTCGGTGGTGGAGGCGTGCGCGCGTTTGGCGTGCAAGAGGTAGAACTCGGGGTCGGTGGCGAGGCGGGTGGCGATCCGGACGGCCTGCTCGTCGGTGTCGAACAGCAGCTCGTTGTCGATGTGTTCGGCCAGCCAGCCGGTGCGCGGGCCGATCACGGGCAGGCCCATGGCCTGGCAGTCGATCACCGACATGGACCAGGGGCAGCCGGGCCGGAAGGGGGCGATGCCGAAGTGGGCGCCGGCCAGCAGATCGCGGTAGCGGACGCGGTCGCCCCGGTCGGAGGCGATGGCGACGCCGTCGGTGGTCGCGAGCTCTTCCAGGTGCTGTTCGGGGCTGGGGTCGAGGCGGACGCGTTCGGGGCTGCGGGTGCCGAACAGGTCCATCACCGTGAGCCGTACCGGGGCGTCGGCGACGAGGCGGCGGGCGAGCCCGGTGAAGCGGGCGGTGCCGTAGTGCGCGTACAGGCGGTGGTTGTAGATGCCGGTGGCCCGGCCCTCGGGCGGGGTGATGTCGGCCGGGTCGCGCATCAGCCGGATGTCCCTGGGGGCGGGGACGATGTGCAGCTTGTCGCCGAGGTCGACGCCGCTGCGGGCGGCTGCCGCCGTGGTCCAGGAGGCGGCGGTGGCGGAGTGGACCAGGACGCGGTCACAGGCCGCGAGGCCGGCGGCGAACGCCAGTAGCACGCTCCGGCCGAGGTCGCCGTCGTTCATCGCCGGGTCCAGCTCCAGGGCGCCGGTGTCGGCGAAGGAGAACGGCAGGTAGTGGCAGTAGCCCGCGACCAGCGCGTCCACCCCGGCTTCCAGAAGCGCGGCCCGGATCGCGGGAGCGGCCTCGATCTGGTTGGCCACCACCACCTCGGGCCGCCGCTCGCGGAACAGGGCGACCAGAGCGTCCATGCCGGGCTCGAAGCGGGCCCGGTACTTGGTGGACGGCGAGGTGGTGAGCGCGAAGTGCACGCGGGGGTCGCCGACCGGGGCGGGGGAGGCCACGGTCACCTCCGCCCCGGCGTCGGTCAGGGCCGGGGCGAGCAGGTCGGCGAACGTGAAGCCGGAATCAGCGGCCAGCTGACTGGAGTTGGAGACGTTGAGCAGATACAGCACGCGCATCGCTGTGACCCTCCTTCTTCGGGGCCGGGAATCGACCCGGCCCGGTGAAGGAAGGAAACCGGCGACCGCGACCGTGACAGAATGGTGAATCGAGATCACTCACGGTTCATTCATCTCATCCGGCAGCCAGGGCTGGGGCTTTGATGGACGCGCGGGACGATGCCTTGACGGTCGAGCAAGCGGCCGAGGCGTTCGCGGCGGATGTGGCCCACTGGCGCGAGGTACGCGGCCTCGCCAAGCGGGAGTTAGCCAGACGGATGGGCTTCGACCCGTCGTACGTCAGCCATGTCGAGTCGGGCCGGCACAAGCCGACGGAGGACTTCGCGCTGCGCGCGGAGGAGGCCCTGAACGCGGGCAAGGCCATCTGGAAGCGGTGGCTGGACTACGAGGCGGCCAAGGCCCGCACCGCCCCGGCGCCGCCGACGCCGGCTCCCCGCAGGGCCGAGCAGCCGTACGCGACCGGCTCGGCGATCGTCGTCGAGCACGACGCGGCCCGCCTGGACTACGACGGCAGCCACTACCGGCTGACGATGCGCCGCCTGCTGCGGAACACCGGCAGCGAACCGATCAGCCGCTACCTGATCCGTATCAGCGTCGACCGCTACCCCGGCGAGCCCGAACGCTCCAACGCCCACTACCGCGAACACCCGTTGACCTGGGACGAACTCGCCCTGACCGCGACCTGCCGCGGCGAGGCGATGAACTGGCAGACCAAGCACGACCGCGACGCCTTCAAGGAGGTGTGGCTGGCGTTCGAGAACAGCGAGGGCCGCTTCCCCCTCTATCCCGGCGAGTCGGTCTGGATCGAGTACGCCTACTCGGTGGGCCACGAGAAGTGGGGCCGCTGGTTCCAGCGCGCCGTCCGCCTGCCCACCGAGCACCTGGCGGTCGAACTTGCCTTCCCGGTCGCCCTCGACCCGGCCGTGTGGGGCACCGAGACCTCCATGACCGCCGAGGCCGTACCGCTGCGGACGGCCCCAATACAGCGCGAGGAGGACGGGATGCGGATCTTCTCCTGGAGCACCTCCACACCCGCACTCCACGCCCGGTACCGTCTGGAATGGCGGTTCCGAGGCCGAACCGAACGGGACATGAATCAAGGGGAGTTCACGTGAACCAGGCGCGGCCCAGCGAGCAGATGCGGGACCTCGGCGTCGTGCAGGACGGGGCTCCGGTCCTCGCCGAACCCGCCCGCGCCTTCGACCTGCCGGCCGAGCGCGAGGCGGCCGAGCAGACTGTCGAGCAGATGTTCACCGCCATGGAGCGGATCGGGCAGGTCCACCCATTCGCCAAGGGCATGGGCCTCGCGGCACCTCAGATCGGGATCGGCAGGGCCGCCGCAGTGGTCCAGCCCCCCGGCGACGCCCCTGCCATCGTCCTGCTGAACCCTCGCATCACCGACCGCTCCAGCGAAGCGGACGAGCAGTACGAGGGCTGCCTGTCGTTCTTCGACGTCCGCGGCCTGGTCCCCCGGCCCCTTCGGATCACGGTGGAGACCACGACCCTGGACGGACAAGTGGTGACCACCACCTACGAACGCGGACTCGCCCGCCTGATCCACCACGAGATCGACCATCTGGACGGCCTGCTCTACACCGCGCGGATGCGCGTCGGGGTCGCCCCCATCCCCGTCGAGCAGTACCGCCAGACCGGCAGCGCGTGGGCCTACGAGCAGTGACAGTCCATCTGGCCGGCCCCGGTCTGGCCCTGCGTGAAATCGAGCCGGGGGACACCGCCGACCTCCTGGCCATCTACGGCGACCCCGAGGCCACCCGGCACCTCAGCTTCGAGCCCCGTACCCGTGAACAGGTCCAGGCGATCGTCGACCGGTCCCTCGCCTCGGCCACGGACGACCCCAGGACCGAGTACGGCCTCGCCGTCACCCGGCTCGGCGACCCCCGGCTGATCGGCTACGCCCGTCTGGCCACCGAGCCGCAGCAGGCGGCCACCATCGGCTTCGCCCTGCACCCCGCCGCGTGGGGCAAGGGCCTGGGCACGGAGACCGTCCACCTGCTGTGTGCGCTGGGCTTCCGGACGCTTGGCCTTCACCGCATATGGGCGGCCCGCTCACCACTCAATGAAGCGTCCGCACGAACCCTGCTGCGGGCGGGCATGACCGAGGACGGCCGGATCCGCGACCACGTCTTCGTCCATGGAGCGTGGCGTGATTCGATCATCTACTCGATCTTGGAGCACGAGTGGGAGCCGCTTGACGGCATCGGTTCGTGAGCGCAGCCGAGCCCGGCCCGGGAGAACGCGACCTGTGCGGTACGCGTTCTCCCGGCATCCCGGTGCAGGGAAGATCACCTTCGCCGGGATCTGGCCGACTGCGGGGCGAGGTCCGGCGCGCTTGCCGTGAGGTCGGCCGGGGCGGCGGGGCGGCGCGTGGTGCTGCGAGCCATGGCAGCCTGGGCACGGGGGCTGGGTGCGCGGCGTTGACCGAGGCGGTGGATGCGCCAGGTCAGGGTGCGGACGGGGCGCTGGCCGCTTGGTCTGTGAGGAGCACCTTGAGTTCGGTCAACCGCTCGTTGCTGATGGTGTGACCGGCCTCGCGGAGGACGTTTCGGATGGTCGACCGGGTCGTTGGTCCCTCTATCCGCTCGACGATCGGGAGGAACGCGGTCAGGTCTCCGGTCGCCGGACGACCGATCTTGCGCGTGGGCGACGGCCGTGGGCCTTCTTGCGCGGGCGGCCCGTCGACACGAGGGGGCTTTCGGGCGGAGGGCCGTTCCGGACCGGTCTCGACGGGGGCCGGGTGGGAACGAGGCGCATCGCTGTCCAGCGGATGCCCGCCGTTGGAGGGCGAGGGACCCGCCGCATCGCGCCGCTGCGCCGGCTCGTTTCCTCGGTCGGGTCGGGCGAGGTGCTGGTGGATCTGGCGCATGAGGACACCGAAGGCGAGGAGAGCGGCGGCCGGAGGGACGGCGGCGACGACATAGTCGAGGAGGGGGACGTCGGCCGGATCACGCGTGCCGGTGACGCCGGCAATGTTGAGGGCGATGGAGCCGAGGGATCCGTCGGCGGTGAGGGCGACTGCCCAGCCGTCCGGCTCGTGGCGCAGGCTCGCGCGCAGTGTGAGGAGTTCACCGGCGACGATGAAGGCGTCGAGGGTGGCGGGCCAGGCCCACTGGCGGGCAGGGGAGTTGCCGAGGCCGTGCTGTCCGGCGATCTCGGCGAGGTGGGCGTAGGACAGCCAGAATCCGGCGGTGGTCAGGGCGAGGATCACCGCGCTGGCGGCGAGGAGGGTGTACCGGTCGGCGGTGCGGTGGGCGGGTGTGGGCGCGGTCAAACGGGGTGCTCCATGAATGGGGTAGGGCGCCATTTGGTGTGGGCGGCTATGGGCTGCGTCGACTCGTCCCACTCGTCCCGCCGCTGGTCAGGGCAGGTACGGGTGGGGCGGTGATGTCGAGTCGACTCGTTGCGGGCCGGTGACTCGTCCCGTGCTGACCTGCGCGGGGACGAGTGGGACGAGTCGTGGAGGGTCAGGCGCCGGGCTCGACGGGGAGCGTGGCGGCTGCCTCGGGCGGGCAGTAGCGGGTCCAGGCGTCGGTGAACTGGGCGCGGGTGAAGCCCTTGGCCTGGTGGTTGCCGGGGAAGCGGCGGTTGGCCGACTTGATGCCGTAGACCTGGAGCAGAATCTGCAGGCCGCGCGGGGTGAGTCCGTTGGGGCTGTGCTCGGCCCAGGGCGCCTCGGGATCGGCGTTGAGGGTCTCCAGGAGGCGGCCGGTGCGGATCATCAGCGGGTCGCCTTCGGAGGCGAAGGCGCGTCGGATGTAGGCGAGGATGCGGATCTTCAGTCCGCCGTCCTCGTCGCGCCCGGATTCGTAGTTGGTCATGGCGGTGCACGCGGCGCGGGCCAGGACGGGCCAGTGTCCGCCCGCGAGGTCGGCGACGCTGATCAGCGGTGCCCAGGTGTCGGTGGCGCGGTCCTCGACCGGCAGCTTCGGTTCCAGGGCGAGGGCCTTCTCGCGGACGGAGGCCAGCCAGGCCGCCAGCCGGGTGCGGAGTTCGCGTACCGCCAGGTCGTCGCGTCCGTAGCGCCAGGCGCTGACCTTCTCGGTCTCGGCTCGGCGGCGCATCCGGATGACGACCGACCGGTCCATGATCGTGTCGGGCAGGTCGCCGATGCCGGCGAGGGCGGCCATGGCGAAGGTGGGGAACTTGACCACCTCGTGGTTGGGGCCGGTGACGCGCAGGGTGGGCCGGTTGCGCTGGTGGCCGGCGTTGAGCAGGCCGCGCATCTCCTCGTTCTTCTCCGCGACCTTCGCACTGCCGAAGATGGTGTCGACCTCGTCGACGAGGAGCGTGGGCGGGTCGGCCTCGCCGATCGACCGGAAGATCGCCGCGGCGGACGCGTTGACCGTGATCAGCGGTTCGTGGACGGCCTCGATCAGGACCTCCAGGAGCCGAGACTTCCCGCACCGCTTCGCCGGTCCGACCACCGCCAGACGCGGCGCGTGCTGCCACACCGTCTGCAGATGGGTCGCCGCCGCCCACAGCGTGGTCGCGGTCAGGGCCTCTTCGCTCGGCATCACGACGTAACGCCGGATGGCGTGCCGGAGCAGGTCGAGGACCTCCTCGCCCTCGGGGTCCGCGACGGGCGCGGTGGCCGGCTGACCAGGGGTGGCGACCGGCGGCCACGGCGACTGCTGCGCGCCGTCGTGGCCAGTTATCGAGGTGAGGGATTCCAAGGGGCGGCTCCTTTACTGGCGGTCGAATCCGTCGACCATCACGGGGGCAGAGAATTCCGGCGAGACCGGGCTGCGTGGACAACACAGCCACACCCGTCGCACGAAGTCCAGCGTTAGCTCTGAACACCTTCACAAGTCGTCTGGGGCAGGTCCCGAAACAGTAGACCCGGAATCCCGGTCACCGAAATCATCCGGAAATTCGACGTCCCCTCGGCACATCGCTCACAGCAGACAGGAAAACCCTTCCGCAGCAGCCGGCGCGCAAGCTACAACACCACCCATGCCGCCACGCCCACTCGAAATCGGACCCGCCGGACAAGCCACCGCCCATGCCATCGAACGCACCCGTACCGCCCGCGGCTACTCCCAGCGCCGGCTCGCCGCCCGCGTCACCGCACTCGGCCGGCCCATGACCTTCACCGCGCTCTCCCGCATCGAACGCACCGTCCGCCGCTGCGACATCGACGACCTCGTCGCCATCGCCGCCGCCCTCGGAATCCCTCCCCACGAACTCCTTACTCCCCCAGGAGGGGCGGAAGTGGGCGCAATATATCCGACGATCCCCGGTTTCCGAAACAGGGGATTCTCCGGATGATTACTGCTCCCGGAACGCCCGACGTTCCGGCCCATGCCGGAAGTCTGCCCAAAAGATACGAGAGGTGCCGTGAGTGAGTCGCCGACATGTCGATCCGAGAAACTCCACTGCGCCCGCGAGGTAAGGATTACATCTCGCGCTCTCACGTAGGAGCTTCCGCTTGGAGCAGCCAGTGAAGGAAGCTCTCTCGCCGCCCTTTCCGATCTGACCGGGGTTCACTCCCGGCGCGAATCGTCAACTCCTCTTTCGCCTTCTCATGAAATGGACCCGTCTTGACCCCGCGCTTGCTTTCCATACCCGCCGTCGCTGCCGCCCTGGATGTCGATCGCCGCACCGTCTACCGCTTCATTGCCGCCGGCGAGCTACCCGTCGTCGACCTGCGCACGGGGCCCGGACGCTCCCGTGTCCGCGTCCCGGCCGCCGGACTGGACGACTTCATCAGCAGCAGGGCGGTCACCCCGCCTGTCTCCCGCCGCTGACCAGATCCGAGTCCGCCCACCCCGATACAGTCAGGAGTGAACCACGTACCTCCGGAAACTGAAGTCCGGCAAATGGCAGGCGACTGTCCGCAACCGGGCGGGAGACCGCTATAGCGAATCGTTTCCCCTCAAGACGCAGGCCCGCGCCTGGGGCACCGATATGGAGACCCAGTTCGTCCGCGGAACCGTACGGGACCCGCGGGCCGGCGAGATGGCGTTCCACGCGTGGCACGCCCGCTGGTGGCAGGCTCGTGTAGTCGAGCCACACACCCTGCGCGGTGATGCCTCCAGCATTAAGAACCACGTGCTGCCCCACTGGGCCGACTGGGAGATGCGGGCCGTCACCCGCATGGACGTCCAGAGCTGGATCCGCGGACTGGTCGAGAAGGGCGTCGGCGCCTCGGCGATCAAGAGGGCATACAACCTGCTGTCGTCCATCATGCGTGCGGCCGTTGACGACGACGTCATCGCGGTCAGTCCCTGCCGGAACATCGATCTGCCACACATCGCGGTCAAGCCGCCCCAGTGGTTCACCCTCGACCAGGCGCAGAGCATCGTCGATGAACTCCCCGACCCGTGGCGCACCATGTGCCTGCTCGGCTTCTACACGGGCCTGCGCTGGGGCGAACTCGCCGGCCTGCACCGCCATCGGATCGACCAGCATCGTTCCCGCCTCTTCGTGGTCGAGGTCAACACCAAGAGCGGCATCAAGGAGTACCCGAAGAGTTCGAAGAGCCGTAGGGAGGTCCCGCTCCCGTCCCACGTCCTGGACGCCCTCGACCGGCACGTCCACCCGCTCGACCGCGACGCCCTCGTCTTCACCACCATCACCAAGGGCCGGTCCGGCCGTCGCCTCGACGACGGCAACTGGCGCCGCCAGACCTGGTGGCCGGCCATCGGCAACGCCCACTACTTCGACACCGATGGCGAGCAGCTCCCCGTCCCGCACTACCCGCCGCACTCCATGCGGCACACCTGCGCCTCGTGGCTCGTCCAGAAAGGAGTCTCCCTCTACGAGGTCCAGTACCTCCTCGGCCACGAGAGCTTCCAGACCACCCAGCGCTACGCGCACTTGCAGCCGGACGCCCACAAGGCCGTGCTCGGGGCCTGGGAGCGGCTGGATGTCCCGCTGACCATCGCCGCGTGAGTCGGCGTGGCTGAGTTTCCCCAGCCCGCGACTCGGCGGCGCATTCGACGGGCGGCAGACGGGGGCAGCAGCGCCTCGATGCATCTCGTTGCGATCGTTCCTGGCGGCTGCACCACGGACTCCGACGCCTCGGAACGCTCTTTCGATGGTTCGATGGGTAGACGATCGACGGCAGGTTCCTCACTGCCATTGAGGCATGCGAGCGAAGGCCAATGCAGGCGGCCTTCGTTTCCGACTGACCGGCTCGCGACCCCTGGCCGACCTCGGCCGGGCCTCCTCCGTGCTCTGATGGCTGACATGAGGTTCTCGCCACAGGCGCCTACCTGAGTTTGGACGGCATCGCACGTCGATCGCTCAATTTCCTGCAGACCGTCGGAATCCGTAGCAACGGCGTGAGCGTCCTTGCTATACCTGCGGAAAGGCTGGCTAGGAAGGTAGGTGGGACGGCGTGACACGGCCGTGGAAGATTACGCTGATCGTGATTGGGGTGGCCTGCGTTGCGGCGACGCCGATGGTGTGGTTGCTGAACGGCCCGGGGAGCGGGGAGCTGGTCGGAGCGTCATTGCAGGCAGGTACAGGGGTTGCAGCGCTGCTGTGGGCGTGGGTGCAGTCCGGGTATGGGGATTCCGCCACGGATACTGGCCAAGCGAAGGCATCTGGTGGTGGGGCTGCGCACACCGGGATCCGTAGGCCCGGCGGGGTGGGTACAGGATTGACCCGGGTGGAGCGGACTGGTGCTGCCAAAGCAGATGGGGCCGGCAGCAGCGCCGGTACTGGGATCGACTACAGCTAGTCTCCGGGAGCGGGTTGATGGAGGACAAGAGCAAGTCTGGCGAATTCGGGCCGGGCGCTGAGGTACGGGACAGTGGCGACGCCCGTGCGACGAACGGTGGCACCGCGATCTCTGGGGCCAACGCGGCGACAGCGTCCGGCCAGCCCAGCTCCGTTTCGGTCATGGCAACGGGAGCGGCGTATGCCTCGCACGGCGGGGTGGCAATCTCTGGGTATGTGGCGGGCGACGTCCGTGTGACGTTGTCGCCCCGTCGGACTCGCTCGGTTCAGGACTCCGTGTTGCCCGGCGAACGGCGCCCGCACCTGTTCGGGCGTGAGTCGGAGATCTCAGCCGGTCTTGAGGTGCTGCGGCGCGCAGACGTCGGCGGACGGGCGGCAGTCGTGGTGACTGGCGCTCCTGGAATTGGGAAGAGCGACGTCGCCCTGCGTATGTCCCGACTGGCTGCGGAGCGGTATCCGGACGGCCAGTTTCACATCAATCTCGCGCTGTCGACCGGCTCCACGGACCTTGTGGCATCGATACTCCACGCGCTCTTTCCGTCCGAGTCTCCCCTGCCGGACCGCCGTGATCAGCAGCTGGCGCTGCTGCGGACGACGCTCGCCAACAAGCGCGTCCTACTGCTCGTCGACGACGTCCTCTCGGAAGAGGCGCTCCTTGAGATCGTCTCTATCGACGGCCCGTTCGCGCTGGTGGGGACCAGCCGTCTCAAGCTCAGCGGGCTTAGCGGCCTGGTCCGCCTCATCGACCTCGGCCCGCTGCCAGCCGCGCCCAGCGAGGAGCTCGTACGATCGGTCGCTGGACCTGGCCGGCTGACCGGCGAGCAGACGACCGCGTTGTCTGTGGCGTGTGCAGGTCACCCGCTCGCCCTGCACATCGCCGCGGCGTATCTGGCCCGGCGGCCCCGTGTGAATGTCGACCGCTATCTGTCCGAGATCACCAACCCGGACCGTAGCGTCAAAGCCCTTGTTGCCGGCCAGACCGCGCTGCAGCCTGTGTTCCAGCAGAGCTTTGACGCACTCGAACACGACCAGGCGCAGGCCTTTTCCGCCCTTGGCGTTCTGCCGCACATGTCGCTCACCGTCGATGTCGTCGCAGCGGTCATCGCACAGCGTTCGCTGGACGAGATCAACGACGACAACCGCACGGACACAGCCGCGCTCCTCGACTCGCTGGTCGAGCTCAGCCTCATCGAGCAGATCGACGACGAACGATTCGTGATGCACGAGATTCAGCACCGCTTCGCCCGACTGACGTCCGCGCCGTGGCCGAGGACGCAACGGGCGGATGTTGTTCGTCATGCCTGTCTTGTCACGGCCGTCCGCGTGCGGTCGTCTACCGACGCGATCGGTTTTCTGGATGAGAAGGCGACCGTCCCTGCTGAGAGTAGTCCCGCAGCGCTGCGGTCGCTGGACGCGGACCGTCCCGGCGCTGTCGCTCTAGTTGAGACGGCCCGGCAGTACGAGGCCTGGGACCACCTATTGCTTCTCGCCTTCGCACTCACCGACCACTTGCGGGTTGCCAGTCACTGGAAGGAGCTGGACCGCGTCTACCAGTGCGTACAGGAGGCCGGGGAGCTGACTGGACACCCTGACTGGACGGCCACCGCGCTGTACAACCGGGCCGTCGTCGCCGCACACCTCGGCGAGAGCCAGGATGCCGCTGATCTATTCCACCGCTGCGCTGAAACGGGGCGCGCGGCCAACGAAGCAGAGCATCTTTTCATGGCACAGCTCGGTCTGGGGACACTACTGATCAACCTGGGCCGACCTCGTGACGCCATCGAGTACCTGCGAAACGGACTGCACTACTGGAGGACCACCGGGCATCATCAGGCACTAGCGCTTGCCCTAGGCAACCTTGGTCAGGCGTACCTTGCAGTCGGGCAGATCCGTCGGGCCGAGAACTACCTGCGCAACAGTCGGGATCTGAGTCGGAGCAGTGGCTTCGGTGAGATGCTTGCTACGCGGTCGATCTCCAAACTGCTCAGCAGCACGGGCCGCGAGGTAGAGGCGGCGGAGGAGTCCGTCCGAGACATCGAGCGAGCACGAGTCATCGGCAGCCGGGAATGGGAGGCGCAGGCGCTGATGGACCTTGCGGCGGTTCCGGCCGGCGCCCGGCCGGCGTCTGCTCCGGTCGGGCCGCTTGAGGCAGCCCTGTCCATCCATCAGGAGACGGGTGACGTACAGGGCCAGGTTCGGGTGTTGTTCCGGCTCGGTGAGGATGCCGCGCATCGCGCTGACCTCGACCAAGCCGCGACCTACCTAACGCAGTGCGCCGAGCTCGCCATCGGAATCGGCGACCATCAGCATGCGGCGCGCGCCCTGACCTATCTCGCCTCATACAGCGGCGGCATTGGGCACCACGACACGGCGGAGTCGCAGTTCAAGGTCGCGTCGGACATGGCCCAGGAGTCCGGCAGCCCGGTTCTTCAAGCAGATGTCCTGCGGAAACGAGCCCAGTTGCTGTGGCACCGGGGGCGGATCGGAGACGCCGTCCGCCTGCTAAAGGAAGCGGAGCAGTCTCTTGCCGCCACTGACGAGAGTCGGGCGCTCGCCCAGGTGCGGGCGGCGCTGGGCGAAGCCCTGGTCGTCGCAGGGCAGTGGCGGGATGGCGCCCGCATGCTGCGGTCCGTAGTCTCCGACTTCAGCGACGCCGCTTCCCCTCGCACCCGGGCCCGGGCGACGCGCGCGCTGGCTGTCCTCCACTCGCGACGCGGCCTGCACGCCGAAGCCCTGTCCGCGATCACCACGGCACTCAACGACTGCGAGCGGCACGACGACTTCGATGGCGTCCTGCACTGCAGGATGGCACTGGCCAACATCCACGCGCGGGCTGGGCGATGGAACGAAGCAGCTGACCAGTACGAACAGACTGCGCAAGTCGCTGCCGAGCACAAAGATCTGCACGTCCTCCTCTCAGCCCGCGCGCAGGCTGCGACCTGCATGCTGGAGACCGGCAACCGGGATGAAGCCGTTGCCTTGATGACTAAGAACATTCCGCTCGCCGAAAAACTCGGCATGGACAGCGTGCTGACATCCCTGCATACCAACCTCGGCGCCTGTCACGCCGAGGTTGGCGACCACCTCACCGCAGCGGCGTCCTTTCGCACGGCCCTGCAGATCAGCGAACGTCTCGGCGACGGCCCGTTGCGAGCCACTTGTCTGTTCAACCTGGCCCGCGCCGAGAAGGCCCTCCACGCGTCGGAGGCCGCGCGTTCCTGCGCCCGGCAGGCATTCATGCTTCACCAGGCGCTCGGCAACTGGCCCGAGGCGGGCGAGGCCCTGGTCTTCTTGGGCGCACTCCACCAGGAGACGGACCAGGACGGCACCTTGCCCAGCCCCGAGGAGCTCGTAGGCGGCAGCCCGGTCGACCAGCTCATCCTCGAATCACTTCGCGCTCGCGCCCTAAGAGATGGTCGCGAAGGCGACGCTGCGGTGCCGTCCGCTGCCCTGCCCCGGTTGCGCCGTGTGCAGATCTCCGACACCGTGCAGCAGGCGCTGGCCGCATTCGACCTAGAGTCACTCATGCTTCGGTACGCCACCTCCAGGCAGTACTGCACTGTCTGCAATCTGATCATTGACGAATCCGGCGAGGCCGAACTCCTCTACCTCTGCCATCCGGACGTCCAGCACCCGATGCTCCGGCTTGCGCACTCCCACTGCCACCTCTCCGACGTGATCGAACTCGCCGGACCGGCCCCCGATCGCTCCCCGGATCGCTTCGACGCCGAATGTATTCTCTTCGGTGGCGACCGCGCCGGCATCGTCCTCGACTGCCACGGCGGATGGGGAGCTCTCGACGACAGCCGCCGAATCGAGGATGTCGCCCTCCGGCTCTTCCTGGAGTCGGGCTTCACTGACCTGCGCACCCTGCACACCGATAATGGTGGCAAGCCCCTCGACCTCCGCGACCTGCCGTCCGTCTCCGACCGGGATCTTCAGGCTCGCCTGGTCGACAACAGAATCACCCTCAGCAGCCCCTACGGCGACCTCGTGGGGGGGCTGCCACTCAACTTCCTTCCTCATTGGTACGAGCGTGCCCACCATGGCTCGCTGATCGTCATTGCCGGTCGGAACCTTCCAGGCATGGTGGCGGACGACCCCACGTACCTCAATCAGGCCATCCTCCTTGGGCAGGCTGTTGGCGCAGCCGTGCCGTTAACGGTGGTGCGGCCACGGAGGAATGCGCCGTGCCCATGCATGATGCGGCGCGGGCGGAAGTTCAAGCACTGCTGCAGTGGGCGGGAGGGGAAGACGGTGTCGGCGAGCGCTGGAGGGTGATGTGACCACCCAGCCATGATTCGCCCTGTCCATGCCGTCGGGGACCGCTGCGAGTGTGCGGTGTCGATCGTCGGGTTCTGCGGTGTGTGCAACGTATCCACGAGGCGCCTGGCCGTTCCGGGATCGGCCTATTCGTTGGCGATCCCGGTGACGGCTCTGGAGCCGGGGCCGGAGGCTTCCGCGTCTCCAGTGTGCGCGACCCTCGATGCGCCGGGACGGTTACCGCCGGCGTTCCGGATTCCGGTGATCGCGCTGCCGCCGTCGTGGGCTGTCGCGTTACCGGTGTTGGTGGCTGTGTCACCGACGGAGATAGCGAGGAATTCGAGGAGTGCGCACAGCTCTGCTGCTGCACAGGACTGTTCGGCCCCGTAGAGCCGGTCCAGAAGGGCTTCGAACCGTCCGGACCACAGACCTTCCTGTCGCGCCCGCTCTGCGGCGGCATTGCCTGAGGGTGGGCGCGTCAGAGCCTGCGCGGTGCGGTCGAGCCGCACGAGCTCCGCCCTCACACGCTCGGCGTCACCGCGCCCGACCAACTCTGCGGTACGGCGCCGCGTCACGGGCCAGAATCCGGTACCCACTGATCGGACCAGTGCCTGTCCACCTTCTGCCGCTAGTGCCGTCAGTTCTTCAAACAGCATGTTCGCCCCATTCGTGGCCGGAGGTCGCAGGACACCTCTCACGAGTCATCCGTGTACCTGCTCAAAGTTATCGAGGACGACGAGAAGGGTGCAGTCCGACGTCGGTGAGCGGGATAGCTGGCTGACGCTCATCGCTCAAGCCGCCGTCTTGCATGACTTCGCTGTGGCGACGTCGGCTCTCTGGTCTGGGGCGGTTCGGACAGACGCCCGTGACGCTCATTTGACGCTCAAGGCCCGAGGTGACACCCGCCCAGCGCGCGGTAAACCGCCTGACCTGCACTTTCTTAAGTGGCTTGGAGCCGCACGTGTTCCCGATGACGCACCATGTGGAGTGCGTGGCGATCCTGGAGCCGGTGAAGAAGGACGCGTGACCTGCGGGCGGGCTGAAGGGCCGGGCGGGGCCGTCGGGTGACTGCCTCGCGAACGCGCTGCGGCGGGGGAGCCGCAGCGTGCTCGTACGGCTCCCTCGCCGCGGGTCTGGCCGGTACGCGTCGAGGCCGAGTCGAACTCGGCGCGGCGGCCGATCGGCCTCTGCGGGCTGAGGGGTAGGGCCCCGGTCCCGGCCGCGCCGACGCGCGGCGAAGCCGGAGCGCCGACGTCCCCACCCCACGAGCTTGGTGACATAGAGTGCCGCCGTGGATGCGCGGTGTGGCGTCGCGTGGGTGGGTCACATCGGCTCGCCTCGTTCATGGACGGTTCCACTGCCTCCATGGCGGCGTTCCCGTTCTCGGAGGTTTCTCGTGATCAACGATCTGCTGCACCGCAAGTACGAACACCGGTTCCAGCTTCTCGACGCGAACGGCAACGGACACCTTGAAGCGTCCGACTTCACCGGTCTTGCCGACCGGCTGGTCGCCGCGGCCGGACTGGATGCGGACTCGCCGAAGGCCTACGTCGTGCACGATGCCTGGCGCACCTACTGGGCGGGGCTGTGCCACTTCGCCGGTGCGAGTCCGGAAGGACGCATCACGGCAGAGCAGTACATCGACGCGCTCACGGCTGCCAGGGCCGACGAAAAGGTCGCGGACATCGTTCGCCCCGCCGTTGCCGCGCACATGGTGCTGGCCGATACGAACGGTGACGGCGTGGCCGACGTCGACGAGTTCAAGGCACTCCAAGGGGCGCTGGGAGTCCCGGCCCGGGAGGCGGAGGAGGCGTTTCGCGTCCTGGACCGCGACGGCGACGGCGTCTTGACGGTCGACGAATGGCTGGCCGCGGCGATGGAGTACTACACCAGCACGGACGAGACCGCGGTCGGCAATGCCGTCATCGGCCGTTTCTGATCCGTCGCCTCCTCGACCGCGCAGGCCTGCCGGCAGCGCCTGAACAAAGAATGCGAGGCGGGATGCCGTGGTGAACGGGACCGCTCTGTTCGCGGTGCGGGAGCACCCGCGGCTGGGAGGGGACAGCAGTGACCAGCTACGCCGGATCGGCGAGGAGCTGGAGAGCGAGGGGCTGAGGTCGCGCTGGACGGGGGGCGTACAGGGGGCTTGCGCTGCTTTGCGGACGGAATCCGGTCTGGCCGCGGCCGTGGTCTCCTGGGACCTGCCAGGTGACGACCCGGCTTCTCGGGGCGCGGGGGCGGAGGTTCTGCGGCTGGCCCAGCGCCGGTTCAAGGATCTGCCGGTCTTCCTGCTCATGGCCGACGACAGCGACCACGACTTGGAGCACCTGCCGTTGTGGGTGGCGGAGACGGTCGTCGGCTACATCTGGCCCCTGGAGGACACGGCGAGTTTCATCGCGGGCCGTATCGCCGCGGCCGCCCGCACCTACCGCCGTGACATCCTCCCGCCGTTCTTCAAAGCGCTGAAGCGGTTCGACGACGCGCACGAGTACTCCTGGCACACCCCGGCCCACTCCGGCGGGGTCGCCTTCCTGAAGTCCTCGGCAGGACAGGCGTTCTTCGACTACTTCGGCGAGCGGCTGCTGCGCAGTGACCTGTCCATCTCCGTCGAGGAACTGGGTTCGCTGTTCGAGCACTCCGGGCCCATCGGGGAAGCCGAACGCAACGCCGCCCGCGTGTTCGGCGCGGATCGCACCTACTTCGTGCTGCACGGCAACTCCACCGCGAACCGCATGGTCGGGCACTACAGCGTCACCACCGACGAGATCGCCTTGGTGGATCGCAACTGTCACAAGTCGGTCCTGCACGGCCTGGTGATCTCCGGTGCCCGCCCCGTCTATCTCGTGCCGACCCGCAACGGCTACGGACTCGCCGGCCCCCTGCCGCCTGCCGAACTCGCCCCTGCCGGCGTCGCCGCCCGCATCGCCACGAACCCACTTACCACGGGCGCGGTATCCGACCGGGCCCAGTACGCGGTCATCACCAACTCGACCTACGACGGCCTGTGCACCCACACCATCGACGTCGCACGCGCGCTGGCGCCCAGTACCCCGCGTCTGCACTTCGACGAGGCGTGGTTCGCCTACGCCCGCTTCCACCCCCTGTACGCCGGCCGCTTCGGCATGGCCGTCGGCCCGGACACCTTCGACAGCCCCGAGCGGCCCACCGTCTTCGCCACCCACTCCACCCACAAGCTGCTGGCAGCCCTGTCGCAGAGCTCCATGGTGCACGTCAAAACCTCTCCCCGCTCCCCGGTCACGCACGAGCGCTTCAACGAGGCGTTCATGATGCACGGCACCACCTCACCGCTCTACCCCGCCATCGCCTCCCTCGACGTCGCCACCGCCATGATGGACGGCGCCCAGGGACAGTGGCTGCTCGACGAGGCACTCACCGAAGCGATCCGCTTCCGCCAGACCGTCGTACGTACGGGCCGCCGGATCAGCCAGGCCGGCGACCGGCCCGACTGGTTCTTCGGCGTCTGGCAGCCCGACCAGGTCACCGACCCCGCAACCGGCCAGGTCCTGGCGCTCGCCGACGCCCCCACCGCCCTCCTACGCGAAAATCCCGGCTGCTGGCAGCTGGAACCCGGCGCCGCCTGGCACGGCTTCGCAGGTCTGACCGACGGCTACTGCATGCTCGACCCGGTCAAGGTCACCCTCACCTGTCCCGGCGTCACCGCCACCGGCCAGGCCGCACCCTGGGGCATCCCCGCCCGTGTGCTCACCGCCTACCTGGCCACCCGCGGCATCGTCGTGGAGAAAACCGACAGCTACACCACACTCATCCTGTTCTCCATGGGCATCACCAAAGGCAAATGGGGCACCCTGCTGGACGCCCTGATGGACTTCAAAGCCCTGTACGACACCCGCACCCCCCTCGAACAGGTCCTCCCCGACCTCATCGCGCGACACCCCACCCGCTACACCGGGCTCACCCTGCCCGAGCTGTGCAGGCAGATTGCACGAACACCTCACCCACGCCGAACTCATCACTGCCCTCGACACCGCCTTTCAACAGCTCCCCGAACCCGCCGAGCCACCCCAGCGCTGCTACCAGCAACTCATCCGCGGCGGCACCGAACGCATCCCCCTCAGCCACGCTGCCCACAGGACCGCCGCCGCAATGGTCACCGTCACCCCACCCGGCATCCCCGTCCTCATGCCCGGCGAAAGAACCGGCGCCCCCGACGGCCCCCTCCTGCGCTACCTGCGCGCCCTGGAAGCATTCGACCGTGCCTTCCCTGGCTTCCACAGCGAAGCCCACGGCGTCACCATCGACCCCGGCACCGGCGACTACCTCATCGAATGCGTCCGCCCGCCTCGTTGACCGCACACACCGACCCGTCCACCGGCCCTGGCCCTTTCCATGACGAAGAGCGCCCGGACGCCGGCCAGGGCTTTCACCCGCCCACTGGTCCCGCACGCGCCGCGGACCGGCAAAGGCCGTGGCCGGCCGGTCGGTCGGCCACGCGATGCGGTGATGCCCCCTTCCGCGCCCTCGGCCGCCACGATCGCCACGCGGATCCGCTCGCGGGCCACAGACGCGCGTCCCGCACGTCACCGGACGGCCTCGCGGCCGGTCGAACAACGACGACACCATCCTGCCGTCCGGCCTCGCCGTTGCCTGGACGCGAGACGTGCGGGACGGGCAGGACGTGCGGGTCGGGCGGGACGTGCGGGGGCGCCGCAGCCATCCACCGGTGCCTCTGACCGGCATATGCCCCGGGCGCGTGAGGCATCCGCTCGCGTGACTTCACGGTGTGATCGAGCGGGCGAGTGGCCGGTCGATGACGGCGGCGCCGAGGCGGCCGAGCGCGCCCGCGCGGAAACCGGTCCGCACGGCGTGGGCGATCCGCCCGTGGTCCCCGGACCTTCGCCCAGGAGACCGGCGGGTCCTGCGCGATCAAGCCGACCTGGGCGAGGTCGGTCGGGGCGTTGACCAGGGTCGTGACTGCGAGGGCCGGCACCAGCGGCAGCGCTGTCGCCGCCGGCCGCGGCGCCGACTGCCCCCCTGGACGCGAAGTCCACCCGCCCGCCCCCTGCTTTCATCCGGACCGCCGCGCACCTCGCCCGGATGAGGAATACCGGAGGGGCCGGGCGGGGCGCGGATCGGAGTGAGGAGAAGGGGTCAGGCGGTCTTCGACCTGCCGTACGGCCGGCCATAGCCGTCATGGCCGCCGCCGCTCACCTGGATGGTGGCGGTGGCCTGTTCGCTGGCGACGGGCTCGCCCTGCGGATCGTTCGCGGTCGCGCGGGCGGTGTTGGTCACCGTGCACGTCGCCCCGTCGTAGCCGCCCCGCGTGCACGTGGCGTCGGCTTCGGTGACGGTGTAGGTGCCCGTGCAGGTGGTGCTCTGACCGGCCGCCAGGCTGGTGGCCTCGCAGGTGACGGTGTCGACCCGATCGTCCGATACGGTCACGCTGTCGAGTGCGGTCTCTCCGGTGTTGGTGACCGTGTACGTGTACGTGACGGTGTCACCGGCCTGGAACGGACCCGAGGCGTTCGTGGTCTTGGTCAGGGACAGCCCCGTCCCGACGGGCGGGCAGGACTCCCAGGTGATGTCGACCTCGCCGTCCCCGGCGCGGGCCCCTGTGGTGAAGACCGCGCCCGTGGGGCCGGTGCTGGAACCGCCACCGCCGCCCGCGCCGGAATTGGAGTCGGTGGGTGAGGCGGCGCCGCCTCCGCCGCCGGTCGCACCGCCGCCTCCGCCGCCGCCCGCGCCGCCATGCGGGTCGAGGATGCTGTTGCCGCCCCGGCCGCCGACCGGACCGACCGCGTCGGCTCCGTCCTCGCCGTTCGGCGGGATCTGGACGAGCACGTTGACGCCGCCCTGGCCGCCCGTGCCTCCGGGCCGGCCGGGCTTGCCCTCGTCGTCGCCGGGCACGCCGACCCCCGGCTCGCCGACCTCGCCCCCGGCACCGCCGACCATGGTCGAGGCGAAGAACGAACTGCCGCCGCCCCCTCCGCCGCCCGCCACGATCAGGGGCGTCGTCCCCGAGCTGACGACCGTACGTCCGCCGCCCCCACCCGACGCGATCCCGCTGAGCCCGCCGCCGGCGACGTAGCCCCCGCCGTTCCCGCCCCCACCGTAACCACCCTGGGGAAGGGCGGGAGGGATGGCGTCGGCCCCGTTCTGCCCCGCCCCGCCGACATCGACCGTCAGGACCTGCCCCGGCGTCACCGCCAGGTTCGCGGACACCCCGGCGCCCATACCACCCGCCACACCGTACTGACCGGCGCCGCCCGCGGCGCCGTAGGCCGTCACGTGCAGCGAGCACGCGTCGGCCGGCACGGTGAACGTCTGCGGCGCTCCGGTGAAGCCGAATGTCTGCGAGCCGTCCGTGATCGCGGGGGCAGCCGGCGCCGAGGCGGCGAGTGACTGCGCGGAGGCGAGAAGAAGCGCGCTGGCGGCGGTGATCGACACACCGGCCAGTCGCATACGGTTGCGATTCATAATCGCAAAGTAACCGACATGATCGAAACCTGCGATTCCCGGTCATTCGCGAGGGGCTGGGGGATGAGAAACCAACCCGAACGGCGGCATGCCGTACGTCATTCCCGGCGCCGTTCCTGTGTGCCCGGACGTACGACCCGGGCGAGCCCGCCGGCCGGGGCCAGGGCGTGGAACGACGCGGCGCGCGGGCTGTTGCGGATGCGGGCCTTCCCCGGCGACCACTTCTTCCGCGTGCCGTGGGCGGCCGAGATCTCGGGCGTGATCGCGGCCACCGTAGCGGAGTCGCTCAACGCCTCTTCCAGCACTGCCTCTTGAGGCCGCTTTCCCTGATCGACCTGATCGACCTGATCGACCCGGGCCGGCGCCGGGGCGGCGTTCGATGTCTTTCGGGTGCGGTCTCAGTCGAGGGTGAGCTGTAGGTTGACCGTCTGGCCCGCCCGGAAGACCGTGACCGGAACGGCGGTGCCGGCGCGCCAGCCGGTGATGGCGGTGTTGACGGTCGCCGTGCTGGAGACTGACTGGCCGTGGACCGCCGTGATGATGTCTCCGACCTGGAGGCCGGACTGGGCCGCGTTCGAGCCGGGCAGGACGAAGTTGACGTAGGAGCCGCCGCCGTTGGGGGTGTCGGTGAGGTATCCCGCGATGGAGCCCTGCTTGCCGGGGGAGATGGTGACGGTCAGGGGCTGGGTGTCGCCGTCGAGGCTGAAGGTGCCGGAGTAGGTGCCGCCGGACAGCGGGGCGTCGCCGTTGGCTGCGACGCTGACGTGGAACGGATAGATCCAGATCCAGCTGGCCGACGGGAAGTCGGCGGTGGCGCTCTTCCCGTCCGCGGCGATGGTGACCGGGCAGGTCCAGCCGACACAGTTCGGGTCGAGGGCGGTGATTCGGGTGTAGGGCGGGGCCTGGACCGTGATCCGGCTGAAGTGGTTGCGGGTGATGTTGTCCGGTCCGTACGTGACGCTCTCGGCCGGGCCGGGGGCGTCCAGTGTCGGCACGCTCTGCTGGGGCGTCACGGCCCGTACGGCGGTCGGCGGCGCGGCGGGGGTCGACGCGAAGGCGGCGGGAACGGTCCCCGCGAGAAGAACGGCACCGATGGCGGTGGCCATCGCGGTCTTGGTCCCTCGGAGTGTCACGAGCAGCACCTTTCGGTTGAGGATGAGCGAATAGTGACATTCAGGGTGAATGCCATCCCCCTCCGACACGGTCGGGCGCGCGAACAGGCTCGTCGGCACCGCCTCGGTCGCCGACGAGGGCCGCTTGAACCCAGGGGTCATGGCGCGAACGGGGGTTCGCGGATGGCCTTCGGGCCGTGTGCCGCCGTCATGGGCGGGCCGTTCGCCTGCGGGTCTCGGGGAGCGCTTCCCCGGCCGGAAGCCGACTTCGCCGCTGGTCCTGCCCCTTGGAGTTCGCTTCGGGGGCCCGTATGTGCGCAACGGGTGCCCCGCTCACGAACGGTGGACAGGGGTAAATCAGCCGTCACGGCCGACGTCGCCGATGTGGCGCGCGCGACCGGCGGTCTTCCGTCGGTGGGATCTCGGTGCGATGCGGGCGAAACCGGCAGGGGCGGCCGTCTGTGTGAGGCGGCCGGCGGTCGGCAGGTGGGTCGTTCGCGCCGGCGGGCGACCGATAGATGATCATGGCGATCGGTGATCATCACAGGTCATCGCGGTGCGGTCGGTATTCCGTTTCGATCCTCGCGTCGGGTGAATGGCGCACCGGCGCCCCTGGATTCCTGGTGGCGTTGACACGTGCAGAACAATACGGTTGTATTGTTTTCGCTTAGAAGGGTGACGGGTGGGGCGGTGGAGGAGTCCCTCGCGAAGGCCCATCTCGTTTAACTGTTGACCATCTCTGGTTCGGGGGAGAATCCATGAGGGAGAGTGGACGCGCGTTATGGGTCGCTGTCGCACTCATGGTGTCGACGGCCCAGAGATTATCGGTCCCGCGTGTTCCGTGGGGTCTCTTAACCGGCGATAGCGCGCCGAACACACTGCGAAGTCCGGTGGCCTATAAGGCCGGTCGAGAGTCAGCGCCCGGAAGTCGTACCCCGCGTCCCATGTCCCGTCGACCCGGCTTACGGGTGGGGCGGATCGCGGCGGGGATGCCTGTCGCCCCAGTGCCCCGGCATCACGGCGTCCTGCGGTGAGCGGTCCGGTCGGATCCGGAGCTGATCGCTGAGCCGACCACCGAAACGCCCCATGCCGCGTCGGTGAGGGGGCGGGAAACGCGCGCCGGAAGTTGCGGCGAGTTCGCACGGTGCGAGTCCGCGTCGTCTCTTCGTAGGAAATTTCATTCGTGCCGCACGCGAAAAGCGGTGCGCCATTCCGAGTGTATTTTCAGGGCGGCTCATTCTCGCCTTGTGCCCTGCGCGGCGCCAATATTCGCTCTTTCCATCGCCGGTTGGTCATCGAGGTGTTCTCCCATGACCGTACGAGACCGGCGGTCTGTTGAGTGTGCCGAAATTCAGGCCGTCGGCGTGCCCTTTTGTCGATGGCGATGTGCCGATATGCAGAGAGGTGTGGACCATCAGTGAACGTCACCTCGCTCGACGTTTTACCACCCCCGGTCGCGCGGCAGCAGCCCGAATGGGGAGACCCGGCGGACATCGAGAGGGTCCGGGAGGAGCTGGCGGCGGCCCCTCCGCTCGTGGAGGCCGCATCGCTGGGAAGGCTCCGGGGCCTGCTCTCCTCCGTCGCCCTGGGGCAGGCGCTGGTCGTGCAGGCCGGGGACTGCGCGGAGGACCCCGCGGAACGCACCGCGCGTGACGTGCGGCGGAAGGTGGGGCTGCTCGACGCCCTCGCCGACGTCATGGGCACGATCACCGGTCAGCCGGTGGTACGGGTCGGCCGGTTGGGCGGCCAGTACGCCAAGCCCCGCTCGGCGCCCACCGAGTGGGCCGACGGTGTCGAAATCCCGGTGTTCCGGGGGCACTTGGTGAACAGTCCGGAGCCGGACCCGGAAGCACGGCGGCCCCACCCCCGGCGCCTGCTGGACGGTTACCGGGCGGCGAGCCGGATCATGACCCACCTCTGTCCGACGCCGGGGGCGCGACTCGCCCCGGCCGTCTGGACCAGCCACGAGGCCCTGCTGCTCGACTACGAGATCCCGCTGCTGCGCCGGGACCGGGAGGGCCGCACCGCCCTCACCTCCACGCACTGGCCCTGGGTCGGTGAGCGGACCCGCGAGGTCGAGGGCGCCCATGTCGCCCTGCTGGCCGGCATCGTGAACCCGGTCGCCTGCAAGGTCGGGCCGCGGATGACCCCGGCCGAACTGCTCGCGCTGTGCGAGCGGCTCGACCCCGGGAGAGAGCCCGGCCGGCTCACCCTGATCGCCCGCATGGGCGCCGACGCGGTCGCGGACCTGCTGCCGCCGCTGGTCCGGGCCGTACGCGCCGCGCGGCACCCGGTGATCTGGCTGGTCGACCCCCTGCACGGCAACACCGTGACCACCGCCCAGGGACTCAAGACCCGGGTCGTGGAGACGGTCGTACGGGAGGTCGCGGCCTTCCAGACGGCGGTGCGCGCGGCCGGCGGCCTGCCGGGCGGAATCCACCTGGAGACCACTCCCGACGCGGTCACCGAGTGCGCCGACGTCCCCGGGCTCACCGACCGCGTCGGCGGGCGGTACACGACGCTGTGCGACCCGCGGCTCAACCCCCGGCAGGCGGTGACCGTGGTCTCGGCCTGGCGGACACGGACGACGACGAACCAAGCCGAGGGGGAACCATGCCGGGTCTAGCGCCCATCCCGCCCTATCCGCTGCCGACAGCGGCCGGACTGCCCGTCAACACGGCCCGCTGGAAGCCCGACCCCCGTCGCGCCGCACTGCTCGTGCACGACATGCAGCGCTACTTCCTGGCGCCCTTCCCCCCGGCGGTGCGCGACCCGCTGGTCCGCCACGGCGCGTTGCTGCGCGAGCGCTGCGCCGCGCTCGGCGTTCCGGTGTTCTACACCGCCCAGCCCGGCGGCATGACGGACGAGGACCGCGGCCTGCTCAAGGACTTCTGGGGCCCGGGCATGAAGGTGGACCCCGCCGATCGCGAGATCGTCACCGAGCTCGCGCCCCGGCCGGCGGACCACGTGTTCACCAAGTGGCGCTACAGCGCGTTCTTCCGCTCGGACCTGCTGGAGCGGATGCGCGCCCAGGGCCGTGACCAGCTGATCGTCTGCGGTGTGTACGCGCATGTCGGGGTCCTGGCGACGGCCGTCGAGGCGTTCACCCACGACATCCAGACGTTCCTCGTCGCCGACGCCGTCGGCGACTTCTCCGCCGACCACCACCGGCAGGCCCTCGACTACGCGGCCGCCCGCTGCGCGGTGGTCACCACCACCGAGGAGGTCTTCCGATGAACGCGACGCGATTGTTCGAGCGTGTCCTGGGCCCCGACCCGGGCCCCTTCGCCCTGCTGCACCGTCCCGAGTCCGTCGGCCCGGACCGGGTGGAGATCCTCCTGGGCCGGGTCGGCACCCCGGCCCGACTCGCCGACATCCCGCTCTCCGAGACCCCGCTGGCCGAGCTCTCCGAGACCCCGCTGTCCGAGTCCCCGCCGTCCGACCGGGCGGAACGGGCCGGCGAGGCCCGCCACGAGACGCTCGTCCTGGTGCCCCACCGCCAGATCGCCGAACGCGGCTTCGCAGCCACCGACGACGGCTCGCCCCTGCTCGCGCTGTCGGTGACCGACCAGGGCTGGATCACCGCGTCCGAGGCGCTGCGCCGCCTGCCGGACGAACCGATCACGCTGTCCGGCGGGCACTTCGACACCGACGACGAGACCTACGCCGACACCGTCCGTGCCGTGCTCGACAACGAGATCGGCACCGGAGAGGGCTCGAACTTCGTCATCAAGCGCTCGTTCGTCACCACCATCACCGGCTACTCGACGCACAGCGCGCTGAGCCTGTTCCGCCGGCTGCTCTCCCGCGAGAGCGGCGCGTACTGGACCTTCGTCGTCCACACCGGCGACCGGACCTTCGTCGGTGCCACCCCGGAACGCCACGTCAGCCTGCGCGACGGCGTCGCGGCGATGACGCCGATCAGCGGCACGTACCGCTACCCCCCGAGCGGACCGGTCCTGTCGGAGGTCATGGAGTTCCTCGCGGACGGCAAGGAGACCGACGAGCTCTACATGGTCCTCGACGAGGAACTGAAGATGATGGCCCGGGTCTGCCACGGCGGCGGCCGGGTGGTCGGCCCGTTCCTGCGGGAGATGACCCGGCTCGCGCACACCGAGTACAACATCGAGGGGCCGAGCGACCTCGACCCGCGGGAGATCCTGCGCGAGACGCTGTTCGCGCCCACCGTGACCGGCAGCCCGCTGGAGAACGCGTGCCGGGTGATCGCCCGCTACGAGCCGCGCGGACGCGGGTACTACGGGGGTGTCGCGGCGCTCATCGGCCGCGACGCGACCGGCGCGCGCACGCTGGACTCGGCCATCCTCATCCGTACCGCCGACATCCGGACCTCGGACACCGGCGACGGCAGGGGACAGGTGGAGGTCGGGGTGGGCGCCACCCTGGTACGGCACTCCGACCCCGACGCCGAGGTCGCCGAGACCCGCACCAAGGCGGCGGGCCTGCTCTCCGCACTGGGAGCGGGGGATTGGCGGAGCGAACACCCGCTGATCCAGGAGGCCTTGGGGAAACGTAACGAGACGATCGCCAACTTCTGGCTGAGCGACGCCGATCGGCGAGCCCGGCCGCACCCGATGCTGGCCGGCCGCCGGGCCCTGGTCGTCGACGCCGAGGACACCTTCAGCTCGATGCTGGCCCACCAACTGCGGGCCATCGGGCTGGTGGTGGAGGTAACCGGCTTCGACACGCCCCATGACTTCGACGCCTACGACCTCGTCGTCATGGGCCCCGGTCCCGGCGACCCCCGGGAGGCCGGAAACCCGCGCATGGCCCGCCTCTCCGGCGCGATCGACGAACTGCTTTCCCGGCGTACGCCGTTCCTGGCCGTGTGCCTGAGCCACCAGTTGCTGTGCCGGCGCCTCGGGCTCGAACTGAGGCGCCGCGAGATTCCGAACCAGGGCACCCAGCGCGAGATCGACCTGTTCGGCTCGCGCGAGCGGGTGGGCTTCTACAACTCCTACTCGGCCCGCGCGCGAACCGACCGGCTGGAGTGCCCCGGCGTCGGCGAGGTGAGGATCGGCCGCGACTCCGGCACGGGCGAGGTGCACGCCCTGCGCGGACCGCACTTCGGCTCGGTGCAGTTCCACCTCGAGTCCGTGCTCACCCAGGACGGCGAACGTGTCCTCGCCGACCTGCTCGTCCCGTTGATGGAAGCCGTCCCGCTGATGGAAACCGCGGAGGTACTCGCCGTATGAAAGCCACCCTCTCCTGGTGGGACCTCTCCGGGTCCGGCCAGACCATCGACTCGCTCCGCCACTACCTGCGCGACGAAGGCGTCGACCCGTGGACGGAAGTCCGGGGACTGCGGCTGAAGTTCTGGATATCCGACCGGCGGACCAACCGCTGGGGCGCCGTGATGCTGTGGGACGAAGCGGCCGACCTGACGGCGCCGATGCCGCCGAACCGCGCCACCGAACTCATCGGATACCCGCCGTCCGTCCGGATGATGGCCGACGTCGAGGCCATCGTCGAGGGCGTCCACTCGGGCGGGACCACCGACCACGGCCTGGCCTTCGCGACGATCGGGGAGACCGCGTGAACCCGTCCACCCGGCCCCGAGCGGCCGAAGAGTTCACCGCTCCGCCCGCCGAACCGATGGGCCTTCTCCAGGAATGGTTCGACAGCGCCGTCGCCACCCCCGTCCGCGAACCGGGCGCGCTGGCGCTGGCCTCCACCGACGCTTCCGGGCGCGCCTCCAACCGGATCGTGCAGGTGCTCGCGATCCGCGACACGGGTCTGGTGTTCGCCACCCACGCCGACAGCCGCAAGGGCCGGGACCTGGCCGGGACGAGCTGGGCCGCGGGTGTCTTCTACTGGCGCGAGGCGGGCCGGCAGGTCACCGTGAGCGGCCCGGCCCGACCGCTGCCCATCGAGGAGTCCGAGGCCCTGTGGGCCGCTCGCCCCGTCGGTACGCACCCGATGTCGGTGGCGTCGCACCAGAGCGCGCCCCTGCTCGACGAGGACGCGCTGCGGGAACGAGCCCGTGAACTGGGCCGGGCCGGCGAGGCGTTGCCCCGCCCCGAGCGCTGGCTCGGCTATCTGCTGGAGCCGCACGCGGTCGAGTTCTGGCAGGCCGAACCCGTGGACCGGCTGCACCAGCGGCTGGTGTACGAGCGCGACGGATCCGGCTGGCGTACGAGCCGGCTCCAGCCCTAGCCGGAGTCCCAACCCCAAGCCCCAGCCCTTGACCGTGCGCAGTCCTTGACCGTGCGCAGCCCTTGACCATGCCCGGGCGGGCGGCCGCCCGGGATCAGGCCAGTCCTCGATCCGAGTACCTGGCTGGACATCCACCGCCCCGAACCCCGGTTCTGGAATCGGGGATTCACACGCCCACACCGACACACCAGCCAACAGGAATTGAGGGATACGAGATGGGAACGGAAGACGTCCGGCCCGAGGGCTTCGAGACCGACCTCGACCTGCGCGCCCGGCACCGCGCCGTCGTAGCCGACTACATGAGCCGCAAGGGCGAGAACCGGCTGACGCGCTACCTGCTCTTCGCCGAGGACGGCAGCGCCGGCCTGTGGACCAGCGACACCGGCGAACCGGTCGCCTCTCAGGGACACGAGAAGCTCAAGGCGCACGGCGAGTGGTCACTGCGGATGTTCCCCGACTGGGAGTGGAAGAACGTGGAGATCTTCGAGACCCAGGATCCCAACCGGTTCTGGGTCGAGTGCGATGGAGAGGGCAAGATCCTCTACCCGGACTATCCGGCGGGCTACTACAAGAACCACTTCATTCACTCGTTCCTGCTGGTGGACGGCAGGATCGAGCAGCAGCGCGAGTTCATGAACCCGTTCCAGCAGCTGCGCGCGCTGGGCATCGAGGTGCCGAAGATCAACCGCGGCGGCATCCCCACGTAGCGGCGGATCCCCGCGCCGGGCCCCCGCGTTGGGGCACCGTGCGGGAACCCGCGTACGAATCCCCACACAGGTCCCAGCACACGGATCCCCCTCCAGGGATCCCCACGTACGGACATCCGTCCGCGTCCCGTCCCCCGGACCCGGACGCGGCGAATCGGGCCGGCCGGCGGCGGCCGGGAAGCAGCAGTGAGGCGAGGTCTCAAATGACAGTCGACGTGCAGACCACTCGAGACGTGGTCGACATCATCACCGGCGGATGGCGGGCGCAGGCGCTCTACACCGCGGTCAAGCTCCGCCTGCCCGACCACATAGCGGCGGGCCACGACAGCGACGCCGAGCTCGCCAAGGCGACCGGGGCGGACGAGGAGGGCGTGCACCGGCTGATGCGCCTCCTGGTGGCCATGGGGGTGTTCGAGGGCAGCGAGTCCACCGGCTACCGGGGGACCCGGATCAGCGCCGCGCTCCTCGACGCCCCTCAGTCCCTGAGCGACATGTGCCTGCTGTACGGCGAGGAGTTCTACTCCGCCTGGGGGCACGCCCACCACGCGATCAGCACGCGGAGTTCGGGGTTCGAGGCCGCCTTCGGCCGGCCCTTCTACGAGTACCTGGGGCACGACGCGGACGTGACCCGGCGCTTCCAGCGCACCCTGAACGCGGCGAGCATGTTCTTCCACCAGGTGCCCGAGGTCTTCGACTTCTCCGGCAAGAAGGTCGTGGACGTGGGCGGCGGGGGCGGACACCTGCTCGCCACGGTCCTCGGCGCCACCCCGGACGCCCGGGGCGTTCTCTTCGACCGCGAGCACATGATGGCCAAGGCGCGCGAGCACCTGTCCGCCACCGTCGGCCTGGACCGCGCCGAACTGGTCGCGGGCGACATGTTCGAGGGCGTCCCGGAGGGCGGGGACGTCTACATCCTCTGCCGGGTGCTGGCCGGCTGGGACGACGAGGCCGTCGTCGGCGTCTTCGAGAGCTGCCGCCGTGCCATGGCCGACTCCTCGTCGCGGCTGCTGCTGCTCGACCGTTTCGTCGAGGACGAGAACTCCACCGTGCTGCCCGCGCTGTGGGACATGCACCTCCTGATGACGACGGGCGGCGCGCACCGCACCGTCGAGCGGATCACCCGGCTGCTCGACCGGGCGGGCCTCGACGTCGTCGGCCGCGCGGAGCTGCCGATGGAGAACACCGCTCTGGTCGCCGCGCCGCGTCCCTGACGCCAGGCGCCCTTCCGATCCAGGCGTCATCCCTGGACTGACCCGCGCACTGACCCGCGCACGATCCGCGAACGGACCGGCGAACGGACCCTCGCACGGACCGGCGAAGACCTCGCGGGTCCGGCGGGTCCGTCCGGTGACGACGCATCCGCCCGGCGAGCGGTCGGCTCATCCGGCGAACTCCCTCCCCAGCACCCCATCCAGCCGGCACCCGGACGACGGGAGCCGGCGCGACGGAACGAACGGACCTCATGGACACCTACGAGTACGTGGTCGCCGACGTCTTCACAGCCACCCCGCTGGAAGGAAACCCGACCGCGGTCCTCCTGGACGCGTCCGGCCTCTCCGCCGAGCGCATGCAGCGGATCGCGCAGGAGACGCACCTGTCGGAGACCGTCTTCGTCCTCCCCGCGGAGGACGACGGCGATGTGCGGGTCCGCATCTTCACGCCGGTGAACGAGCTTCCGTTCGCCGGGCATCCCACCCTGGGCACGGCCGTGGTGCTCGGCGAGTGGCACGCGGCGAGGGAGCTGCGGATGGAGACCGCCATGGGCACCGTGGCGTTCGAGCTGGAGCGGGACGGCGAGGGCCGGACCGTGGCGGCCGGCATGTGGCAGCCCCTGCCGACATGGGAGCCGTACGACCGGGCGGAGGAACTGCTCACGGCCCTCGCCCCGGTGGCCACCGGCAGCACGCTGCCGATCGAGGTCTACCGCAACGGACCGCGGCACGTGTTCGTCGGACTCGACGGCGTGGCCGCCCTCTCCGCCCTGGAACCGGACCAGCGGATCCTCGCGCGACTGCCCGACATGGCCGCCAACTGCTTCACGGGCGCGGGCACCCACTGGAGGCTGCGCATGTTCTCCCCCGCCTACGGCGTGGTGGAGGACGCGGCCACCGGCTCGGCCGCCGGCTCGCTCGCGGTGCACCTGGCCCGGCACGGACTGATCCCGTTCGGCGAGTGGATCGAGATCCGCCAGGGCGTCGAGATGGGCCGTCCTTCGACGATGCGCGCCCGGGTCACGGGGACCGCGGAGCGGATCGAGTCGGTGCGGGTGGCGGGGGAGGCCGTGGTCGTGGCCCGGGGGACGCTGTACGTGTAGCGGCCGCCGGCGTACGTGCAGCGGTCACCGGCGCCGGCGGGCGTGGCAGACGTACGGAGGAGGGCGAGGCACCGTCCCCGGGCCGAGGCGCGAGGCCTGGGGACGGTCCCGCTCACTTGTGTCGTTCGCCGGTGTCGTACAGCCTCCAGACCGGCCAGCGGGTCGCCTCCGCCCCGTCGTCCCCACCGGCCAGCAGGTTTCGGCGGTGCAGCATGACCCGGAGGTGGCGGGTCGCGTCGGCGCCCTCCTTTGGTCCCCGGTCGAGGAGGACGGCCCTGGTGACGGTGCCGTCGGCATCCCGCACCAGGGCGTCCACCCGGTGCCCGTGAACGTTCTCGCCCAAGCTGACGGCGGCTTCCGGCTGCTGGGAAAGCACCTGGTAGAGACGCTTGAGCAGGGGGTCCTCGGCGCTGCCGGGTGAGCGCGCGCCGTCGCGCTCGGCGGCGTCCAGCAACGAGGCGGCGACGCCTCCCCGCTTGCGCCAGCGGTCCTTGTCCCCCACCACGATGAGGTGGCTGCGGGCTCGGGTGACGGCCACGTTCCAGAGGTTGAGCTGTCCGCCGACCCACTCCATGGCACCGGGACGCATGCCCTCACCGGCGACGAGGGAGAACACCATGACGTCGCGTTCACCGCCTTGGAAGGTGTGCACCGTGCCGATCCGCACACGCTCCTCGTCGTACGGCAGCAACCGGCTCCGCAGCGCCTCGGCCTGCGCCGAGAAAGGCGTGACGACGCCGACGGTGGCCTCGGGCGGCAGCCTGTCCAGCAGGTAGCGGACGCTGGCGCGCACCTTCTCGATCTCGTCCTCATTGACCCAGGAGCCGCCGGACCGGGAGCGGGCGGCCCGGCCCCGTACGTCGGCCCAGACGACCGCGCCGCGCTCCGCCAAGGCGGGGCGGCCGCGCGTGTCGGTGAGTACGGTCAGGCCACCGTCGTAGAAGAGGTCGTTGGAGATGGCGGCGATGTGCGGATGACAGCGGAAGTGCTCGTCGAGAAGGAGGGTGCCGCCCGCCGAGCGCTCGGCGGCGTGGAAGGCGGAGTGACGCCGGTAGGCGAGGTGGCGCTTCTCCAGCCAGTCGGCCCGCAGCCCGTTCTCCCGCCGGATGCGAGCTTCGCGGTGTGGGCTGGTCTTGGTGATGTGCGTGAGCTGCATGGGATCGCCGATGACCAGGGCGCGCCGCGCGCGGAAGAGCAGCGGCAGGATATGCGGGATGGCGCACTGACCGGCCTCGTCGATGACGACGAGATCGAACAGAGCCGGATCCAGAGGGAAGCGCCGGGCGGAGAGACTGGTCACGGCCCATCCGGCGACCGCGGGGGAGACATCGTGGGCCTTCCCGGCACGCGAGCGACCCAGCACCTCCCGCATTTCCGGCCAGTCGCCGCGCGTCCTGTCCGCCGTCGCGGCCTGCAGCTTGAGGATGCGGTGACTTCCCGCCCGCCCGTTCGTTCGGACCGTGCCGGCGAGGAGAGCACGGGAAGCGGCCTGGACAGCGCTCTCGGCCTCGCGCACTCGGTTCGCGAGCGTCGTATCGTCCACAACGGCCGCGTGTTCACGCAGGTCACGCCATTCCGCCTCGGCCGCGGCGAAGCCGGCGAGCGCGAGGCAGCCCGCGACGCGATCGCCGTCGTACGCCGCGAGGCCGGCCCCGCGCAGGAAACGGCCCCGGCGCCACGACCCGAAGAACCGGGCCTGGGCCAGGCGGCGTGCCTTGTCCTCCAGTTCCCGTGGCAAGGGCGGACCGTCGAGCAGGTCGTGGAGGTCCTCGGCGGTGCCGCCGAGCTGTCCCGCATGGTGAACACGGGCCTCGCCCGCGCGGCTCAGGCGTAGTTCGGCCGCCGCGACGCGTGCGAGGTTTCCTCGTACCTCCGTCAGCCGGTCCGTGGCCACTTCGAGGTCCATGGCCGCCGTGGTCACGTTGGAGGCCGGTTCCGGGCCGGTCCGCAGCGCGGACAACGCGTCGTCCTCGTACACCACGTCGCTGTTGGCGTTCTTGCGCGCGGAACCGGTCCGTACGACGCTGCCGGACGCCAGGGCGTCGCATCGGCGCCAGACCTCGTCCACGGCCTCGTTGTTGGTGGACGCCACCAGAACGGTCTGGCCGTCGGCGATCGCGGTGGCCACGAGGTTGGCCACCAGCTGGCTCTTGCCGGTGCCGGGCGGCCCCGTGGCCACGGTCAGACGCCGGGTCATGGCGGACCGGAGGATCGCGCTCTGAGCCTCGTTGCAGGGCAGGGGTGTGACGAGGCGGGCCGGCTCGGGCTCCTCGTGGGCGAGCGCCCGGGCGCGCTGCGCGTCGTCGGGCGACAGGGCCCCGAGGGCGGTCCGCTCGATCAGGTCCGGCTTGCCGGCGATGCCGGCGAAGTCCTGGAGCAGACGGCGGGTGAAGTTGGTCTCGGGACGGGAGGTGAACAGGACCGCCGTGTTGCGTGCACCGTGGCCGGGCGTACGGATGTCGATCTGGTCGGCGAGCTGGTCAGGGCGCAGCTCCTGCACACACGGCAGCTCGAACTCCTGCGTGAGCAGATTGCGCACCGCCACGGCCATCCGGTCGTGCTGGCCCCGGTGCCAGGAAGGCTGGAACGTGTCGGTGAGCTGGGCGGCTTCCTCCTCGCCCAGCCAGTCGAGAGCCAGCTGGGGGTGCGGCTGGACCGGGCCGTACGGCTTCAGCCGTACCTCGCCCTCTTCTTGGACGATCTCGACCCGGCGTACCAGCAGAGGCGCGAACCTGGGCTGCCGCCAGGGGGCCCCGGTGCGTGGGCCGGTGAGGACCACGGCGGGGTAGCCCGCCCAGAGTTCGGCGTCCTCCTCGGTCGCCGCCTTGATCAGCGCAGCCGCTTCCTCGGGGACCGCGACGCACCCATCGTCGTCGACATCGCCGGAGACGAACCGCTCGGCGCCGGCCAGGCACACGTACGACGCGTCGCGCCCGCCCACCGTCATCAGGGGCGTATCGGTGCTGTCGGCCAGCAGGCACTCGCGGTAGTAGTCCAGGAGGTCGGGCCAGGTGGGCTGCGCGGGACCGGACTTCGCGGCATGCGGCCGCGGCGGCTCCTCGGCGTCCAGGCGTGGACGCCGGCTCAGCGGATCGAGGGTCGGGGCCCGTCCGAGGGGACTGTCCGCGATGACGATACGGTCGTCGACGCCGTGCGCGGAGTGCACCGGAACCTGACGGCCGCCCTGGGCGCGCATCCGCCGCACCACATAGTCGAACAGGTCGCTGACGGAGACCTCGCCGCCGCCGCTTTTACTGACCTTTCCGGTGCGCAGCGCCTCGATCACCTCGCCCGTGAACGCGGACGGCTTCACCTCGTCGCCGCCGCCCGCGTACGCGTACGAGTCCTCGCCGGCCCGCGAGGACGACAGGACGTACACGCCTCTGCTGGTCAGCAGGGGCTCCTCGCCGGACTTGGCCACGGAGTCGTCCGGCCGCCGGTCCGAGGTACGCAGGCCCACGGCGAATCCACCGCTGCGGCAGCAGTCGATTATCACGATCTTCTGCGGGGCGTAGCACTGTTCCAGTGCCTCGTTGACGAAGCTCGCGCTGACGGCCGTCTCGGCCACTCGGTCGAAGTCGGTGTCCTTGGCCACGAAGTGGAACTCGCCACCGTCGCGCACGGTCCGCACGCCATGCCCGGAGACGTACACGAGCGCGAGTTCGTCCTCGTCGCAATCCTGCAGGAACTCGCCGATGGCCGACCGCATGTCGTCGGCGGTGAGATCGGGGAGGGTCCTGACGGAGACGAAGTTGCCGATGTTGCGGTGTGCCAGGACCTGGGAGAGACCCCAGACGTCCGCGCGTACGGACGCGAGCGACGGAAAACGGCCGTCGTCGTAGTGCTCGTTGCCGATCAGCAGGGCCCGGCGCTTGTGCAGGCGGGTCACGCCGAACCGCCATCTGGTGCGGAGCCGTTGTCCGACGCGGGGGCGGCGGCCGGTCCCGCGGCGGGATCCGGGCCGGGGCCTTCGATCGGCGGGGGACCGGCATCCGGCCCGGGGCCGTCACCGCCGGCGGTCCGGTCCAGGAACTCGCGGACGAGACGCTCCTGAGCGGCGTCCGGGCGTCCCGTGATCGCGACGGAATCGCCCGCGATGGTGACGTCGACCTTGCGGTGCCGGTCCTTGGCACACCATTCCTTGATCAGCGTGATCAGGACCTGGGACGTGGGGCGGGCGACAGCCGCGGTGACGGCTGCCCACAGAGCCACATCGCCGGCGCCCGCACCCTTGTGACCCGGCTCGCCCTTGTGACCCGGCTCGGCGGGCCCGTCGGTGTCGAGGAAGTCGACGACGAGGCCGTCGGTGGCGCGCAGCGTGTCAAGCAAATCCCGGGTGAGACGCTCCTGCCGGAGGGTGTCCCCGCCGGTGGGCACGATCAGTGTCCACCGCGATCCGCTGTCCCGCATTCGTTGCTCCCCGTGTACGTGTCCATGCCCGTGAGTGATCCCGGCCCGTCCGGAGACCTTTTCACGAGGGTGACCGCCGGTGACAAACCGGGGGCGGGGAAGGAACGGCATCCGGCCATCGTCGCCTCGCGTGGGTGGCGGGGGAGGGGGGAGGGCGCGGGGAGAACCCGGTCGTGGCATGCCGTACCGGAGCTTCGATGGGACCGTATGGGCGTCGAGGCACCGGCGGCCGACTCGACGCCGGGCCGGCCGCGCTTCTCGGAGCGACACCCCGAAAAGGGGCTGGGACCAGCGGCACGCGGAGCCAGGCCGGCCAAGCCCGGAGGGGCCGGGACGTGTGTGCGCCCCGGTCCCGCCGACGTCCCTCAGGTCATGCCCGAAGGAGCGGGAAACCGGTCAGGACAGGCCGGGGTTGGTCATGTCGAGCGCGGGCACGGGGCGGGGTGTTCCGTCGGCGTCGATCGCGACGAAGGTCAGGAACGCCGTGGCGACCTCGGTGGCGGGGGTGGAGTTGTTCCACCGCTCGGCCGTGACCCGCACCCCGACCGTCATGGAGGTCCGCCCGACCCGTTCGAGTCCGGCCTCCACGCTGAGCAGGTCGCCCGCCCGTACCGGGGTGAGGAAGGTCATACGGTCGACCGAGACGGTGACGGCCGGCCCGTCGGCGTGCCGGCCGGCGGCGGCCGCGGCGGCGTCGTCGATGAGCTTCATCATCACTCCGCCGTGGATGGTGCCGTACAGATTGGTGTCGTGGTCGCTCATGATGTGGGCGAGGACCACCCGGGAATCGTCCGGGGTCTTGGTCGGGCGGGCAGGGCTGGTGACGGGGGATTCGGCCACGTCAACTCTCCTTCGCGAGTCGCGGCAGGGCTTCTGCGCGCACCCCGGGGGCCGGTGCGCGGGCAGCGGGCAGGTCTTCGGACTCGCGGGCGCGTTCCCCGGCTCTCGCCGGCGGACTCCTACTGGCCGTCGCTTCCCAGGCCCTCGTGTGTGCCGGGCCCAGTGCGTATGACGGCGGTCGTTCCCACTCACCGCTGCGGGGCAGTCCCGGATTCCCACCGGGTTCCCTCTTACGACGCTCCCGTCCGGGGGATGGGGCGAACCAGCTGCCCTGCCAGCGTACGACAGCGAGCCCGCGCACTGCTCCCGTCGCGGAACCGGGATGTCCCGGGGCCGCGCCCCCGAGCCGTGCCGGCCACCCCGCGTGCCGTGACTGCCGTGGCTGCCGTCACCACCGTCCCGCTCACCCGCCTGCGAACCGAGCGCTCTCTACACTTCCCGGATGACCAGTGACGGATTTCAGCTCACGGTTCTGGGCAGCGCCACGCCCTACGCGAGCGAGCACAACCCGTGCTCCGGCTACCTCCTGACCGGCGCCGGTACCCGGGTCTGGGTGGACGCGGGCAGCGGGACGCTGGCGCGGCTGCAGAGGTACGCCCGGCTCGACGAGGTGGACGCGATCTGGATCTCGCATCTGCACGCCGACCACACCGCGGATCTGCTCACCGCGTACTACGCGGCGCTCTTCGCGGACATCCGGCTCGCCGCGCCCATCCCCCTCTACGGGCCGCCGGGCATCGCCGACCGGCTGGCCCGCTTCCTCACCAACGGCCCGACGCGCAGCCCCGTCGAGGCCGCCTTCGCCGTCCATGAGTTGTACGACGGACACGAGGCGCGCGTCGGTGAACTCGCCCTGACCAGCCGGGCGGTGGAGCACGGCATGCCGGCCTTCGCCCTGCGTGCCGAGGCCGGGGGCCGCTCGCTGGTCTACTCCGGGGACTCGGCGCCCTGCGCGAACCTCACGGAGCTGGCCGAGGAGTGCGACACCCTGCTGTGCGAGGCCGAGAGCGACCGGGCGCCGGCCGAGGGCGAGCAGACGCACCACACGCCCGAGGACGCCGCCGACACGGCCACCGCGGCTCGGGTGGGCCGGCTGATCATCACCCACGTCGGCCGTTTCCTGACACCGGGGCAGGCGGTGACGCGCGCCGCGGCCCGGTTCGATGGCGCCGTCGACTATGCCGAGCCCGGTGAGGTCTTCTCGATCGACCGCTCCCGAGGCCGCTCGGCGCGCTCCGGTCAGTCGATGCGCCCCTGGGGCGTGCCACTGGGCGGACGCTGAACGGCGAGGGCGTAGGCAGGCGGGTGACGCGCCTGGCGCAGGGCTCAACAGGCCGCCCCGTCACGCGAGATGAGGATCAGGGCAGTTCCAGCTCACCCATTCCCATCGTGCGCAGCGCGTGACCGCCCATCTCCAGATGGCCGGCCGGGTTCGGGTGTGCCGCCTTGTCCAGCCAGGCCATCGGGCCCTCCGTCCCGTGGTGCGCGGAGGCGTGCGGGATCCGGCCGGGCCGCCCCTCTCGCCTCGGCTCCCGACGCCCGGCCCCCGGCCCCGACTCCCGGACCCGACTCCCGACGGATCGCGAGAAGGGTCTTGGCCGTCTCCCCGATGGATGGAAGTCTGCTGATCATGAAGGTACTTGTGATCGGTGGGACGGTCTTTCTGGGCCGGGCGTTCGTCGACGAGGCGCTGCGGCGTGGGCACGAGGTGACGCTGTTCAACCGGGGGCGATCGGGGGAGACGCCCGTCGGCGTGGAGTCGGTGCGGGGCGATCGCGAGGACGAGGGCGCGCTGGCCGCGCTCGTGGAGGGGCGGCGCTGGGACTGGGTGGTCGACACGTGTGGATTCGAACCCCGGGTCGTACGGCGCTCGGTGCGGGCCCTGGCCGGGCACGCGGAGGCGTACGCCTTCGTGTCGTCGTTCCACGCGTACGCCGACTGGCCTGCCAAGGGCGTCGACGAGTCCTTTCCCCGGCACGCCTGCGCCGTGGACGCCTCGCCGGACGACGTGCCGTACAACGCGCTCAAGGCGGGCTGCGAGCGGGCCGTAGAGGAGGGCTTCCCGGGGCGCGCGCTGATCGTCAACCCCGGCATCATCGTCGGACCCGGCGAGCACGTCGGTCGTCTGCCCTGGTGGCTGGAGACCATCGCGCGCGGTGGTCGGGTGCCGGCCCCCGGAGCCCCGGACCGGGTGATGCAACTGGTCGACGCGCGGGACATCGCCGCCTTCCTGCTCGACCGGCTCGCCGAGGGTGACAGCGGGCGCTATCTGACCACCGGGGTGCCCGGCAACACCAGCATGGGCGAGTTGCTGGCCGCGTGCGTCGAGGCCACCGGATCGGAGGCCGAACTCGTCTGGGTCGACGAGCAGTTCTTGCTGGACCACGATGTCGCCCCGTGGTCGGAACTGCCGTTGTGGGCGCCGGACGTCCCGGAGTTCGCGGGTACGTGGACCCCGTCTTCAGCCAAGGCGCTCGCCGCCGGGATGCGCTGCCGTCCCGTCGCCGAGACCGTCGTGGACACCTGGCGGGCGCTCCAGGACGGCGGGTACCCGCCGCCGAAGTACCTTCAGGGGAAGATGCCGGTCGGCCTGGACGAGGGCAAGCGCGACGCCGTTCTGGCGGCCTGGGACGCCAGAGAGGTCAGGGGCTCCGGGAGTGCGCGGAGCTGAGGGGGCGTAGCCGCGTCCCGCCTGGCCGCGGCCGGCCGGGCGGGTGCGCGGCGATGTCCCGGTGGCCGCTCCGCGCCGGACGGCCCCGTCTCCGTCGGACCGTCCGGGCGGCCCGTCACGGTGGTTTTGGCGGTCCGCCCGGTCAGCCGATACGTACCGCCGTACCGGTCACCTCGATGCCGCTCGACGGATCCGCCGGAACCCGCACGCCGAGAACGCTCGGGCGGCCCATGTCATCGCCCTGATGGATCGTCAAATCCGCGGGGAGTTCGACGAGTCGGAGCTCCCGCAGGTAGCCGCCGAAGGCCGCGGCCGCTGCTCCTGTGGCCGGGTCCTCGACGACCCCGCCCGGCGGGAAGGGGTCGCGGGCGTGGAAGACGGTGTCCGAGGCGCGGTGCACCAGGGCGATGGTGGTCCAGCCCCGGCGTTCCATCAGGGTGCCGAGTGCCGCCATGTCGTAGTCGAGGTCGGCGAGCCGGCCCCGATCGGCGGCGGCGATCACCGGGTGCCAGGCGCCCGCGTAGGCGACACGCGGCGGCAGCGCGGGGTCGAGGTCCGAGGCCTTCCAGCGCAGCGCGGCGAGCAGTTCGGCCAGATCGGCGTCGCCGATCTCCTCGGTGCGCGGCGCGACGCTCACCAGGGTGGCGGTGACGGTGCCGTCCGGCCGTACCGAGGTGGTCACGGGGACCGGACCGGCCTGGGTGTGCAGCAGCAGGTCGCCGGCGCCGTGCCGCTGCGCGTGGGCGACGGCCGTGGCGATGGTGGCGTGACCGCAGAAGGGCACCTCGGCCAGCGGGCTGAAGTAGCGGATGTCGAGCGACCCGTCGGGCCTGGTCACGGTGAAGGCCGTCTCCGAGTAGCCGATCTCCGCCGCGGTCGCGGCCATCGTCGCCTCGTCGAGGCCGGCGGCGTCGAGCACCACACCTGCCGGGTTCCCGCCGAGCGGGTCGGTGCTGAAGGCCACGTAACGCAGGATGTCCATCACCCGAACGTAAGCCCCTGTACCGACCTCGTCAACGCGGTCGATCTTCGCCGGACGGCGGGGCGGCGGGCCCCTCTCATGGCGTCCACGTACGGTGACGTCGTTGTCAACAGGAGCTGATGGCGCCGGACGTGCTCGTGCCGCTCCGTGCGTGCCCGTAGCCCGCTCGGTGGTTCCGCTCGTACACCGTCACCCTGCGTCCCCGTATGCGGCGATCCTCTCCGGGGGTGAAGTGCTCGCCCAGGACGCAGGTCTTCAGCCGGTCCCGCTCTGTCGAGAGCGCCGGCGGCACCGGCTCCGCATCCGTGACCAGCAGGATGCGTTCCTGTGTCAGCATCCTTGCCCGGATCCGTTCGGGGTCCGCCTCCACGCCCTTCAACGTCGCGGACTCCTCCGGGCTTTGTGCCAGGGCGAGGTCCCGCAGCCCGGTGAAGGCGTCGGGGGAGACCAGGCGGGTGTCCCGGCGTGCCGCCGGTATGTAGAGCACCGCGTCCCCGTCCCGCCCCAACTCCCGTATGTCCTGCGCTATGGCGAGGACGTCGTCCACGCGGCTGGCCGGGGACCGCTTGGCCAGGGACTCCGGCATCAGGGCCGTCGTCGCGACGGCCAGCACCGCGGGGAGGACGGCACGTGAAGCCCTCGGGAACCGAGGTCGGGTCGCCCGGACCGCCGTGCCGATCGCGGAACCGATCAGTAGCGCCAGGCCGACCAGGCTGAACAGCACGTAACGGTCGAGGAACAGCGGCTGGATGAAGGAGAGCCCGGCCAGGGCGAGTTGGGGTACGGCCAAGAGCGGCAGCCCGACGGATGCCGCCGACAGCCGGCCCACCCCGCGCGCGGCACCCGTCCCACGCCCGGCACTCCTATTCGATCCGGCACTCGCCCCCGACCCGGCACTCGCCCCCGACCCGGCACCCGCACCCGCCCGTGGCCGGTCGAGCAGGGCGCCGAGCCCGCCGATGGCCAGCAGGACCGCCGGACCGATCACCATGTGCCAGGTCAGCGGCGGTATCCAGGACACCTGCCCGGACTGGCTCCGGCTGAAGAGGATCAGCGGCAGGACTCCCGCCACGGCCGCCGCCGACGCCATCGCCCAGCGCATCCGCACCGGGCGTGCGGCCCGCGCCCAGAGCAGGGTGGCCAGGTGGGCGGGAAGGATCATCAGGGAGAGCCAGTTGAAGAGACCGCAGACGAGGACGGTTGCGCCGTACGCGGCCCAGCGGGCCGGCCGCCCGGCACGCTCCTGAACGGCGGTCACGAGCAGGAGCGTCGAGACTCCGGCGCCGGCGGCGACAAGTGCGTACGGACGTCCTTCCTGAAGGTGGAACTGGACGGCGGGCAGCAGTCCGAACGCCAATCCGCCGCCCAGCCCCGCCCACGGCCCGGCGAGCCTGTTCCCCAGCACCGTCACACAGACCGAGGCCACCACCATGGCGAGCACGGAAGGAAGTCTCAGCACCGTCGTACTGGGGCCGAAGCAGGTGAACAGCCCATGCATCAGCAGGTAGTAGAGGCCGTGGACGACATCGACGTTTTCCAGCATGCGCAGGATGTCCCCGGTCGAGCGCCGTGCCACCTGCCAGGTCGCCGCCTCGTCGCGCCACACGCTGTTCTGCCGCGACAGCCCCCACAGGCCGAGGGCGAGCGTCCACACTCCCGGGACGGCCCACAGGAGTGCGCGGCGGTGAAGAGGCGGAAGAGTCAGCGGAGATGGAGATGGAGACGGAGAAGAGGACCAGACCGACGGCGGGGAGGAGGTGGGAAAGACAGGGGGCATGAACGTCCGTTCGTCCTCGGAGGGCACGCGGAACCGTGCTGCGGCCTGCGCACGTTAGTCACGGTCGGCGCCGAGCTGCTTCGCCCCCGATCCGAACCAGCCGAGGAGAAAACGGACTTCAGCGGGTCGTCATTCGGCCGGACCCGGATGGCGTGCTCCGTATCGCCTGCCGGGCCGAAAGGAAGGGTCGGCAGGTTGAGCGATATCCCGCCTTTGGCACGTCGGTCGGAGGGTCGTGGCGCGAATGATCGTTTGGCCGATTCCGATTCCGATTCCGATTCCGGCTCCGAATCCGCTTCCTGCCGGGCCCGGGCTCTACGCGCCGCCGCCGTCCTCGGCTCCTGTCGGCACCGGCCGTTCGAAGAACGTCTCCAGGGCCACCGTCGCCTGTGTGCCGCTGACCCCCTCGATCGCGTAGATCCGCCGCAGCACGCCCTGGAGCCGTTCTGTGGTCATCGTGCGCACCTTCACCAGCACGACGCGCTGCCCGCGATGACATGCGCCTCCAGAACCCCGGGCAGGGCGGCGAAGCGCGGGCCCGAATCGCCCATCGAGGCGCTCGATTCGACCATCACGTACGCGAGCACCCCACCGCCCACCGCCGCGCCGGGTCCACCTCGAACATGCCGAATTCTGTTCGGCGGTTGTGTGAGGGTGGGCCGTGATCCGAGATCAGTGATCAGCGGAACGTCGTGAGGAAGGGTGAGGCATGACAGAGCGCAGGCGGCCCGCGCTGTACGAGGTGCTCGACGAGCGGTTCCGGACGGGCCGGTGCACCTTCGGCGACGAGCGTCTGGAGGTGCTGTACGACGGATGCCGCTGGGCCGAGGGACCGATCTACCTCCCCGCCTGGCGGCAGCTCGTCTGGAGCGACATCCCCAACGACCGGATGCTCCGCTGGGGCGAGGAGACCGGCGCCGTCAGCGTGTTCCGCCGCGCCGCCGGGCACACCAACGGCAACACCCTGGACCGCGAGGGCCGGCTGATCACCTGTGAGCAGGGCAACCGTCGGGTGACGCGGACCGAGCACGACGGCACGATCACCGTGCTCGCGGACCGCTGGCAGGGCCGGCGGCTGAACAGCCCGAACGACGCGGCGGTGAAGTCGGACGGCTCCATCTGGTTCTCCGACCCGGACTTCGGCATCGTCACCGACTACGAGGGCCATCGCGGCGAGAGCGAGATCGGGGCGAACAACGTCTACCGGATCGACCCCGCCACCGGCGAGGTCCGGCTGGTCGCGGACTGCTTCGAGGCGCCCAACGGCCTGGTCTTCTCGGCCGACGAGAGCCGGCTCTACGTCTCCGACACCCGGGCTGGGTACGTGCGCGTCTTCGACGTGCGCGACGACGCCACGCTCTCCGCGGGCAAGGTCTTCGCCGACGCCTCCGCCCGCCCGGGCGCCCGCTTCGACAATCTGCGCTTCGACGCCGACGGCCGGCTGTGGGTGGCCGCGATGAACGACGGCGTCCACTGCTACGACCCCGACGGCACCCTGATCGGCCGGCTCGACATCCCCGAGGCGGTGGCCAACATCTCCTGGGGCGGCGCCAAGCGCAACCGTCTCTTCATCGCCGCCGAGACCAGCCTCTACTCGGTCGTCACCTCCGTCACCGGCACGCATCCGGCCCCGGGACCCGGCCGGTCCGCGAGCTGACCGCCCGCGTGGTCCGCACCCCTCCCGCCCTCTCCCGTACCCTCGTTCCTCCGGTCCCTATGCGGAGAACATGCCGCTCAGCCCGTGTCGGTGTTGGGCCGAACGAGTGAGGGACGGGAGGATGGGCGCATGAGTAGGTACGAGAGGTACGACGTCACCGACGAGCAGTGGGAGGGTCTGGCCCAGGTCGTCCCCCTGCGCGGCAGGGACGAATGGCCGTCCATGGTCGACCATCGGGCGATCACCGAGCAGCGGCACGCGGCCGCAGAACAGCGCCGGATGGTCGTCCTGCGCGTCCAGGTCTTCGCCGACGCGCGCGAGGTCGCGGAATACCTCATCGCCCAGATCCCCGTGCTGCTCGACCTCACGAGCGCGGACACCGAGGTCGCCAAGCGCATCCTCGACTTCAGCAGTGGTGTCGTCTTCGGTCTCGGCAGCGGGATGCACCGGGTCGACCGCAACGTCTTCCTGCTCGCTCCGGCCGGCACCGAGGTCGAGGGCGCCGAGGAGGAGAGCGCCGAGGGCAACGCGACGGGCAGGCTCCCTCGTTCGTAGGAAGGTCCATCCGACGTAACGGTTCGTCGTGCGGAGGGCTGCGTACCTTCCGGTCATGACCATCACCGGAGGCAACGCCCCCGACCGTTCGTATCGGCCACCCCGCCCGCCCGGGCCGCCGTTCGCTCCCGCCGACGGGCAGGTGCCCCCGCAGGGGCGGCCCCCCGGCCTGGTGCCCTTCCGCGACCGCCCACGTCCCGCCCCCGCCCCCGCAGGGGAAGCCGAGCCGGTGCCCAGGTTCGGGCCCGCCCTCTTTGCCGGGTCGGCATCGACGCCGACGGCGGCGGACGGGCGGACCGGCGGGGCGTCGCTCCGGCCCACCGTCACCGAACTGCGCCTGTCGGCGTTCGGAACGCATCGCGGGGTGGTGCTGCCGCTCGGCCCCGTGACACTGCTGCGCGGGGCGAGCGGGAGCGGGAAGACCACCGCCCTGCGCGCGTACGAGGCGCTGGCGCGGCTCGGGGCGGGCGCGGAGCTCGAAGAGGCGCTGCCGGACGCCGCCGACCGGGTGCCGGAACGGTCGCGGCCCGACTCGCAGGGCCGGCGCGGATTCCGGATCGGCTGCACGGTCGACGGCCCGGTCGGGCCCGTCCATCTCGACATCGCCGTCCAGGCCGAACCCACCCTGCGGATCGTCGGCGAACGGCTCACCTCGGCGGACCACACCCTGTTCACCACCGCGCTGCGGGACCCGGAACGCAGCAGCGTCCAGGCCGAGTGGCACACCGCCGGCAACACCCCGGTGACCCGCGCCCCGTTCCCCGACGACATCCTCGGCACGGCGCTGCTCCCCTTGCGCGTCGCCGGGAAGACACAGGGGCAGCGGGACGTCCTGGCCGCCGCCGAACAGGTGGTCGTCGGGCTGCGGTCGGTCTTCCCCTGCCACCCGCTGCCACACCGGATGCGGCAGCCCGTGCCGCTCGGCGAGGGCAGGCTGCGGCGCGACTGCCACAATCTCGCCGCCGTACTGCACCGCACCGCCACCGAGTGCCCGCGCCGCCATGCCCGCCTGGCGGCCCTGGCGACCGCGGGGTGCGCCGGCACGGTGGCGGGGCTCGGTTTACGGGAATCGGAGGCGGGCGGCACGGTCGAAGCCGTCCTGGAGCGCGCCGGGCTGCCGGACATGGCGCTGGGCCGGCTCGGCGACGGCGAACTGCGTTATCTCGCCCTCGGGCTCGTCCTGCTCACCGGCCCCGGGGTACTGGCCGTGGACCCGGTCGCAGAGGTGCCGCAGGCGATGCAGACGCTCACCGTGCTCGCCGACGGGTTCGACCACGCGCTCGACGCGCGGCAGACGGCGGCCCTGCTCGGGCTGGCCGGGGAGATCTGCGCGACCGGGCATATGCGGCTGGTCGCGGCGGTGGGGGAGGGAGTCACGGGTGTGACGGACGAGTTGAATGGGCTGAAGGGTCCGGAGGTGCCGGAGGTGCCGGGTGTGACGGTGGTAGACCTGGGGGGTGACAGAACTTGATGTGGCGGGCCTGCAGCGACGGCTCGCCGACTTCGCCGCGGCCCGCGACTGGCAGCCTTTCCACACGCCCAAGAATCTGGCGGCGGCGCTGAGCGTCGAGGCGGCCGAACTCCTGGAGATCTTCCAGTGGCTGACGCCGGAGGAGGCGGGCCGGGTGATGGCGGACCCGGAGACGGCGCACCGGGTCCGCGACGAGGTCGCGGACGTGCTCGCCTATCTGTTGCAGTTCTGCGGTGTGCTCGGGGTCGATCCGCTCACGGCCCTCGCGGCGAAGATCGACCGCAACGAGATCCGTTTCCCGGCGCGCGGGCGCCGGGGCGGGGACTTCGGCGGGGCGGACGAGGCCCACAAGTCCGGCGGTGCCGGCGGGGACAGCGGAATCGATCATGCCGTTGAGGCCGCCCCCGGCCCCGATTGTCACTCTACGGAGTGATCGAGTTATCCCCAACGAGCTTCCTGTCCACAGATTTCCGAATTCCTCTGGTGTTCAGGCTCAGTCGGCCTCACGCTGGGTAATGGAAAGAGTGAGCGGTAAGTCGTCAGAACGGGGGCTTCGTTGATGGACGCGGAGCGATTGATCGCAAACGGGCGATACGCGCTGGCGGAAGCCCACGCGCCGTGGGACATCATGCGGGAGGCCTGGCAGGCCCAGGCCCTCGCCCAAGTGATAGGGGGTCACCTCGCGGCCGAGGGGCCGCTGGAGTTGCGGAGCGAGGCACGGGGGCTGAGCGAGACCGGCGGAGTGCGCGGCGGGATGGAGCATGCGGCGCTGCGCACCGGAGGGCCACGGGCGGCACAGCTCACTTCCGTGGGGGATGTGCGTGCGGCGCTGACCGCGCTCGGCGTGCTGCTGGGGGAGGTCGGCATCGCTCTGGTCGGGGTGGCCTGCGCGCCGGACGAGGACGGGCTGTACTGGCAGTCCATCGAGGCGATCGACGCTGCCGACGAGGCGGGCGACCATGTCCGGACCATGCTGCGGCGGCTCGCGGTGCGGGAGCGCGACCGCCCGCCCGACCCCGCCCGGGGGCGTGCGGGCCCGGGGTAAGGGCATAGCCCGGCTCGCCTTGGCCCGGCTTGGGTGTGGAGGGGCGGGGTTGGCGGGGTGGTGCGGCCGGGGCCAGGGCCGGGACGGGGGCGGGCCCTGGCAGGGTGGTGCGGGCAGGGCCGAGGCAGGGGCCTGAGCCGGCCGGCCCCGAACCGGGCCGGGGCGCGGGCCTGCCCCGGCGCCCGGCCTGGGCAGTAAGCCGCCGCCTCCACCGGAGGCGGCGGACAGGGGGCTTGGGACCGGCGAGGCGCGGGCCTCGCCACCCCGCCGCCCGCTGTCCGTGCCCGCCACCCGCACCGACGGCCAGGACCCGTACCGGCTGTCCGCTACCAGGCGCCGATTGACCTCTACTCGCCCGTGGTGCCTGGTGCCCGTTGCCCACTGGGCGGTCGGCGGGCCGGCGGTCAGCGGGCGGCGGAGTCCGGTCCCGCCGGGCCCGGGCGGTCCCCGTCCGCGTCGCCCGCTTGGCGGTCCGCCGCGGACTGGAGGTCGGCGTCGAGTTGGGAGAGATCGGCGGTGAGCGCGGCCATCATCGCCTCCATCTGCTGAAGCAGACCGTGAGGTGCGTCTCCGCACTGCGGCTGCGCGGGGACGGATGACACCGAGGACATCGCCGGGATCGACGGCGGCAGGTGCTGTTCGGAGGTGACGATGTGCTGCGGCGCGGCTTCCTTGGACATGGCGGCCTCCTCGGCCAGGGGCCCTCCCGTACGGGAAGGACCACCACACAAAGGGACGTACCGGCAGGTCCGCAGGCACGTTGGGCCGGGCGGTCCGGCTCCGCCCCGCCAACGAATCGCCCTCGGCCCAGGTCACTGGCCTGGGCCGATGCCCCTCGCCCGGGGGTGGATTTTCACCCGGGCGAGGCGGTGTCGAGCACCGGCTGACGAATCGGTTGACGCACCTCCGGGTGCAGGATGGAGGCATGGATCTTCGCATCTTCACGGAGCCCCAGCAGGGGGCGTCCTACGACACGCTGCTCACGGTCGCCAAGGCGACCGAGGACCTGGGCTTCGACGCGTTCTTCCGCTCGGACCACTATCTGCGCATGGGCTCCGGCGACGGACTGCCCGGACCGACGGACGCCTGGATCACCCTGGCCGGTCTCGCCCGGGAGACCAAGCGGATCAGGCTCGGCACGCTGATGACCGCCGCCACCTTCCGGCTCCCCGGCGTCCTCGCCATCCAGGTCGCCCAGGTGGACCGGATGTCCGGGGGGCGCGTCGAACTCGGGCTGGGCGCGGGCTGGTTCGAGGAGGAGCACCAGGCGTACGGGATCCCGTTCCCGAGGGAGAAGTTCGGGCGTCTGGAGGAGCAGCTGGAGATCGTCACCGGGCTGTGGGGCACCGAGGCCGGCAAGACGTTCTCGTACGAGGGGGAGTACTACCAGCTCACCGACTCGCCCGCGCTGCCCAAGCCGGCCCAGGCGAAGGTCCCGGTGCTCATCGGCGGCCACGGCGCGCGTCGTACGCCGCGCCTCGCGGCGCGGTTCGCCGACGAGTTCAACATCCCCTTCGCGTCGCTGGAGGAGACCGAGCGGCAGTTCGGGCGGGTCCGGGCGGCGGCAGAGGAGGCGGGGCGGCCCGCCGACTCGCTCGTGTACTCGAACGCGCTGGTGGTCTGCGCCGGCCGGGACGACGCCGAGGTGGCCCGCCGGGCCGCCGCCATCGGCCGGGAGGTGGACGAGCTGAAGGCCAACGGTCTCGCGGGGTCACCCGCCGAGATCGTGGACAAGATCGGCCGCTACGGAGCCCTGGGCGCCCGCCGGATCTACCTCCAGATCCTCGATCTGGACGACCTGGACCACCTGGAGCTGATCTCCGCTCAGGTCCAGTCGCAGCTGGGGTGATCCGGTGAGACCCGGGCGCACGCTGGGCGCCGCCCTCGCCGACGAGGTGCTCGTGCTGGACGGCGGGCTCTCCAACCAGTTGGAGGAACAGGGCTGCGACCTCTCCGACGCGCTCTGGTCCGCGCGGCTGCTCGCCGACGGCCCCGAGCGGATCGAGGCGGCGCACACCGCGTACGCGCGGGCCGGCGCCCGGGTCCTCACCACCGCCTCCTACCAGGCCACCTTCGAAGGCTTCGCCCGGAGAGGGATCGGCCACACGGAGGCGGCACGGCTGCTCGCCCGCGGCGTGGCGCTCGCCCGGTCGGCGGGCGAGCGGGTGGAGCGGGAGATCTGGGTGGCGGCCTCGGTCGGGCCGTACGGGGCGATGCTCGCCGACGGCAGCGAGTACCGGGGCCGGTACGGACTTTCGGCCGGCGCGCTCGAACGGTTCCACCGGCCCCGGATCGAGGTCCTGGCCGAGGCGGCGCCCGACGTCCTGGCCCTGGAGACGGTGCCCGACACCGACGAGGCCGAGGCGCTGCTGCGGGCCGTCGAGGGGTGCGGGGTGCCGGTCTGGCTCTCGTACACCGTCGACGGCACCCGCACCCGCGCCGGGCAGCGACTGGCGGAAGCCTTCGCCTTGGCGGCGGGCCGGGACCAGGTCGTCGCCGTCGGGGTGAACTGCTGTGCCCCCGAGGACGTCGGGCCCGCCGTGGAGATCGCCGCCGCCGTGACCGGCAAGCCGGTCGTCGTCTACCCGAACAGCGGCGAGGGGTGGGACGCCGTCGCCGGGAACTGGCGGGGGCCCGTCACCTTCGACCCGGCCCTGGCCGGACGATGGCGGGCCGCGGGTGCCCGGCTGATCGGCGGCTGCTGCCGGGTCGGCCCCGCCACGATCGCTTCCCTGGCGAGCGTGGTGGAGCGCGAACCGCACGGGCGCGAATGAGGCGAGGGAGGGGGCCGGACCCGGGCGGGACGAGGCGGAGGCCGTCGAGGCCGAAGGCCTCCGGCACGTAGCGGGGTGTTCCGGTCCGGCGCCCGCCGCGTCGCCCACGTGGTTCGCGTCCGTGCGGCCCAAGCCCGGGGCGCGCGCCCTCGGGCGCGGAAAATGCCTGGTCGGTGGCGGGACGCATGGTCATACTCGGACGGGTGTTCCTCACCATTCGTACCACTGGTACGCCTCAGCGACCCGCGACCGATCTCGGCTTCCTGCTGCACAAGCATCCCGGGAAGGCGCAGTCCTTCTCGACCGCGCACGGCACCGCGCATGTCCTCTACCCCGAGGCGGACGCCGAGGGGTGCACGGTCGCGCTGCTGCTGGAGGTCGACCCCGTGGCACTGGTCCGCAAGGGCCGGGGGAAGGGCCGGGGCGGGGCGCCCGACGCCGCGCTCGCGCAGTATGTGAACGACCGGCCGTACGCGGCGTCCTCGCTGCTCGCGGTCGCACTCGCCAAGGTCTTCAAGAGCGCCCTGCACGGCGCATGCGCCGCGATGCCCGAGCGGGCCGCCGCGCCGCTGCCGCTGCGGATCGAGATCCCGGCGCTGCCCGCGCGCGGCGGACCGGGCCTGGTGGAGCGGCTGTTCGAGCCGCTGGGCTGGACGACTGTCACGGCGGAGCCGGTCGCGCTCGACCCGGAGTTCCCCGAGTGGGGCGACTCCCGCTATGTGCGGCTGGTCCTGGAAGGCGAACCGCGCCTCGCCGACGCGCTCAATCAGCTCTATGTCCTCCTGCCGGTGCTCGACGACGCCAAGCACTACTGGGTCGCGCCGGACGAGGTGGACAAACTGCTGCGGGCCGGTGACGGCTGGCTCGCCGGCCACCCCGAGCGGGAGCTGATCACCAGCCGCTATCTCGCGCGCCGTTGGAGTCTCACCCGGCAGGCCACGGAGCGGCTGGCGCTCGTGCGCCTCGCCGAGGCCGACGGCCTGGACGTCGAGGACGTCGACAACGCGGTCGACGAGGCGAGCGACACCGAGGAGCGGCCCGTGCCGCTCGCCGAACAGCGCCGCACGGCGATCCTCGGCGCGCTGCGCGCCGCCGACGCCGCCCGCGTGCTCGATCTCGGCTGCGGGCAGGGACAGTTGGTGCAGGCGCTGCTGAAGGACGCCCGGTTCGCCGAGGTCGTCGGCGTGGACGTGTCGGCGCGGGCGCTGGCCGCGGCCGCCCGCCGGCTGCGCCTGGACCGGATGGGCGAACGGCAGGCCGCCCGCGTGACCCTGTTGCAGGGCTCGCTCACGTACACCGACAAGCGGCTGACCGGCTACGACGCCGCCGTGCTCAGTGAGGTCGTCGAGCATGTCGATCCGCCGAGGCTGCCCGCCCTCGCGTACGCGGTGTTCGGCTCCGCCCGGCCGCGCACGGTCGTGGTGACCACGCCGAACGCCGAGTACAACGTGCGCTGGGAGTCGCTGCCCGCCGGGCACGTCCGGCACTTTGACCACCGATTCGAGTGGAACCGCGAGGAGTTCGGCGCGTGGGTGGCGGGCGTCGCCGACCGCTACGGCTACGAGGCGGTCCTCGCCCCGGTCGGCCCGGACGATCCCGAGGTCGGCCCGCCCACCCAGATGGCCGTCTTCACCCGCATCGACACCGAAGCGTCCCCCGGCAGTGGTACCCCCACCGGCACCGCTGTCGACACGACCCCCGCCACGAAGAAGAAGGAGGACGCGGCATGACCGACCAGACCGAGCACACCGATCCGACCTCGGACCGTAACTCCGCCGCGCCCCGTACGCTGCCCGTCACCGATCTCTCCCTCGTGGTCCTGATCGGCGCGACCGGCTCCGGCAAGTCGACCTTCGCACGGCGCCACTTCAAGCAGACCGAGATCGTCTCCTCGGACTTCTGCCGAGGTCTCGTCGCGGACGACGAGAACGACCAGAGCGCCAGCAAGGACGCCTTCGACGTCCTCCACTACATCGCGGGCAAGCGGCTGGCCGCGGGCCGGCTGACCGTCGTCGACGCCACCAATGTGCAGACCGAGGCGCGCCGGCAGCTCGTACGGCTCGCGCGCGAGCACGACGTGCTGCCGATCGCGATCGTCCTCGACCTGCCCGAGGAGGTCTGCGCCGCGCGCAACGCGGCCCGCCCCGACCGGGCCCACCTGCCGCGCCACGTCGTCCAGCGGCACCGCCGCGAACTGCGCCGCTCGCTGCGCGGACTGGAACGCGAGGGCTTCCGCAAGGTGCATGTGCTGCGCGGCGAGGAGGAGGTGGCGGCGGCCGCGATCGTACGGGAGAAGCGCTACAACGACCTGCGCCACCTCACCGGCCCGTTCGACATCATCGGCGACATCCACGGCTGCCGCTCCGAGCTGGAGACCCTGCTCGCGAAGCTGGGTTACCAGGACGGGCGCCACCCACAGGGCCGTACGGCCGTCTTCGTCGGCGACCTCGTCGACCGGGGGCCCGACAGCCCCGGCGTGCTGCGCCGCGTCATGGGCATGGTGGCCGCCGGGGACGCGCTGTGCGTGCCGGGCAACCACGAGAACAAGCTGGGGCGTTGGCTGCGCGGCCGTACGGTGCAGCAGACGCACGGACTCGCCGAGACGATCGAGCAGTTGGAGCGCGAGCCGGAGGAATTCCGCTCCGAGGTCGCGTCGTTCATCGACGGCCTCGTCAGCCACTACGTCCTCGACGAGGGGCGGCTCGTGGTCTGCCACGCCGGGCTGCCCGAGAAGTACCACGGACGTACCTCCGGGCGGGTCCGCGCGCACGCGCTGTACGGGGAGACGACCGGCGAGACCGACGAGTTCGGGCTGCCGGTGCGCTATCCGTGGGCGGAGGAGTACCGGGGTCGGGCAGCCGTCGTGTACGGGCACACGCCCGTGCCGGACACGTCCTGGATCAACAACACCCTGTGCCTCGACACCGGTGCGGTGTTCGGCGGCAGGATGACGGCGCTGCGCTGGCCCGAGCGCGAACTGGTCGACGTACCGGCCGAACAGGTCTGGTACGAGCCGGCCCGGCCGCTCGCGGCCGAGGCGCCCGGCGCAGGCCAGGGCCGGCCGCTGGACATCGACGACGTGCGGGGCCGCCGGGGCGTGGAGACCCGGCTGATGGGCCGGGTCGCGGTCCGTGAGGAGAACGCGGCCGCCGCCCTGGAGGTGATGAGCCGGTTCGCCGTCGACCCGCGGCTGCTCGCCTACCTGCCGCCGACGATGGCGCCGACGGCGACCTCGAAGGCGGAGGGCTATCTGGAGCACCCGGCCGAGGCGTTCGCCCAGTACGCGGCCGATGGTGTCGGGCGGGTCGTGTGCGAGGAGAAGCACATGGGTTCGCGGGCCGTCGCCCTCGTCTGCAAGGACGCGGCGGCGGCGGAGCGGTTCGGCGTGGACCCGGGCGCGGCGTTCGGGGGCCCGGGCGGCGAGGGCGCCGGCGGCGGAGTGACCGGGGCGCTGTACACCCGTACGGGCCGGCCGTTCTTCGCCGACCAGGCCACCACCGAGGAGGTCGTCGGACGGCTGCGCGCCGCGATCGAAGCGGCCGGACTGTGGGACGAACTCGACACGGACTGGCTGCTGTTCGACGGCGAGCTGTTGCCGTGGTCGCTGAAGTCGACGGGACTGCTGCGCAGTCAGTACGCGGCGGTCGGCGCGGCCTCGCGGGCGGTGTTCCCCGGCGCGGTCACGGCGCTCGAACAGGCCGCCGCGCGCGGGGTGGAGGGACTCGACGGGCTGCTCGGCCGGCAGCGGGAACGGGCCGCCGACGCGGCGGCGTTCACCGACGCGTACCGCCGCTACTGCTGGCCGACCGAGGGCCTCGACGGTGTCCGGTTCGCTCCGTTTCAGGTGCTCGCCGCGCGCGGCCGCTCCCTGGCCGCCGTACCCCACGACGAGCAGCTGGCCTGGCTGGACCGGCTGGTCGAGCATGACCCGACGGGGCTGCTGCGGACCACCCGGCGGCTGGTGGTCGACCCGGCCGACGAGGCGTCCGTGCGCGCCGGGACCGACTGGTGGCTGGAGCTGACGGCGGCGGGCGGCGAGGGCATGGTCGTCAAGCCGCTCGCGGCCGTCGCCACCGGGCGCGGCGGACGGCCGGTGCAGCCGGGCGTGAAGGTGCGCGGCCGGGAGTACCTGCGGATCATCTACGGTCCCGAGTACATCCGTCCGGACAACCTGGCGCGGCTGCGCGAACGGTTCCTCGGACACAAGCGGTCCCTGGCCCTGCGGGAGTACGCGCTGGGGCTTGAGGCGCTCGACCGGCTGGCGGCGGGCGAGCCGCTGTGGCGGGTGCACGAGGCCGTCTTCGCGGTCCTCGCCCTGGAATCGGAGCCGGTCGACCCCCGGCTCTGACGGGGCGGGGCGGGCTCAATCTGGTCGGGTCGGGCAGTGCGTCCGGTGCGGCCGGCCTTCTCGGTCCGGCCGGACCTGGTGGGCCTGGTCGGACCTGATGGGCCTGGTCGGGCCGGGCGGTCGGCTCGGTCGTGGCCGGGCGATCGGCGGCTCGCGCTGCTCGGTCGGGCCCGAGGGCTTCCATGGCTGTCGTCCGGAACTCCCGGGCGACGGCCCGAGGTGCGGGGGCGCAGGGGCGCAAGAAGGCGTGGAATGCGCTTCCTTGCGCCCCTGTGTGTTCACTCGTCCGCGTTGACGGGGTTCTTCGTCTGCCCCTAGGTTTTTCAGTCCGCGGAGTGACGGGGTATCAACCCTGTGATGTCAGTGGTTCGTTGCCCAGGGACCGCCGTGCCGACCCGCTTCGCGGACGGTCTCCTTGCCGTCACGCCCGGCCGGGATCCCTCGTCTTCCTGGGCCTGGCGGCCAAGGGCCTCGCCCGGGACGGCGCGGTGGCGAGCTTCCTTTCGGGCGTGGACGCCTTGTTCGTCGCCGACCCGCTGCGCGCGCTGTTCCCCGCATTTCGTCGCCGCGACCGGTGGGCAGGCTCGTGGGGACCGTTTCCCGTACGGGGGACGGCCCCGCCGGGTGCTTGGACCGCTGGTGTCCGTCTTCGCCGCGTGCGGGCCGCTGAAGAGGAGTGACGACCGATGACACGAGAGCAAGGCCGGGCACGCGCCCAGGACGAGGCCGACCAGATCGTCTTCCGCTGGGACGGCGAGAACGCCTCCGGCGCCGCCGGGTTCGGCCCGGTGGCCTGGTCGGGCGGCCAGGAGGAGACGGCGGCGCTGTTCCACGGCGTGGGGGCGGTCCTGCGGGCGAGCGGTGAGGAGATCCGGCCCGCCCTGGTCCGCGTCGGGGGCAGCAGCGGGATCGTCCTGATCCGCCGCACCCCGTGGACCGATCCCGGCGGCGGGTCCTCTGCCCTCTGCCATGTCCTCGTCGGCTCCCGCGACCTCCTCGACCCGGCGCGCTGCCTCGGTCTGCACGCCTGGACCTGGGAGGGTGCGGACCTGCCGCTCGCCGACGTGCGGGGCGAACTGCCGGTGGTGCGCGGGCAGGCCCTGATCTCGGCGGCGGAACGGGGGATGCGCCACCTGGACACCCGGCTGCCGGGTGCCGAACGGGAACTGACGGGCACGGTGGCGGAGTTGCTGCGCCGGCCACAGGGCCACTTCACGTTCCTGGACCGGCGTGGCGACACGGCGCTGCCGGTGCTGTGGGGGCTGTACGGACTGTTCGGCCGGCTCATCGACCGCCGCTGGACCTTCGCCACGCATGACACGGTCGAACTGCCCTTCCTCCGTTATGTGTTCGTCGGGCAGTGGGCGGGCGCGGCCGGCCGCGACACCGACCGCCGACGGGTCGATCCGGCCGAACGCGCGGGAGACGACATGGAATCGCTCGCGGCCCGCCTGGTCGCCCACCACCTGCGCGACATGGGGGCCGACGGCGAACGGGTGGGCGTGGTCGGTGCCGAGCTGGGCCACTCCCTGGCCGGCCCCGGAGCCCCACTCCGCGACACGGTCCGCGCGGCCCTGGCCCGCCTCGACCGCCGCTTCCCGCTGGATCGGCCCTCGCCCCCGCCGGCGTGGTCGGCCGGGGCCGGGGCCGTCGCAGGGGAGAGGACGGCGCGCGGGCGGACGGAGCGGGCACAGAGCACGGCGCGGAGGGAGGCCTCGGCGAGGACCGAGGAAGAGGAGAAGCCGGAGCGGGCGGAGAGCCCGGAACAGGCCGGGGCACCGGCGCGGTCGGGGCGGCGCGTGTGGCCGGAGGGGCTGGAGTGGTCCGAGCCGCCGGAGGCGAAGCCGGAGCAGGAGGAGACGAAGCCGGAACAGGAGGAGCCGGAGAGAGGGGAGAGGCCGAAGATTCGGGAAAGCTCACAGCGGCCGGAGCGGCCGGAGGAGACAGAGGGGCCAGAGGGGGCAGAGGCGTCGGAGGGGGCAGAGGGGCCGGAAAACGCCGAGCGGTCGACCCGGCCGACGATGCCCACGCGGGTGCGGGAATCGAGACAACCGGAGAGGTCGGAGGAGACGGCGGGGCCGGAGGTCGCGGAGAGCCCAGAGCCCGCGAGCCGGGGGAGGTCCGGGCGATGGGGGTGGCGTCGCAAGCCAGTGGGGCCGGTGGAGCCGGGACGTCCGGAAGGGCCGCCCCCACCGGACGGGCCAGAGGTGCCAGAGGTGCCGGAGAGTTCAGCGGTACGAGGGGTGCGAGAGGCGCCGGAAGGGCCCGAGCTGCCCGGTCCCCCACAGCCGCCGGGGGCGGCGGCGCGGCCCGTACAGGCGGACGACCGGACCAGTTCACCGCACGGGCCGGAGCCGGCGGACGGCGCCGAGCCCCCGGACCGGCCCGAACGACCGGGGGCCGCGGCCGTGACTCCCGCGCAGCCCGTGATCCCGGAGCAGTCACGGAACGCGGAGAAGCGCGCGGGACACGAACCGTCCGGTGACCTCGTGCCGCCGCACCCAAGGGCGGGCGGGACCCCTCTGGTGGTGACGGGTCCCGGCCCCGCGGCCACCGCGCCGCCCGGGGCCCCGCCCTGGGGACCCGTACCCACCGGCACACCGCCGCTTCCACCGGAGGACGCGGCCCCCGAGCCTCCGGCCCGGTCGGCGTGGGCCGGGCCCGCTCCAGGACCTGGGCGGCGCGGCACCCGGAAGAACCGGCGCCCCCAGGAGAGCCCGGCGGGCGGAGCGGGGGTGCGGCTGTCCCGCGCGCGGACCCTGGAAGAGGCGCGGAGCGCGGCCCGCGACGCGGCGGACGCGGAACTCCTCTCCGAGCTCCGGAACCAGGCGCAGCCGTACGCCGTCACCACCGCGCTCGTGCAGGAGATCGCCCACCGCTACCCGTCCTGGGGCGCGGAAATCCGGGGCGAGTTGCTGGAACGCGTGATCGAGGCGGAGTACTTCCTCACCCGTCCCCATGCGCAGGAGCAGGTCGGGCCCGCCGAGCGGGCCGCCGACGCGGCCGCCCTGCACGACTGGGCCGTACGCCCGTTGCTCGTCGGCCGGGACGGGAGCGCCGAGCAGGCCGATCGGATCGCCGGGGTGCTCGCCCGGCTCTGGGCGAGCCCGGATCCGGCGGCCCACGGCGTGTTCCGCCGGATCGTCGGACAACCCGGGCTGCCCGAGTCCGTCCTGCGCACCCTGCTCCTGACCCTCCCGCGCCCGACGGCCCCGCGCCACGACTCCTCCCTGCCGGCGCCTGCCTCGGCCCCGACCCCGGACCTGGCTCCGACCGTGCCTATGGGGCCCCCGCCCCTGGCTTCGGCCATGCCTGCGGGACCCCCGGTCCCAGCGAGGACCGTGGCACCTCCGGTCCCGGTTCCGGCCGCACCCATGACGCCTCCGGCCTCGGTCCCGGCCCCCGCGCCCACCCGCCCAGAGCTTCCGGCACCGCCCGCCCACGCCCCGGCCCCCATGAGCCCCCCGCCCCCTCGCCCTCAATCCCGCCCCGTGGCACCCCGCCGGGAGGACGCCGGAGCCCCGCTCCCGCTCCCCGTTCCCGCGCCCCGTCGGCCGGTCGAGTCGCAGCCGCCCGTCGAACTTCTGCCGCCCGTCGAACCACGGCCGTCCGCTGGACCGCTCCCGTCCGCCGAATCGGAGCCGCCCACCGAACCACTGCCGTCCGTCGGACCACACCCGACCGACGTGACGCTCCCGGACCACGACAAGCACGGGAGGCTCGCGGTCATCGTCCTGGGCGGCATCGCCGTCGTGCTGATCGCGGTGCTGGTGGCCCTCCTGACGTAGCCCCCACCCCCGCTCCCGCCACCACTCCCGCGAGCGCGCCCCCGGACGCCCGTGCCGCCCGGGGCCCGCCCGCACCGTCCGTGACCGCCGTGACTGCGGCGACGAGACGTACGGCGTACTACGCGCCAGCGTCCCGCTCGGTCAGGATGGACGCATGGGATTCCATGTCGATTCCGAGACCGGGCGGCTGCGCCGTGTCATCCTGCACCGCCCCGATCTGGAGCTGAAGCGGCTCACCCCGACCAACAAGGACGCCCTCCTCTTCGACGACGTGCTGTGGGTACGGCGCGCCCGCCAGGAGCACGACGGTTTCGCGGACGTGCTGCGCGACCGGGGCGTCGAGGTCCATCTCTTCGGCGATCTGCTGCGCGAGACCCTGGAGGTACCGGAGGCGCGCGCCCTCGTACTGGACCGGGTCTTCGACGAGAAGGAGTACGGTCCGCTCGCCACCGACCACCTGCGCGCCGCCTTCGACTCGCTGGACCCGGCCCGGCTGGTGGCGGCGCTGGTCGGCGGCATGACGAAGCGGGAGTTCCTCGCGGAGCACCCGGAGCCGACCTCGGTCCGTTTCCACGCGCTGGAGCTCGACGAGTTCGTGCTCGGTCCGCTGCCCAACCATCTCTTCACCCGGGACACCTCCGCCTGGATCTACGACGGGGTGTCGATCAACGCGATGCGCTGGCCCGCCCGGCAGCGCGAGACCGTCCACTTCGAGGCGATCTACCGCCATCACCCGCTGTTCACGGGGCCGCGGGCGGGCGCCTTCCACCATTGGTCGGAGGGGCAGTCCGACTATCCGTCGACCATCGAGGGCGGTGACGTCCTGGTCATCGGCAACGGCGCCGTCCTCATCGGCATGAGCGAGCGCACCACCCCGCAGGCGGTGGAGATGCTCGCCCGCGGCCTGTTCGCGGCCGGTTCGGCGCGCACGATCATCGCGCTCGACCTGCCGAAGCGGCGGGCCTTCATGCATCTGGACACCGTGATGACCATGGTCGACCAGGACACCTTCACGCAGTACGCGGGCCTCGGCCCGCTCCGCTCGTACACGATCGAGCCGGGGGACGAGGGCCAGTCGCTGCGGGTCATCGACCATCCGCCGGAGCAGATGCACAGCGCGATCGCCGCCGCGCTCGGGCTCCAGGACATCCGGGTGCTGACGGCCACCCAGGACGTCCACGCGGCGGAGCGCGAGCAGTGGGACGACGGATGCAACGTGCTGGCTGTTGAGCCGGGGGTGGTCGTCGCGTACGAGCGCAATGTGACCACCAACACCCACCTCCGCAGGGAGGGCATCGAGGTGATCGAGATTCCCGGCAGCGAGCTGGGCCGGGGGCGGGGCGGGCCGCGCTGTATGAGCTGTCCGGTGGAGCGGGACGCGGTCTGACGCGGTCTGACGTGATTCGACGCGGTCCGGTGGCGCCCCGGGGAGGCGGACGCCGATACGGGGGAGAAGGTAGGAGAGGGAGGGGGGAAGCGGAGGAGTGGAGGAGAAGCGGGTGCGCCTTCCGGGGAGGGCTTCCGGGTACACCCGACCGTATAAGAATTCTGGATTACGTATACACTTCCAGGGTCCTCGTCCCTCGACGTCCCGAACGTACCCCAGGAGCGCACCATGGCCACCGACCTCATCGGACGCCACTTCCTCAAGGAGCTGGACTTCAGCGCCGAGGAGTTCCGCGGCCTGATCGCGCTCGCCGCCGAGCTGAAGGCGGCCAAGAAGGCCGGTGCCGAGGTGCAGCGGCTGCGCGGCCGCAACATCGCCCTGATCTTCGAGAAGACCTCCACCCGCACCCGCTGCGCGTTCGAGGTGGCCGCCGCCGACCAGGGTGCCTCCACGACCTATCTCGACCCGTCCGCGTCGCAGATCGGCCACAAGGAGTCGGTCAAGGACACGGCCCGGGTGCTCGGCCGGATGTTCGACGCCATCGAGTACCGGGGTGACAGCCAGGCCGCCGTCGAGGAGCTGGCCGCCCACGCCGGCGTGCCCGTCTTCAACGGTCTCACCGACGACTGGCACCCCACCCAGATGCTCGCCGACGTCCTCACCATGACCGAGCACACGGACAAGCCGCTCGACGAGGTCGCCTTCGCGTACCTCGGCGACGCCCGCTTCAACATGGGCAACTCCTACCTGGTCACCGGCGCGCTGCTGGGCATGGACGTCCGGATCGTGGCCCCGGAGGCGTACTGGCCGGCCAAGCCCTTCGTGGCCGCCGCGCAGCGGCTCGCCGAGACGAGCGGCGCGACGATCACCCTCACCGAGGACGTCGCCGAGGGTGTACGCGGAGCCGACTTCGTCGCCACCGACGTCTGGGTCTCGATGGGCGAGCCCAAGGAGGTCTGGGACGAGCGGATCGCCGCCCTCGCCCCGTACGCCGTGACCATGGACGTGCTGCGGGCGACCGGCAACCCGGACGTCAAGTTCCTGCACTGTCTGCCCGCCTTCCATGACCTCGGCACTGGTGTCGGCCGTGAGATCCACGCCCGGCACGGGCTGACCGAACTGGAGGTCTCCGACGAGGTCTTCGAGTCGGCGCACTCGGTCGTCTTCGACGAGGCGGAGAACCGGCTGCACACCATCAAGGCCGTGATGGTCGCCACGCTGGCCCGCTAGGGCCCGCCCCCCCTGCCCCCGCCGCGAAAGCGCCGGCCACCGCCCTGCCGAGGGCTGTGGCCGGCGCTTCGTCGTGTCGAGGGTGTGCGTGCATTCGGGTGGACCCGGCTCGGACCGTCCGGCGATGGGCCGCGCCACCGGGGCCTGACTCGTAACGTCGGCGGGCGGACGCACTCCGCCCCACCGCCGCCGAGCCAAGCAGGTGACCTCCGATGACGTCGACCGCCACCCCCAGGTTCTCCGTCTTCACCCCCAGCCACCAGCCCCGATTCCTCGACGAGTGCCTGGCGACGCTGCAGGCGCAGACCTCTTCGGACTGGGAGTGGATCGTCCTGCTCAACAACGGCGCCCGGTGGCGGCCCGAGCGTCCCGACGAGCGGGTACGGGTGGAGATCGCGGACGACGTACGCGGCGTCGGGGCCGCCAAGCGGCGGGCCTGCGAACGGGCGCGCGGCGACATCCTGGTGGAACTCGACCACGACGACCTGCTGGCCCGGACCTGCCTCGCGGAGCTCGGCGAGGCGTTCGACGACCACCCCGAGGCCGTGTTCGTCTACAGCGACACCGTCCGGATCACCGAGGACGGCGGACGCGAGAACACCCGCTTCAACGAGGCGCACGGTTGGCGGTACGAGGAAGCGCGGGTCGACGGCCGGACGCTGCTCCAGGCCAAGTCGCTGGCCCCGACCCCGCACAACGTGGCCTACATCTGGTACGCCCCCAACCACGTGCGGGCCTTCCGCAAGGACGCCTACGAGAAGGCAGGCGGCTACGACGCCACCCGCGAGGTCCTGGACGACCAGGACCTGATGTGCCGGCTGTTCCACATCGGCGACTTCCACCACCTGCCCCGTCCTTTGTACCTCCAGCGCATCCACCGGGGGAACACCCAGTGCGAGCCCCAGATCAACGCGCACATCCAGCGCGAGACGGTCGCCCTGTACGACAAGTACATCGAGGCCAACGCCCTCGCCTGGACCGCGCGGCGCGGGCTGTTCGCCCTCGACCTCGGCGCCGCCCACCGCAAGCCGCCGGGCTACCTGGGCGTGGACCAGTACCCGGGGGAGGGTGTCGACATCGTCGCGACCCTGCCCGGGCCGCTGGATCTGCCCGACGGCTCGGTGGGCCTGCTGCGGGCCGTGGACTTCCTGGAGCACGTCCCCGCGAAGGTGCCGCTGATCAACGAGCTGTACCGGCTGCTGGCCCCCGGCGGCATGCTCCTCACGATGACGCCCAGCTCCGACGGGCGCGGCGCGTACCAGGACCCGACCCATGTCGCCTTCTACAACGAGAACTCGTTCTGGTACTACACCGACGACCAGTACCGCGCGTTCGTGCCCGGGATCGAAGCCCGGTTCCAGTCGTCGCGGCTGGTGACGTACTTCCCGACCGACTGGCACGCCCGCAACGACATCTCCTACGTGGTCGCCAACCTCATCGCCATGAAGGACGGCGCCGAGCGGTGTGGGGGACTGCTGGTCGTATAGATCCTGGCCGGGAGCCGAGGTCGGGCCCGACCTGTCCTGGAGTCCGGGTCCGGTGCCTGGCGGCCGGGTCCTGGAGTCCGGTGCCTGGGGCCGGCGGTCCGTCCGTCCGGAACGGTCCGGCCCTGTCGACGCGCGGAACGGGCGGTGCCCCGGAGCCTTCTTCGGCTCCGGGGCACCGCCCGTTCGTGTCCGCGCCGCCGGTCAGGTGGTGGGCGCGCAGATCGCGTAGGCCGTCACATCGCTGAGCGCGTTGCCCGAGGCCTGCCAGCCCGTGCCGTTGGCGGTGGGGCTGCTCTCGTAGACGGTGCCGGTAATCGGCCCGCTGTAGCCGCCGCCGAGGAGCATCTCGCCCGTGGGGCACGTGGCGACCGAGGTCGTCGCCGAAGGGCCGGTGACGACATGGGAGGGGCCGAACGTGGTGCCCTGGACGCCCTGCGCTCCGGTGTCGCCCTGGAAACCCTGGGCGCCCTGAGCGCCCTGGAAGCCCTGTGTGCCTTGTGCTCCGGTGTCGCCCTGGACCCCCTGGAAGCCCTGCGGACCCTGTGCTCCGGTGTCGCCTTGGAAGC